>JAXLWY010000014.1:0-49897 GCA_046328255.1 Dehalococcoidia bacterium | reverse complement strand
TCGGCAGCAGAACGCCCCGGGAAGAAGCTCATCCTCGTGCAGCTCGCGGGCGGCAACGACGGGCTCAACACGCTCGTCCCGTTCGGCGACAACGAGTACCGCAAGCGCCGCCCGGCCATCCGAATCGCCGACGACCAGCTGATCCGGGTCGACGATCGGCTGGGACTGCACCCGTCGCTCGCACCCTTGGAGCCGCTCTGGTCCTCGAAGCAACTCGCGGTCGTGCAGGGCGTCGGCTATCCGAACCCCAACCTGTCGCACTTCACCTCGATGCACATCTGGCAAACGGGCGACCCGAGCGGCAAGCTCCTCGGTGGCTGGCTCGGGCGCTACCTGGACGAAGTCGAAGCGCAGTCCCACGACCCGTTCACCGGATTCCGAGTCGGGACCTCCGCCCCGGCCGAGCTGACCACGGGGAACACACGCGTCCTCGCGGTGAACAACCCAGACATCTACCGGCCCGTCCTGAGCGGCCCGGACGCCGCACACCGGCAGGAGGCCCTGCTCAAGCTCTACGAGTCATACCCCACGTCCGCGCCGTACGCCGCCCTCCTCGAAACCAGCATCGACGAAGCGATCGAGGTGTCGGGCAAGGTTCGGGCCGCGGCCACGAGCTACGTCCCGGCGGTGAAGTACCCGGAGACGCCGTTCGGTTCGGGTCTCCAGCTCCTCGCCTCGATCATCGCGAGCGGGCAGCCGCTGCGTGTCGGACACATCACGCTCGGCGGCTTCGACACCCACGCGAAGGAGGGCCCCGAGCACGGTGAGCTCCTCAAGACCCTGGCTGAGGGCCTCGCGGCGTTCCAGGCGGACATCGAGGCGCACGGCCAGGCAGACGATGTGCTCGTGGTCACCTGGAGCGAGTTCGGCCGCCGCGTGGAGGAGAACGCCTCGGGCGGCACCGATCACGGCACGGCGGCGCCGCTCTTCGTGCTCGGAAAACAGGTCCATGGCGGCCTGTACGGCGACACGGTGTCGCTCACGCAGCTCGACGACAACCGCAACCTGCGGTACACGACCGACTTCCGACGGGTCTACGCCACGATCATCGAACGCTGGCTCGACGCTGCCGCCTCGCCGATCCTCGGCGCCCCGTTCGAGCAGCTGGGCTTCGTGTGAGGTTCCAACGTCCTGCTCTCGAGGCCACGGGCTGGCGATAATCTCACCTATGCGTTAAGGTAAGATCACCAACGGGCGCATTCGACGTCCTGCCCAGCCCTCCCGCTCACGCTAGAACGGCAGGCCCGTGCCTGACAGACGGCGGTTTGTTCTCTTCACGCTGATTTCGTTCGCCCTGCTCGTTTCCTCGATGCAGGGCTCCACCGTGTCGGTGGCGCTCCCGGACATGATCACGAGCCTGAACGCGCCCCTGCGCTGGGTCGGCTGGGTCATCACGATCTTCACGCTCGCGCAGGCCGTCTCGATGCCGATCGCCGGGAAGCTCAGCGACGAACTCGGCCGGCGCACCGTTTTCGTCGGGGGACTCGTGTTCTTCGGCCTGGCGAGCGTCGCGGCGGGAATGGCCCCGAACGTCTACGTGCTCATCGCCGCGAGGGCGGTCCAGGGTCTCGCGGGCGGCAGCCTGCTGCCCTCGGCGTACGGCATCGTGGGCGATGCGTTTCCCACCAACCGCGCGCAGGCGATCGGCATGATCTCATCGATCTTCCCGATCGGCTCGATCATCGGTCCGACGCTCGGCGGGTTGATCGTGGAGCGCGTCTGGTGGCGCTGGACCTTCTACATGAACGGTCCGCTGATCGCCCTCGTCGTGGCGTTCGCGCTGTTCGTGATGCCCGCATCCGCTCGGCGAGGCAGGCGCGGCATCGATACTGCCGGCGCCGTCCTGATGGCAATCGCGGTCCTCGGCGTCGTCTATGCGCTCACCGAGGTGAGCCAGCGCGACACCGCTCCCAACCTCGCGGTGATCGCCGTGAGCCTTGCGGTCGCGGTGGTGGGAACGCTCTTCTTCCTTCGCGTCGAGTCGCGTGTCGCCGAACCTCTCGTCGACCTGAAGCTCCTGCGCCGTCGCGAGTTCGCCTTCATGAACACGCTGAACTTCTTCTACGGCGCGGGTATCTTTGGGCTGTTCTCCTTCATCCCGCTGTACGCACAGGTGGGCTACGGGATGTCTCACGAGGAGAGCGGGATCCTGCTGACGCCACGCGCGGTGATGATGATCCTCGCGAGCTCGGGCGCAGCCTACCTCCTGCCGCGGACCGGGTATCGGAAGCCGATCTGGCTCGGGCTCATCGGCATGACCGTGTCGCTCGTCGTGCTCGCGCTCGGGCTGCACGATGTGCGCATCGGCGGCGTCGCGATCCCGGATTTCGCGTACCTCTCGATCATCGTCGGGCTGAGCGGGCTCGCGTTCGGGTTCTCGGGTCCCGCGGCGAACAACGCCGCGATCGAGCTGGCGCCCGAGAGCATTGCCGCCATCACTGGCATTCGAGGTATGTTCCGCTCGCTCGGCGGCACGCTCGGCACCGCGGTCGTCGTGCTCGTCGCCTCGCGCGGGGCAAGCGAGGCCGCAGGTCTCGAGACAGCGTTCCTCGGGCTTGCCCTGGTCAACGTCGTGACGATGGCGTTCGTCCTCGGGATCCCGGACCGGGTCGGCACGCGAGGTCTGACGGCAACACCGACGACGGCGCCGCTCCCGCAAGCATCGCCCGTGCGCGTGGAGCAGCCCGCCGTCCGCTCCCGCTCACGGGACCCCGCTTAGCGAATCAGCGCCTCGAGGTGTCGAGCCACCTCGGGGGTATCACCCGGCGGCATGTGCAGGAGTTGCAGCGACGCGCCGAGTCGCGCCCGCTCCTCGAGCTGCTCCTTCACCGATTCGATCGGCCCGATCACCTCGATCTCGCGGACCATCCGCTCCGAGACCGCCATCAGCGCGCCCTCGGCGTCGCGACTCGCCCACGCACGCCTCGAGGCGTTGACCTCGTCCTCGAACCCATGCCGTTCGAGCATCTGCCAGTAGAAGTTGCCCATCCGGTTGATGTAGTGCCAGAGCGGTCGTCGGGCCGCGCGCCACTGCTCGTCGTCGTTCGTCCCATCAAGGACGAAGTGGTACGTCTGCACCGCGAGGTCGACGGCGTTTGGATCGCGCCCCGCCTTTCGTGCTCCCTCGGCGAGCAGCGTCCGCAGCTCGTCGAACTGGTGCATCGGCCAGTGGATCGGAAAGAGTCCGTCGGCGATCTCGCCCGTCTGGATGATCGACTTCGCCGTGATCGAGGCGAGGTACACCGGGACGTGGTCGCGCGGCCGCTCGTACTCGAGTCGAAAGCCCCGCGCAAGATGGAAGATCTCGCCCTCGTAGTTGAGGGGCGCGCCGCTGATCAGCGTATTGAAGATCTCGACGTACTCACGGAGGCGCCGCAGCGGCTTCTTGAACGGGACCCCATGGAAGTGCTCCACCACGTACTCCGCCGAGGAGCCGAGGCCGAGCACCATCCTGCCTCCCGAGAGCACATCGAGCGCGCCGAACTCCTGCGCGAGCGCCGCGGGCGTGCGCGAGAAACAGTTGACGATCGACGTGCCGATCTGGATGCGCGTCGTGTTCGTCGCCAGCACCGCGAGAAACGGCAGCGCCGAGACGTTCCACGCCTCGGGGCTCACGACCATCTCGTAGCCGAGGTCATCGGCCACCTGGATCTTCGCGAGCGACTCCCGCCAGTCGTTCCCCATCCCCGTCAGCAGTCCGAGTCGCACCTTCACCCCCTGCTCCACGGCCCGACGCTACCAGACCCGACCGTGATCCGCGTGCCGGTCCGAGGCGTGCGCCCGCTGGAGACGCGCGCGACACTCGATCCCCACCGTGGATCGAATGGAGTGATCATGGCCGTGACCATCACCGTCGAGGGCAACGAGGTCGTGGTGCGCTTCCCTCTCGACGGCGACGAGGGCCTGTCCTCGAGCAAGAAGACGCGCATCGTCGCTTCCACCCGGGGCAACCAGCAGATTGAGGGCACGGACGTATACCTCGGCCTGAATGCCTACCGCATGGTCAGGAAGGGACGGGCGTGAGTGTCGAAGCTCATCACGATCGTCGGACTGCTGCTCGTCCTCGTGGGAACCGTCTGGGCATTGCAGGGCGCCGGCGTGCTCGCGGGCAGCTTCATGTCGGGCGACACGAAGTGGCTCGTGATTGGCCTCGTCATCGCCTTGCTCGGGAGCGCGCTCACCTATCGAGGCCTGAATCCCCGCCAGGAACGAGCCGTCAGCGGTCCACAGGAGTGTCGGCCTGGCTCGACCACTGCGCGAAGGAGCCGGCATAGGCCTGTCCTCGGTCGTAGCCGAGCACCCGCAACACGAAGCCACCGAGCGCACCTCGGGCGCCGCCGTTGCAGTAGCTCGCCACCTGCTTATCCCTGGTAATGCCCTGCGATTCGAGCAGGTGCTCGAGCTCCGCGGCAGGCTTCAGGGTGCGGGTCTCGGGATCGAGCAGCTCGGTCCACTCGAGGTGTGCCGCGCCGGGGATGTGTCCCGGGCGCGGAGGCGCACGAAAGCCAGCCTCGTCGCCGGTGTACTCGGAGTTCGAGCGCGTGTCCCAGAACACGAAGTCATCGCGCCCCACGCCTGCCTTCGCCTCGTCGAGCGAGCAGTAGACACTCATGATGGGCGTCGCGACGTACGCTTCCCGTGGCCACTCCGGCTGTTGGGCATCGAGCGGGCGGCCCTCGGCGAGCCACTTCGTCATACCGCCGTCGAGGATGCGCACGTCCGGGTGCCCGTAGTAGAGGAAGGTCCAGGCAACCATCCCCATGCGCTGGCTCGGTGCGTCGCACACGACCACCGTCGTGTAGTTGCCAATGCCCATCGCACCGACGCGGTCGGCCCACTCCTCGGGCGAGCCCATGTCGCCCCGTTCGTCGCGCGGAATGCCGCTGCCGAAGCCATCGAGGTGTACGGCGCCGGTGATATGTCCCTCCGCGTACTCCTTCTCGCCGCGCGCATCGACAACGCGCACCCGGGGATCGGCGAGCTGCGCCGCGAGCCACGCGGTATCGGCGAGCAGCTCGGCATGTGCGTAGCCACGTTCGGTGACGCCTGGAGTCATTGCACGCACCTCGTCCGTTCGTTCATGCCGTGGTCGCTCCGCCAATCGGAGCCTCGTCATACAACTCTTGCACCTGGCCCCGCCGTTCCGACCATGCCGGCACGCGCCGCCCGTCGAGGTGGGCCGCGAGGCGATCGAGGTAGGCGTGCCAGCCGGCCCTGCCGCCAACCGCCACCGAGCCGACGGTGCGGCGGTGCGTCAGCCTGAGGATGGTTCCGGCGCCGGCGCGTTCGAGCTCGTATCGGACGACCGAGACGTCGAGCCCCGGCTGAACCCACTCATGCTCGAACACGTGCGGCGGTTCCCATGTCAGGACTCGTCCCGCGATCGCGAGCTGCCGCTCGGGCGGCGCTCCCGACGGGGCGCGGAGCTGGAGCCGGCCGCCCGCGCGAGGCTCAACCACGCCTTCGCCCAGCCAGGCCCCAAGCTGTTCCGGGTCCGTCACGGCCGCCCACACGTCCGCGATTGGGTGGCTGAGTCGCCGCTCGAAGCGAATGAGCGCGACCTCGCCATCGATCACGAGTGTCCCGTCCGCTGTGTTCACCTCGACTCCCCCGAGCTGCCGTGGCGGGCACGTGAGTCGAGGTGCGACTCGAGGTCGTCGAGTCGCTCGGCCCAGAAGCGCCGGTAGGTCTGGAGCCACTGGTCGAGCTCCGCCATCGCATCCGGCCTGAGCGAGTACAGGCGACGTGCCCCCTCGGGGCGCACGTCCACCAGTCGGGCGTCGCGAAGGATCCGCAGATGCCGGGACACCGCTGGTTGCGTCAGCCCGGGAAACGCTGCGACAAGCTCGCCCGCCGAGCGCTCGCGCGTCGCCAGGAGGTCCAGCACCGCGCGACGGGTGGGTTCCGCAACAGCGCCGAAGACGTCCATGGCCCAGAGGATATCGATGCGCTTATATAACCGCAACAGACTATCTGTCCCAGCGTCCCCTCCTTCGGAGGAACGTCGGTTCAACGCCTCGCATAGAGTGATTGGAGGCTCGATGCGGGCGCCGGAGCAGCAGATATGCCAGGGAGCGTCATCCTGCGGGCAGGGGATCGCGAGGTCCCGATCACGAACCCCGAGAAGGTGTTCTTCCCCGAGCGCGGGTACACGAAGCTCGACCTCGCGAACTACTTCCTCGCCGTGGGCGAGGCTGCGCTCACCGGCGTCCATCACCGACCCGTCGTGCTCAAGCGCTTCGTGAATGGGATCGGCGAAGAGCCGTTCTTTCAGAAGCGAGCCCCCACGAATCGACCTCCCTGGATACGCACCGCGCGCGTCACCTACCCGAGCGGACGCGCCGCCGACCTCGTGGTGGCGGAGCACGTCGCCGACATCCTCTGGATGGCGAACCTCGGATGTGTGGATCTCAATCCGTGGCCGGTGCGCGCGGACGACGTCGATCATCCCGATGAGCTGCGCGTCGACCTCGATCCCACGCCCGAGGCGAGCTGGGATGACGTGCGACAGGTGGCGCTACTCGTCGGAGAGGTGTTGCGCACGCTGGGATTCGAGTCGTTCCCCAAGACCTCGGGCTCCCGCGGCATCCACATCAACGTGCGCATCCAGCGGAAGTGGACTTTCGACGACGTGCGCCGAGCTGCGCTTGCGCTGGGCCGCGAGGTCGAGCGACGAGCGCCTGGCCTCGCGACGACCGCCTGGTGGAAGGAGGAACGACACGGCGTGTTCATCGACTACAACCAGAATGCGCGCGATCGCACGGTCGCGTCGGCGTACTCGGTGCGAGCGGTCCCCGACGCGCGCGTCTCATGCGCGCTCGCGTGGGACGAGGTGGCAACGGTCGATCCCGCCGCGTTCACCATCGAGACCGTGCCGCGGCGGCTGCGCGACCTGGGTGACCCGGGCGCGGGCATCGACGCGGAAGCATTCGATCTCGCTCCGCTCCTCGAGCTTGCGCGGCAACAGGCCGCCGAGGGCCAGGCCGATGCGCCCTGGCCGCCCCAGTTCCGGAAGGCACCGGGCGAGCCCACTCGCGTGCAGCCGAGTCGACGCAGGAAGCCCACAACCCCCTCGGCGGGAACCGCGCGCCAGGATGACTGACCGCCCGCCCTCCCGGGAGACCGCCGAGCACGACGCCGCCGCCGTGCTCAGGCGCGTGGCGTTCCTCCTCGAACGACTGGGTGAGTCGGCCTATCGAGCGCGCGCCTTCCGCACCGCTGCCGCCGCCCTCGAGAAGCTCGACGCCGCCGAGGTCGCGCGCCGCGTGAGAACGCGGACGCTTGCGGACGTGGCGGGGTTCGGCCCGGTGACCGCCACGCTGGTTGCCGAGGTGATGGCGGGCGAGGCACCGGCCTACCTCCAGCAACTCGAGGCGCGACTCGACGCGGAGCCCGCTGCGCCCGGAACCGCGCTGCTCGACCTTCTCCGCGGCGACTGCCACGTGCACTCCAACTGGTCCGACGGTCGTGCCTCGATCGCGGAGATGGCCGAGGGGGCAATGCAGCTGGGGCACGACTACATCGTGCTCACGGATCACTCGCCGTCGCTCAAGATCGCGCACGGCCTCGACGCCAGTCGCCTGGAGCAGCAGCTCGATGTCGTCGCTTCCCTGAACCGCGACCTCGCGCCGTTTCGCATCCTCACGGGCATCGAGGTGGACATCCTCGCGGACGGCTCGCTCGACCAGGACGAGTCCCTGCTGGCGCGACTCGATGTCGTCGTCGGCAGCGTGCACAGCCAGCTGCGCGCTCCGCGAGCCACGATGACCGAGCGCCTGTTGCGGGCGGTCGCGAATCCTCACCTCGACATCCTCGGGCACTGCACCGGGCGTATGCGCACATCGAAGCGCGATCGACCGGAGTCCGAGTTCGACGCGGAGCGTGTATTCACGAGGTGCGCGAGTCTCGGCAAGGCGATCGAGGTGAACTCGCTGCCCGCGCGGCGCGATCCTCCATCGAGACTGATCCGCATGGCGGTCGACCTCGGGTGCGCGTTCAGTATCGACAGCGACGCGCATGCTCCGGGCGAGCTCGCTGGCAAGGTCGGGGGATGCGCCCGTGCGGCCGAGAACGGCATCGGCGCCATGCGCGTCGTGAACGCCCTCGGCGCCGACGATCTCCTGGCGTGGACTCGGACGCACGACTCGCGCAAACCGACCTGATGAGGGGAGCCGTCATGGACTTGCCCTTCCAGCCGCCGATTCGACCGATGCTCTCGCGGCCCGCCGAGAGCGTGCCCGAGGGCGAGGGCTGGCTCTATGAGCCGAAGTGGGACGGCTTTCGCGTGCTCCTGTTCTGGGACGGCCGCGAGTGCCTGCTCCAGAGTCGCGACAGCAAGAGCCTGGGCCGCTACTTCCCAGAGCTCGTCGATGGCCTCCCACCACTCCTCCGAGGCCCGGTCGTCCTCGATGGCGAGGTCGTGATCATGGCTGCTCACGGCCTCGACTTTGGACTGTTGCAGCAGCGGGTGCACCCCGCCGAGTCGCGCATCCGCCGGCTCGCGGCGGAGACCCCGGCGACGTTCGTGGCCTTCGACGTGCTTGCCGTCGGACGGAGCGACCTCCGAGAGGAGCCACTGCGAGACCGCCACGACGCCCTGATCGCCTTCCTCGAGGGCGCGGAGCCACCGCTCGTTCAGACTCCTTCAACGTTCCGCCACGGACAGGCCGTCGATTGGTTCCATCGCTTCGAAGGCGCCGGCTTCGACGGGGTGATCGCGAAGCGCCTCGACGCGCCTTACCGCGAGGGCGAGCGCACGATGGTGAAGGTGAAGCACCGGCGGACGGCAGACTGCGTGGTCGGCGGCTTCCGCTGGCACAAGAACGAGGAAGGCGTCGGCATAGGCTCGCTGCTCCTCGGGCTCTACGACGACATGGGGGTGCTGCACCACATCGGCCACACGTCGAGCTTCACGGCTGCCACTCGGCGCGCCCTCGTCGAGGTGGTCACGCCGCTCATCACTGAGGAGGACAGTGCGGGCTTCGGAGGCGGGCGCACGCCGGGAGGCCCGAGTCGCTGGTCGGGTGGCCGCGCTGCCGACTGGGTCCGTCTCCGGCCGGAGCTGGTCTGCGAGGTCGCGTTCGACCAGATGCAGGGCGACCGCTTTCGTCACGGCTCAACGTTCGTGCGCTGGCGCCCGGACAAGCCACCCACCGAGTGCGGCTACGACCAGCTCGCCTCGGCGGTCCCTGCGGAGTTGCGCGACATCTTCAGCGCCCCTGCTCCCGAGTAGACCGGCAGCGCACTCGGCGCCGGAACGCTGCGCGGTGCACGCGCTCATTGACACCCCGTGCATCGCTTGCGCTGGAGGCGCCGGGAGGTCATCGTACGTGGCCCCGGAGGACCCACGTCGAGCGCCCGCTGGCGGGAGTCCAGGGCGGAGCGCCCAGAGAACGAGGCTCCGCCCACCGGAGCAGCGCGAAAGGTGGTTCGCCTGGCCGAGGAGACCGCTATCGCCAGAGAAACCCGGCGCATCCGAACCGCCGCGCGGCTCGCTCGTGGAAGTGGCGCTGGTGTCCACGAGGCTCGGCCTGACCTCGTTCGGAGGTCCGATCGCACACCTCGGCTACTTCCGCGCCGAATACGTCGAGCGCCGCCACTGGTTGGACGAGGCGACCTACGCCGACCTCGTGGCGCTGTGGCAGTTCATGCCGGGCCCCACCAGCAGCCAGGTCGGGTTCAGCATCGGGCTATTGCGCGCCGGCGTGCCCGGCGGAGTCGTCGCATGGCTCGGGTTCACGCTCCCCTCGGTGATCGCGCTCGTGCTGTTCGCATTCGGCCTGCAGGCGGTCAATTTGGAGCATGCCGGATGGCTGCACGGATTGAAGCTCGTCGCGGTCGCGGTTGTAGCACAGGCTGTCTGGGGGATGGCGCGCACGCTCGCGCCCGATCGGCCTCGCGCCACCATCGCCATCCTGACCGCGCTTGCCGTGCTCTGGAGGCAGACCGCGCTCATGCAGGTCGGTGCGATCGCCATCGCTGCGGTGGTCGGCTGGCGCCTCTTCCCGATGGGCGACAGCGCCGGCCCCGATGTGCTGCGGATACGGATTGCGCGCTGGCTCGTTGTCGGTGCGTGGGTGCTGTTCTTCGGCCTGCTGCTTGGGCTGCCCGTCGCACGGCAGCTGGTCGACTGGCAGCCGCTCGCGCTCTTCGACTCGTTCTATCGCACTGGAGCACTCGTGTTCGGCGGCGGCCACGTCGTGCTGCCGCTGCTCCGGGCCGAGGTCGTGCCCCCCGGTTGGGTCGACAACGACCAGTTCCTCGCAGGATATGGCGCGGCACAGGCGGTCCCCGGACCGCTCCTCACGTTCGCTGCGTACCTCGGCGCGGTGATGCAGCCTGCGCCGAACGGGTGGCTCGGTGCCCTGATCGCCGTGGTCGCGATCTTCCTCCCGTCGTTCTTCCTGCTGGTCGGCGTGCTGCCGTTCTGGGACATGCTGCGCCGCCGTGGCTCGATCCAGGCGATGTTCCGAGGCGTGAACGCTGCGGTGGTGGGCATCCTCGGTGCGGCGCTCTACACGCCCATCTGGACGAGCGCGGTTCACCGTCCTGCGGACTTCGCCCTCGCGCTCGCCGCGTTCGGACTCCTGCAGGTGTGGCGGCTGCCGCCCTGGCTGGTGGTCATCTTCGCTGCCGTCGGCGGGCAGGCGCTCGCGATGTTCTGACGGGACCCGCAACGAGCTCGCGCCTCGCCACGGGCGCGATCGACGACCTAGACCGCGAGGGCGAACTGCGCCTCGTATAGGCGAGCGTAGGCGCCGCGCCGCGCGAGCAGTTGTGCGTGCGTCCCCTGCTCGACGATGCGCCCTGCCTCCATCACGAGGATCAGGTCGGCGTCGCGGATGGTGGACAGCCGGTGCGCGATCACGAAGCTCGTGCGGCCGCGCCTCAACTTCGCCATCGCACGCTGGATGAGCACCTCGGTGCGCGTATCCACCGACGACGTGGCCTCGTCGAGGATGAGCAGCGCTCGATCGGCGAGCAGCGCTCGTGCGATCGAGATCAGCTGGCGCTCGCCGGCGCTCACGCTCGTCCCGGCCTCGTCGAGGATGGTGTCGTATCCCTCGGGCAGCGTGCGCACGAGGTGGTCCACGTACGTGGCCCGCGCCGCCTCGATGACCTGCTCGCGGGTCGCGTCGGGTGTGCCGTAGGCGATGTTCGCCGCGATCGTGTCGCCGAAGAGCCACGTATCCTGCAGCACCATTCCGATGTGCTCTCGCAGCCGCTCTCGCGGGAGTCTTGCGATGTCGATGCCGTCGAGCAGGATGCGCCCCGAGGTCAGTTCGTAGAAGCGCATCAGGAGGTTGACCACCGTCGTCTTGCCCGCGCCCGTTGGCCCCACGATCGCGACCGTCTGCCCCGCCGCGATGTCGAGTGAGAGCCCTTCGATGAGCGGCCGGTCAGGCTCGTAGCGAAAGCTGACGTCCTCGAACTGCACGTGGCCCTCGACCGCGGGCAGCAGCGGAGCGTGCTCGGGATCCGCCGACTGCTCGGGCGCGTCGAGCAGCTGGAAGACGCGCTCAGCCGATGCGACCCCGGACTGGAGGAGGTTGATCATGCCGGCGACCTGCGCCAGCGGCTGCGTGAACTGCCGCGAGTACTGGATGAACGCCTGCACCTCTCCGAGGACATCCGCCCCGAGGCGATGCGCAGCGCCCACGACCGCAATCAGGACGTAGTTCAGGTTGCCGATGAACATCGTCGCGGGCTGAATGAGGCCCGACACCGCCTGCGCCCGGAAGCCGGACTCGTACAGCGCCTGGTTGTGCCGGTGGAAGACCGCGGCCGCCTCATCCTGTCGATGGAAGACGGTCACGAGCGAGTGGCCCGTGAACATCTCGTCGATGTGTCCGTTGAGTCGACCCGTCGACGACCACTGCCGCACGAACTGCGGCTGCGACTGGCGAGCGATCAGCATCGTCACGCCGAGGGAGAGCGGCACCGACACGAGCGCGATGATGGCCAGGACCGGCGACAGGTACACCATCACCGCGAGCACACCCACCACCGTCAGCACGGAGGTGATCAGCTGGCTCAGGCTCTGCTGCAGCGTCTGCGCGATGTTGTCGGCGTCATTCGTCGCCCGGCTCAAGATGTCGCCTCGAGGCTGCGTGTCGAAGTACCGGAGCGGCAGTCGCGCGAGCTTGAGTTCGACCTGCTCGCGAAGCCGCAGGGTCGCCCGCTGCACAACGATGGTGGCGAGGCGACCCTGGAGGTAGCTGAACACCGAGGCGAGGGCGTATACCGCCACCGCAATCAGCAGGATGCGCCCGAGCGCGCCGAAGTCGATACCGGCCCCAGGCGTGAAGTCGATCGTGGAGAGCACGTTCGCGAGCGTGTCGTTGCCCTGCGCGCGGAGCGCCTCGATGGCCTGCGCGGCAGTCGAGCCCGCGGGCAACCGCCGGCTGAAGACGCCCGCGAGGATGAGGTCGGTCGCCTGGCCGAGGATGCGCGGTCCGATCACCGAGAGCACGACGCTCGATACGCCGAAGACGACCGCCAGCACGATCAGGGCGCGATCCGGACGGAGCATCCGGAGCAGCCGCGCGGTTGAGGTGCGGAAGTTCGAGGCGCGCGCGGGCGGGGCGCCGCCGAACATCGGCGGCCCGCGAAAGCCCGGTTGAGGTCGGCCCGGCTGCTGGCTCATGCCACCTCCTCGAGGGTCAGCTGTGACAGCGCCGTCTCGCGATAGGTCTCGCACGTCTCCATCAGCTGCTCGTGGGTGCCGAGGCCGACGACATGCCCGTCGTCGAGCACGACGATCTGATCGGCGTGACGAATCGTGCTGACGCGCTGCGCCACGATGAGGAGCGACGCATCCTGCACCGCATGCGTCAGTGCCCGCCTCAATGCCGCGTCGGTGGCGTAGTCGAGGGCCGAGAAGGAATCGTCGAAGATGTAGAGTCGCGGCTTCCGCACCAGCGCTCGAGCGATGGTGATCCGTTGCCGCTGACCGCCCGACAGGTTTGTCCCACCCTGGGCGATCGGGGCATCGAGCTGCTCCGGCGTCTCCTCGACGAAGGAGCGCGCCTGCGCGATCTCGAGCGCCGTCCAGAGCTCACCATCGTTCGCGTCGGGGCGGCCATAGCGCAGGTTCGACGCCACGGTCCCGGAGAACAGGTACGGCGTCTGCGGGACGTAACCGACCATCTCGGCGAGGACGTCTGGCGCGAGTTCACGCACGTCGACGCCATCGAGCACCACCGCGCCGGCCGTGACGTCGAACAGCCTTGGGATCAGGCTGACCAGCGTCGACTTCCCACTCCCCGTCCCGCCGATGATCCCGACCGTGGTGCCGGGTTCGACGACGAAGTCCACGCGGTCGAGCACCGGTTGCGCCGCACCGGGGTAGGCGAAGCTGACGCCGCGGAACTCGAGCCGGCCTTCACGCGTCCGCGGCGCTCGTGGCGCGGGATGCGGGCGCACGCTCGACTCGGTTTCGAGGACCTCCTGGATGCGCTCGGCGCACACCTCGGCACGGGGCGCCATGACGAACATGAACGTCGCCATCATGACCGCGATCAGGATCTGCATCAGGTAGTTGAGGAACGCCACGAGCGCGCCGATATCCATGCTGCCGCTATCGACGCGGAAGGCGCCGAACCAGAGCACGGCCACGCTCGACAGGTTCACCGCGAGCATGATCATCGGGAACATGAGCGCCATCAGCTTGCCGGCGGACACCGACACATCCGCGAGCTCGGTGTTTGCCTGCGAGAAGCGGCGCTGTTCGTGCGTGTCCTGCACGAACGCACGGATCACGCGGATGCCGGCGATCTGCTCTCGCAGCACCTGGTTCACCTGGTCGAGTCGTTCCTGCAGCCTGCGAAAGAGCGAACCCATCCGCACGATGATGAGCGCGATCGCGCCGATCATGGCGGGCACGCTGACGAGCAGGACGCCGGACAGTGGCACGTCCTGGCGCAGCGCGAGGATGACCCCGCCCACCGCCGTGATCGGTGCGGCGATGAACATCGTTGAGATCATCACCGCCAGCATCTGCACTTGCTGGACGTCGTTGGTGGTGCGGGTGATAAGCGAGGGCGCGCCAAAGTGCCCGAGCTCCCGCGCCGAGAACGACATCACCCGCTCGAAGATGGCCGCCCGGATATCGCGCCCCATCCCCATCGAGGCGCGCGAGCCGAAGTAGACGGCGGCCCCGGCACCCACCATCTGGACGACGGTAACTGCAAGCATCAGTGCGCCGACCCGCAGGATGTAGTCGACATCGCCCGCGACGACACCGAAGTTGATGATGTCTGCATTGAGTGTTGGCAGGTACAGCGTCGCCACGGTCTGCACGAACTGGAGCACCAGCACCGCGCCAACCAGCGAGCGCATCGGGAACAGGAACCTGCGAAAGAGAGCCAGTAGCGACACAGAGGCCTCCCGGTGCACTCCAGCGTACAATATCCTTGACCGCGAACAACTATTGAGTCACACCATTATTGACACACCATACGTAGAGGCGCTGGAATGCCGGGCATGATCACCACGGACGGCCTCGAGGCATGGCGCTCTCTCCTCGGGCTCATCTATCCGCGGATGCGGACGCAGATCGGCGAAGCCGCCCAGGCGGTCGGCATCAGTCCGGGAGCCCTGCGCGCGCTGATGCTGATCGAGCCGGGCGAGGGCATCGCGATGGGTGAGCTCGCCGAACGGTGGGGGTGCGATCCCTCCTACATCACCACCCTCGCCGACGACCTGGAGGAGTCGGGCCTCGCGCACCGCGTGCCGAAACCCAACGACAGGCGCTCGCGCATGCTCGTGCTCACGTCCGACGGCGTGGACGCGCGCGAGCGCGTCCGGGAGACCTTCACCGCCCCACCCGCGGCGCTGGCGAAACTGAGCGCGAACGAGCAGCGCGACCTGCGTCGAATCCTCGCGAAGTTGGCGCCCGACGAGCAGACGGGCGCGCTCTTCGAGTCACCGCGGGAGCGCCGCGCGCCTCGGCGAGCCGAGACGCCCGCGTCCTCCTGATCCGCATCGACCACGCCGCTCGCCGGAGCGGGTCCATACTGGAGCGACCCGGCGGACCCAGAACCGAAGGCGAACCGCATGACCGCAGCACCCTCTACAACGGGAGAGTCCACCGACCCGCATTCGCCGGCGCAGCCTCGCCGTTCGACGCCGCGCGGCTTCTCCTCCCTCGCGAACCCCCAGTTCCGCATGCTCTGGTTCGGGCTGCTCTTCTCGCAGGGCGCCATGCAGATCAATATGGTCGCCCGGCCATGGCTTGCCTATCACGTGTCCGGATCGAGCGCGGCACTCGGGCTGGTGGCCCTCGCGCAGGGCGCACCGATGGCGCTCGTTTCGCTGTTCGCCGGCACCGTGGTGGACCGCGCCGACAAGCGACGCATCCTGCTGATTGTGACCGCGCTTCTCGCCGCGCTCGCCGCAGTGACGGGAGTGCTCATCCACCTCGACGTCGTCACGGTCTGGCAACTCGCGATGGTCGGGCTGCTGCAGGGCGCCGTCTTCGCCTTCAACTTCCCCACGCGCTCTGCGCTCATTCCCGCGCTCGTGGCTGATGAGGAGCTGGCGAGCGCGATCGCCATGAACTCCACCGGGCTGAACCTCAATCGTGTCGCCGTCCCCGCGGTCGCCGGGCTGCTCATCGCGTGGTGGCCGGCGATCGCTTTCGACGCGATTACCGCCCTTTATGCGATCTCGTTCCTCTTGTTGCTGCGACTTCCGGTGATGCGAGCTGCCTCTGCGGGCGGCAGCGCGCTGCGGGACCTGCTGGGCGGATTCAGCTACGTCTGGCGCGAGCGGCCGGTGGCGACGCTGCTGCTGCTCGCCCTGTTCCCGACGCTCCTCGGCATGCCGTTCCAGCAGTTCCTTCCGGTATTCCAGGAGGACGTGCTGCACCTCGGTCCGTCGGCGCTGGGCCTGATGTTCACCGCGGTCGGGGTGGGCTCGCTGGCCGGATCGGTGGGTGTCTCGTACGTGCCCCAGCATCGCGGGCGCCAGTTCCAGCTGTTGGCCGGCCTCGCATTCGGGGTCGCGTTGCTGGCCTTTGCGCTCTCCACGACCCTGCCCGTGACGCTGATCACACTGGCGCTCGTCGGGTTCACCAGCCAGGGCTACTTCGTGCTCAACAACGTGCTCCTCATGGCCGCCACGGACAGCCAGTACTACGGCCGGACGATGAGCATCTACATGCTGACGTGGTCGATGATGCCCGTGGCCGTGCTCCCCATGGGTGTCCTGATCGATCGCTTCGGCATGCCGCTGACGCAGGCCGGTGCAGGCCTCGCGCTCGCCGTGCTCGTTGCGCTCTTCCTGCTCGCACGACGCGCCCGCGTGCCAGCGGCATCGAGTCGTCCCCAGTTCGCCAGTCGCAGCGCTCGGTGGCCTCGCGGAGTAGGACCGAGGAATGATCCCCCGCCGGACCCTGCTCACCAGGCGCACCCTCTCTTCCACGCCGGGATTCGAGTTGGCATCGGAAGCGGCGGACGCGGTCGCAGGTCCTCGCGGGCGCGGTCCGACCTCGACCCCGCCGCTCTTCGACGACAAAGCAGCGATCAGGGTGATGAACCGGGAATCGATCCTCCTGCTGGGAGGTGGTCGCGCGTTGCTGATGCAGCTTGCCCATCCACAGGTGGCTGCGGGGGTGGCCGCGCACTCCTCGTTTCGGGACGACCGCCTCGGGCGTTTCTTGCGCACGGTGCGCCCCGTCTACGCCATGGTCTTCGGGACCGCCGAGGAGTCCACGAGCGCGGCCGCGCGCATCGCACGCCGTCACAGGCCCGTCGTCGGGCCGGGCTACCGAGCTGATGACCCCGACCTGCAGCGGTGGGTATACGCGACGCTCGTCGACACGGTGCTCACTACGTACGACCGATTCGTCCGACGAGTTTCCCCCGAGCTGGAGGCGCGATTCCTCGATGAAGCGTCAGCGATCGGGCGCCAGCTCGGCATCCCGCGCGAACTGCTGCCCCATGACCCGAGGGCGTTTCAGTCGTACGTCGACGGGATGGTGGCGAGCCTCGAGGTCTCCGATGCAGCACGCGCGCTGGTCGAAGACATCTTTGCGCCTCGACCCCTGGTGGCTGCGCCCGCGCTCCGCGTGCTGCGGGAGCTGACCTCCGGCCTGCTACCGGCGCCCCTGCGCGAGCAGTTCGGCCTTCGATGGGGGCCTCGACGTGAGACGCTCTTGAACATCGCCTCGCTCACTTCTCGGAACGTCTGGCCGCGCCTCCCGCGCGGGCTCCGCGAACCGCCGCCGCTTCTCATGCCCCGCTCTACAGCGGGACGCCGCTAGGCCCCGCTCGGCTGGCGGCAGACCTACGCTCGAGGGAGGGTCACCTCGACCTCGAAGCCACCGCCCTCGACGTTTCGAGCGCGCGCGTCACCGCCGACCGATCGACTGATCGCTCGAACGATCGCCAGCCCGAGGCCGGCGCCCGCTCCTGCGCCGGGCGTGCGCGCCGTCTCGACCTGGGCGAACCGCTCGAAGATGTGCTCGAGCTCGCTCGATGGCACCCCGGCGCCGCGGTCACGAATCAGCATGCGCACCCGGCCGTCTCGCAGCGCCGTCTCGACGTCGATCGCCGTGCCGATGGGAGTGTGGCGCACCGCGTTCTCGAGCAGCGCTCGCAGCATCCGCCTCGCCTCCGCATCGCCGAGTCGAGCAGTCACGGGATCCAGCCGCGACGTCACCGCCGATGCGTGATCGACGAGCAGTGGTCGGAGGTTCTCGATCACATCGGCCGCCACCAGGTCGAGCCGGCAACGCTCCTCGGATTGCCGACGTGGCCGGTCGAGGCGCGCGAGCACGAGGAGGTCCTGGACCAGCGAAGCGGCCTCATCGGTGACTGCCTGCACATCCTCCAGCGCCTGTCGCTGCTTCGGCGTGGGCGCGTCACGCAGCAGGAGGTCGGTGGAAGTGCGGATGACGGCCAGCGGGGCGCGCAGCTCATGCGACGCATCGGCGATGAACGCACGCTGACGCTCCTGCGCGCGCTCAAGTGGCTCGAGCGCGCGGCCCGCGAGGAAGTACCCGCCACCGACACCGAGCACGAGTCCGAGGGCGCCCGACACGGCGAGGATCGTCGCAAGAGTCGCCACCTGCCGGTCGTGCTCGGCGAGGCTCCGGCCGCCGACCACCACTCCGGCGGCCACGCCATCCTGGAGAAGCGGCCTGGCGAATACACGGAGGTCCTGGTGCTCGGCCCGAAGCGTGGCCCATCCACCGCGCGCAATCACGTTCCCGAGCCCGGCGTGCTCGAACAGGTCCTCGACGTGGACGCGGCTGGGATTCGCGACCAGGGATCCGTCCACCCGGAACACGAGCAGGAACACGCCCGCGTTCTCGCCCTCGAACTCGCGCTCCACATCGGTCGCCCTCAATGACCCGAGCGGTGGAGCGCCGGCGGACCACGTGTCGACCACCGAGCGGATCCCGGCATCGACCTCCGCGTCGAGGCTGCGCGACATCGCGACGTAGGCCACAGCACACAGCGCCAGGATCATCAGCAGCCAGACGAGGGCGTATCCGGCGGTGAGGCGCAGCCGCGCGATCTGAGTCACCCCTGGGGCGCCTCCAGGCGGTACCCGACGCCGCGCAACGTCGTGAGCGGCAAGGCTTTGCCCAGCTTGCGCCGGAGGTAGTGCACATACAGGTCGACCGCGTTGGACTCCGGCTCGGAGTCGGTACCCCAGACGCGTTCGAGGATGTTTCGCCGACTCAGCACGCGGCCCGGGTTGCGCATCAGGTGTTCCAGCAGCCGGTGCTCGGTGGCCGAAAGCTCGACCGGCTTGCCGCGGACACGCACTTCGTGGCGACCGACGTCGAGCTCGACCTCGCCAGCCGTCAGCACCGGCAGCGCGACGGTGCCTCGCCTGACGAGGGCACGCAGCCGGGCGAGCAGCTCATCGAAGGCAAACGGCTTGCCGAGGTAGTCGTCGGCTCCCGCATCGAGGCCGTGCACGCGGTCCTCGAGCTCCGTGCGTGCGGTCAGGAGCAGCACCGGCACGTGGCTCTGGCGGCTGCGCAGCGTCCGCACGACCGACACACCATCGAGGCGGGGCATCATCACATCGAGAATGAGGACGTCGTAGGTGGTCGATTCGGCGCAGGCGAGGGCGTCCTCGCCGTCGTGGACCGCGTCCACCACGTACCCCTCCGCCTCGAGCCCCTGCGCGAGCAGGTGCGCAAGACGGCGATCATCCTCCGCCACGAGTACTCGCATGCACGAAGGCTAGCAGCGGCCGATGTGAATTCGATGTGACCTCAGTCCACCCGCGTCACGCTCCTCCGGCGTTCCCGGTGAACATTTGGAAGCTCACATCCGGCTCACAGCGTGCTCCAACCCTCGCGCTCGACGATGTCAACGCAGTCCTCGAGGAGGGAACACATGGAACGGAACATCGGGCTCGCCTACGGAATCACGGGCGCCGCGATCGCCACGGCGGTGATCGCGATCACGGCTTCCACGACGGGTCTCTTCGAGCGCGGCGGACAGGCATCGAGCGCGGCGGCCTTCGGCGGCCCGGTGGCGGCCTCGGCCAGCGAGGGCACGCAGGGCATCGTGGCCGGGAGCGACGGCGGCCAGTTCATCTTCGTCGACGCGCCCGCGAGCGGATCCCGAGGCGAGCACGAGCGCTCCGAGCACCGCGGGCACGACGACGATGACTAAGCAGACCACGAGCGCGGCCGAGCGCGCGCGACGGCGAGAGCTGGTGACGCTCTCGGTGGTGGCAAGCTCGGCCCTGGCCCTTGCGGGAACGTGGGTCGGGATCACGGCCGTCGATGGGACCGGTGCGACGACCGCGGTCATGGCTCCGCTACCGAGCGTCGCACCCGCAGCGGCGAGCACCTCGGGCGGGTCGCTGGTGCAGGCCCCCGCGCAACGGCCGATCACGGTGGTCCGGAGGTCGAGGGCGTCATGAACACCCACGAGTTTCGCGCGATGAACACCGACTGGTGGGTGCGCGCCGACGGAAATGTCGACGTGGCGGCAACCGAACAGGTGGTGCGCCGGATCGAGGAACAGCTGTCGCGGTTTCGCCCGGATTCCGCGCTCTCGCGGCTGAATCGTGAGCGCGAGGTCGAAGACGAAGCCGTCGCCACCGTGCTACGGCGAGCCCTCGTGATGCGCGACCTCACGCGGGGCGCATTCGATCCCACAGTGGGAGCGCCCCTGATCGCAGCCGGGTACGCACGGTCGTTCGAGGAACTGGGCGAGGTCGGCTCCCCGAGCTGTGCCTCACCCGGACGGCCACACGCGACCGTGGAGGGCACCCACGTGCGCCTCGATGGCCCGGGGAGCGTCGATCTCGGGGGCATCGCGAAGGGCTGGACCGTGGACCGCGTGGCGCGCCTCCTCGAGGACCTGGGCGCGCGCTCCTACGTCGTGGACGGAGGCGGCGACCTCCGTGCGAAAGGGACCGACAGCACCGGGCAGCCATGGCCGCTCGGCGTCGCCGACTCGCACGCCGTGCGCGTCGAGGGCGGGGCGGTCTGCACGTCGTCGCGCCGGAAGCGGCGCTGGCAGACAGCCTCCGGATGGGCCCATCACATCATCGACCCGTCCACGGATCGGCCTGCCGCCGGAGACGTCCACGAAGCGGTGGTGATCGCCGCGGATGCGGCAACCGCCGACGCACTCGCCACCGCGCTCATCGCCGCTCCCGCGCGCGGACTCGAGGCGGTGGCGCGGATCGGGGCGTCCGCCATGGTGTGCCGGGACGACGGCTGGTCGATGACCTCGTCGATGGAGAGGTACCTCCAATGACCGGGCTCATTCGTTCTCGCGCGGTCGGCATCCTGCTCGTGGCTGCCTCCGGCGCGCTGCTGCTCTCGACCCTCGGGCGGACCATCTCGCTGTTCGAGAGCACCGAGCAGCCGGTGCTCTGGTGGGCCGGACGCGCGAGCGGCTTCCTCGCCTACCTCGCGATGTGGCTGTCGATGGTGTTCGGGACCCTGGTGTCCGCGAAGAGCGAGCTGTTGAACAAGAAGCTGACGATGGAACTCCATCGCCAGTGGTCGCTTGCCGCGGTCGTGGCCACGCTCGTGCACGTCGTCGTCCTGGTCG
The DNA here is from genome assembly GCA_046328255.1 of Dehalococcoidia bacterium. Classification (GTDB taxonomy): domain Bacteria; phylum Chloroflexota; class Dehalococcoidia; order UBA2979; family UBA2979; genus RBC038. The sequence continues at coordinate 28,856 of JAXLWY010000014.1, read as the reverse complement.
CACATCCGGACTCGGGACTCTCGCTTCTGGCGGGTGTGGTCCCGTTCTTCGCGGAACGACTCACGGGAGGCGTCGCGGTGGGAGTGTTCAGCCTCTGGGGGCTGGTCCTGGTGATCGGGTCCTCGCTGCTGCAGCGCCGCATGCCATACGCCGCGTGGCGCGCGATTCACGCGCTGTCCTTCGGCGCAATGCTGCTGGCGCTGGTGCAACGTCATCTGCCAGCGCGAGCACCTCGGTCCCCCTGGTCCGAGGGCTCTACGCGGTAACAACTGCCGTGCTCGCCGGAGCGATCGCCGGACGCATCACCTCGAGCGTGCTCGCATCCGTGGAGACTCGGACGTGCTGGCGCGTGCCGGGACCGTCTGGGCCGCAACCAACGGACAGAACGCATCGAGGAGCGCTTGCCGCGCCGCCGGAACATCGATTCGAACGTGACGCTCACACAGACTCCAGGAGCCACTGCGGATGCGTGCCTTTTCCTTCCGAGTTCCGCAGCGCCTGGTGTCCTCGGCGCTGAGCCCGAGCAACGTCCGATGGGCAATGCTCGTTGTCCTCGCCGAGGCGAGGCGAAGCCCGGCGTGGCTCCGGCGTGGTGTCGAGGAGCCGGAAGATCCGGCCGGGGTAGTCAAACGTGCCCATGTCGTCGCGAGTGACGCTTTCGTAGAAGCCGCGGTGGCGCAACTGCGCGCAACGAAAGACGTCCGCTTCGTCCTGGACGGGACCCGAGGACACCCCGGCCGCCTGCAGCGCCTCGAACAGCTCGTAGCGCCCTCGCGATCTGGTCCGCTCGGCTATCGCGGCGTCGAGTGCGCGTCGCTGTTCCCAGCGCCCGGACATCGAGGCGAAGCGAGGATCGGCCAGCAGATCCTCCGCGCTCAGCACGCTGCAGAGCGCTGCGAACTCGGCGTCGCTTCCCGCATCGATAGCGATCCAGCGGTCCGGATTCATCACACTGCTCTCGTGGTCAGCCTCGGGCGCGCAGGGATAGGCGTTGTGCGGCGCCCTCGAGCGATGGTCGTTGCCGAGCGCTCCCGTTACGCGGTTGTTCATCGCGTAGTCCAGCAGCTCGACGCCCATCATCTGCACGAACGCCTCGGCCTGGGGAACCTCCACCTGCTGTCCGCGCCCGGTACGCGCCCGATGGCGCACGGCGAGCACCGCCCCCAGCGCGCCGCAGAGCCCGGCGATCGAGTCGCAGGCGTAGCTCTCGCCCGCCGCATCGAGGCTCATATCGGGATAGGCGCGCACGAGGTGATGCCCGGTCATCCCCTCGAGGTGGTTGCCCCAGCAGCGATAGTTGCGTCGCTCGCCGGTCAATCCAAAGCCTGGCATCCGCACGACGATGATCGCGGGGTTGATCGCGCGCAGCTCGTCATACGTGACTTGCATCTTCTCCATCGTCTCGGGAACGTTGTTCTCGATGACGATGTCGGTCTGTTCGATGAGCCGGCGGAAGGTCTCGAGGCCGCTCTCGGTGCGCATGTTGCCGGTGAAGGACCTCTTGCCCAGCGACGACGAATTGAACGACACGCGACGGTTCCACGGATCGGCGCCCGGATCGCGGTCGGGGAACGCACCCACGAACGACCCCATCGCCGCCATCCGCTGCACGTACTCCTTCGTGAGGTGGCGAGACCCCTCGATTCCGCGCGTCTGCGGCTGCAGCGCGGTGAGCGGCTCCATGCGAATCACCTCGGCACCCCAGTCCGCGAGGAGCTGCGCACCGAATGGGCCTGCCCACACAACGGTCAGGTCGAGTACGCGCAGTCCTTCGAGAGGGGCGCCTCGATGCCGCGCCGCATCGCTCCGTCGAGGTCGAGGGGCTTCCGCCTCAAGCTCCGATAGCACCTCCGCGGTGTGCTCCCCGAGGAGCGGTGCGTGGGTCGCAGCCGCGCGAGGCGAGTCCGACAGCAACATCGGCCGGCCGGGATAGTCGAATGTCCCCGCCACGGGATGCTCGATGCGCTCCCACAACCCGCGCTCACGGAACAGCTCATCGTGGTACACGTCGGCGATGCTCGCGACATTCCCGCCGAGGATGTGGTGCGACTGCGCGATGGCCAGCGCCTCACGCATCGTGTGCTGCATCGTCCAGCCGAGGTAGGCCGCTTCGATCTCCTCGACGAGATCCATCGGGATGTCCGCCTCGGGTCCTCGGATCTCCTCGCGCCCGAGGAGATCCTCGCGACCGATCATGCGGAGGACCGCCGGCAGTCGTGGACCATTGCCGAGGAGGTTGATGTAGCCGTCGGCGCAGGGCCGGACGCCAGTGCAAATCGCGCTCGCCGTGCCGGTTCGCTGCGCCGAGATCCGTGCGTACGAGTAGCCGAGGAGGCGGATCTGCCGCCGATCCTTGCCCGCGACCTGGGTCTCGTAGATCGACAGGTCGATGTGGTCCCCGGTGCCCGCTGCCTCGGCGCGGATGACCGTGGTCACGATGGCGAACGCTGCAACCAGGCCCGCGTGCCATTCTGCAAACGTGCCGCCGAGACGGAGCGGCTCGCGCTCGATGTGTCCTGTCTGATGCATCGCCCCGCCCATGGCCTGGAGCACGAGGTCCGAGGCGTGCATCTGGGCGAACGGCCCGTCCTGTCCGAATGGTGTGATCGAGCAGGCCACGAGCGAGGGGCGCCTCCCGCGTTCGCCCTCGATATCGACACCCAGCTTCGCGAGTGCCCCGGGTGCGAAGTCCTCGACGACGACGTCGCACCAGCCGAGCAGGCGGCGGACCATCTCGACGCCCGATTCCGACTCGATGTCTGCCGCGACGCTGCGCTTGCTGGTGTTGATCCACAGGAATGGTGCGCTCGTTTCGATGTGCGGGACGTCGTCCTTGAACGGCCCCCAGCCCCTCGACGGATCACCGCCCGGCCCTTCCACCTTCACTACCCGAGCGCCGAAGTCGGCCAGCAGCTTGGTGGCGTGCGGTCCGGCGACACCGCGCGTGAGATCGAGGACACGAATCCCCTCGAGCGGTCCTGGCATGGCGCACCTCCTGCTGCTGCTGGATTGTAATCAGGCCGTCGAAGCGTCGTGGCGTCGGACCCCGGGCCGGCCGTCCATGGCCCGTGCGACGACGGTCGCGCGCGCCCCGGAGCGATCCGACGAGCGGCGTACCACAGAGTCGCGGCTCGGCTACTCCCCCTGGAGTGCTTCGAGCGTTCCCCGGGAGGCTGCAGCGTGCGCCTGTGCCTGCGTCGCTGCCGCCTCTGCCTCGCGAGCGAGTTGTTCGGCGACCTCCACGCGCTCCCGGAGTTCTCCCGCAGCATCCCGCAGACGTCGCGCCTCGCGTTGAGCATCCTCAGCCGCTCGCGTATCGCGAGCGGCGATGCGCCGCGCCTCGCGCAGATCACTCTCCCTCGCTCGCTGCGATGCGCTTGGTACCGGTGGGGCGAGTGCCCGTTCAGAACGAGCGCCCGAGGCGATGGCGAATCCGAGCACAGGCTCGGGCTCCTCGATGAGTGCCCCGAGCGCAAGCCGCTGCCACGTCGCGTCACTGAGCGCAGCAAGACGCACGACTTCACGCACACGCCGACAATGCTCTTCGCTCGAAAGGCGTCCAAGTTCCGCGGCCGCCCTCTCCACCTCGTCGAGGGCGCGACGCAGCCTGGTCATCGCGTCTCGCAGGTCCGCCTCGGAAGCACGTGATTGCGCCTCGGCTGCAGCGAGCGTCGCGTCGCGGACGGCGGCGAGGAGTGCCGGTTGGGTGACGAGCTGGTTTGCCGCCCAGAGCGAGAGTGCTGGTCGCCTCAGCTGCTGCACCGCAGCGGCGAGCACAGCCGCACCAGCTCGCTTCAGCTCACGGATGCGGGTGTTCCGCTTCTTCGTGAATTCGTCGAACGGTGACGCGAGCAGCTCCCGCGTGATCTCAGTCAGTTCGTCTACCACGACTCACTCCCCTGAGATCGTACGGACGCCTTCCACCACTCGCTCCGAACTCCGGCCCCGGTGAGAGTCGTCGCGCGCAGATCAGGACGCCCGTCGCCCGGCGGTTCGCGCTTGGCGGACGGTCGCACAGTCAGTCGACTTCGGCTGCCGTGCGTCGCCACCATGCGCCGACCGAGCGCACCGCGCTCTCCCACCATTCGCGCTGGAACAGCAGCAACAGACCGAGAGCCAGCAGCGCCAGCCCTGCCACACCCAGCGTGAGCCAGTACGGCAACGACTGGCTCACCTCGAGCAGCCAGCGCACGGCAACGCCAGATGTCGCCAGGACCCCCGACGTCGCGAGCCAGCGTTCGGTGAGAACGAGTCCGATGCCGAGAAGGGCGAGACTCTCGCCCAGCACGACGAGTCCCCAGAGTTCGCCGCCGAGCTCGAAACTCCGCTCCGCGGGCGGCAGCACCAGGACGAGCGCGCCGGCGACGAGCACCACCTCGTGGACGGCGATGTGCGGCGACAGGGGCCACGGATCGCGCCCGATGAGGAGTCCGACGGCCAGCAGATACAACGCGGTGGGCGCCGTGTACCACTGGACGTTGGCCGGTTGCGCGATCGCCACCGCGCACAGCGAGGCCACAACCGCGATGCCGCTCGCGCCGAGAAGGCCGGGCGTGGAGTGCAGCCGACGAGACTCGGCAGCTACCTCCGCCGCCGCCAGGAACAAGAGGAGCACCAGTACTCGGTACTCGGGAGTCCGGACCACGGGGTCGACCGGCGAGTCATCCGGCAGCGTGACCAGCGCGACGAGGATCGACAGCAGCACCAGCCCCCACGTCCACACGGCCGCCACGCTCATGCCTCGGCGCCAGCGCGCGAGGGCGGCCAGGAGGAGCGCCCCACCGAGGGCATAGGCGGGCGCCAGCCAGAGCCGGGGGAGGTCCGCGACGGGCCAGGTGAGTGCCAGGGCGAGCGATAGGAGTGGCGCCGCAACGAGGGTGACCGCGGCGGCCCGGAGTCGGCGCGCCTCGTAGAACGCGCCCGCCGACGATGCGACCAGCAGCACGATGAGCACTCGATACCAGGGGGCACGCGCCGCCAGCTCGATGCTCGTCGGCCGGGCGTCCACAAGCGCGGCCATGTACGCCGCGGCCAGGAAGCCCATCGGAACGAGTGCGACCGCGACCTGTTCAAAGGTTTCGTGGTCGGTGTCGGCGCGGTAGGACCTCCAGCGCGCCGTACCAACGAACCATGCGCCGGCGACGGCCCCGAATGTCAGCGCGAGACTCCACCACGGCCAGTCGTAGTGCTCCCACGCCATGACGAGCGAGCCACCGGCGAGCGCCATCCCCAGAAACGCGAGAGGCCAGCCTCGCGCCACTGCAGCGCAGGCGAGCGTCTCGAGGGCCGCGACCCCGAGCACGATGCCGTCGATGCCCGGCCAGCGATCGAGAGGCTGGACCGCCACCGCTATGGCCACCAGGAAGGGCGGCAGCAGGGCAAGCTGCGCCGACACCCTCGATGGACGACTCGCGCCGAGGACGCCGGCGACGGCGCTCGCGATAGCCAGGTACGCCCACGCGGTGCTCGGCCGTTCGATGTCCACAACGACGTGGACGTCCGAGACGGCAACGAGCAGCAGGACGAACGCCAGCCACGCGAACGCGACACGCTCGCCCCGAGGCGTGGGGGCGGCGGGGCTGATGGGGACGAGCCCGAGCCACGCCGCCGCAGAGTTGGCAGCGTCGAACCAGGCGACCGCTGCGACCACACCGGCTAGAGCAGCATCAACGCGATCCCGTGCGGAGTGCCCTCGACTATGTCGCGCCATGGGAGGGTCGCCACAGCCGTCCCGGTGACGAACAACCAGCCGAAGCCCGCGAGCCACAGACTCCGAGGGGCCCACTTCGGGCGAGTTGCGAGCGCCAGGATACCCAGGCCGATCGGCGGATAGAGGAGCCTGGGCGTGTCGAGGCGGAGCGCCCACAGGAGGGCGACGATCATCGCCGTACCACTCGTCGCCGTCGCCGAGAAGCGCGCCCCAGCGCCGCTCGAGGCCGACGATCGCGAGCCCTGCGGTCAATAGCGCGAACGTGATCGGCAACTGGGCCGGCGCGTCCCCGCCAGTTGCCGCGATCAGTGCGCCGGCGAGTGCGAGCACGGCGGTGATCGTGACGGTGCCCAGGATTCCGGTCGTGAGGCGATGGAAGCGGGCGGCCGCGGCGGTAACGAGGAGTGCGAGCGCCATGTGCCAGGCGCCCAGCCATGCCTCGTCCAGGCCCGTGATCGCGAAGAAGGCCTCCCACGCGTTGATAGCGGCAATTCCCGCGGGAACGCGGTACAGCGCGCCGAATCCTCGCGCGTAGAGCACGCCGTAGAGCGCCGTGGATGCGACGGACCCGAACAACCAGACCCACTCGAGGGGCACGCCCTGCTTGCTCAGCACCTCGGTGTACCAGTACACGACGTTCAGCGGCGCGATCAGGGCACCCAGCGCGAGGAAGACCGGTCCCGCCTCGCGGACGCGTTCCCAGCGGGGAACGATGAGCCCCGCGACACAGAAGGCAATCGTGTACGCGCCGAGGATGGCAAGCCTCGCCAGCGGCGAAAGGCCCTCGCCGCGTCCGCCCACGAACGCCAGCGCCGCGATCACGAGCAAGAACGCGCCGAGGTAGAGCAGCAGGTCCGCCTGCCTCGCAGACGCCCACTGCTGGACGCTGAACGGAGGCGCCGAGGGCCCGGTCGGTCCGGCCGACGTCGCAGCAGCAGACGCTGACGAGGGCTCGCGGACGGGCGCCACGACGCGGAGGCGCGACTCGAGCTCAGCCGTCAGCACGTCGAACGTGGCGGCGTCGATTCGGCCCGCCGTCCGCCAGCGCCCCACCTCCTCGAGTGTGCGCACCAGCGACTCCGGCGTGTCGGCCGCGGGCTCAGCGGACCAGCGCGTCCCGCACGTCGAGCAGAACACCGCATCGTGCCCCACCACATGGCCGCAGCGCCGGCAGTAGCGGGTACCGAGCAGCGACTCGCTGACCATGCGCCCACTCCGATCGGTCGGACCGCGCCGGGTATGGCGATCCTACCCACAGGGACCAGCCCTGTCCGGACGGTGCTCGTCGATAGAGCCGCGCGCCGCCTGTCCCTGGGGTCTGCCCGACTCTGCACCGCATTCCGCTTCCGCCGCCTGGCGAGGCGTCGCCGGTGGCAGAGGCCGGGCGGATGATCGAGGTAAGCTGCGGTGCGGCGCGAAACCACGGCACCTGAGCGTGCCCCGGAAATTCGCCCGCGGCTCGGCACCAGAGACCTGCGGTCGCACAAGCGCGGCGAACTACCAGGAGGAGCACCATGCCCCCACACTGCGACTCGATGGATGGGCCCGTTGTGAAGGCAGCGATGGAGGCGCTTGAGCGGCGAGATGTGAACCTCGTCTTGCCGTATGTGCAGCCGGAGGGTGAAGCGGAGGTCTCGGACGCGTTCAACCACGTGGTGCGGGTGCGCGGGCTCAGCGCAGAGGCTCAGGAAGTAGCGGATCGGTACTTCTTCGAGACTGTGGTTCGCGTGCACCGTGCCGGCGAGGGCGCGCCGTACACGGGGTTGAAGCCCGCGGGCCTCGACCACGGCCCTGTCGTCCCGGTAGCGGAACGCTCGCTCAGCGGCGACTCGCCCGATGAGCTGATCGCGCTGCTGACGCATGCCGTCGAGCACGAGGTCCGCATTCGGTGGGGTGAGGCCGTGGATCTCGGGCGCACCGCCGCAAAGAGCCTCCCGGACGCACGCGCATACGTTGAGGCGATGCTCGGACTCCAGGTCTGGGCGCACGCGCTCTACCTGGCGGCGAAGGCTCCGGCGCACGCCGGCGCGCTCGAGGCGGGACATGGCAGTGTCTCGCGCCACGTCGACTAGCGTTCGAGGCCTTCGACGTGGGTCTGCCTGCGAGGCTCACTGACGAACCTGTCCAGTCGGCTCGCCGCCCCGCCCCTCACGCTGCGAACAGTGAACGCACTCGACGACGCCGATCGGGCGCGAGTCAGGTCGCCGACCCTCCTCGACGGCGCGCCAGCAACACGGACCGTGCGGAGAGCGCCATGAACAACAGGATCGCGATGAACTGCACCAGGCCGGACCAGCGACGAAGCTCGGCCTGCGTGGCAATATCCGCGCCGACACGCACAGCGAGCGCGCCCTGCAGCAATGCAAGTGGTGCGTAGAACAGGGGCGTGTAGGCGAAGCTGAGGCCCGTCACGGACGGCGCGATGATCGGTTCGTGCGCCATGATTGCGCTGAACACGAAGCCGATGAAGAACGCGTGAATCGTGGCGTCGTACAGCACTCCACCCGAGGACAGTCCCCCAATGAGGAGCAGCACGCCCGCCACGGTGAGCCACGCGTAGCCGATCGCAAGCCCGAATCCGATGAACCTCGAGAGACCCTCGGTGCGGAGCGTGCGTCGTGGGACGTCGCGCACGACCAGCCAGGCCGCCGCGGCAACCAGCCCCGCACCGAGCAAGGGATTTCCGATCAGCGGCTGCACGAGACTGACCACAGGACCAAGGATCAACAGCAGCGCGGCGAACGCCGCGTGGAGGATGCCCACCGTCGAGGTTCGCTGGAACCGCAGCAACTCCAGCCGCTCCGCCGCGATCGTGAGCGTCAGGAACGCGACCCACCACGGGATCACGGCGCCGATCGTCCCGGTGTGCCACCAGACGATGCCGGACACTGCAAGGCAAAAGCCGCCGATGGACATCGCCGCGAGTGGCAGGGTGCCGTGGCGCTTCAGCAGGAGGAGCATATTCAGCGTGTACGCGGTGCCCGCCATCGCCGCGAGGAGTGACGCAAACGGCGGCGGCGCCCCTGCGATGAGAGTCAGACCACAGGCCGCGCTGAAGACCGGCGCAGCGAACGCGACCGCGCCGCGGATGGCGACCGCGCGCTCGATGGCGATCACCGTTGCGACGAAGCCGACGACATTCCCGCCGTGCCGGAGCATCAGCGCGCCGGCACCGGGCAACTGCCAGCCGATTCCGCAAGCCCGGCCCACAGCCCGACCAACAGACTGGCGAGCGCCACCGCCATCCCGGGCCTGGCGCGTCGCTGAGCGCGCCGCACACCGGCGAGGCCCTCGGTCACCACGTTGGAAGACCGCCCTTGGTCCTCGTCGCGTCGCGCCGCGGTCGACGTCTCCGGTCGCTTGAGCGACTCGCTCGTGGTCGCTGCGTCACGTTGTGCCTCGGGAACGCAACGCCGGGCGAAGCGACGCGACTCCCATCGCATCTCCCAGAGAACGAGCGCTCCTGTTCAACCAGAGTGCGCCGACGGAGGGGCGAGCTCGTTCTGCCAGGCAACCGGCAGCTCCACACCGCGGATCGAGCAGAGACCGGGGGCCTCGATGCCGAACGCGCGGTTCAGGCGCGCGCGGTAGTTCTCCATCGCGATCGTCGCCACGAGCTCCACGAGCTGCGGTTCGGTGAAGTGCGGTCGCAGAGCATCGAAAGTCGCCTCGTCGATCTCGGCGGGCGTGCGGCTCATTGCCTCCGCCAGTGCGAGGGCGGCACGCTCGGCGGTGTCGAACCTATCGCTGGTACGGAACGATTCGATGGCGGCGATCTTCTCGATGGACGCACCGGCTTCGCTGCTCCCGGCAGCGTTGGTGTCAATTCAGAAAGGACACCCCACCATCAGCGCGGCTCGCAGGCAGACGAGGGAACGCAACTCTGCGCTGAGCAGGCCGCTCCGAGCGGGAGCAGCACCCAGCGCACGACTCGCCTCGAGAATGGCAGGCGCATGTGCCTGGATCGCGGTCGAGTCCGGCGTGTACCCGAGCCAGCGCTCGCCCGCCTCGAAATACGGTCGCAGTTCCGCGGGAGCCTCATCCTTGCTCAGTGGTCGAATCCGAGCCACGGCCTCCTCCTTCGTCCCACCGCCGATCGTCAGCGAGCGGGCAATTCGCGCACATCCTATCCCTCGGTAGCAGCGGTGCGTCCGTGGCGATCGTCACCCAACCCCGCGCGTCACCGGCGCCACCTGAGGCGGTCACTTCCCGACACGCGCGCAGGACCGGCCGGTCGCCGGGGGAGGATCCTCTGACCTGTCACTGGCGGGAGTGCGTGGGAGTCGAACCCACCCGGGACTACCACGTAGCCCCACTACGGTTTTGAAGACCGCGGGCACCACCGGACACCATCCACTCCCGAGGGTGAATCGAATCTAGCGACCGTCCATGGCGGACACCAGCGCGAGGCGGTAACTGGAGACCGATCTTCCCGACGGCCTCCAGACTCCACCGACGCGAACACGGCGTCCGAGGAGTCGCCAGGAGTCCTTGTCGGCGTCGCGTATATTACGCAAGCTATGCCGACTCCCCCGGTGGCGTCACTGTACGGACGCGCCCGCGAGCGCGAACTGGCGTACTCGGCTCTTTCCGCCGCAGAGGCGGGGGCGCACTCAACGGTGCTCGTGCAGGGCGAGGCCGGCGCCGGCAAGAGCTCCCTCGGTGCGCACCTCGCCCAGCAGGCGGCCGCCAGCGGCTTCCGAGTGTTCGCGGGCCGCGCCCACCCCAACGTTGCCATCGCGCTCCTCCCGATCGCGCAGGCGTTCGATGAAGCGCTCCGCGCCGATGGCGAAGACGCCGACGCCGTCTCGGTCAGGCGGTATCTGTCGGGTGAGGCGCCGCCAGGCGACCTCGAGCGCGTCGCGCCCGTCTCCGTGTCGACGATGACTGCCCTCAGTCGCGTGATCGCTCGATGGCAGAGCGAGACACCCCTCCTGTTCTGGTTCGACGACGGGCAGTGGATGGCCGAGGCGGCAGTGGGCGTGCTGACGTACCTGGCGCTGGCGTCCGAGGCGGAGCGGGCCCAGCGCGTGCTCCTCGTCATCGGCTACCGCCCTGACGAGGCCACCCCGCCGCTGCGCCGACTCGTGCGCCAGCTCCGACGCCAGTCCGGGACGACCGCGATCACGCTGTCGCCGCTGGATGAAATGGCGCTATTCGACCTCGCACGCGAGCGTCTTGGTGAGCCACCGGGCGCGCGCCTGGTGGCGGACCTCCGCGAGTACAGCCACGGCAATCCGCTCCTTGCGCACGAGCTGTTGCGTCGCCACATCGCGAACGCGGGCGGTGCCGAGGAGCCGCTACGGGGTGGCGCTCACGGGTGGACGGATGCGGCCGAGCTCGTCGGCGAACGCTTCGCCGACCTTCCCGCACCCACGAGACGCGTCGTCACCGCGGCCGCCTTCCTCGATGAGGACGCGGGGACTGATCTCGTTGCCGCAGTTCTGAACTCCTCGCCCGGCGACGTCGAGCGAGCGCTCGCGCTGGCCGCCAGCGAAGGCGTGGTCGAGCTCGCCGACGGGCGCTGCAGATTCGTGCATCCGGTGTTGTGGCAGTCGGCGTACATCGCCGCCGGGGAGTCGGAGCGGCAAGCGCTGCACGCGCGGATCGCGTCGGTGCTCCTCGCCCGTCGAGGCGCCGGCGCGCCTACCGACGAACTTCGCGTGGCCGGCCACGTGATTCGCGGGGGGCCGGCGGCAGATGCCGTCCAGATCCCCGCAGGCCTGCTCCGTCGCGCAGGCGAGCGCGCGTTCGCGTCGAGTGACTGGGGCGAGGCTGCCCGCTGCCTCTCGATGCACCTCGACCGCGCCGACTCGCCGGACCCGGAGGCGCGCGATCTACTGGCGCAGGCGCTCTACCGGGGTCACGATGTCGCGCGCGCAATCGAGGAGTTCAGCCGGGCTGCGGTCACCGCCGAGCGGTCCGAGGACTGGGAGGGTGTGGCCCGCGCGCTGCTTGGCGCAAGCCGCGCGCGGCTGGCCCACCGCGGTGGCGACGTCAGCGTGGACAGCCCAGGCCTGGAGCGCGCGCTCGAACGGCTCGGTAGCACAGGTGACGACCTGCGCGCGCGGGCGGCCCAGGTGGCGTCCGAAGTCCACTTTGCGCGCCGCGACTACACGGCCGCCATCAGCGAGGCCGAGCGCGGCCTCGTACTGGCCGGGGGAACCAACGACGTAGTCACCCGCGTCCAGCTCGCGCTCGCGCTCGGTCTCGCGCACTGGGGCCGGTTGGACCTTGTCGCGGCCGGCGATCGATTTCGCGAGGCGGAACAACTCGCTGCGGCGTCCACCGACGCCTGGGTGCGAGGCTGGGCCCCCGTCCGAGTCGCCCTCGTCGAGTACATGGCGGGCAGCATCGCCGATGCGCGCCGCACTGCCGAAGGCAGCACGGTCCTCTATGAGCGCTCCCGCGACTGGTCGGAGTACTCGCTTGCCCAGACGGGCCTCGCCGTCACCTGTCTCGCGGCGGGCGATCTCGCCGCCGGCGAACGCCACGCGCTGCTCGCGCTCTCGATGATGGAACGCTCCGAGTACGGGTGGACCGCGGGCATCGCCTACCCCGCGCTCGCCTCTATCCGCGCGTTGCGAGGCGAGTGGGACGAGACGAGAGACGTCCTGATGGCCTGGGGCGGGCGGGTCGATCGGCCGTGGGCATACTGGACGCTCGTGCGAGCCTGGCAGGGTGGCCAGGCGTACGCTCGCCAGGCGATCGAAACGTTCTCCGGTCAGATTGCACGCCTGGGACGCGCCGACCTGTTCTCGGTGGGGACCCTCTGCGCCGCCGCCGAGGTGGCCCTGGTCGCAGACGACCGCACCCTCGCGGCCAGGCTCCGGCCCCTCGTGCAAGACGTGGAACGGAACGGAGTGCTGGTCCCCCACGGCTGGACGATGTTCGTGCCGACGCTCGCCGCACGGCTCGGCGCGCTGGCGGACGGTGCAGCCGCCGTGGGGGGATTCGCGAACGCGATCGACCGTGCGGACACCGGGGGCCTCCGACTCGAGGCGGCGCGCGCCCGGCTCGCCTTCGCAGAGTGGCTCCTGTCTCGAAACCAGAGCGCTCGGGCGGCCGCGGTTGCCGAGATTGCGGTCTCCGAGTTCGAATCAATGGGAGTTCCGCGCCTCGCGGCCGTCGCGAGGCAGTTGCTCACGCGCACGCCTCGGGCGGCGCCCACACCGGCTTCGCCCGGCGGGCTCAGCGCCCGCGAGATCGAGGTGCTGCGCGGGCTCGCGCGCGGCCTGACGAACAACGAGATTGCCGAGGAGTTGGTGATCAGTCCGGCAACCGCGCGGCGTCACGTCGCGAACATCTATCTCAAGATCGATGTCCCGAATCGCGCGGCGGCGACGTTGTTCGCGGCCGCACATCACCTCCTCGACGACGACCTGTAGTCCGCTACACATTCCGGTCGATGCCTCCGCAACCTCTCGGGCGCACGATCTACTCGTGATCGGATGCGAGCCCAACAGGAGGTCCACGTGGTTGCCGCATGCGTCTCGCTCTTTGAAGTGTCCCGCGGTCTGCACGACGAGTTCCGTTCCGTGCTCCGCCAGTACGCCGGATGGCTCGACGAGCGCCTCCAGACGTTGCAGCCAACGCTCTGGTTCGCCTCCGTCCAGTACGCGGGGCCGATCTCCGGGCTGGTCAGCGTGCACGCGCTCTTCCCGGGGACTGAGGAACGGGCGACGGCTCTCGACGATGTCCTGGTGAATCCTGAGAGCCCACTCTCGATCGCCCTCGAGTCGCCGTCGGCGCCCGCGCGGAGGGCAGGGCAGGCGCTGTATCGTTCGCTCGATGCCGGCACGGGCATCGCGGGGGAATTCCCGTTCGTGGCGCTACGGTGCTGCAACCGGAGCCCGCGACGGCGCCGGGCGGCGATCGACGCACTGCTCGACCCGACGCCCGAGGCCGTCGCCGCGAGCGTGGATGTCGACGCGAGAGTGATGCGGTTCGAGTTCGAAGAAGCCGGCCGCGACTGGGGCCAGCTCATCGGCGACGGCGGTCCATTCGATGGCCGACTACGACCGCCTCGCCGTGCCATCGCCGAGCCGGGGTGACCCCACAACCAATGCGACCGAGGCCGGCCTTCTCGTATCCGTCAGCTCGCTCGTGCTCGCCACGTACAACATCGCGCGGCCCTCGCTCGGGGGTGAGCGGCCAGATCGGAACGCTTGGGGATCGCGAGGCATCGCCGGGTTCAAGGCCCGGACCGCAGCGACGCAACTACCTCGCGAGCCTGGCGACGGCCGACGACCCGGGGGAGCACCGAGCCGAGGAGCGCTGTTTGCGTCTCCTCGGCTCGCCTCTGGCCCCGTCGTCACCGACGGCGCCTCCAGCAGACGTCGCTACGCCAGTCGCAAACACGAGTCGTGCTACAGGGCGACCAGCGTCGAAACGATCGATCCCACCTGGACGAGTGTTCCCGCATCGAACGCCATCGGCAGCGGGCCGTGACCCTCGGTGCGTTCGCTGATGCGAGCCATCGTCTCCGCGAGCTCCCGGTAGCTCGAGGCATGCGTCGTCAGCATCCGGACCCCGGTCAACGGACCCCCATTGGCCACTACGTACACGTGCGACTCCACACCGAGTGATTCACGGATCGACTTCGCGGACATCAGGGCCGCGCGACCTTCCGCCTCGTGACCCGCCGTGAAGCGCACGCGGCTCGAGCTGAGCACGACGGGGACGGCTGGGAGCTCCTCGGTAGCGGGCTCCTCGTTGAGCCACACGCGACTGATCAGCGTGACCGTGCCCGCCCGCTGCATCTGCACAAGGACGTTCTTCGGCCCGTTCTCGGGCTTGACCATCTCGTCGACGTACTCGCCGCGCGCGATGGCATTCGGGAACAGCGAGATCAGGAGCATCTGTCCGGTCTGGTCACCCGCGGAGAGTGAGCTCCGCAGGTGCGTGCGCGCCCCGAAGCTCTCCGTGAGCCGGACCTGCGCGCGCTCCATCGAGAAACTCGTCGCGCCTGCCTGCGTGTACCTCGTACCGGCTCACCACTGACACGCTCATCGGGATCTCCTTCCGCCCTCAAGGGCGACTGCGAGGCAGGAGCCAACCCGCCTCGACCGGAAGTCTCGCGTCCGCGCCGACGCTCCACATCGACCGAATTGTGTATCCGCGCACCGGGCCGGCGTGCGCACAACTCCATGGCGTCGATGTGCACCGCGCGCGTGAACGTGCTCCCTCCAGAACTACACACGCAGATGCACATTCCGGTCGAGGGCGCCCCTGCCGCTTCCGAGCAGACTCCGCCTCACCGAGGACGCCCTCACTCGCGGGCGAAGGATCGGGAGCAGGAGGGAGACTCCAGTGACGGCAACCACCCAGGCACATCCGAAGTCGAACCCGGTGCGGATCGCGACGATTGGAGCGGGCATCGGGCTCGCGATGACCGGAATCGCATACGGAACGGCGCTCCGCCAGGTGTCGATCCCGCGATACGAGCCCAGCACGCGATTCGTGGCCCAGGCCGATGCGTCAGCCGACGCCGCACCCCGGGGTATGGACCTCAGCTTCACGCCACGAGCCGCGTTCCCCGTGACGAGCGACGCCGAAGGGTTGTCGGCTCCGCGCGGCATCGACCTCGGCATCCCGTTCATCGCAGGCGTCGCCGACGGCGTGGAAACCGAAGAGGCGAAGGCCGAGATGCTCCGTGCCGCCTCGGTCACGCGTGACCTCGCTGCGCCAGCGCCCACCGTCCACGTGGTCTGGCCAGACGAGGCCTTCGACACACCGCGGGGCCCGGCCGAATGACGTTCGGCGGCGAGCGCCGAGGCGCGTCGCTCCGGTTACACATTTCAGTCGATTCCGAGAGCGAGGAGGACAAGCACAATCCTCCTCGCGCCTCCCTTGAGAGTGGGGTAGTCCGATGACCGTAGTCACAGTGACCGGACACGGTGCGGCGGCGACGCAGCTCGCACGCCGGCTGGCCGATGCCCTGGGCGTCCAGCTTGTCGATAGCGATGAGCTTCGGCAGCTTCCTCCCGGGCGCGTCCACCTGGCCCTCGATGGCTGCTCACCGCGGCGGAGTCGCTGGCCGCCCGCGTGTCGCGCGCGTGCGTGCGGTACCTCGAGCTGGTGGGGGCGTGCGGCGACCTCGAGTCGGGGTTCGTCGGGTGGCCATCGGCGGTCACAATTGAGGCGTACGACCGCGCGCGGTGGCCGTCACCCGACGCCGGCATCGACGCGCTCTTCGCCCTCTTGGAGCGATGTGCGTTCCGAGGCGACGCGGTGATCGCCGTGCCCGGCGCGCAGGCTGCACTCGGCAGGTCGTCCGGTGCGGTCCACATCCTCGCGCACGCGGATGGCGAGTCGGATCTCGATGACCGGGCGCGGGCGGCCTGGTACCACCGGAACTTCGGCATCGACTGGCAGGACCCGCGCCACTACGACGCCGTCGTCAACCTCGACCGCCTACCCCTGGAGTGCGCGCTCGCGGAGGTGTTCGCGCTGGTGAGTTGCCACCGCGCCCTCGAAGGGTCGTGGGACATCGGTGTCGCAGTGTGACAGTGGGACGCAGGCAGTCAGGCCGCTGAAGGGAGCGAGCATTGGCAACAAAGAAACTGGACCTCGACAACATCCAGGGGAACATCCTCGCGGGGTTCAACAAGGACCATCAGGTCCTGCTCTTTCTCGAGTTCAAGGACAGCGCCGCCGGCCTCGAATGGTTGAGCAAGGTCAGGCCCGACGTGACCACGACCTCCGCCGTGATGGCGTTCAGAGCCGGGCGCCGCAATGCGCCGGCCGGGAAGAAACCCCAGTCCGTCTGGACGAACGTAGCATTTACCTACTGGGGGCTCCGCACGCTCGGGCGCTCCGAGAAGGAGCTCAGACCGATGGGCACAGCCTTCATCGAAGGGATGCACCGGCGCGCTCCGTCGCTCGGTGATCTCAACGGGAGCGATCGCTCAAACTGGCTCCCGGCTTACAGAGACCCTTTGTTGCCGCACGCCGTCATGATCATCGGTGCGGACACCAAGGCAGCGTTGGAGGCTCGCCTCACGAAGTGCCGCGCCGCCCTTGGAGCCGGAGTGAACGAACTGACTTGCGAGGTGGGGAAACAACTGCCGAACAACCGCGAGCACTTCGGTTTTCGCGACGGTATCTCCCAGCCCGCAGTCGATGGTTTCGACAAGAAGCCAACGGGTCCCGAAGGCCTCATCGCGGCCGGAGAGTTCGTGCTCGGTCATCCCACGCAGGATGACAGCTGGACCAAAGGCGGCCCCAGGGCGCCGAACACCACACCGAAGGCTCCGGTCCCGCCGAACCCGAGATGGACCGCCGACGGCTCGTTTCTCGTGTTCCGCCGGCTCGTACAAGACGTGGGTAAGTTCAACGCCTTCCTCGCAGCCGAGGCGGGGAGCCTGAAGATCTCGGAACCGCGGCTCGCAGCAATGCTCGTCGGCCGTTACCGCAGTGGCGCGCCGCTGGGCACAGTGCGGGTGACCGGTACCACGGATCTCCTCTCATACGACGGCGACGACATCACACCCAGGGCGGCGCACATCCGCAAGACCAACCCGCGCGATGGCGCGCCGCCAGCTGAGAAGCCCAAGGGACAGCTCGGCCTCCCCGACGTACAGAAACACCGTCTCATCCGGCGTGCCATCCCGTTCGGCGATACCTGGACGACTGGCGAGACGCGACCTCCGAGAGGCGGCCGCGGACTCCTCTTCCTCGCCTACCAGGCCAATATCGAGACCCAGTTCGAATTCATCCAGTCGCGGTGGATGAACAACTCTGACTTCCCGGATGCGCCCGAAGACAACCGTCTCGGCCATGACGCGATCGCCGGACAGCCCGACCCCGCGATCGACCCTCGCTACTTCAGGATGCCGGCGGCGAAGGGGAGCGTGGGCAAGCGGGTAGATCTTGGAACGTGGGTAACGACGTCCGGGGGCGCGTACCTCTTCCAGCCTTCTCTGAAAGGCCTCGAAACGCTGGCCGCCGGATAAGCGCACTATTGCTCGGACGCTGGGGAGCCGGTCGCCCGGCTCCCCAGTTGCGTAGCGGATCTACCGACGGATTGCCGCAAACTGCCTGCCCTGGAGCACCAGCCCCAGTTGACCGGCGACGGTTGAGCGATCGTAGATCGACTCAACCTCCGAAGCGTCCCGGGCATCCATCGGCACCAGAGACACGCCCGCGACGCGCACGCGACGCCGCTCGGTGCCCAGTCCGCGCCACACCCCGTTCACCACCCCGTCGAGAGCAGCGTCCCACGGAAGTGCCCAGAGCAGTCCGCTCTGGGGTGCTTCGTGATCCCCGTCGACGTGCGTGAAACGGAACCCCTTGCGCCGGTCCTCGTCATCGTCCGTCGAGTCCTCAACTAGGCTCGCCGGGTCGAATCCCTCGAACTGACCGGCCAGCGCCCTGATCACGAGGGCGCGCGCATCCTTGAAATTCAGCGGCATGATGCCCTCCTTCCCCCTTGGACCCGTTACCCCTAGCTCGCTTTGCCGGGCGCTCCCGCGGCGTTCCATTTGACCTCGGCTGGCCCGACGCCGTCGGCGTCGAAGGTGACGAACGCCTCGCGTATGTCGCCGCTAGCGCGCACTCCGAACCAGTCATCGTTGCTCGTGGTTAGAGTCGTGTCCTGCCCCACAACGAGCATGCCGCGCGCTCCCACCATCTCTGCCTTGAACGTGGCGGTCTTCGTTGCCTCTGCTGCCGACTTCGGATTCGGAAAGTACTCGTCGACACCAGGCGGCTGGCCGATCACGTTGGTAAGCGCGGCCGTGTACACCGATCCAGCCTTCGCAACCACACCGGGCGTTACGATGTGGACAGTCACATGCCCGTTCGCCCAGCTGATGTACATCTCGAACCGGGGCGCACCGCAGACCCAGAAGAACTCAATCGGCCACTTGCGGCTTGGGTTCGCCGGAGGGACCGGAGCGATCTCGTTGGGCTCGAGGCCGAGCGATACCTCGATGGCCCTCGCCAGGCCCGTACGAAAGACGGCCTAAGCGTCGCCGTACCAGTTCCGCCACCACCCGGTCCACTGGCCAGGCGTATAGCCCGGTTGCAGGCCAATCGCATCGCCGTGCGACGACGGCTTTGGATTTCCAATTGCCGGCGGTACTGCCGGCACACGGTCGACCTTGAACCCGAACCAGTCCTCATTCAGGTGGGCCTTGAGGTGCGCCGCGGAACCGGGCGCCTCTCCCGGGTTGGTCCACGCGAGCTTGTCGAGCGTTCCTGCCAGCGTGGGGTAGTAACCCCCCGACGGCGTGAGAGGCGCCCTCAGCGCATTCAGAACCGAAATTCGTTCGGCGGCACTCCCGCCAGCCAGGTAGCTGTAGCGGGCATCCATCGCCGCCAGAAGCCGGCCCTTCGCGATTGCAAACGGCATTTCAGGCATGCCTGCCTCCGTTCTTACTCATGCACTCGCCTGGTTCCCCTCGCGGGAGACGCGCGCGAGGGCGGGCCGACGACGCGGATAGGCACAGCAACCGGCTGTCTCGTCAGGCGGTAGGGCTGCCACTCGATGTCGGCGCGTTCACATTCGATGCGCGCCCCGGACGCCAGGAGCGCCTCCAGCACCTCGAGGGCAAGCGCACGGGCAAGTCCGGCGCCCGGGCAGTGATGCGTCCCCAGGCCGAACGCGAGATGCGCCGCGTTCGCGCGGTCGAGGTCGAGCGCGTGGGGAGCCGCGAACGCTTCCGCATCGCGATTCGCGGACGCGAGGTCGAGCGGACACACCTCGCCCGCCGGGCCCAGCCGGAAGAAGAGCCGTGACGGCGACTCGAGTCGCGCGACCTCCTCGATGAAGCGGACTCGCGCGACGCGCTGCCGGCGCAGCCGCTCGTGCAGCGGATGCGCCGCCGCAAGACGGACGATGACACCCGCCAGCAATCCGATCGTCGTCTCGGAACCCGCGATCGACAGCAACACAAGGTTCGCCACGGCCTCGCGCACCGTGATCCGATGAGCCCGCACCGCCGACGCAAACAGGCCCGCTGCGCCCTCACGACTTGGAGGCCGGCGCAGCCAGTCGAGGAAGAGCGCGTGCAGTTCGCCGAGCGCCGCCTCGTACGCTTCGAGACGAGGTGTCCCAACAAGATTCGCCTGCGCCCCCATCGCGGCCGCGACCGCGGCGGTCGCTCCCAGGTACTCCGAGGGAACGCGCGCGCCGAGGAGCGCCTCGACGCTTGCGCTTGCGACGGGCCTGGCGACATCGACGACGGCATCGAACCGCGCTCGACGGAGCGCGTCCTCGACCGTACGTCTCGCTATTGGCGCCAGTCGCCGTCGGAGCGCCTCGACCCCCTGCCGATCGAGCAGCGGCGCGAGCACCGAGCGGATCCGGCGATGATCGTCGCCGTCGAGCGTGATCACGGCCGGAAACTCGGGATGCCGGTACGCATCGCCGAAGACACTGTTCGCGCTCGACCACGCGACGGGATTCTGGAGGACCGTGCGCACCGAGCCGTACCTGCCGCCGGGCCACGAAGTTGGGGACGGACTTGAGCCGTCGAAACGGATGACCATGGGAGAGCGCCCTCGATCGCTGGGTCCGCGTTTTGTGGAGCTTCGCGACCCGAGAACGCGGCGGCATCGACCGGAATGTGTATTCGCTCAGTCCGAAGTCGGATCGATGGCACACTGGAAGCATCCCGGGCAGGACTCGCTGCCCGGGAGCGCGGCGGGCGTCAGCGAGCTGTCGAACGTCGCGCCGAAGCCGACGGGGTTCAGTCGCCAGAGGCGGCAGTGCAGTCGGCGGAGCATCGCTCCGAGGTCGGGATCAGAGGGCCGGCCTCTGGTCGAATGCCATCGCCAGATGCCGGGGCCCGACGACACCTCGAGGCGCCGTCACGCGCCTCGAAGTCAGTCCGGTCGACGGCACGGTTTCGTGCGGTCGTGGTCCGGAGGGAGCGCGTGTCGGGGCAGCAAAGGCGGCGGGCGTCGAAGGGGGGCGCGTTGATGAGCCCCGGGGTAGCAGACATGCCTCACAGCCGACCGTGAGCCCTCTAGGACTTGCCCCCCAGGAGCCCGCCCAACAATCCCCCGATGTCGATGGCGCCCGACCCGGAGCCGGCTGAGGCAGCTCCCCCAAGGAGCCCGCCGAGCAGGCCTTCGAGTCCGCCGCCTCCCTGCGAGGGTCCCTGACCGTCGTGCCGTTGGTTCGCGAGCAGGCCCATGACCGAGGGGCGCCAGCAGGGGAAGGAGCCTGCCGAAGTCGACGCCGGCGGTGCTGGGCGCGTCGGTCAGCCCTTGAGCTACCCGCTGCTCCTGCCCGTGGAAGATATGCCCGAGGATCCGCTGTCCATCCGCCGCGTCGATGGAATCCGGGTCTCGAGGCGCATCGGTCGTCGCACCGACATGCCTCCCGAGAGCGCTCGAGGGCCGCCGCACCTTCAGGCGTTGCGGGCGTTGCGTTGCAGCCCGGTGAGAATCGTCGCTCCGCCCTCGCCAACCGCTCTCCGCGCCTCGGCCGGGTCGACGCCCAGCTGCGCAGCGATCTGGTCGATCGGCAGGGCACTGAGAATGTCGTCGAGACCAGCCATCATCGACTCCTTCGAGTGCCGCTCCCGCGTGCTTCCCGCGGGGGATCGGGCCAGCAGTGTAGGTCGGCGATCAGGTGGGCGCGCCGGACGTGCCGGCAGGCCGCCATGCGATCCGCCCCGCATCCTACGCGCACCTCGAGGCGAGAACGTCAGCCCTTGAGACTCCACGGTGTGGACTCGGGCGGCTCGTTCGACAGCCTGAACCGAGGCAGCGCGAGGCCATCGCCGAGCGGCGTGAACTGCACCTCGGCGCGCAGCCCGATGGCCACGGCCTCCGTCGACTCAGGCCGGTCATCGGGCGTCACAAGCATCGAGAGCACCCGCAGGCCGTCGTCCCGGGTGGGGATGCCGCGCTGCTCGTCCAGCTCGACCAGCACGATCGGATACGGCACCTGATCGCGGAACGAGGGATGGATGGGGTGCATCACCACCTCGTACGAGTAGATCGTGCCCTTTCCGCTGGCCTCCGACCACTCCCATCCGAGGGCTGTGCAGAACGGACACGCGTTGCCGATCGGGTAGCGCAGCTTCGAGCACTCCGTGCAGCGCTGGAGCACGAACCGCCCCTCGCCCGCCGCCTGGAGGTAGCCGAGGTGTTCCGGGTCGTTGGGCGCGATCGCCACCATCGCACCGAGGAATTCCGCCATCTCCGTCTCCTCTCGGGGGCCCCGACTACTTGTGGAGGATCAGCGCCGAGCCCGTCGCCGGCATCGCCCACCCGAGGTTCATCGTGATCTCGGGGTCCCGTACCTGGCGGCACCCGCCCTCCGAGTAGTCGTAGGTGTGCTCGCCGTTCGCCCAGTTTGGGCAGTAGTCGTCGGCCTGGCCGCGGAGCTGCCGCACGTTTTCCACGATGTGGCCGATGCCGTGCGTGTAGCCCTCGCAGAGATGACCACCCGCGGTGTTGTTGGGACGCTTGCCGCCCAGCTCGATGATCCCGCTCGAGACGTAGCCGCCGCCTTCGCCCTCCTTGCAGAACCCGTAGGCCTCGAGCTGCAGCATCGTCGTGAACGTGAACGCATCGTAGGAGCCCGTGATGTCGACGTCCTCGGGGCCGATGCCCGCCTGCCCGAACACGATCGGCGCCGCGTACACGCCCGCCACGCGCGAGATGGGACCGCGCGACCAGTGGTAGCCGCCCGGCTGCTCCTTATTGACGCGCCCGGCCACGCCCATGATCCAGGCCGGCGTCTGGCGCAGGTTCCGAGCACGATCGGCGCTGGTCACGATGATCGCCACGCCGTTGTCCGTCTCCACGCAGCAATCGAGGAGGTGGAGCGGCTTCACGATCCACCTCGAGTTGAGCACGTCCTCGACCGTCATCCGCTGCTTGTAGTAGGCGCGCGGGTTGTTCGAGGCGTGCTTCGAGTGCGCCACCTTGACGTGCGCCACCTGCTCCGAGGTGGTCCCGTACTCGTACATGTGACGCATGAACGAGGGCGCGAAGGACTGCCCGGCCGCGTTCATCCCGTGGATGCCCGCCTCGAGCGAGCCCCCGTTGAAGACCGGCCGCTGGCGTCCCGTGCCGCCGATGCGCGCCTCGGTGTAGCCGTTCATCGCGCGGAAGATCGCGACGGTGTTGCACATCCCCGCCTCGATCACCCCCATGGCGATTCCGATCAGCGCCTCGGTGCTGGACCCGCCGCCCGAGCAGTCCATGTAGAAGTTGAGGCGCATACCGAGGTCGCCCGCGATCGTCGGCGAGCTGGTGGAGTCGTTGCCGTGGTACGAGAGCATCCCGTCGACATCGCTCGCCTCGAGGCCGGCGTCGACCATTGCGGCACGCACGGCCTCGACACCGAGGGCACGGGTGGTGCGCCCGGAGTTGCGCGAGAACTCGGTCATCCCGATCCCGACGATCGCGTACTTGTCCTTGAGCCCCGCCATGACGACCTCCTCCACTGCGCATCCGCGCGAGCGTGGGTACGGCGCACACGCCGCGTACAACGCGAGCGATTGTACGCGCGACCGTCGAGTCCCGAGCTACGGCGTGCCCGGCCGCGGGCGGTAGACCGGGTCATCGAACACCTCGAGGCGCACCTCGCCGCTCGCGGTGTCGAGAACAGCGAAGGACGAACGGAAGCCGTTGCGCGGATCGCGCGGCTGCCCCGCGGATCCGGGGTTGACCACCAGCGTGCCGCCCTCGCGCTGCGCCAGCGCGTAGTGCGTGTGGCCGTAGACCACGAAGTCGGCGCCGATGTTCGCCCACGCTCGCATCCGAGGCGTCTCCGCGTACACGTACTCGAAGGGCTCCTCCGGTGCGGCGTGGAACATCGCCAACCGCCGGCCATCGATGCGCGCATCGAGGCGGACCGGCTGCGCGGCCAGCCACCGCAACAATGCGCGGTCGGTCGACGCGCTCGCCCGCACGCGCTCGCCGTGCGGACCCAGCACGTCGAGGTCATGGTTGCCGAGCACCACGCGCGCGCCGATGTCGCGCAGGCGCCCCACCACCTCATTGGAGAAGCGGTAGCCCGAGACGAGGTCGCCCGCACACAGCACCTCGTCCACGTCACCCATCGCGGCGAGGGCATGATCGAGCGCGGCGATGTTGCCGTGCACGTCGGAGACGATCCCAATCAACACTGCCGCGACCTGCTCACGGCTCTCATGAGGGCGAACCGTCGCGGAGCAACTCGCTCACCGTCACGAGTCGCAGCCCCCGCGCTCGGATCGCCTCGATCGCAGATCCGAGGACGGCTCGCGTCTGCTCGCTGTCGCAATGGCTGACCGTGATCACGCCGTTGCCGAGGTCGGCCGCACGTTCGAGGTTGGCGGCCACCTGTTGGGGCGTGAAGTCGCGCCAGTCACCGGAGTCGGCGCTCACGAGTTCGCCTCGCGCGTCGCGCTCCTGCGTCCAGAACACGTGCAGCGGCCATCCCGCGCGTGCCGTCGCGGCGAGCACCCGCGCGTCGCGCGCACCCGAGGGCGCACGCCACAGCGGCTTCGTCCCGCGTCCCATCACCTCGATGAAGGTGCGCTCACCCGCTTCGAGGTCGGCCGCGATCGCGGCGTCCGACAGCGAGGGGTAGTCGGGATGGTGGTCGCTGTGATGGGCGATCTCGTGCCGCGCAGCGATCTCGCGTGCGAGGTCCGGGTGGGCGCGCACCCAGTCGCCGATCATGAAGAACGTGGCGCGCACGTCGGCCTGCGCCAGAGTCTCGAGGATGTCGCGCGTCGGCCCCGCGTGACCACCGCAATCGAACGTCAGCGCGAGCTCCTGCCGCACGAGACTGCCGCGCGTCACCTCGCGAGGCGCGAGCGAAAGCGGAGGCGTCGTCGGTGGGAGCGGTGGCACGGGCGTCGGCGTGCCGGTCTGCACCGGACGCGGCTCGAGCGGGCCGGGCGTCGGTCGAGGCGACCCGGGGCGTCGGCACGCTCGTCGAGGAGGGCACCGGAGTGGGTGCGTGTATCGATGCACCTTCGCTTCCACACGCCGCGCCGAGGGCGATCGCACCGAGCACGCACATGGCCGTCGCGCGTGACATCGAGCTGGCGCCGCTCCTCGATGCGGCCCGCATCGAGTTAACGCCGCTCCTCGATGCGGCCCATTGCGCGCTCGGGCACGATCCGCAGGGCGACCGTGCCGTTGCGATCCAGCTCGGCATCCAGCTCCGCGTCGGTCATCGGCGTCGACGGACGCTGCATCGCTGCTCGTGCGCGCCTGATGGCCTCGCGCCGGGCGTCCCCGTCCTCGAGCACGTTCGCCAGGCCGTACACAACGAGGTTGCGACCGCCGTCGGGTACCAGCAGGGCCACCGCGCTCGCGCGACGTGTGTTGCGCGCCTTAGCGCTGGTACCGCTCGTCTGCAGCACGATGTCCGTTCCGTCGTACTCGTACGAAATCCACGTGAGCTGGGGCGAGCCGTCGCGCTTGCCGGTTCCCAGCGCGGCGAGTCGATGCGTGCGCAGGTACTCCTGCTGCTCCGGCGTCAGCATTCCAGGCTCCATTCGACCACTCCACACGGGCTCGATTCGAGAGATCCTAGCGATGCACCTCGGGCCCGGCGCGGCTTGCGAGGGCTCGTGCGCCGTGAGACCTTGCATTCGCGATCCGCCGGAACCCCTCGATGGGTGGGAGCACGATGACGCTCGATCAGCCAACCGACGCGGATCGCGCCCAGGCATCGGAGGCCAACCTCGCGAAGATGTGGAAGTTCGCCGAGACCTTCGCCGCCAAGAGCGGCACGCAGCTCCACCCACAGCGCGAGATCACGGAGTTCCTTGTCATCGGCCTCGCGAAGAACATCGAGGAAGTGGGCCGCCCCCTCTGCCCCTGCAACTTCTACATCAACAAGGCGGAAGAGGCGAAGCGGAGCACGTGGAGCTGCCCGTGCGAGGAGATGCAGAAGTGGAAGTACTGCCACTGACTGCTCTTCTGCGATTCGGAAGGTCTTCCGATCACCCAGTACCTGCCAGAGGACCACGAGGGCCGCGAGATCTACGGCCTCCGCACTGACCCCACGCCCGACAAGGGCCGCGCGCTCGGGCGGGTCGAGGAGAAGCAGGGTCGCCAGATCCGCAAGGGAGAATCGGCCAGCGACGAGACGCCCGAGAACGGCGTGGCCACTTAGCGGCCACCCGGCATCCATGCCGCAGCTCGAGCCGCTCGAGGTGCGAGAGTCCGGTGGGCGCGACACGCAGAACGGGCGGCCATGAGGCCGCCCGTTCGCCGTTTCTTGAACCGCGCGCCCTCACGAGGCGCGAGTTTGCCCCTTAGAGGACTTCCTGCAGGCGCTTCTCGAGGTCGCTCTTCGGCCGGAAGCCGACGATCTGACCGACCGGCTTGCCGCCCTTGAAGACGAGCAGCGTCGGAATCGAGCGGATGCCGTACTTCCCGGCTACCTGCGGGTTCTCATCGGTGTTCAGTTTGACGAACTTGACCTTGCCCTCGTACTCCTCGGCCAGTTCCTCGACGATCGGAGCCACCATCCGGCAGGGGCCGCACCACGGGGCCCAGAAGTCGACCAGCACCGGCAGGTCGCTGCCGATCACGTCGGTCTCGAACGTCGTGTCGGACGTGTCAGCGGGGTGAGTCATCCCTCGGTCCTCTCTCGATGTAGGACGCACGTCGGTGCGCCGTTCCTGTGGGCCCAGGCCGGGCAGGCTCGATCCGCGTGCATCTCAATACGGACGCAACGCCTCTGTCGAGGACCGGCCGTCCATTGACAGCTCCTCGACCCGTCCATAGCATCTTAGATACCCCTCTGGGGTATGTCAAACCCTCGAGAGCGCACCGGGCCGAATCCGAGCCCCTCGGACGAAGGCGAGCAGCCGATGGCAACCTCAGGTGTCGATCAGCTCCAGGCACGGCTCGGACGCATCGAGGGGCAGATCCGCGGCATCGCCCGCATGCTCGAGAGCGGGCGCGCCTGCGAAGACGTGGTCACCCAGTTGATGGCGATCCGCTCCGGCATCGACACGGTCGGCGGGCTCGTCCTCGATCTCCACCTTGCCCAGTGCATCGAGGGCGACTCGACCCAGGAGCAGCTCGAGTCCCTGCGCGACTCCCTCAAGCTGTGGTGGCGCTTCGCCCCGGCCTCGGGTCTCAGTCACGTCGAGGGCGAAGCCTCGCCCTGGCCGCGCGTGACGTAGGCCCCCGCCTGCCTTCAATCTCGAGGGGACGCGCCCTGGCCGTGCTCGCTGAGCTCGGGCTGGCGCGACATCGCCCGGCGTAGCTCCGCGAGCGTGCCCGCGTCGGCGGCCGCCGCTGCAGTCACCACCGCACCCTCCACCGCTCGCGCGTCGCTCCGACCGTGCCCCACCATGACGAGGCCATCCACGCCCAGCAGCGGCGCGCCACCATAGCGCCGGTAGTCGAACTCGGCCTGCAGCTGCCCGAGCTGCGGGCGCACCAGCAATCCGCCCGCTCGCGCGAGCGGTGACCGCCGCACCGCCCGGCCGAACTCGTGGAACATCATCGCGACCGTGCCCTCGAGGAGCTTCAGGGCGACGTTCCCGGTGAACCCATCGGTCACCACGACGTCCACCGTCCCGCTCACGATCTCAGCGCCCTCGACGTTCCCGGCGAAGTCGATTCCCGCGACGCGCGCGAGCTCCTCGTGCACCTCGATCGTGAACGGCGACCCCTTCGAGGCTTCCTCGCCGATGTTGAGGAGGCCCACGCGCGGCATCGCGATGCCCTGCACGTGGCGCATGTAGACGGTCCCGAGGTGGGCAAACTGGGCGAGGTGCGACACGCGGGCCTCGGCGTTCGCCCCCACATCGAGGAGCAGCACCGGTTTGCCCGGACGGGGCACGACCACTGCGAGCGCGGGACGCTCGACGCCCGGCAACCGCCCGAGCACGACAAACGCGACCGCGAGCACGGCGCCCGTGTTCCCGAGGGAGACGAACGCGCCGGCATCCCCACGCTTCAGCGCTTCCATGCCGACGTAGATCGACGACCCCTTGCGGGAGATTGCCTCGCGTGCCGAGTGCTCGCCCATGGGGATCGCATCCGGCGCATGGACGATCTTCAGCAGGTGGTGACGCTCCCCGAGGCGCCGCAACTCGGCCTCGAGTGCCGACTCATCGCCGACGAGCAACACCTCGACGCCGCGATGCGCAGCCTGCAGCGCGCCCTCGACGGTGGTGCGCGGGGCGTGATCGCCCCCCATCCCGTCGAGGATCACCGCGGTCATCGATGACCTTCACCATCGAGCGAGGGAGTGTGTCCGAAGGTCGCGATCAGGCGGGAGGCGCCGTCATCGTACGGAGCACCGTCGTAGTCGCCGTGCAGCGCCTGCACCTCGAGGCCCGCGAGCCGTCCCGCCAGCTCGAGCTCGCTGGCCGTGAGCGTACGCATCATGAACTGTGCGGTCTCGCGTCGGAGTCCCCCCTCGGCGCCCTGGACGTCGAAGTGCCACGTCACCTCGCGCAGCCCGAGCGCCGGCAGTCCGTACGCCGAGACCAGCTTCGTCACCCGGCCGCCGCCCCAGCCGCGCGTCCAGTGCTCAACGACGGGGTGCGGTCCGGCCTCGCCGTCCTCGGGGCCCGGCGCCTCCACGTCGACCACGGCGACCCCACCCTCATCGAGGTGGCGCGCGACGGCATCGAGGGCCGCCACGAGGTCATCGATGCTCTCCATGTGCTGCAGGCCGCCGAGCGGCACCAGCACGAGCGCAAAGCGCCGCCCGAGGTCGAGCGAGCGCATGTCGCCCTCGACCCATTGAACGTGCTGACTGCGAGAGCGCGCCACCGCGAGCATGCCGGCGCTGATGTCGACGCCCACGACCTCGGCGCCCGCGCCGGCGAGGGCTGCCGCGACGCGCCCCGTACCGCACCCAAGCTCGAGTACAGGGCCTGCGTACTCCTCGGCAAGCTCCCGGTACAGCGCGATGTCGTCCTCGTACCCCTCGAGGTCGAGGTCGTAGAAGCGGGCGATCGTGTCCAGCGCCGTCTCCGTCGCCCGCTGTCGATCGGTGCTCATGCGACGATGCTAACAGGCACCTCGCACGGGAGGGCGCACGCGAGGGCGAGCGTTGACCGCTCGCGACGAACCCTCGACGATGCGCTCCATGACGCCCAGAGCCGCTCTCGATGGCTGGCCTGCGCGCTGGCGCGCGCTCATCCGCGAGGTGCCCGACTTTCCAGCGGCCGGCGTGCTCTTTCGCGACATTACGCCGTTGCTG
>JAXLWY010000013.1:0-54477 GCA_046328255.1 Dehalococcoidia bacterium | reverse complement strand
TCACCTTCGCCCACAGGTACTCGGCGCGCGTCACCGACCTCGACATGATCGAGTCGGCCACCGTGGCGGTCTCACCGGCGACCGCCGCCGAGGTGATCACGGCCACTGCGAGGGCAGACAGCGGCGCGAGGACGGCGCTGAGGTAGAGCGCGAGCGTCTCCGAGGCCAGTTCCTGCTGCGTCGCCGCTACGACGACAAGGAAGCCCGCCGGTGCTGCGAGCAGGAGCACCCAGATGCGCACCAACCATGAGCGACTGAGCTGTCCGAGGTCATATCGGAGAATTGCGAGAAAGGCCTGCATCGAATGCGAGCTCCGCTTCGCCATCCCTGTCTTGCGCGGCAGCCCAGGCCGCGACGCGCAGGAAGCCGCGCGTGCGGTCTTCCTCGAGGCGTCGCAGGAAGGCCTCTTCGATTTCGTCGGCGCCGGTGCGGATATGCAACAGCTCCACGCCCGTGCGATCCACCAGCCCGAGCACCTTCTGGACGTACACCGGGATCGGTTCCGCCCCGAGGAACGTGATGCGGAACTCCGAGCCGAGCCGCTCCCACGCGATCGAACCGATCTCGTCCAGCATATGGATCTGCTGTTCGAAGGCGGTCGTGTTGCCCTCGATCTCGACGGACACCGTGCCCTGGCGCGCAAGGCGGCGCATCTCCGACATCGGTCCCGTGTAGATCATGCGGCCGCCGGAGACGATGCCGACGTCGGTGCAGACACGCTCGACGTCGCTCAGGATGTGCGTCGCGATCACGATCGTCCGATCGCGCCCGGAGAGCTCGCGAATCAGCTCGATGGTCTGCTTGCGGCCCGAGGGGTCCAGCCCCGAGGTTGGCTCGTCGAGGATGAGTAGCTCCGGGTCGTTCATCAGCGCCGCCGCCACGCCCAGGCGCGTCATCATGCCCGTCGAGAAGCCCTCGATCTTCTGCGAGGCTGCCGAGGCGAGGTCCACAACCTGCAGCAGTCGCGCGAGCTGGATCTTCGCCTGCGACTCCGGCATCCCCGAGATCGCGCCGACGAACTGGAGGTACTGGATCGGCGTGAGGTTCTTCGGAAAGCTCGGGTTCGTCGGCAGGAATCCGATGCGACGGCGCAGGTCTGCGCGCTCGCCCGTCATCGGCTCGCCCAGCACCTCGATGGTGCCGGCGGTGGGCCGCTGGAGCCCGAGCAGGATCCTGAACGTCGTCGACTTCCCGGCGCCGTTGGGCCCCACGAGGCCAAAGACTGTGCCCTTCTCGACCTGCAGGTTGAGCGCGTTCAGGGCGATGTAGCGGTTGTGATAGATCTTTGTCAGGTCGTGGGTCTCGATGACGAGCATGGGGACCTCGCTCACTCGCGGTGCTGCCTCCGCGACTGGGGACGCGCCATGGTACCAGCCGGCGCAACGGCGCTGTAACCCCCCGCGCTCAGCCCGTACACTCCCCTCGATGGAACACATCCTCGTGGTCAGCGACAACGTCGCGCACGTCGAGGCGTGCCTCGCGGCGCTGCGCCGCGACGGCCACCTCGTGCGCGCCGAGCCCGCCGTCGAGCGCGGACTGCTGCTCGCTCGCGACTGGAATCCCGCCGTCCTGCTCCTCGACCTCGACCTCGGCCTCACGTCGGGCGGAATCGCCGCCCTGCTCCGTGACGTCCACATTCGCGATCGCGTGGCAGTCGTCGCCCTCGCCAGACCGCAGCAATTCGGCCTCGTAGGCCCAGGCGTCGCGGTGGACGACATCGTGCTCGTGCCCATCGACGAGGACGAGCTGCGCCTGCGCGTCGGCCGCGTGCTCTGGACGCGCACCGGCGGCTCGCCGGGCTCGGTGCTCCGCCAGGGCGCCCTGACCATCGACCTCGAGCGCTACACCGTGACCGTCGATGACCAGGTGGTCGACCTCACGTACAAGGAGTTCGAGCTGCTGCGCTTCCTCGCGAGCAACGCGGGCAAGCCCTTTACCCGCGAGGCGCTGCTGAACCGCGTCTGGGGATACGACTACTACGGCGGCTCACGCACCGTCGACGTCCACATCCGTCGCATCCGCTCGAAGATCGAGCGACACGAGCCCTTCATCGAGACCGTGCGCAACGTCGGCTACCGTTTCATCGACGCCGCACGCCCCGCGACCACCGAGTAACTGCGCCCCGCCACGTGCGAGCGGTGTGCTATACACGCCCTTGCGCACGGCACGCGTTCGATATTTCGTCTTCGAAACACCGGCGTAACAGGTCGGTAACGACCTCGAAACTGGCCCTGCCTACGGTGACCCCGCTCGCGCGCGCCATGCGTCGCGAACGCCCGGGTCCGCGTACGCGGGGGAATGCGCCAATCAGCGGCGCGCGTCGAAAGGGAACGCCTTGACCCTACAAGAGTTGCTGCAGCTGGCCGAATCGAGGGGCATCCGGCGCTTCGACCTGCGCGTCGTCGACCTGCCCGGTCGCTGGCAGCATTTCACGATCCCGATCAACAAGGTCAAGGAAAGCCTCTTCACCGACGGTAACGGCTTCGACGGCTCCAGCCTCCGCGGCTTCCAGCAGATCCAGGAGTCCGACATGCTCGCCATGCCGGACATCAACACCGCCGTCGTCGACCCTATCCCGAACCCCAACGCGATTGCGCTCATCTGCGACATCGCCGACCCGGTGACGAAGGCGCGCTACTCGCGCGACCCGCGCAACGTCGGTCGCAAGGCCGAGGAGTACCTCCGCTCGACCGGCATTGCGGACACTGCCTACTTCGGCCCCGAGCTGGAGTTCTTCATCTTCGATGACGTGCGCTACCAGCAGGGCGTGAACACCGCGTTCTACTTCGTGGACTCCGACGAGGGCGTGTGGAACACGGGCTCCGACGAAGGCCCGAACCTCGGCTTCAAGACTCCCGCCAAGGAGGGCTACTCGCCCGTCCCGCCCTGGGACAACACGTCCGACCTCCGCTGGAAGATCACCGAGGCACTGAACCTCATCGGCATCGAGACGTTCATCGATCATCACGAGGTGGCGAGCGGCGGCCAGCAGGAGATCGGTACCACTCACGACACGCTCGTCGCGCAGGCCGATCGAGCGCTCTGGTACAAGTACCTCGTCCGCAACGTCGTCCGCCAGGCGGGCAAGGTCGCGACGTTCATGCCGAAGCCGATGTTCGGCGACAACGGCTCCGGCATGCACACGCACCAGTCGCTGTGGAAGGACGGCCAGCCGCTCTTCTACGACAGCAACGGGTACGCCGGCCTCTCCCAGCTCGCGCGCTGGTACGTCGGTGGGCTGCTCCGCCACGCGCCCGCGGTGCTGGCCTTCGCGGCCCCCTCCACCAACTCGTACCGCCGCCTCGTGCCCGGCTACGAGGCGCCCGTCAACCTCGCGTACTCCGCACGCAACCGCTCGGCGTCCGTCCGCATCCCCACGTACGAGAGCGCCCCGGCTGCCAAGCGCATCGAGTTCCGCCCGCCGGACCCCACCTGCAACCCGTACCTGGCCTTCTCCGCCATGCTCATGGCCGGCCTCGACGGGATCCAGAACCAGATCGACCCGGGCGACCCCCTGGACCGCAACATCTACGAGCTGCCGCCCGAGGAGGCCGCGCGCGTCCCCACGGTGCCCGGCTCGCTCGACGCTGCCCTCGACGCCCTCGAGGCGGACCACGCCTTCCTGATGCAGGGCAGCGTCTTCACGCAGGACCTGCTCGACATGTGGAGCGACCTCAAGCGCGAGGAGGCCGCCGGCGTCCGACTCCGCCCCACCCCGTACGAGTACGAGATGTACTTCAACGGCTAGCCGCCATCACGATTGAGCAGTCACAGGGCCCCGAACGGGGCCCTGTTCGCGTCCGACGACCGATGGAAGCACACAGAAACACGACCGTAACCTGACGTTCCTAGGATCCTCGATATGTACGACGCCATCAGCGATCTCGCTGCCCAGCAGCACCACGTGCTCCAGCAGTGCCGCGAGCTCGACGTGAAGTTCATCCGGCTCTGGTTCACGGACATCCTCGGCGCGCTCAAGTCGGCGGCAATCACGGTCGACGAACTGGAGCACGCGTTCACGAATGGCGCCTCCTTCGACGGCGCCTCCATCGAGGGCTTCGCGCGCAGCGACGAGGCCGACATGGCCGCGGTGCCCGACCCCGCGACGTTCCAGCTGCTTCCCTGGCGGCCTCGCGAGCAGTCGGTGGCGCGCATGTTCTGTGACGTCCGCCTGCCCTCGGGCGACCCGTTCGAGGGTGACCCTCGGCACGTCCTCAAGGGCGTCGTGGAGCGCGCAGCACGCCTCGGCTTCACCTTCTACGTCTCGCCCGAGATCGAGTTCTTCTACTTTGCCAGCGCCGAGGAGCCCACGCTCCTCGATGCCGGCGGCTACTTCGACCTGACGCCGCTCGACAGCGGCACCGACCTCCGACGCGAGACGGTCCTCACGCTCGAGGAGATGGGCATCCCCGTCGCGATGAGCCACCACGAGGCGGCGCCGAGTCAGCACGAGATCGATCTTCGCCACACCGACGCCCTCACCATGGCCGACTCAGTGATGACATACCGGCTGGTCGTCAAGGAGATCGCGCGTCGCCACGGTGCCTACGCCACCTTCATGCCCAAGCCGCGCTCGGAGCTCAACGGCTCTGCGATGCACCTGCAGCTCTCACTGTTCCGAGGCGAGGAGAACGCCTTCTTCGACGCCGCAGATCCGCTCTCGCTCTCGGTCACCGCTCGTCGCTTCATGGCGGGGCTCCTCCGCCATGCGCCGGCGCTTGCGCTCGTGACGAACCAGTGGGCCAACTCGTACAAGCGGCTGGTGCCGGGTTTCGAGGCGCCCACCTACGTCACATGGTCGCCGCGCAACCACTCGGACCTGCTACGGGTTCCCGAGCACCGACCCGGCCTCGAAGGCTCCACGCGCGTCGAGTACCGCGTCCCCGATGCAGCCTGCAACCCGTACCTCGCGCTCGCCGGTGTTCTCGCCGCCGGCCTCGAGGGTGTCGAGCGCGAGTACGCGTTACCACCCGCGGTCGAAACCGACGCAGCCGAGCTGACGGCGGCAGAACGCGCCGCACTCGGTGTCGAATCGTTGCCCGGTTCGCTCGGCGAGGCGATCGACTGCTTCGCCGCATCGGAGTTCATGCGCAGCACTCTCGGCGGCCACGTCTTCGAGTCGTTGCTGCGCAACAAGCAGGCGGAGTGGCGTGAGTACCGCGCGCAGGTGAGCGACTGGGAAGTGCGCCGCTACCTCGGCGTGCTGTAGCCCGTCGCGACCGCGCCACCCCACCCAGGCACGGAGGTTTGAGCGACCGCCATCCTCGTCCGTATACTCGTGCAGCAGCGAGCCCGTGTAGCTCAGTGGTAGAGCAGCTGTTTCGTAAACAGCAGGCCGAGGGTTCGAATCCCCCCGCGGGCTCCACACCCCTTTTCTTCGCTACCGCAGGCGGTGGGAGCTTCGATGAGCAAGCTGCGCGAACGGATCCGCGAGGCTGGTCAGCGCCGTCCTCGGTCCTTTGGCTTCGTCCGCCGGGACGAGGGTCCGCCCACGCCGCGCGTGCTCGTGGTCGCCGAGGTGCGCGATGGCGCCGGCGCCTCGGCCGCCGTAGCAGCCGGCGCCGGCGCCATTCTCTTCTCGGGAGACCGCGGACAACTCGCAACGATCGTTGAGGCAGCGAAGGGTGCACCGGTCGGCGTTCGCCTCGATGGTGCGACGCGTGACGACACGAAGGCACTGGTCGAGGCGGGTGGTGACTTCGTCATCTTCGATGCCGCACAGACGGTCGCCGAGGCGTTGCTCGAACGCTCGCTCGGCCGCGTCCTCCTTGCGCCCTCCGCATCGAGTGACGATGAGCTGCGTCGCTACGGCGCGCTGGACCTCGACGCGGTACTCGTCGGCGATCCCGGCGCGGGCCTGTCGGTGCTGGGTCAGCTCGAGATGCGACGCATGGCCGAGTCGACGCGGGCACAGCTCGCCGTCCTCCTTGGCGCCTCAGCCGACACGCCCGCCCTCGAGGTCTGGCGCAACGCGGGTGCCGGCATGGTGATTGTCCCCGCCTCGCGTGATGATCTCGAGGCAATCGTCGCAGCCGCGCGAGAGGTGCCGCCACCACCGGAGCCCGGCCAGGACGAACGCCCGACGGCAGTACTTGCCCAGGCCCGCCCGGCCGAGCACGACGACGATGACGAGGACGACGACTAGCATTCGACTGGCATTCGCCCTCCGAGCGCGCGCGAGGGCAGGTCCGACCCAGGAGTCAGCGCTTTCGTCAATTGACGCGGCGTCTGACCGCTCCCTACCATGCCGCCGTGGTACAACAAACGACGCCCACCGCCTCTGACGACGGGGCCCCACGCGACGATGCGGATGTCGCGCGTTATCAAATCGGCGAAGTAGCAGATCGCACCGGCGTCACCCAGCGGACGCTGCGTTTCTACGAGGAAAAGGGCCTGCTTCGTCCGCCTGAGCGGATGGACGGCGGGTTTCGGCTCTACTCAGACGCCGACGTCGAGCGCATCGCCTCGATCCGCAACATGCAGTCGCTCCTGGGGCTCTCGCTCGCCGAGATCAAAGAGATGGTCGAGGCCGACGAGTTGCGCGCGCAGATGCGCGCCACGTTCCGCCCCGACCGCGAGCTGCCGGCCCGGCTCGAGCGCGTGGGCATCATACGTGAGGCCATCCAGCGGCAGCTGGTGATTGTCGACCACAAGCTCGGGGCGCTGAGTGAGATGCGGCGCGAGCTCGGCGAGCGTCTCATGAACGTCGAGGAGCGGCAGCGCGCAATCACCGAGGCGATCGAAACCGGCGAGCCCTACGAGGAGCCTCCGGCCGGCACCTAGACTCGCCTGCTGTTCGCCCCATCCTTCCAGCCGCGAGTTGCATCGAGTACTCGCGCTGCGTGCGCGGTTGCGTCCACCCCGTCGATGACCTCGAGCACCACGCCCGCCGAGTCCAGCATCACCGTCACCCGCCGCGATCGCCCGTTTGGCCCCAACACACCGAATGCCTCGCAGGTTGCGCCGCTCGGCCAGTCGGACAGCAGCGGGAAGTCCAACCTGTGTGCGGCCTTGAACTGGCGGTTCACCATCCATGTGTCCGTGCTGACGCCTGCCAGCGTGAGGCCCCGGCGACTCAGCTCGGGCAGCGCCGCCTGGAACGCTTCGAGTTCGCGCGTGCAGCCGGACGTGAAGGCGGCAGGAAAGAACGCCAGAACGGACGCCGCGCCCTGGAAGAACGAACGCGACACTCGTTCGCGATCGGTGCCCTGCAACTCGAAGTCGGGCGCCGGCTGGCCACGCGTCAGCACGTGCGCAAGGAGGCGACGCTAGTGGGAATCGTGAGGCTGATCCGGTCCTGAAAGCGCCAGCGAATACCGCGCTGGCGCTGGTACATCCTCCCGAGGCTGGCCACGAGGGCAGCGTGAGCGCCGCACCCGCTGTCACGAGGACCATCGTGCCGAAGTTCGCCTGCTGCTCGAGCGCCCGCGTACCGGCCGCCGACGCGAGAGTCGGAACCACCCGGCGACCGCGACCGCAAGAGCACCGAGCAGACGCCGGACGCGGGTCGCCCGAACCACTCGCGCGTGCGTTGTTCTGCGTACCATCTCGCCGTCCCATCCGGTTCATCCTCGGCCCTCAGCGGCCGCGGGTCGGATTGTAGGGCGGTGCAGCGATGCGGAGGAGGGCCCCGCGGCCGGCTTGCGACGGGCGACAGGCAGCGCGTAGGATAGACGCTCCTCTCCAACCTCACCTTTCTGGAGCCCTCCGTGAAGCGAACATGGCAACCGAAGCGCGTCCCGCGCAAGCGCACGCACGGCTTCCTCGCCCGGATGGCCACTCGAGGCGGACGTGACGTCATCCGCCGCCGCCGTCAGCGCGGCCGGGCAAAGCTCAGCGTCTGACATCCCCTGGGTCGATGCCCATCGGCCCGGGCTGCCTCGCCCGACTTCACCCTTTGCGCTCTCCGCTGTGCCGACCCCTGCGTCCCGGCTGCGCTAGGCTCGATTCAGGCGCGGGCACCGGGTCCGCGTCAGCGCTCGCACGCCGAGGCAGGCCGATCCTGTCCCACCGCTCATCTTCCCCACCGCCTTCGGCGATTCGACCGAATTCAGAGGTCGATGAGGCGCCGCGCGCGCGCCCCTGGTAACCCCCCTGTAACCCTGCGCACGCGTTCGACTTCGGCCGCGTGCTCCGCGGCGGACGTCGCGCGCGACGCGACCTCGTCAGCGTGACTGCCCTCGAAAACGACACGGGAGCTATCCGCGTCGGCTTCGCCGTCGGCTTCGGCTGCGTCGGCGGCGCGGTCGTCAGGAATCGAGCGCGCCGCCGCCTTCGGGAGATCCTGCGCTCGCTCTTGAATCCTGCGTCAGCAACCTCGCCGACGACTACCACCGGCACCCCGACGAACGACGACACCGCCTTCGGCACGCGGGAGTGGGAGCGGGAGCGGCGAGCCTGCTCTCGGCCGCGCGGGGACACGACCTCGTTCTCACTGCCTTCGATGCGGCCGCCGGCGCATCCTTCGCCGCGCTCGCCTCCGAGCTCGAGCACTGCATCGTGGCGTCCATCCGCGGCCGACGCGGGCGCGCGCGAGTCTCCACATCCTCGCCACAGGCGGGCACCCCTCGAGAACTCCATCGCGACGGCGAATCCGAGTCGCCGTGACTGAGAAGTTGCCGCCGCAGGTGATGGACGGGAGCGAGTCCCCGGGCACGGTGACACCCGGACGTGGCGCGCGAGCGTTGCTCTGGCTGATCCGCCGCTACCAGACGCACGTCTCGCCCGGCCTTGGCGTCATGTGCCGCTTCGAGCCCACCTGCTCCCGCTATGCGGCGGAGGCCATCGCGACGCACGGAGCGCTGCGCGGACTCTGGCTGGCCATCCGGCGACTCGCTCGGTGCCATCCGGGCACGCCGCTCGGATATGACCCGGTTCCGACGCCGCCTCGACGCCCGCGCCCTTAGTCCCCCACCCCGAGATCGCGACTCGTCGGTGTTCCACGTGGAGCCGCGACGTGCGAAGGTGATGCAGCGACGCCAGCACACGACGGCACCACATCCCGAGATCCAGAGCGAGCATGGACGCGTTCCACGTGAATCAGATGCAACAGTGACTCACTTACCCAGACCGCTGCGCATGCCAACGCGTATGCCGATGCGCAGGCCAACGCGTATGCCACAACTCCCGCGACTCCGCGCCGCGATGGCGCTCGTCCTGGGGCTCTCGCTGCTTTTCGCCGCCTGCGCCAACGAGGCGCCCGCCCGCGGCTGGTCGGCGCCGGTGGTCGTCAGCAACAGCGGCGACGAACTCGTCGTCGTGATCCAGAGCGCACCGGGGACGCTCACCGAACTCGCGATCACGAACACGAGTACCGCCGAGCGCTGGACCTACCCCGCCAAGGATGACAAGACGCGCCTCGAGGCCATCTATGCCACACCGATCGTCCGCGCCGGCCGTCTCATCGTCGCCGCCTACTCCCGCGACCTGCTCGCGCTTGACCTCGCCTCCGGTCGCCCGATCGAGGGGTGGGGAGGCAAGCTCGAGGGTCGAGTCGTCGCGGATCCGGTCGTTGTCACTCCAGCACTGATGTTCGTCGCCAGCGATCACGCGGCCGTCCAGCCCGTCGACCTCGACAGCGGCACGATCTATCCCTCGAAGGTCGAGGCGGGCGACCGTCTCTACGGCGCCGGCCTCCACGTGGGGAACAGCGTCTACTACGGCACCCTCGACAAGCGTCTCTTCGCCGTCGATGCCACGTCCGCCGCGCCCCAGTGGCAGGTATCCACGGCTCCCCTGTTGAGTGGGGCCGCCAGCGCGAGCTCCGATGTCGTCATCGGATCGCTGGACGATCGCGTTCGCGCCTACAGCGCCGCCGACGGATCGGAGCGCTGGTCGTTCGCTGCCGACGAGTGGTTCTGGGCGACGCCGCTCGTGGCGGGCGGCACTGTGTACGCCATCGACCTCGACGGCCGCGCGTTCGCCCTCGATGCCTCCACCGGCGCCGAACGCTGGCGCTCGGCGCTCGCGCGGGGGAACGTTCGAGCGTCGCCTGTGCTCGCCGGCGGCGTACTCGTCAGCGCGACCGAGGCAGGCCTGATCTTCGGCCTCGACCCCGCCACCGGGAACGAGGTGTGGTCGACCCAGGCGAGTGCAAGTCGCCTGTTGGCTGCGCCGACGGTGGTAGAATCGGGCATTCTCTTCGCGACCGACTCCGGAGCGCTGCTCCGAGTCAACCCGGCCTCCGGCGCACTAGAGACGCTGTACACGCACAAATGAGCAGCACGGGACGCTCAGAAGCGCCGAGCCAGCACCATCAATCGATACTGCACCGTACGGTCCCGCGCTCGCGGGGCGATGTGCTGACGAATAGCGCGGACACCACATGCCGATTGGCCTGATCTGGCAGACCGTCCTCGAGACGCCGCTGATCAACTTCCTGGTCGCGCTCTCGGCGCTCGCCT
The DNA here is from genome assembly GCA_046328255.1 of Dehalococcoidia bacterium. GTDB lineage: Bacteria > Chloroflexota > Dehalococcoidia > UBA2979 > UBA2979 > RBC038. The sequence continues at coordinate 44,074 of JAXLWY010000013.1, read as the reverse complement.
TCGGGTCCTACGGACTCGCGATCCTGGTGTTCACCGTCATCATCCGCGCAGTGACCTTCCCGCTCACGTTGCGGACACTCCACGCATCGCGGGCCCTCCAGTCCCTGAATCCAAAGATCCAGGACATCCAGAAGCGATACTCGGATCCGAAACGCCGGACCGAGGAGACGATGAAGCTCTACAAGGAGGCCGGGGTGAATCCCCTCGGCTGCCTGGGTGGTCAGCTTCTGCAGATCCCGGTCTTCATCGCGCTGTACGCGACGATTCGCATCACCCTCGGCGGCACGCCGGAATCGCTGCTGACACTGGAAGATCGGCTGTACAACTACGCCTTCCTGCGGAACGCCCTGCCGCTGAGCGAGCACTTCCTCGGGATCGACCTCTCGGCCACGCGCAACCTGATCCTCGCGGTGTTGACTGCCGCCGCGATGTGGCTGCAACAGCGGATCTCCACCAGCTCGAATCCCGGACAAACGGACCAGCAGCGTCAGCAGAACCAGATGATGCTGGTGATGATGCCCGGCATGTTCGGGTACATCACGTACCTCGCGCCGGCGGGCGTCGCCCTCTACTGGATCGCAACAACCGTCATCGGCATCGTGCTCCAGTGGATCTTCGTCGGCCCCGGCGACTTCACGTGGGGCACGCTCATCCCGGCCCCGGTGCGCGACCAGCTCGGGCTGGGCGCACCCTCGAGGCGAAGCACGCCACAGATCGCGTCCCCCGGCGGAGCCACCGGCGTGGCCTCGGCCGCCGATGCGGACGGCACATCCGAAACGAGGTCTGCAGATGGCTCAGGTGGTGGAAACCAGCGGAGTGGACGTCGACGACGCCGTGGCCAGGGCGCTGCGGCAACTCGGCCTCAACCGGGAACAGGTGGACGTGGAGGTAGTCCGGGAGGGTAAGCGCGGCTTCCTCGGCTTTGGCTCGGAGGACTCGATCGTACGCGTCACCGCGAAGCCGACCGCTCCGCCGGTTGGCGCGCGCACCTCGGACCGCGGTCGCCGCGGCGGGCGGGGCCGAGGCGGATCCGGCCAGCCTCCCACCGGCGGCATGCGCAACACCGAGGAGGAGCAGCAGCGCCGCGAGGGGGCGGCGCGCGCTGCCGCCGAGCGCGACGTGGACGTGGATTCCGACGACGAGCCACCAGCCCGGGCCGACTTTCCGCCGCAGCGTTCCTCGCGAGGCGGCTACTCCGGGCGAGCGAACGCGCCTCGCGAAAGCGGCGGACGCCCGCGAGACGGCGCTCCACGTGACGGCGGACCACGGCGGGATGATCGTGGCGATCGCGGTCCTCGGGGGCCACGCGGCCCTCGAGGCTTCCGTGGCGCCCCACGTGGCGCCATCGAGCTGCCGGTGCGTGTGCCGGGAGCCCCGGACACCGGTCCCGTTGCGCCAATCGCCAACGCCGAGGACGAGCTCGACCTCGCGGGCCGCACGCTGCGCGACGTCCTCACGATGCTGGGACTGACCGAGACGGACATCAGCGCGCGGGACCCCGAGACTCCCGGCGACGGCGCCGGACTCATGTCGCAGGTCTTCGACATCAACGGGCTCGATGAGCAGACCTCGGACGAGCTCGGCCTGCTGATCGGTCGTCGCGGGGAGACGCTGCAGTCGCTGCAGTACCTCCTGAACGTGATCGTCTCGTCGCGATACGAGGGCGATCAGATCTTCGCGGTCGACGTGGAGCACTACCGTCAGCGCAGGGAACAGGCGCTGATCGAGCTGGCACGACGCGTGGCCAACGAGGTCCGCGCCACGGGCGACGTGATCACCCTGGAGCCGATGCCGCCCGCCGAGCGTCGGATCATCCATCTCACGCTGCAGGAAGAGGAGGGAGTCTCAACCGCAAGTGTGGGTGACGGACCGAACCGCCAGGTGGAGGTCATGCCAGCATGACCCGCCCGCGGCTCGACCCGCCCTCGCGAACGCGCGAGAGATGAACCGCGCGGCCGCAGGGCCGCGCCCACGCGTCCTGATCGTGGGCCCCGTAACCGCCGATGTGTTCGACGACCGGGTGGCGATGGGTGGCGCGGTGACGTTCGCCGCGCGCACCGCCACTGCCTTCGGTCTTCGCGCCCAGGTACTGACGGCTGCGCGCCCGGGTTTCGACCGCTCACCGTTCGAGGGCCACGACCTTCACGTGGTCGACACCGACGCCACGCTCGCGTTTCGCCACCGGACTGTCGACGGCAGGCGCCAGCTGCGAGTGATCGACGACGCCGGATGGACGCTCTCGCCGCTCGACCTGCCGCCTGCGTGGCCCACCGCCGACGTTCTGCTCCTTGCGCCGCTGCTCCCAGATGACGTCGACGTCGGCTCGTTCCTTCGCCTCGCCGGTCCGCGCTACCGCGCCGTGCTCGCGCAAGGGCTGCTCCGCGACGTGGGTGGATTCGGCGAAGTCCTTGCGTGCGGCGAACCCGCCGGGGTCCTCGCAAGCCTGGGCCTCGGCGCCAGCGTGTTCGTGTCGAATGACGACCTCGGGGGCATCGACCCCGAGTCGGTCGCCCGGGCGCTCCGCGAGCTCGTCGTCACGCGCGGTGCCGCGGGCGTGGACGTGCTCTCGGGCGGCGAGTCGCAGCATGTCGATGCAGCGCCCGTCGCGGCCGTGGTCGATGACACGGGCGCGGGCGACGTCTTCGCCTCGGCGTACGTGCTCGCGCTGACCTGTGGCGTTGCGCGCGACCGGGGGGAGGCCGCCGCGATCGCGAGTCGCTTCGCCGCAGACAAGGTGCAGCTGGCCGGGACGGCACCCCTCCCCCGCCTTCAGGAGGTCCTCGCGCGTCTTGAGGCGACGGCGCCGGCATCCGACCTCGCCACAACCGGACCGGCCGACGCGTCCGCACACGCTGACGACAATCCGACGGCCGCGACCGAGACCGCGCGTCCTGCCGCCGAGGGAAACCGCGCTCGCCTCGGACGGGTGGTCGCCTTCGCGAATCAGAAGGGAGGGGTGGGGAAGACCACCTCCACGATCTCGGTCGGAGCCGCGCTTGCGCACCTCGGGATGCGCGTGCTCGTGATCGACGCCGACCCGCAGGCAAACGCGACCTCGGCCGTCGGGCAGCGGCGAGCTGACGCGCTCGGCCTCTACGATGCGCTCGTCGATGGGACACCGCTGGCGCCGTCCCTCGTCGAGACCGACACGCCCCGGCTCTGGGTCCTGCCGGGCAGTCCCGAGCTCGCCGGCGTCGAGATCGAGCTGGTCGACCAGGACCGGCGCGAATTCCGCATGCGTGCCGCCCTCGCGCCTCTGCGTGCCGAGTTCGACTTCATCTTCGTCGATTGCCCGCCGTCGCTCGGTCTGCTGACGGTGAACGCGCTTGCCGCCGCCGATGAGGTGATCATCCCTGTACAGGCCGAGTACCTCGCCCTGGAGGGCCTCGGGCACCTCAGCGCGACTATCGAGCGCGTGCGCGCGAGCCTCAACCCACAACTCACGATCCGCGGCGTGCTGCTCACGATGTTCGATGCGCGCACGAACCTGGCTCGCCAGGTGGAGGCGGAGGTGCGCCGGCACTTCCCGCAGACCTTCCGCGCCTCGGTGCCGCGCTCCATCCGGCTCTCCGAGGCGCCCAGCCACGGCGAGCCGATCCAGCTGTACGACCCCGCCTCGTCGGGTGCCGCCGCGTACAACGCCGTGGCCGCCGAACTCCTGGAGCAGCTGCAGGCCGAGATCAGCGGCGCCAGCGAGGCGGCCGCGGACGGTGCCCCCGAGAATGATGAGAGGATCGTCGATGCCTCGTAAGTCGGGACTCGGACGCGGCCTCTCCGCCCTCATCCCCGACGCCCCGCCGTCGCAACCGATCGCGCGAGCTGAAGCGGACGACCTCGATGCTGCCGCCCACCGCAGCGACGCACCGGCGTCCGAGGTCCCGATCGAGCTCGTGGTGCCCAACCCGCAACAGCCGCGCTCCCGGTTCGACACCGATGCACTCGCCGAACTCGTCGATTCCGTACGCATGCACGGGATCATCCAGCCGTTGCTAGTCTCCGAGTTGCCCGGAGCCGGGCCCGACGGCGTGTCGCTCTACCAGCTCGTCGCCGGCGAGCGCCGGCTGCGGGCCGCCCAGCAGGCGGGTCTCGAGCGCGTGCCGGTCACCGTCCGCCAGACCACACCGCTCGAGCTGCTGGAACTCGCGATCGTGGAGAACGTGCAGCGCTCCGACCTCAACCCTCTCGAGGAGGCGTTCGCGTACGAACGGCTCTCCAGCGAATTCGGGCTGACGCAGCGAGAGATCGCCGAGCGCGTCGGGCGCAGCCGGGCAGCCGTCGGGAACACGATGCGGCTCGTGGACCTCTCCGAGGAGATGCGCGCATCCCTCGCGCGCGGCGAGATGACCGAGGGCCACGCGCGCGCGCTCCTCGGCATCGACGACCCGGACGCGCGACGTCGCGCCTGGCGCCGCGTCATCGACGAAGGGCTCAACGTCCGCCAGACGGAGCGCCTCGTGCGCCTGCACGCCCAGCCACGCCCCGAACCGGTACCTCCACTCCCGAACGTGATAGATCCCGAGATCGACGCCCTCGCCGATGCCGTGAGGCGCAGCCTGGGTGCGAAAGTAACGCTCAACCGCTCCACCACAGGAGCCGGACAGCTGACGCTCCACTTCTTCAGCGACGAAGAACTGGATACCATTCTGGACCGGCTGCTCGGTTCCGAGCGAGCGGCGCTCGGCCACGCGTAGTCAACGATTCCACCGCGCGCGCCTCGCGGTCGACAGGGGTGGGGGCCACGATGACGGTTGCGGAACGACTGACCGAACTGGGGGTCGCGTTGCCCGTGGTCACGCCGCCGCTCGCCGTCTACCGGCCCGCCACCCGCGCCGGGAACCTCGTCTTCGTCTCCGGACAGCTGCCGACCGTCGATGGGCAGGTTCTACACCCGGGTCACCTCGGCGCCAACGTCTCCATCGAGGACGGCTACGCAGCCGCTCGGGTCTGCGCGATCAACGCCCTCGCGGCGGCGCAGGCGCTGGTCGGCAGCCTCGAGGGCATGCGCCTTGTGCGCACGGTCGGCTACGTCGCGGGCACGTCCGACTTCACGAGCCAGCCCGCCGTCGTGAACGGCGCCAGCGAGCTCCTGCGTGACGTCTTCGGCGAGGAGCGAGGCATCGGTGCGCGGCTCGCACTCGGCGTCAGTTCGCTGCCGCTTGGCGCGGCCGTCGAGGTCGAACTGCTGCTGGAGGTCCTGTAATGGCGCGCATCGACTTCGTCACCGGAAACGCCCTCATCTACCTGCCGGAGGTTGAGGCGATCGCGGTCGTTCCCGAACGGATCGAGGCGGCCGCGGGAACAGCGGCCTCCGCGAAGACCGACTCTGCCGGCCGGAACGTCGCGCGGATCCTCGGCGACCTCGTTGCCTACGCCGAGCACGACCAGGTCGCACTGCACCGCATGGCGTGGATGAGTGACCCCGTGATCCGGCCCCTCGACCTCGAGGCGACAGCGGAGCGCGAGGGCTGGAGCACCCAGCGTCCGGCGGCCCTCCTCGAGCGCTTCACACAGGCGATCGCCGGGACCGTCGAGCTGCTCAAGGACCAGCCGGATGCGGCGTGGGGCCGTCCGGGCCTCTTCCCCGAGCGACGCTCGTTCCGGCAGCAGGTGCGTCGAAGCGCCGCGCACTACGCGCTCGAGCTGGACGCATTGCGCAGCGTGACCGGTTAATCGCCGCCAACCTCCGCGAGGTCAACTCGCGGACGTTGGGGACGGCCAACCGGGCCGCTGCCCCACGCGCCGTGCGGCGCGGAAGCACCCCTGCGCTCCCCAGCACCGAGCCCGGGCGCCATTCGCGGGATGCGTCCTCCGTCGAGGCGCCGCGGCGACCTCGGTGAGCGTCGCCTGCTGGTCGGACGCCCACGGGATGTCGAGAGATCCCGCAGACACGACAGGCTAGTCGTCCAGCACTCCGAGCGCGGGCGTACCCTCCTCGGCGCTCGCCGCACCATCGACAGCACCCTCGGCGTTCGGCTCGCCGCGCCGTCGACGCCCACCGCGACGGCCTCGCCGGCGGCGGCGGCGTGCGCCCTCCTCGCCGCCCTCGGTACCGCCTTCGCTCGTCTCGTCGTCGGAGTCAGCCGCCAGCGCGAGCCCGGCCTCGTCCTCCACGATCCGCAGCGGTCGCTCCGCCACCGGCCTCAGTACCGCCACCAGGTCGCGATCGAGGCGTGCCTGCCGTTGTCGGATCGGCGATTCGACGACTTCCTCGAGCTCCGCCGGACGCACCGCAGTGCCGAACTGGTTCCGCAGCTCATCGGTACCGAGCTCGATCACCTCGCCCGTGTTCTCCATCCGCAGTCGCGCCACGCCGCGGAGCAGGTTGATGCTCAGCACGCGAGCACGCCCGGCGGGCGTCGTGACGTTCTTCCCGACCTTCGGCAGGCCGCCCCGCAGCTCGCGATACTCTTCGACCTCGAAGGCGAGGCAGCACAGGAGTCGACCGCAGACGCCCGAGATCTTCGTCGGGTTGGGCGCCAGGTCCTGATCCTTCGCCATCTTGATCGAGATCGCCGGAAACTCGGTCATCCAGGTCGAACAGCACAGCGCGAGACCGCATACACCAAGGCCACCCGCGGCCTTGGCGCGATCGCGATCGCCGACCTGCTGTACGCGAACGTCGGCACCGAGCAGCTCGCCGACCTGCCGTCGGAGCCACTCGTGTTCCACGCGCTCCGGCGCGGTGAATCCGAGCTCACCACGGGTCCCCGCGAGGTTGTACTCGAGGCTGGCGACGCGGATGCGGGGGTCAGATCGCGTCGCCGTTGCCTGCGCGCGCAGCAGGTCCTCCTGTGCACGCGCCTTCTGAGCGCGCCAGGCGTCGACGTCGGCCTCCAGCGCCAGGCGGTCCACCACGCGCAGCGGGCCGGGGTGCTCGGATGCCACCACCTGGTCGGCGGAGAGCACGACCCAGCCGAGACGCTCGCCTCGGTCGTCGGTGACGACCACGTAGTCGCCGACGCCGAGCCGCAGCGCCCCGGGTTTGCAGTACGAGATCGGGCCGGAATCCGCGAAGCGGACGCCGACGATGGGATCGTCCATGGCGGTTACGCCGAGGGGACTGCGCGTTCCTCGATGAGTCGCGCGTCACCGCCGGCGGTTCTCCTTTCAGCGCTCCGCGACGGCCTGCTCGGGAAGTCGCGGTATGTCGAGCAGCATCACCTCGAGGGCGAGCTGCGGGTTCGTATTCTCTGCGAGGTGTTGACGCGCCAGCTGGACCGCCTGCAGCGCGCGCACTGCATCGACGGGTGCGCACCGGGCCCCGCCCGACTGTCCTCGCGCCGACACTGCGCTGTGGAGCTCCGTTCGCCACCAGTCGCGCCACGCATCGAGCGTGGCCAGCACGCTCTCGCGCTCGCGGGTCCATCGCTTCGAGAGCGCCTCGGCGTAGTCGAAGCGCTCGTTCCGAGGCGCCCGCGCCAGGCGATCGACATCCGAGCGTGCGGTCTCGCGGAGCACGCCCAGCGAGGGATCCTGGAGCAGCTGCCGCGCTCGTCCGTAGCGGCCCTCGGCAGCGAGCGAGAGCTCCGCGGCGCGCTCGGGCTCCACGCCCTCGTTCTCGAGCGCCCTCGCCAGGTCCGATCTGCCGAGCGGCCTGAGCACGAGCTCCTGGCAGCGCGACCGGATCGTCGGGAGCAACTCCTCGAGGTCCGACACCACCAGCACCAGCAGCGCGCTGTCCGGGGGCTCTTCGAGCGTCTTCAGGAGCGCATGCGCCGCCTCGATCTGCAGGTCCTCGGCCGTGTCGATGACGAAGACTCGCTTCGGCGTACTCGAGGCCACACCGCCGGTCGGCCCGGCCTCGAAGTCCCCGAACAGCGCGGCAGTCGTCTCGGGAACCGCGTTCCACTGCGGCATCGCCGACAGTCGCGCGATCCTGCGCACCTGGCAGATCCGAATACGCGTCGACCCGTCTGCGGCGTGGTCGCGATGATCACTCTCGTCGCAGATGCCGCCGATGCGTACGGACTGGAAATCGGGCCACGTGCCCGCCTCGATCTGGCGGCACGGCCGGCATTCGAGACACGGATCGACGCCAACGCGCGCCTCGCAGCTCAGCGCCTGTGCCAGCCGCCTCGCGAGGGTCGCCCGACCCACGCCTCGCGGCCCACTGAACAGGTACGCGTGCGCCAGCCGTCCGTGCTCGAGAGCAGCGCGAAGAGCGCTCACGGCGTGCTGCTGCCCGACCATGCCCCACGTGTCGGGGGCGTCGGCGGCCATCAGTCGATGTCCATCGCCATCAGGTCCGCGGCGGTCTCGCGCCGTCTGAGCAGGCGCGCGCTTCCACCCTCGACCAGCACGACAGCGGGCCGGTAGGCGAGGTTGTAGTTCGACGACATCGCGAGCTGGTAGGCCCCGGCTGCCGGGAGTGCGATCAACTCGCCCTGCCGGAACCGGGGCACACTGGCGTCGCGGATAAGGATGTCTCCCGACTCGCAGTACTTGCCCGCGATGGTCACGGTCTCCTCGGGAGAGGCGAGCGGGCGCTCGGCCGACAGCGCCTCGTAGCGCGAGCCGTACATCGCCGGACGGATGTTGTCGGCCATGCCGCCGTCAACGGACACGAAGGTGCGGATTCCCGGCACTTCCTTGCGCGCTCCGACCGTGTAGAGCGCCACGCCCGCCCGACCGACGATCGAGCGACCGGGTTCCACGCTCGTGCGCGGCATCGAGAAGCCGCGCGCATCCGCCTCGCGGTGCATCACGTTAACGGTCGCGCGCGCGTAGGCGCCGATGGCGGGTGCCTCGTCCTCGTCTCGATAGGCGACGGCAAACCCGCCGCCGGGCGACCACTCGTGCACCTCGACGCCGATGCGGTCACGGCACACATCCGCGATGAACGCCGCGAGCAGCTCCGTCGCCAGTACGTAGGGATCGGTCTCGAAGATGGGACTGCCAAGGTGCATGTGCAGCCCACGAAAGTCGAGGTGGGGCGCGGCGACGATCGCGCGCACGGCGGCCTCGGCGGCGCCCGTCACAATCGGCAGCCCGAACTTCGAATCCAGGATCCCGGTGGTGGTCTTCTCGTGCGTGTGGCCGTCGATGCCCGGCGACACGCGGACCATCACAGGCTGCATCCGCCCGATCGCGCCCGCCGCGGCCTCGAGCAGGTCAACCTCGCCCAGGTTGTCGATCACCACGCGGCCGATGCCGGCCTCGACGGCAAGGCGGAGCTCGGCGGGCGTCTTGTTGTTGCCGTGGAAGTACGCGGTCGCGAGGTCGATGCCGGCCGCACGCAGGACCTCGATCTCCCCGCCCGACACCACGTCGAACCCGAGCCCCTGCTGCGCGATGAATCGAGCAAACGGGCGGTTGAGGAACGCCTTCGACGCGTACAGCACCTGCGTGTCGGGCTGCAGCTGCCGGAACCCCTCGAGGTACGCGGCGCACTGCGCGCGCAGCGTGGCTGCGTCGTAGACGTAGAGCGGCGTGCCGTGCTCGGCAGCCAGCGCGAGGAGGTCCACGCCGCCGAGCGCGAGGTGTCCCTCGGCCGTGAGCGACGCCGAAATCGGCAGTACGTGCGCGAACGGCACGGTTCGCGCGTCGGTGGTTGCCACGTTGTCCCACCCCGCAGGGCGAAGTGCGGTTTCATGAGCCTCGGCGACCCGAGGCGTTTGATGACGGCGCGCCGGCACTTTCAGCGGCGCAGCCTGAGCAATTATGGCACGGCATCTGTGCTCCGAGCCAGCGACGGACGTACACGCGGACGGTGGAGTGCCGCGCCGCTACCCTCCAGCGATGGGAGACACGCTCACGCCGGAGCGAATCGCACTCGTGCGGGCCCGCCTCCTCGACTGGTACGACCGCGTCGGGCAGGACTTCCCGTGGCGCGTCGCGCGGGACCCGTACCTGGCGCTCGTTGCCGCCGTGTGCGCTCAGCAGACACAGATGACCCGCGTGCTGCCCACCTACGAGCGCTGGATCGGCGCATTTCCGACCCTGGCGTCGGCGGCGGACGCCACGAACGCCGAGGTGCTCCGCACGTGGGCGCGAGCCGGGTACCCGCGACGCGCGCTCGCTCTGCGGGACGCCTCGAGGATCTGTGTCGAGTCACACGATGGCGCACTCCCTCGCGAGGAGGCCGCGTTGCTCGCGCTGCCGGGTGTGGGGCCCTTCACCGCGGCGATCGTGCGCTGCTTCGGGTTCGGCGAGGACTCGGTGGCCGTCGATACGAACGTGGTGCGGCTGCTCGGCAGGCTGGTCGGCGGCGACCTCCAGCCGGCGCGGGAGACGCCACCACGCGACCTCGCGGCGTGGGCGCACGCGCTGCTCCCGCCCGGCGAGGCCGCGCGCTGGAACCCCGCGCTCATGGACTACGGTGGCCTCGTCTGCGCGGCACGGCCTCGATGCGACGCCTGCGTGGTGGCCGATCTCTGCGCCGCGCGGCCCCGTTTCGAGGCCGGCGAGGCCGCGACGCCGGTGCGCGCCCAGGGCGCCTTCGCGGGCTCGGACCGGGAGTGGCGAGGCCGCCTGCTCCGCGAGTTGCGCGCTGCCGCGGGTCCACTGCGAATCGACCGGGTCGTCGAAGCGGTCGGGGTTCCACCTGCCGATGCCTCTCGCGTTCGGGACCTGCTCGCCGCCCTCTGCATCGAGGGCATGGCGTGGTCCCGCGAAGGCTGGTGCGGCCTGGGCGACGTGCCGGCCGTTGCCCCTCGCTAGACTGGCGGCGCAGCGAGGAGGTCGCGATGATAACCGCGGAGCGCGTCTACGCCGACAGCGACCTCGTGATCGATGCCCTGAAAGGTCTCGGTCCGATGGGCAACAACGCGTACCTGTTGCGGCCGGCGGACGGCGGCCCGGTCGTCGTCGTCGACGCCCCCGAAGGATCCGAGGCGGTGGTGTCGGCCCTCGGCGATGCTGAGGTCGGAGGCGTGATCCTCACGCATTCGCACCGCGATCACTGGGCGGGGCACGAGGTGCTGCGCGCCCGCGTCACCGTGCCGTTCTCCGCCGCACGAGGTCAACCTCGACCAGGTGGCTACGCGGCTCGCTCGCCGCCTCGATGACGGCACGCTCATCGAGGTGGGCGCAGCGCAATCGCATGATCCCACCCCGGGCCACACGCCCGGCTCGATCACCTTCTGGCGAACGGCGCGCTGCTGACGGGCGACACGCTCTTCCCGGCGGTCCCGGCTACTCGCGGGATCACAACGCGCTCGCGCAGGAGCTCCTCTCGATCACGGGGCGACTCTTCGTGCTCCCGGACGCCACGCTGGTGCTGCCCGGTCACGGCGACGGCACCACCATCGGCGCCTCGAGGGCAGAACACGCCATCTTCGCCGCGCGAGCACCCAGGACGACCTGCATGGCGACGTGCTCTGGGTTGCGTCCTGACGGCGCGACACCGGCACGATTACGAATCGATGACTCCGCCGGATCGGGGCTTTCGGTTTGACCGGCCTCGCGCGGCCGCGCATATCCGGGGCCCATGCGTACCATCCACACGCTGGACAATGGACTCCGCGTCGTCGTGACGCCGATGGCGCATGCTTCCTCGGTATCCGTCTCGGTCTACGTGGGCGCGGGCTCCCGCTACGAGGATGCGCCCGAGGCCAGGCTCTCACACTTCGTCGAACACCTCGCCTTCAAGGGGACCGCCCAGCGGCCGCGCCCGCAGGACATCTCGATCGAGATCGACTCGATCGGCGGCACGATGAACGCCGCCACCGACCGCGAGTACACCGTGTACTACACGAAGGTAACGCGCGAGTTCGCCGAGCGCGCCGTCGTCATCATCGCCGACATGCTCCGCAACTCGCTCTTCGTGGGCGGCGAGATCGAGCGCGAACGCGGAGTCATCCTCGAGGAGCTCGCCGCCGTCGAGGACTCGCCCGACGAGCAGGCCGGCCTCCTCCTCGACGCGCTGCTCTGGCCGGGCCAGGCGCTGGGACGCGACATCGCGGGCACGCCAGAGTCCGTCGGCGCCATCTCTCACGAGCGGCTCATCGCGTACTACCGGCGCCAGTACGTGCCGAATGCCTGTGTCATCTCGATCGCCGGGGCGATTGAAGAGGACCTGGGCCTCGACCTCGTCCGCGCCTCCTTCGGAAGCTGGGAGCCGGGACGCCCCCTCGACTGGCAGCGCGCCGCTGAGGATCCGCACGGCGCCCGCTCGGGCACGATCGCGAAGCCAACAGAGCAGGCTCACCTCTCCCTCGGCGTCCGCGCGCTCTCGCTCGCACACCCCGACCGCTACGCCAGCGACGTGCTGTCGGTGATCCTCGGCGAGGGGATGTCGTCGCGCCTGTTCATGCGGCTGCGCGAGGAGCTCGGCCTCTGCTACGACATCCACTCGTTCGCCTCGCACCTCCGCGATACCGGGCTCTTCGGTGTCTACGCCGGTGTCGACCCGCCCAGGGCCGCCGAGGCGGTGCGGGAGATCGCAGGCGAACTCGCCCGCGTCCGAGAGCCCGTCACCGCCGAGGAGCTCGAGCGCGCAAAGGCGCTGGTCCGCTCGCGCGTGCTCCTGCGCATGGAGGACAGCCGCGCGGTGTCGGGCTGGTACGGGTCGCAGGTGATCCTCGATCAGCCGCGCCAGACCCCGGCCGAGGCGATTGCCCTCACGGATGCCGTCACGGCCGAGGATGTCCAGCGCGTCGCCACCTCGCTGCTCACGGACAACGCGCTCCAGCTGGCCGTCGTCGGGCCGTTCGAGGGCGTGGACCTGTTCGATGGCATCTCCGTCGGCGCCTAGCGCATCTGCCTCGGGTCCGGATACGGAACCCGAGCGGCTGCTCGTGGTCCCGCGACTCGAGCGTCCGGGGGAGTCGCCTCGCTACCTGCTGCTCCGCTGGCGCGACTGGCCGCCGCCGGCCCTGCTTTCATTGACGCCGCCTCGGGACGCCGCCGCCCTGCAGGCCGCGATCGTCGACGCCGTCGAACTCCGGCTCGGGGTGCACGCCAGCGGGCCTGCGATCCTCGCCGGCGAGCGCCGTCCCGCGCGGATGGGGCGCGGCTCGCGCGGCGGGGACGGACTGGGATGGCTGCGCGTCGCCGCCGTCCGTGCCGAGGGGGTGCCGGAGCCCGACCCGCTCCTCGAGGCGGTCCTCGAACTCACATTGGACGAGGCGATGGCGGCGCTGACGAGCGACGTCGAACGTGCGGCATTCACCGACGCAGCGCGCCTCTTCGGGGACACGCCGGGCGCGTAGTCCGAAGCGGCGCACCAACGAAGAAGCCGCCCTGGAGGGCGGCTTCTCGCTTCTCGACGGTGACGAGTCCTGGCTAGAAGCCCATCCCCATGCCGCCCATCCCGGGATCGCCGCCCGGCATGGGCGCCGGACGCTCCTCGGGGATCTCGCCAACGACCGACTCGGTGGTCAGCATGAGCGCCGCCACCGAGACCGCGTTCTCGAGCGCCACTCGGCTGACCTTCACCGGGTCGATGATGCCAAGGTTGAACATGTCGCCCATCTTCTGGGCGGCGGCGTCGAAGCCCTCGTTCTTTTTCGCGGCGCGCACGTCCTCGACGATGACCGAGCCCTCGAGGCCCGCGTTCTCGACGATCTGGCGCAGCGGCGACTCCAGCGCGAGGCGCAGCGAGCGCACGCCCACGGCCTCGTCGCTGCCCTCGAGCTCCGCGAGCAGGCCGTCCAGCGCACTCTGGACGCGAATGTAGGCCACGCCCCCGCCGGGAACGACGCCCTCGTCGATGGCCGACCGGGTGGCCGACAGCGCGTCCTCGACGCGGAACTTCTTCTCCTTGACCTCGGACTCCGTGGCGCCGCCGACCTTGATCACGCCGACGCCGCCGGCGAGCTTGGCCAGGCGCTCCTGCAGCTTCTCGCGGTCGAAGTCGGAGCTGGTGTCGTCCACCTGCGCGCGGATCTGGCGGATGCGCGCCTGGATCGCCTCGTCGGAGCCCACGCCCTCGATGATCGTCGTGCGGTCGTTGTCGGAGACCACGCGCCGCGCGCGCCCGAGGTCCGCGATCTGGGTCTGCTCCAGCGTGCGGCCCATGTCCTCGGTGACGAACGTGCCGCCGGTCAGGACGGCGATGTCCTCGAGGGCTGCCTTGCGGCGATCACCGAACGAGGGCGCACGCACGACCAGCGGGTTCACGGTGCCCCGCATCTTGTTGACGACCAGCGTCGAGAGCGCCTCGCCCTCGCAGGAGTCGCACAGGATCACGAGGTTCTTCGTGACCTGCAGCACCTTCTCGAGCAGCGGCAGGATCTGGTTGACCCGGTCGATGCTGGCGTCGGTGATGAGGATGTACGGGTCCTCGAGGTCCGCGACCTGGCGGTCGGCGTTGGTCACGAAGTACGGCGACATGTAGCCGTTCTCGATCTGCAGACCCTCGACCACCTCGGTCTCGAAGCCGAGCGTGCGGCCTTCCTCGACCGTGATGACGCCGTCCTTGCCGACCTTCTCCATGACATCGGCGATCAGCTCGCCGATCTCCTTGTCGTTGCCGGCGATCGAGGCGACGGCCTGCACCGTGTCCTTGCCGTCGACGGGAATCGAGAGGTCGCGCAGGGCGCGCGTCACGACGCGCTGCGCCTTCTCCATGCCGGTGCGAATCTCCATCGGGTTCGTCCCGGCCGCGATGTTGCGCAGGCCCTCGTGGAAGAGCGCCTGGGCGAGCACGGTGGCGGTGGTGGTCCCGTCGCCCGCGATGTCGTTGGTGCGGACGGCGACCTGCTTCACGAGCTGCGCTCCCATGTTGTGGAAGCGATCCTTGAGCTCGATCTCCTTCGCGACGGTCACGCCGTCCTTGGTGATGACGGCAGGGCCGTAGGACTTGTCGAGGACGACGTTGCGGCCGCGGGGGCCGAGCGTCACCTTGACGGCGTTCGCCAGGATATCGACGCCGTGCCGCAGCTCGCGGCGCGCGTCCTCATCAAAGCGGATGCGCTTTGCGGTCATGGACGTTCTCCTCTGCGCGCCCTCGCGGGGCGCACACGGTCAGCGGGTGCTCGGAGGCCCCGAGGCGTGCGGACTACCTGCCGCGGCGTCCGGCAGCCTTGGGCGCCTCGACGTCCTCGAGCTTCGCCAGGACGTCCTGGAAGCGGATGACGATGTAGTCCTCCTTGTCGACCGTGACCTCCTGGCCCGTGTACTTCTGGTACAGGATGCGGTCGCCGACGGACAGCTCGATCGTCTCGAGGACACCGGCCTCGTTCATCTTGCCGGGACCCACCGCCTCCACGAGGCCGTGCTGCGGCTTCTCCTTGGCGGAGTCCGGAATCACGATTCCGAACGAGGTGACCTCTTCCTGCTCAACGGTCTTGAGCACGATGTGGTCGGTCATGGGGACGACCTTCGTTGCCAATCTGAACCTCCTCGCTGACGAGTGATCTCCGTGGTCGAACGCCCGCGCAGCCGCCGGGTCACACGCGAGACCTGCTGCCTCGCATTCCCGTGATCCTGAGCCGCTGAGAACGCGACGCACCGTTCGGTGCGCGCTCGGATTGCATCCGTTCGCAGCCAACGTTGCCGCGACGAACGCGATGCTAGCACTCGCACGAAGAGAGTGCCAAGCCCTCGCCCGAACCCGGAATGAGCCTCAGGGTCCGGAATAGCTCTACCCGAAATCGGGTACCGCGTGTATTGTGACCAGCATGCCCAGCAGCACATCAACTCCGCCCGAGGACTGGGAAGCCGCCGAGGTGCATCGGCTCCGGCACTACCTTGGCGACACACAGGCCGAGTTCGCGTACCGCCTCGGCACCCGCCAGCAGACAGTGTCCGAGTGGGAGACGGGGTCCAGTCGACCCCGCCGCATGGCGCGCCGCCTCCTCCACCTGGTCGCCGAGGAGCGGGGGTTCTACAGCGCGGGCGAGGGCGCTCCCGCCAGTCCCGGAGGTGGGGCAGCCGAGGAGTCCGGACAACCTCCGCACGCCGAAGCGGTGGTCGAGGGCGACGACGAGCTGGACGGTCGTTCAGATGAGTGACGAACGCGCGCCCGTTCTCGCGAGCGTCGAGGCCCCGCTCGCCGAGGCCGAACTCACGGCGCTGTGGCTGCTCGGCCGAATGCCGCCGGAACTCACGCCGTGGCCGCTGTTGCGGGCCGGCCGTGCCGGTCGGGGGCCCGGCCCGGATATACGAGAAGCTTCCTTCATCCGCTCCGGTGTGCCGGTGTGCGGTGATGTCGAGGTGCACCTGCGTGCATCCGACTTCGTACGGCATGGACACCCTGACGACAGCGGCTACGCGAACGTGGTGCTGCACCTCGTGTGGCAGGACGACCGCCCGCCGAGCCTTCGCGGATTACCGCAGGCGCTGCCCGGCGGCTCGGAGGCACCCACGGTGGAGGTGGGGCCGGCGCTCGGGCATCAGCCGCGGCGCGTGCGCGCACTGCTCGCCCGCGGGCCGAGCGGCGGCGAACCGTGTGCGCTGGTGGGGCCCGCCCTCGGTCCGGACGAAGTGGTGGCGCGCGTGCGCCTCGAGGGGCGCCGCCGCCTCGCGGAACGCGCGTGGCGCGCTGGCGCGCTCGCGGTGCGCGACGGCTGGGCGCGTGCCTGGACGGAGCTCCTCGATCACGCGTTGCGACGGAGCGCGGGTCGACACGCCGAAGCGCCCGCACGGCGATCTGAGCTCGCGCTCGCCATCGGGCGGCGGCTCGGCGAGCCCGTCCAGCGCGAACTGGCGCGCCGGGCCGGAGACCGGCGCGAGCTGGTGGAGGCCCTGACCGCCGGGGGCGTCCTCGGCGCCGCGCGCGCACACGAGGTGGGCTGGAACGCCGCGCTCCCGTTCCTGATCGCGGTCGCCGCGGCGTACGAGGACGCGGCGCTCGCACGGGCAACGGCTGCGCTCGCCGCGGAGTGGCCCGCGCCGCATCCCTACGGTCGCACGCGGGCACTCGAGGCGCTGCTGCGCGGCGACCGCGGCGTGACCCGAGCGCCCGTCACTCGGGCGCCGGGCGCACTCTGGTCGCAGGGGCTGCTCCACCTCCAGGATCTCTGGTGCACGCGCGGCGGGTGCGGGGCGTGCCCGCTCTCGGTCGACGTCCCTGTTGAAGCCGGCGCGGGGGTCGTGACGACCGCCTGAGCACTCAGGCCTGGCGGGCCGCGCGCAATCGCGACCGTGAGCCGGCCCGCGCGGCGGTGGGCAGGACGTCGAGCGGATCGGCAGCCGAGACAGCCTCGTCGAGGTGTTCGTGCGCGGCGGCGGCGATCATTGCCGCGTTATCGGTGCACAGCGCGGGTGGCGGGATGTACACTGGCAGCCCGGCCTCGCCGGCGCTCCCATGCGCTGACGCAGCCGCGCGTTGGCGGCCACGCCACCCGCAACGAGCAGCAGCGCGCCCAAGGCGCTCGCCGCGCCGCGCGCAGCCTTCGTCGACAGCACGTCGCACACGCTCTCCTCGAAGGCCCACGCGACCTCAGCCCGGGGCGGTGGATTCGCACCCTCGAGGAGCTGGCGAGTCGCGGTCTTCAACCCGGAGAACGAGAAGTCATCGCTGCCGCGGAGCCAGGCGCGCGGCAGGCGCAGCTTCCGCATCGTCGCCTCGGCGGCCAGCCGTGAGAGCGGCGGGCCGCCCAGGTACGGAAGCCCGAGGAGCCGCGCGACCTTGTCGAAGGCCTCGCCCGCGGCGTCGTCGCGGGTCGATCCGATCCGCTCCGTCGCGCCGCCTTCGTGCAGCACCAGCAGCTCCGTGTGGCCTCCCGAGACCACCAGCGCGAGCGCGGGCAGCGGCGGCGCACCCTCGAGGCTGTCCCGCAGCCAGGCCGCGCGCACGTGCCCCTCGATGTGATCGGCAGGGATGAGCGGCAGACCGCGCGCGTACGCGAGCCCACGTGCGGCGTTCAAACCGACGAGGAGCGCCCCGGGCAGCCCCGGACCGCGCGTCACCGCCACGTAGTCGACCTGGTCCCAGCTGCACTCGGCATCCGCGAGCGCCTGCCGCACCACGGGCACGAGCGCGCGCAGATGCTGGCGGGCCGCGACCTCGGGGACCACGCCGCCCGTCACCTCGTGCAGGTCGGCCTGGGACGCGACCACGCTGGAGCGAACGCGCCACCCATCGTCGACCACTGCGGCCGCGGTCTCGTCGCACGAGCTCTCAATGCCGAGGATCCGAACTCGATGCGAGCTCGTAGGCGCCGGTGCGGGTGTCGAGGGCATGCGCCCAGCCTAGCGCGCCTGGAGCGGATCGATGGCGAGGAGCGCGTCGTTCGTCAGCACGTACAGCGTGCTGCCGTCCGGTGAGAGCGCGATCGACTTCGCATCCAGGAACGCCTGGTGGCGCAGCTGGCCGACGAACGCGCCGCCGCGATCGCCCACGATCACGCGGCGCGCGCCGGACTCCAGGGTGTAGAAGCGGCCACGCCCGACGTCCTCGACAAGCGACACCGGCGACTGTGGTGCGCGGTCAATGCCCTGCAGGAGCGAATCCTGCGCCGTCCCCTGGCGGAAGTGCCGCAGCGAGCCGCCATCGAGGACGAACACGTCGCCGTCGACGACCAGCTCACGCGCGTCGTTGAACGAGACGCCTCCCAGCAGGCCGGTGCGCTCGGAATCGAAGCCCGCGCCGGCCGGGAGGTAGCGCCAGACCTCGCCGCCGCGCCCATCGAGGAGGTAGATGTTGCCGCCGTATGCGGCCAGCGCGGTCACCGAGCGCAACTCGGCGACGCCACGCAATGGGAGCCGGACGGGGGCGCTCGTACCGGCGATGCTCCACAGCGTCCGCTCGCCGTCGATCACGAGCAGCCGCTGGCCCTGCTCGTCCCACGCCGCGGCAACCGGATCCCGCGCCACCGCGCCGTCGTAGCGCTCGCCCGAGCGGTAGACCTCGCGGGAGGTGCCGCCCTGCGGGTCGACGGCGGCCACGCGTCCCCGTGAGTGATCGACCATCCAGAGAGACGCGGCGCCCACCAGCGAGACCGACTGCAGGGGCACGGTTGCGATGTTCTTCACCTCGGCCAATCGGCGGATATCGGTCACCTCGGTGACCCGATCCAGCGTCGCGGCCGCGTCGGCGACACGCCGTTCCAGGTCCGGCAGCCGCGCATCCCCGGCGGGGGCGGCGGCGCGGGCGGCAGCCAGCTGCGCCTGCGCCTCGGCGAGGGCGGTTCGCGCAGCCGCGGGGTCCGCAGCCTTCAGTACCGCGTCCAGGTTCGCGCCGATCGTGGCCGTGATCTCGTCGAACCGGCCGCTGCGGTCACTTCTGATGAGTCCCGGCAGCGTGTACCAGGCCGCCACGGCCAGCACGATCGCGACAAGCGCGGCCGCGCCGATCCGTACCTGCTGCGCGCGAGACGGCGGAGCGAGGACGCCTGTGCCCGCCGTGCGCACGCGCAGCGGAGGCCCGGCCGCCGGCAGCGGTCGCGGCCGCGGCGGCGGTGCCGACTCGACTCGCGCCGCCGGCACGGGCTCGATCGCCGGCTCGAGTTCGTCCTCGTCTTCCGGGCAGCTCGGCGTCCTCGACCTGAGGCAGGTCTGCCACCAGCACGGCGGTCATGTCCGCCACCTCGCGCGTCTTGAGGAAAAGCTCAGCCAGCGCGCGCTCCGGTCCCTCCGCCAGCGCCGCGGCGATCGCGTCGTAGCCGAGCGTGGCCTCGACGTTCGCGGTCACGAGGAGCAGCTCGTCGTGCGGCAGGACGATGCGCTCGAACGCCGGCTCGATCGCCTCGGCTCCGCCGAGGGGACGCGCGGCCGGGCCCGTGGGACTCAGCCTGCGGAGCACGGTGCCGCTGCGCACGAGCGCCACGCAGGGCCCCACCTGGGCGATCGTCACCTCGTGGTCGCTGATCACCGCACACGTCACACCGACGGCGACGCGATGCTCGCGCAGGGAGCGCCGGTTCCACTCCGCGAGGTTGGCGTGCGCCTGGCGCAACGCGCGCAGCAGGCCGCCGGTGACCGACAGCGCTTCGCGACGGAAGAGCGCGGCGATGGCGTCGGCCACCTCGTGGCAGAACTCGGCAGATCGCTCATCGAGGGGTTCGGCGAGAACGAGCAGGCGCACCGGCTGCTCGTGCTGCGTGCGACGACGCTCCACGAGCCACGGCCCGTGCTCCATGACCTCGCCGTGGGCAATTGCGTAGCGTCCGACCCAGATGCCCATGCACCGCCCGCTGTGTCGCGTCTCCGGCGCAGCCCCTGGACGAGCAAACCGGCACCACCCGAGACGGCATCCTGCCGCGCCGGAACTCGGATCGGGACGCGCGTCCGCACCCCTCGGCGCGCGCGCCCGGCGCCCCACGCGCCACCACGAGCATCTGGATGATAGGCGGCTGACAGCCAGGCCGTCGACGGTCCGCGCGGCGACCCCGTTGCATTCGGGACCTTCGAGCGCGAGTCGACCGCTTATCAGCGCGTTGCGACGCACTCGACGGCCACGTAGCATCCACGCATCGACTCACGGAGCTTCGAGGTGGCGATGACGGCAGATCCCGACCTGATCGAGGCTCAGGTCAATGCGGTCCTCGAGCGGGCGGGCTCACAACTGCGCGAGCTCCTCCATGCCTCGGCACGCGCGCTCGACCCGTTTCCCTCGTTCCCGGGTGCACTCTTCACGCTGGGTATCGAGCTCGAAGGCATGGCGCCCACCGACGAGCGCGGCTGCGTGATCGTGGGCGAGGATGGCGAGCTCTACGAGCTGCAACTCGGCCTCGACGTGGATGCGCTCGCCGCCGGCGCGAACGAGCCGGCGCTCTCGCGTGAGGAGACCCGTGTCGCCCTCGAGGGACTGAGTCCGGGGGAGTACGTCAGCTACGCCCAGACGGCGCTGCGCGCGATCGTGGCGCGGCTGCGGCGCTGACCTCGAGACGCTAGACCAGCACGAGGTTGTTGCGGTGAACCACCTCGTCACCGAACTCGTATCCCAGGGCGGTCGCGATCCGGTCCGAGCGCTGGCCGCGGATCCGTTCGACGTCGACGGCCGAGTAGTTCGCAGTACCGCTGGCGATGTGGCGGCCGTCGGCGTCCACCACCTGGATCACGTCACCGCGCTCGAACGCGCCGTCGACGGCGACAATCCCAGCCGGAAGCAGCGAACTCCCACCCGTGGAGATGGCTCGTGCCGCTCCGCCATCGACGAGGATGCGCCCGCGCACCGGCAGGCCCGACAGGAGGAACCGACGGCGGCTCTCGACGCGATCCCCACGAGGCAGGAAGTGGGTGCCCACCGCCTCGCCGCCAGCGGCGCGCAGCACGATATCCGGTTCCAGTCCGTGCGCGAGTAGCACGTGGGTCCCGGACGAGGTGGCGACGCGAGCGGCCTGTAGCTTCGTCACCATGCCGCCGGTCCCGAGGCTCCCGGCCGCGCCCGCGGCCGCCTCGATGCCGGCATCGACCGCCTCGACCAGCGGAATGACGCGGGCATCGGGATGGGTCGCCGGGTCGGCGTCGTAGAGGCCATCGACATCCGACAGCAGGAGTAGCAGGTCGGCGTCGACCAGGTTGGCGACGAGAGCCGAGAGGTTGTCGTTGTCGCCAATCACAGAGTCGCTGATCTCATCGACGGCAACCACGTCGTTCTCGTTGACCACCGGGATGACGCGCAGATCGAGCAGCGTGAGCAACGTGTTGCGCGCGTTCAGGTAGCCGAGCCGATCCGCGAGGTCGCGACGCGTGAGCAGCGCCTGGGCGACGGGAATCCCGTGCGCCTCGAAGACCTCGTCCCAGAGTGACATCAGGCGGCTCTGTCCCACCGCGGCCAGTGCCTGCCTCGAGGCCAGCCCGCCGCCTCCGGGCAGCGATCGCAACCGCTCGCGACCGGCATGGATCGCGCCCGATGTGACGAGGATGAGCTCGCAGCCGCGAGCACGAAGCTCGGCCAGTTGCGCCGCAAGCCCCGCCAGCGTGCCGCCATCGATGCGGTCCGTACCGGCGGTGAGCAGGTTCGTACCCGCCTTCACCACGATGCGACGGTAGGGCAGCGCATTGTCACCTGAGCCGCGAGGGCGCACAGACGCTCCTGAGTCCTGGGAACTGCGCAGCCGATGATCGGATTGGGGCTGCGAACAGCGGTAACCCGCGTACCATATCTAGCATTGATCGATCCCGGCGGATCGTCGAGGCGGCTCGCGGAAGCCCGGACGAAGGAGCCACGTGACCCATTCCGTCACCGGTTCGTCGAGTTCGCCGACTCCGGCGCTGGTTCGACCGCGGGCGCGTCCGGCCTGGCTCACTGCGGGTGCGATCCTGCAGCGTGCCGCGATGAACTTCAACGAAGACCGCGGGACGCACATGGCCGCCGCGATTGCGTACTACGGACTGTTCTCGCTGTTCCCACTGGTCACGCTGGCGGTCTCCATCTTCGGAATCGTGATGCGCGACGACCAGCGCCGTGCACGGGTGGTCCAGGCGCTCGTCGATGCGCTGCCGGTCAGCACGAGCGGCGTGGCGGACTCGTTGTTCGCGGTCGCAAGCCGAGGTCCCACGCTGACGCTTGTGGCTGCGGCAGCCACGATCTGGGCGGCAAGCGCGCTGCTGTCGGTCGTCCGCGCCTCGCTCGCCGTCGCGTTTGCTGCCGACCGCGGGGTGCCGCCCCTGAGGGCAAAGGCTGTCGATCTCATCATCGCGCCGATCGCGGGCGCCGCGTTCCTGCTCTCGCTGACCGTCACGACCTCGTGGCGAGTGCTGCAGAGCCTGGCCGCCGTGCGACTCCCATTCCTGGAGGAATTCGGCTGGGCGTGGGACCTCGGGGCCGAGTTGCTGCCCCCGACGATGGTGTTCCTCGGATTCCTCGCAGCCTACCGAGTGCTCCCCGGGCGGGCGGTCCCGATTCGATACCTCTGGGGCGGCGCGCTCGTCGCGACCGCTGGCTTCGAACTGGTGAAGGCTGGGTTCGCGCTCTACATCGCCAACTTCGGGCACTACGACGTGGTGTATGGCTCCCTCGGTGGGGTGGTGGCGCTCCTCTTCTGGGTGTACCTGAGCGCGAACATGCTGCTCATCGGCGCCGAGGTGGCCGCCGAGACGGCACACGTCCTGCGAGGCGAGCCGCGTCACGGCCGCCATCATCCGCCCGAACTCGATCGCGAGTGGCGGTCGGCGGTCTGGGCGTTCCTCGTTGGCCTCGTCCTTGCGCCCGGCAAGAACGCCGGCCCCGGCCCTCGTGAGGAGGAGCGACTCGACGCGCCACCGGCCTCTGAAGAGGAAGGCCGGATCGCCGAGTTGCCATCGCGGCGCCGGGCTCGCTAGGCCGGTCCTGCGACGCTCGAGAAGCCGAGCACGGCGCGCCCGTACAGCGCCGAGAGGATCTCGTCGGCGGCCGCCGATGCCCACACACGGAAGAACGGCGACGCGATCAGCTCCCCCATGCCCTCGGCGATGCGTGCACGGGTCGCCTCGGGCGCCTCGCCCGCGCGGGGCACGCGCAGGTGGTTGTAGACCCACGCGTCCTTGTCGTAGACCACGGCGTGCTCGCAGAAGTGGTACAGATACCGCCAGTCGGCAGTGAAGAACGCCGCGATGGGAATCGACTGGTAGGTCTCGCCTCGCTTCTGGTTGAGGAAGGCACTCATCAGGTCCGCGTTCGGTGACTCGGCAGGGTCCGGCCTCGATGAAGCCCCAAAGCGCTGCCCGTCGCGGTCGAACACGCGCAACTCGAGGTCTCCCGCCTCGGCGAGACGCGCGAACACGGGCACATCCCGCCGGCAGTCCGAGGACCACTCCTCTGAGATCACGAGCACGCGGGCGGGTCCGTCCGGCCGGGCGGCGAGCCAGCGCATCGAGGCGACCTGCGCCTCGGTGAGGACCAGAGACTCGTACCAGCGGCGCATCCACGCGCTCTGATCGCTGCGCTGGCCGCCGTCGGATGCCTCGCGCGCAAGGTTCTCCGGCGTCGCGATGTGCGCGAGGTACGCCTCGAACGTCACGCCCTGCGCAAACCGCTCGGGCCTCACAACATCGATGGGCTGTCCGGGCACCGGCATGAGCTACTCCTGTACTCGCACGAGTGCCAGCTCCAGCGGGTGGCCATCGATGTCCGCGCTCGTGCTCGTCGCGGATGCCGGGGCGTCGCCCGTGACCAGCGAATCGGCAAGCGTTTCCTCGCGCACCGCGTCGCCGTGGGCTTCGAGGGCTGCCGCGATCGCCTCGTCGCCACGGTAGGTGACGCGAATGCGGTCGCCGAGCTCGAGGCCGGCCTCGCGACGGAGATCCTGCAGTCGCCGCACCACCTCACGCGCCATGCCCTCGCGCTCGAGGTCCGGCGTCAGGCGCGCATCCACGAGTGCGATGTAGCCGCCGTCCTCGGCCGCCGCCCAGCCCTCGCCCGCCTCGACGGACAGGAGCAGGTCGGATGCGGCGAGCTCGATGCCTGCGAGGGTGAGTGGCTGGCCACCACGCATGCGGCGGGCGATCTCGCTGCCGTCCGCGCTCGCGAGTGCCTGGCGCACCTTCCCGAGGTCGCTGCCGAGGCGTGGACCGAGCACCGGGAGGTTCGGGCGCAGCGTGTAGCGCACGCGCTCGCCCGCATCCTCCGCGACCTCAACGGCCTTCACATTGAGCTCGTCGGCAATCTGGTCCCGCAGCCGTTCGAGGGCGGCGCGCTCGGCCTCGGTGCGCGGCACCAGAACTGCCTTCGCGAGCGGCTGGCGGACGCGCACGCCCGCCTTCACGCGGGCCGCGCGCGCGAGCGAGACCATGCGCTGCACGATCGCCACCTCGGCGGACAGCTGCTCATCGATGGCGGCGACGTCGACCTCGGGCCAGCTCGCCAGGTGCACGGACTCCGCCGCGGGTGCGCGACGCGCCTCGAGGTTGCGATACAGCTCCTCGGCGAGGAACGGCGTGAACGGCGCAAGCAGCCGCGCGACGGTCGACAGGCACTCGTACAGCGTGTGCAGTGCCGCCTGTCGGTCAGCCTCGGCGTCCGGGCGCGAGAAACGACGGCGGCTGCGCCGCAGGTACCAGTTCGAGAGCTGCTCGATGAAGTCGGCGATCGGTCGTCCCGCGTCGGCGGGCTCGTACGCGTCGAGCGCCGCGGTGACCGCTCGCACGGTGCGATGCAGCTCCGAACGCACCCAGCGGTCCAGCTCGGTGCGTGCCCCGGCATCCGGCCTCGAGTCCGCATCGAAGCCCGCGATGTTGGCGTAGGTGACGAAGAACGAGTAGGTGTTCCAGAGGGTCGCGATGGTGCGGCGCGCGGTCTCACCCACCAGCTCCGAGGAGAACCGCCGCGAGTTGCCGGGCGGCGACGCCGTGTAGAGGTACCAGCGCAGTGCGTCCGCGCCGTGCTCGTTGAGCACGTCCCACGGGTTGACGACGTTCCCGCGCGACTTCGACATCTTCTGCCCGTCGCCATCGAGGATGTGGCCGAGCACGATCACGTTGCGATACGCGATCGGCTCCCGCACAACCTCGGGTTCCGCGTGATTCAGCAGGTTCGCCAGCGCGTGGAGGGTGTAGAACCAGCCGCGCGTCTGGTCGACCGCCTCGCAGATGAAGTCGGCCGGGAAGCGGGCCTGGAACTCGGCGTCGTGTTCGAACGGGAAGTGCCACTGCGCGTACGGCATCGCGCCGGAGTCGAACCAGGCGTCGGCCACCTCGGGGGTGCGCCGCATCGTGCCGCCGCACTGCGGGCAGTCGAACTCGATCCCGTCGATGAACGGGCGGTGTGGGTCGTCGAACGGCTGCGGGAGGGTGCCTGCGCGCGCACGTTGCCGGATCTCCTCGAAGGAGCCGATGCATTCCGTATGGGCGCAGAGCTCGCATACCCAGAGCGGCAGCGGCGTGCCCCAGTAGCGCTCGCGCGAGACCGCCCAGTCGATGTTCCCCTCGAGCCACTCGCCGAAGCGGCCGTCACGGATGTGCTCCGGCACCCAGTGGATCGTGCGGTTGGTCTCCACCAGGCGGTCGCGAATCGCGGTCGTGCGGATGTACCAGGAGGGCTTCGCGTAGTAGAGGACCGGCGTGTCGCAGCGCCAGCAGAACGGGTACGTATGGCGGATCGTCGCCGCGTCCCAGAGCAGGCCGCGCTCGCGCAGGTCGGCGGTGATCGAGGGGTCGGCCTCCTTCACGAAGCGCCCGTTCCACGGCCCGCCGACGAGCGTCCCCGAGAGCGACACCGGCTGCACGAACATCAGCCCGGCGCTCCGTCCGAGCTGGTAGTCGTCCTCACCGAACGCGGGCGCGATGTGCACGACGCCCGTGCCGTCCTCGGTGCCCACGAACGCGGCCGCAACGACTCGTCGCGCGGGACGCTCCTCGCCTGCCTTCAGCCGCTGCGGTCGCCCATCCGGCGCGAACACCAGCGCCTCGACGCCGTCCCACTCGGTGGACTCGTACAGTGGCTCGTAGAGGACATCGACAAGGTCACGACCGCGGAACGCGTCGATCACGTCGCCCGCGTCTCCGAGCACCGCGCCGACGCGGTCGGCCGCGAGCACCACGCGCTCGCGGCCACCGGCGGGCGTGTCCACCTCGAGCAGCACGTAGCCCGCATCGGCGTTGACGGCGAGCGCGGTGTTGCCGGGCAGCGTCCACGGCGTGGTCGTCCAGGCGAGGATCGAGGTCGGCACGCCGTCCTCGAGGTGCAGGCGGGGCGTCGGCGCGCTCGCGTGGTAGTGCGCCTCGCGCACGCGGAAGCGCACGGTCACCGAGGGGTCCGGCGTGTCCTCGTGGTAGCCCTGTGCAATCTCGTGACTCGACAGCGACGTCTCGCAGCGGGGGCAGTGCGGCGTCACCCGGTACCCGAGGTACATCAGGTTGTGGTCCCAGAGCTGCTTGAGAATCCACCAGCACGACTCGACGTACTCGTTCGAGTACGTGACGTACGCATCCTCCATGTCGATCCAGAACCCGATCCGGTCGGTCATCCGCGCCCACTCCTGGACGTAGGTGAAGACCGACTGACGGCAGCGCTCGTTGAACTCCGCGACGCCGAACGCCTCGATGTCCCGCTTCGAGGCGAGACCGAGCTGCTTTTCGACCTCCAGCTCGACCGGGAGGCCGTGCGTGTCCCAACCGCCCTTGCGAGGGACTCGGAAGCCGCGCATCGTCTTGTAGCGAGGGATGAGGTCCTTGAACACGCGCGCGAGGACGTGATGCACGCCCGGGTTCCCGTTCGCCGTCGGCGGCCCCTCGAAGAAGGAGAACACGGGCGCGTCAGGCCGCTCGTCGATCGAGCGGCGGAAGATATCTCGCTGGCGCCAGAATCCGAGGATGCGCTCCTCGAGCTCGGGGGCCGAGAAACGTGAGCCGACCGGCTCGAACCTGGTTGCCGCCATCGCTCGCCTCCACCGCCCGGGCACAGAGAAGGCCCGTCCCAGCACGGGACGAGCCTCGCCTCGACAGAGGTGACGGCCCGCGGTACCACCCGCGTTGCGCGCACCTCGGCCCGATGAAGCACCGAGGTTGCACGCCACTCGCCGCGCCACGGACTCGTCGAGTCGTATGGCGCTGCCCCTGGTAACGGTGGGCGCTCCGGCCGAGCCTACTGATGCTGGGCCGGGCCCAGCGCGTTCGGTCGGCGGCTCTGGAGTGATCTTCACCCTGCTGAGCAGCGCCCGACTCTCACCGCTTCGGGCTCGCTGTGCTGCTCGTGCGTCCCGTGGGACGCTCCAGCCGGGCTACTGTCTCCGTCACAGCCTGTGCGCGCAGTGTAATCGGCGAGATGGCGCCTCGACAATGCGGCCCGCCCCTCACCGGCCCAGCGTGGTGCGCGTTCAGAACACCCCGAGGATCATTGCATCCAGCGGATTCGCGGCGTCGAAGAGCGCGACCGCGACCCGCCGTCCCGCCACCATCGAGGCAGCTGCGATGTCGCGATCGGTCGCCACGATCTCGATGAATGGGAGCCGCTGCAGCACGGGGCTCTCCGAGATCACCGTTTCGATCACACCCTCGAGCAGCACGTCGTTGGAGAGCTTCGCCCCCTCGGTCAGTGTCAGCGCCATTGCCACACCCTTCTGCGAGCCAGTGCCCGCCCCTGCCGCGTTGATGCGAGGGTGACAGCGGAGCGCCGGTCCTCGTACGGGCGTCTGGCACGCGTGACGTAGCGACCTCAGACCCGGCCCCGGATCGCGAAGGGCCCGCCGTCGCCGGCAGGCCCTCAGCCGAGCGGCCCGGCGTGCGACTACCCTCGCGCGCGTGCCTCGAGGCCACGGCGGATCTTCTCCGAAGCGCTCATCCCGGCTGTCGACGCACCGGCGCGCGCGGGTGCGCCCACCGGGAACCCGCGCTCGGAGCTTGCGCGCGTCTCGGACAGTCGTGCGCTGATGCCAGCAACAGCGCTGCGGGCCGCCGCCATCGAGGCGTCCAGCTCCTCGAGGCTCGCCCCGTGCACCAGCTCCGGCGGCAGCTCCGGCTCGGCCTCGAGGATGGCGTCTCGGTACCGTGCGAGCAGCGCGCGATTCCGAGCGCGCTCGACCTCGAGCGCCGCCTGCGTCTCCAAGAGCTCGCTCGCCTCGGCTGCGCTCACCGCCGCGATTTCGTCCAGCTCGTCGACCGGTGGCTCGAACGCTTCGTCATCGACGAGATCGGTGCTCGCTTCGACGTCGTCGACCGCCGTCCCGCTGTCGTCGTCACCTTCCCAGACGTTCTCGTGCACCCAACGTTCCCTTCATGCGACGCCACCGCGGCGCCGCGGTCGGGTGCGAGCGTGCCACCATGCGCGCCGTCCACCGAGGGGTGAATGTCGCGGCTGACCGAGATCCGCCGACATCCATACACTGCCCCGATGACCGAACGCCCTCCGCTGCGACTGCTCCTGCGCGAGATGACGAGAGCGGATATCCCCGCCGTGCGCCGAATCGAGGTTGCGGCGTACGAGGATGCATGGCCGCAGACGACATTCGACGCCGAACTGCGTAACGCATTCGCGAGCCGTACTTCATCGTGATCGACCTCGACGCCGCGGCGCCAAGGTCGTGGTGGGGTCGACTCATGGGTGGTCCGGGACCCGCCGGCGCGCCGATCGCGGGGTACTGCAGCGCCTGGTTTCACGTCGATCAGCTGCACATCGTCACGATCGCGGTGGCGCCCGCGTACCAGGGGGAATCGCGCAGCGGCTGCTGCTCGAGTGCTTCGACCGCGCCCGCGCCGCGGAACTGAAGACTGTGGCCCTCGAGGTCCGGCCCTCGAACGCCCGCGCCCGCGCCATCTACGAGCGGTTCGGATTCAAGCAGGTGGGAGTGCGCCGGCGCTACTACGCGAACAATGGCGAGGACGCGCTGATCATGCTCACGCCGGATCTCGACACGGACGAGGAACGCCAGCGCCTGGAGGCAATCCGCGCGGAACTCCGAACACGGTTCGCGGATGTGTCCTGGGTCGCAGGGTCGGAAGCCGAACGCGAAGCCGAACGCGAAGCCGAACGCCTCGACGCGTCCTACTCCGACTCGTCGTCCGCGGCCGAGGGGTCGAACACGTAGATGTACAGCCGCGTTTCGCGCTCGACGAACATCGCGATGCGGCCCGCCGCCTCGTGCTCGCGCACGATGCGACCGAACCGTGCGCCGT
The DNA here is from genome assembly GCA_046328255.1 of Dehalococcoidia bacterium. Classification (GTDB taxonomy): domain Bacteria; phylum Chloroflexota; class Dehalococcoidia; order UBA2979; family UBA2979; genus RBC038. The sequence continues at coordinate 14,716 of JAXLWY010000013.1, read as the reverse complement.
GCCCCTTCACGAGCAGCGTCTCGCCGCTGTAGGCGAATCGACGGCCGTCGATCAGCAGGTAATAGGGGGGCGGCACGGGCTCGAGGTTCCAGTCGAGAATGAAGGCCTGCGTGCCGGCCTCGTCCTCGAGGACGCCCATCTGGTCGAAAGAGACCTCAACCTGCTGCCGAATCAGTTCCGCGACCATGTCAGCCCTCAGCCCCGCATGTGACGTGCGGCGCAATCATACGTCGACGTATCGCCGGCGGCTACGCGGGCCCCGACCGCCGAGCGGCGTCGGGAATCGCGAGCACAAACACCACCGTGATGATTGCAGCCGACGTCACGCAGTAGATGCAGATCGCGTGGATCACGGCCAGCTCGAGGTAGGTGAGATACAGCGAGTAGACAACGCCACCGAGAGCCAGCGAGAACGTCAGCGTGCCGAACGCCGCCTGCGTCGCCTCGCTGCCGACACGCGCGACACGCGCTCCCACGAGCGCCAGCAATCCGACGTACATGAGGAGTCCGAAGGCCGCCACCGGCACGCCGGCGACCTCGGCGTATTGCGAACTCTGGACGGTGTGGCAATCACCCACCGGCCCGCAGGCGATCACCTTGTCGGGATCGAGCGCCACCTTCACGAGGTAGGCCGAGACGACGGTGCCGGCGATCACGAGGCCGAGCATCAGCCAGACGCGCCATCGCTCCCGCAGGTCTGCGAGCGTTCCCGCCGACGCCATCGACCTCTCGATCGATCCCGTCATCCGCGCGCTCACGGAGCCGTTGCCGACTTCGCCTGGGCGATCGCCTGGCGGAACTGCTCGATGCTCTGGCCGCCCACCAGCAGCTTCCCGTTGACGAGGAAGCTCGGCGTCGAACGGACGCCAACGCTGCCCGCCTCCGTGGTCATGTTCTGCACAGACGCCCTGGTCTTGGCGCTATCGAGACAGCCCTCGAACGCCTTCTGGTCCCATGCGTCCGGCGGGAGCGCGGCATCCACCTCGCCGCCGTAGATCTTCAGCCGGTCGATGCTGTAGACGCCGGAGTTCTCCTGCCCCTGGCGCTGGTACAGCACGTCGTGGAAGGGCCAGAACTGGTTTTGCTCGACAGCACACTCGGCCGCCTGGGCGGCCCGGGTCGAGTCCTCACCGAGGAATGCCATGTGGTGGTACTCGTAGAGCACCTGCCCGGTCGCGATGAACTCCGTCGCGAGCTGCGGCTCCACGTCGCGGGTGTGCCGCGCGCAGAAGGGGCACTGGAAGTCCTCGAAGGCGATGATTCGGACCGGAGCGTTCGGGTCGCCCCACGTCCGACCGGATACCTGGGCGCGCGCCACGAGCTGGTAGGCGCCGGTGCCCGCGCTGCCCCCGGGTCGGTTCAGCCAGACGAGTACGCCGACCACGCCGAGGACGAACAGCACGGAGCCCACCAGCAGCGGGCCGCCGAGGGCGTCGAGCTGACGCCGCCACGGCGATCGAGCGTCCATCCGGGACGGCGTACCGCTGCGCCTGACGACTCGAGGACGCGAACCAGACACGTCGACCTCCCGTCACCCGGATCCACCGTAGCGCGGCCACCCCGCGGCTCCGGGAGGACGTTGGACATCCCTCGGGGGGACGGAGGTCGGCGAACTCCGGGCTCAGGTGAGCGATCGCGGTTCGTGCTGATGAAGTCGGTAATCGCCTGTTCGTCGACGGCGTCGAGTTGCGGCAGCCGGCCCCACGACGCCACCGCGATGGGCCTTGAGTCCTCGGGGCGTGGCGAGAGGATGACGTCGCGGGAGTGCGCCTTCTGGATGCTCGTCAGCTTGGCGATGTCTGCCGCGCTCACCTTGTCCTTGTTGTAGGAGATCCAGATCATCCCGTGCTCCAGCGAGTGGATCACGTTCCCGTCCTGGATCGGCTCGGTGAACGCACCCGCCTGCTGAGATATCGCGAAGTGGGGGCCTCCGGCGGGCGGCTGGCCCTCGGGAATGATCAGCTCGGCGGGGTTGCTGATGTGCGAGGCGGCGGCGAGCGGCACCTCCACACCCTTGAGGTCCGCCGTCGAGGCGCTCCGCGGGCGCGACTGCCAGGCGATCACGCCGAGGAAGACGACGGCAAAGAGAACCACGAGGATCGTCGTCAGGCCGCCGTACGGGTCGAGTCGCTCGCGCAGCGCGGAGCGTCGCGGTGCGGGCGTGACCGCACGCGCACCTCGTCCCGGCTGACTCCCTCGAGTGGTCACAACGGCCTCCCCATCGCGTCCTGCACACGCGAGGCGGCGCACCGTGCGACCAGAACCCCGCGACTCGACGACCTCGATCAGTGTGATCAGACGGTACCGGGCGCCGGGGATCACGACAAACGGCACGCGGCCGACCATCGAGGAGCGCGCGCGGAGTACTCTCGCCACTTCGAGCAACACGGGTCGGCAGGTCGAGGTCCCTGTGCGCGCATTCTCCCCGACCTCGTCGGTGTCCTTCTCCAGCACTCGCAACGTGCGACTCCTGTTCGTGTTCTGGTTCATGCTGTCGTTCCAGTTCTGGCTCGGAACATGGATCGCCTACCTGACCGAGTTCCGCGGGGTCTCGCTCTTTCTCGTCGGTCTGCTCGAGACGTTCTTCCAGTTCGTGGGACTCTTCGCGCGCGTGCCGGCGGGCGCCTTTGCCGATCGGTTCGGCCGCCGGAACGCGCTCGCGCTGGCAATGCTGATCGAGGGGAGCGGGCTCTTCCTGTTCGGCCTCGCCTCGAGCTATCCGTTGATCCTGCTGTCGTACGTGCTCTGGGCGGGCGGAAGCGCATTCCGCGATCCGGTGCATGCGGCCTATCTCTACGACGCCCTTGCCGCGGAGGGCCGCGAGGCCGAGTTCTCGAGGCAGTTCGGACGGCTCTCCGGCTTCGGGGTCGCGGGCATGATGCTGGGTCCACTGCTGGGAGCACCGATCGCCGGTCTCACGTCGCTGCAGGTGCCGGTCCTCCTGAGCGCGGTGTCGTACGGAAGCGCGCTCGTGCTCGCGCTCCTGCTCCGCGAGCCGCCGAGGCAGGGGCGAGGCGTGGGTGGTCCCAGCTACGCGCGCACGATGGTCCTGGGTGAGCGGAGCCTGTTTCGGAGACCGTGCTGCCGCGCTGATCGTCGTGATCGTTGCACCGCGTTCGCCGCGGCCTCCCCAGATGATGCTCATCCAGCTTCTTCCTCCGCGCTCACGAGGTGCCTGTCGCGTGGTGGGGACTGCTGATGCTCCCCGCACGCCCGGCGCTGCCGGCGGGTTCCGCCGACAACAGCTGCAATGCAGCCTGGGCGAGCGCCGCGCGATCGCCCTGCTGATCGCCGTCCCACTTCCGCGCTGCTCGTCGCGCTCGCCGGCTACGACCACGTCGCGATGGTGCTTGCCCTGGTAGCAACGGCGTGGTGATCACGACGATGCGTGAGCCGATCTTCACGGAATACCTGAGCCGCCGCGTCAGCAGCGACGTGCGCGCGACGGTCCTCGCGGTCCGACGTCTCGGCATCCAGTTCGTGCTGGTGTTCGCCGCGCCTCGCCGGCGGCCTGGGCGAGCGGTCGCCTCAGCTCGCGTTCGCCGTGCTCGCCCTGCTCACCGCGGCGATCTCGATTCCTGCCTACCTGCTCTGGCCTGCGCCGATCGCAGAGAGGCAACGCGATGCGCGAGGAGGGGCTCCTGGTGGCTGGCGATGCGGAGCACCGATGACGCAGGACGCTGTGCGCTCAACAACCTCGGGCAGCCAATCGGGCCTGCCCTCGATGGGTGGACGGCACGCTCGCGCCCGACGCGCACCCCCATGGAGGGACGCCGGGCGCGCCTCGAGCCGCTCGATGCAGTGCGCCATGCCGAGGCGCTGCACGAGGCGAACGCGTCGGCAGCAGGCGAATCCAGACGTACTTGGCCCATTTCACCCTCGCGGCGTACCGGGCGTGGTTTCGAACCGGCGGCAGCCAGCAAGGACCCACTCTTCTTCGCCATCGCTCGAACGGTCGTCCGAGCGGCCAGTTCGTCGCCAGCTACCTGCGCAGGACGACCTCCGGCGAACGGATGTATCGAGGCGGGTCATCTCGCGTACTCGCCGCTGCCCGCAGCGCACAGCGCAGCCATCGAGGCGATGTATCCGATGGCCTGACGCGCCTTCGACGACCTGGGCTATCGAGGCCATGAGTGGAAGTGCGACTCATCTGGCCACCTTCAAGGGCCGCCAAGGAGCGCCCCTGGTTTCCGCTACGAGGGGACCTCTCCGACAGGCGGTCGCCTCGCGGATAGCCGCGATAACGCCCGGTTCTCGATGCTGGATGATGAGTGGCCGGCGATCCGAGCGGGCCCCGAGGTACGGTCGAGCGGCAACTGATCGCACGGCGCGCGCAACAATCCTCACGCTCTCGGCGTTTGTGCCGTCCTGTCCACGGGAATGACGAGGGCCCCCCGGGGAGTTCCTCGCGCCGATCCAACCCGGCCGCGCCTTACGCGACGGCGGCCCTCGGCGGCCACCCTCGAGAACGTGTAGGCGCCGTCCGCGTCCACGCCCACCTCAATGGCGTCGCCCGGCTCGAACTCGCCACCGAGCACGCGCCGCGCAAGCTCGTTCTCGATCCGGCGCCTGATCGCCCGGCGCATTGGCCGCGCCTGAACGTGGGTCGTAGCCCTACGCACCAGGGCACTCCTCGCGGCTGCGCTCACCTCGAGGCGCACGCCCCGCTCAGCGAGTCGCGCCCCCACCTCGGCGAGGATGAGGTCGGCGATCCGCGCGATCTCCGCCTCGGTCAACGGTTCGAAGACGACCACCTCGTCGAGCCGGTTGAGGAACTCGGGCCGGAACGCCTTCGCCAGTGCCTCCTCGACGTTGCGCGTCATCTTGACGCGCTCGCCGTCGTTCTTCGTTCGCACGAACCCGAGCGGCGCCGCCTGCTGCCCGGTTCCCAGGTTCGAGGTGAGGATGATGACCGTGTTGCGGAAGTCGGCCACCCGCCCCTGCGAGTCCGTCAGCCGCCCGTTGTCCATCACCTGCAGCAGCGTGTTGAACACGTCCGGGTGCGCCTTCTCGATCTCGTCGAAAAGGACCACCCGGTACGGACGCTGCCGCACCGCCTCGGTCAGTTGGCCCGCCTGGTCGTACCTTGACGTAACCGGGAGGCGCGCCGATCAACCTCGAGACCGTGTGGCGTTCCTGGTACTCCGACATGTCGAGGGCGCAACAGCGCGTCCGGATCGTCGAACATGTACTCGGCGAGCGCCTGCGCGAGGTGCGTCTTGCCGACACCGGTGGGCCCGATGAAGACGAACGAACTGATCGGGCGTCGCGGGTCCTTGAGGCCGGACTGCGCGCGGCGGATCGCGTTGGCCAGCGTAATCACGGCGGCGTCCTGTCCGACGACCGACTGATGTAGAACTCCTCCATGTGCAGGAGCTTCTCCGCCTCGCCTTCGAGCATGCGGTCGACCGGCACTCCGGTCATCTGGGTGCTGATCAGCGCCGCGATGTCACGCTCGGTCAGTCGCTGGTGACGCCATGCGCCTGCTGCCAGCTTGACTTCATCGCCTCGTACTCGGCCTGGATCCGCACCTGCTGCTTGACCCGCGCGGCTCCCCGTAGTCCTGCCGCTCGGCAGCGGCGTCCACGCGCGCCGAGGCCTCCCGCAGTCGCGTGCTGTCAGGCCGCGCAGGCCTGGCGACATCGCCTCCCCTCGATGACGCGCCGCGATCGACGCCTCATCGATCAGGTCGATCGCCTTGTCCGGGAGCTTGCGCCTGCGGAGGTAGCGGTCCGACAGGACGCGCGGCGGCCTCAAGTGCGGCGTCCGTGATCGGGAGGCCGTGGTGCTGCTCGTATCGAGCGGCGCCCTGGAGGATCTCGATTGCCTCCTCGACGGAGGGCCTGTCGACGTGCACGGGTGAGAACTGCCGCTCGAGCGCCGGGTCGGCCTCGATGTACTTGCGGTACTCGTCGAGTGTGGTGGCGCCGATGACGTGCAGCTCACCGCGCGCAAGCGCGGGCTTCATCATGTTCGAGGCGTCAATCGCGCCTTCCGAGGCGCCTGCCCCCACCACCTTGGTGAATCTCGTCGATGAAGAGGATGACCTCGCCTTGTGACTCCTGACCTCGCGCATCACGCCTGCAGGCGCTCCTCGAACTCGCCCCGGAATCCCGATCCGGCGACGATCGCGCCCATGTCGAGCGCGAGCATGCGCTTGTCGCGCAGGCGCTCGGGCACGTCGCCCTCGGCCATGCGCAGCGCCAGCCCCTCGACGATCGCCGTCTTGCCGACACCCGCGTCACTGATCACGACCGGGTTGTTCTTGTGCGGCGGTTGAGGATCTGCATCACGCGTGCGATCTCGGTGTCACGGCCGATCACGGGGGTCGATCTGGCCGCTCCGGGCCAGCTCGGTGAGGTCGCGGCTGTATCGCCCGAGTGCCTGGTACTGACTCTCGGCGGTGGGCGAAGAGACGCGCGCGGAGCCGCGGACCTGTCGCAGCGCACCGTAGACGCGCTCCTTGGTGATGTTGAACTCGCGCATGATCCGCGCGCTGTCGCCGTCGGGCTCGTCCGCGATCGCAGCACGTGCTCTCCACGCCGACGAACTCGTCCTTGAGCCGGTCGGCCTCGGCGTTCGCGTTCTCGAGCATGCGCACAATCCGCGGCGTGTAGATCTGGACGACGTCGTAGGCCAGCTGGGCGAGCGCTCGAGTGCCTGGCGGATCGCGGAGGCGAGCGCCTGGGCTCGACGCCCATGCGCTGCAGCACCTCGCGCGCGAGGCCGTCGCGGAGCTGCACCAGCGCGAGCAAAACGTGTTCCACGTCCCATTGCGCATGGCGCTGCTCGCGCACCATCTGCTGGCTGTTCTGGAGCACGGTCTGTGCCTGCTCGGTGAACCGGTCCTGTCGCATCATCTGGCGGTCACTCCATTCCTGCCGGCGCTCGCGCATGCAATGGCGTGACTACTGTTTCGCCGACTCTGCGGCGCAGGAGCGCGTGAGTTCGTGGCGCGCCTCCGTCAGCTCCGACTGCAGCTCCTCGATCTGGCGCGACATCCCGAGGATGACCTCCACGCCCGAGACGTTGATGCCGAGCTCGTTGACGAGCCGCCGCACCTGCTGCAGCCGCGCGATGTCCTGTTGCGAGTAGAGCCGTGTGTTGCCCCTGGTGCGCTGCGCCGCACGAGGCCCATCCGCTCGTAGGAGCGGAGCGTCTGCTGGTGGACCCCGACGATGCGTGCCACCACCGAGATCTCGAAGACCGGCCTGTCGTGGGGAATCGTCATGCGCGACCCCCACTGGAGGCCTCGGCGCCGCCCTTCGACACGCGCCGGAGCTGCTCGAAGAGCGCGCGCTGCTCAGCCGTGAGCGGTTCCGGCAGGACGAGGCGCACGCGTGCGTGCAGGTCGCCGTAGCCACCCTGCCGTCGCGGCATGCCCTGGCCCGCGAGACGGAACACGCGTCCACCCTGTGTCCCCGCAGGCACGTTGAGCATGAGCGTGCGGCCCTTGAGCGTCGGCACACCAACCTCGCCGCCAAGCGCGGCGTCCGCGACCGGCACATCGACGTCGATGCGCAGGTCGTCTCCGGTCCGCTCGAACCGGGGGTGCGTGCCGACCTCGATCCGGAGGAACAGGTCGCCCGGCGTGCCGCCGTTGGCGCCGGCGCCACCCTTGCCCGCGACGCGGATGCGGGTGCCGGTGTCGACACCCGGCGGAATCGTCACCTCGATGCGCCGCACGGGCGAGCACTTCCGTTCCGCGACAGGCGTGACACGTGGCGCCCGCGAGACTGCCCTCGCCACCGCAGACGCGGCAGGTCTCGGCCTGGTCGCGCACCTCGATGGTGCGCGTCGCGCCGTTGTACGCCTCGTCAAGGGTGATGCGAACTGCGTGCTCGACGTCCTGCCCACGCTGGCGGCCGGCCGAGCGCGGAAGATTGAGCCGAAGATGCCGCCGTTTGCACCGCCGGACCCACGCCCGCCGAACAGGTCACCGAGCCCGCCAAGGTCGCCCATGTCACCGACGTTGAACTCGAAGGAGCCGGACCCATCGGACCGGCCTCCCGGATGAGCGCCGCCGCCGGCGGTTCGAAAGCCTCGCCGCTCCATCGCCTCGATCTCGTCGGCGTGCTTCCACTGCTCACCGTAGCGGTCGTACTTCTGGCGTGAGTCCGCGTCCGACAGCACCTCGTAGGCAGCGTTCACTTCCTTGAAGCGTTCCTCCGCCTGCTTGTCACCGGGGTTGACGTCGGGATGGAGCTTGCGCGCCAGGCGGCGATAGGCCTGGCGAATGTCCTTCGCCGAGGCATCCCGTTTCACGCCCAGCACCTCGTAGTAGTTGCTTGCCACGCGCTGAGTATATGGAGCTGCCTCTCCTCACGCAAGCTATCTTGAGCGTTCATGACTCATGTCCGTTGACGTTGTGACGTTCGTCGTACTACTCTCGTGCGTGTCGTCGCCCGGTCGTCGAGGACAACAGATGGGCCGGGCCATTTGTCGGACGAGTAGCAAAGGAGTAATCGGATGGCAGATATCGTCCCCGCCGAAGGCTTCCGGTGGCTCGATCGGGACTTCGGCAACCTCCGCCGGATGATGGATCGCGTGTTCGATGACACGTTCTTCCGCTCACCTGCGGCGTTCATGGACGAAGGCTCGCTTGCCCTCGACGTCCTCGAGAAGGATGGCAAAGTCGTCGTGAAGGCATCGCTCCCCGGCTTCACCAAGGAAGAGATCGACGTCCAGGTCCACGAGGGCGTGCTCTACATCAAGGCGGAGCACAACGAGGAGCACGAGGAGAAGGACGCGAAGTTCTACCGCCGCGAGCGACGGTACGGCGCCGTCTCACGGCGCGTAGCGCTCCCCGCCAACGTCGCCAGCGCCGAGGTCGACGCCGAACTGAAGGATGGCGTGCTCACGATGACGCTCCCGCTCCCCGAGCGCGCCCAGCCCAAGCCCATCGAGATCAAGGCCGGCTGAGCGCCGCCATCGACCGGCTGACCAACGTCCTCCCGGACGATCAGGAAGGGCCCCGGCATCACACCGGGGCCCTTTAACGTCCTCTGGGCTCTGGTGCCTACTCGTCCGCGTCGCCCTGGTCCTCGGCGCGTGCGCGGGATCGCCGCGCGCGTTCCCACATCGAGGTCTGCGCTGGTCGCGCGTCGGGTGGGGACGCGGCGCGGCCCACCTCGATCGCGTCCTCGTCGGGCTGCGGCTCGGCGCGCGTCCGTTGCACGCGCCGTCGGTGGCGATCCATCGTCGACAGGAGCGCGAGCGACTTCCGCGTGTCCGAGGCGACCCGCGCCGGCTCCGCGGTCCGAAAGCGATACTTCGAGCACCAGTACGTGAACGCCTGGAGGTCGTCGCGGTCGACCGAGTCGGTCAGCACGGCCTCGGTCTCCTCGGCGTATTGCGCGACCAGTTCCTCGAACGGCTTGCCGTATACGCGCTCGTACGCCTCGATGTCCGCCCGGCGCGCACCGGACAGCGAGCCCGCTTTCTGCAGCTCCTGCTCGGCGGCGAGCAACAGCGCCTCCTCGACAATGACGCCGTACTGGAAGTTGAGGTGGGCGCGGTGCTTCTGCGGACCGATCGCCCTCGCGAACGCGTCTTCATCCTCACGCCCGGGCGCCAGTCCGGCAAACAGGAGCCGCTCGGCCTCCGTGCCCGGAACGATGCCCGGAAGCCACAGAGCGGCCGCCTCGATCAGTCGCTGCGCGAGGCGCAGCCAGTCGAACGCCTCGCCCGCCACGAGGTACCGGTAGGTCACCCCGTCCACTTCCTCGTCGGGCGCGACCCAGCGTGCCACGACGTCGAGCAGCGCCTCGTACCACGGAACGCCGGCTTCGAGTGCGCGCAGGAACGCCTCCACGCCTTCGACCGGTTCGAGTGGCCCTTCCGAGGGAATCGCACCAGCGAAGCGGGGCGGGAGCTGGTCGGTCTCGGGGGATCCGTCGGCGGTCTGGAGCTCCGAGTTCATCCGCCCATTGTACCGGCAGGCTCGGGACCCCCCACAGGCGCTACGCTCGCCCGAAGCAGTGGCACACGACCGTGGCGGGGCAGTCCTCGCGGGTCGCGAGGAAAGCGGGCGCGCGTGCAGGTCAGCGGCATCGGATACCCGGCCGTCATCGTGAAGAACGTCGAGGAGTCGGTGGCGTTCTACCAGCGTGCGTTCGGGATGGAGCTGCTCTTCCTGGAGCCGAACCGCGACGACCCCGAGTCTGTGCAGGCCCTCCTGCGCATCTCGGACGACTCGTTCCTGCTGCTGATCGGACCCGTCGACCCCAACCTCAAGCTCGCCGACGCGTCGCTCGGCGTTGGATCGATGCAGTACGTGGCGTTGCGTGTGGACGGCGCGACGCTCGACCGCGCGTTCTTCGAACTGTCGAACTCGGGAATCCGTGGCTCCGAGGAGATCCGCCGCGGCTACGAGCGCCTCGTCTTCCTCGAGGACCCGAACGGTGTGCTGATCATTCTGACGGCGTGGATCACGGAGCCGCCCGCGGGCGCCTCGCGGGCCGAGGTGCTGCGTCGGGCCGCCGCGTTCCGGGACCAGGACCGCGCGCCGTTCATCGAGGACCAGCATGTCCAGCGAGCTATTGCCTCGCTGGCAGACTGAGCGTCAGCGAGCTCTCGCCTCGCTGGCAGACTGAGCGTCAGCGAGCTCTCGCCTCGCTGGCAGACTGAGCGTCAGCGCCTCCTCCAAACGCCCTTGCACGAAGAAGGCGGCCGACCGACGACCGCCTTCATGTCAGCGCACGTGCGCGTCGAACTCAGGCCGGCGAAGCGATCGGGACCATACCGTCCAGCAGCCGCTCGATCGCCATCGAGTGGGCGCAGACCCGGTGGTGAGAGAAGAACTCACATCCGCAGTTCCACGCGCCGTCCTGTAGCGTGACGTCGTGGGCGTCGTTATCCCCTCGCACATGGACGGTCAGAGCGCTGAACGTGAACCGGTCTCGCTCCGCAGCGTACCGGTGCGCCTTTTCAACTTTGCCGATGAGACCAGAGTCCATGTCGCCTCCTCGCTGGCATCCGCGTCGTTGGGGAGTCAACCGTCTGAGTGCCTGGTGCGCGCGACCCCCGGAAAACAAAAGCGCGCCGGCATTCGCCCGGCGCGTCCTCGTTTTCAAGCGGTGCTTACGTGCAGCCACATTGGCACCCCGTCCGAAGTCAAGCTAGTTGGCGCGCTCCCGAGGCGTCAAGCTCATTTCGTCCTCTCCCCCCAGTCGCTCCGCCCCTTGCCATGAGCATCGGCCGGCTCAGCCGTTTCGATGAGGTGTCGGTGCCGGGGATGACGAGAGAGGACTTCGTAGCGAGGCGGTCCCTTCCCGAGGTGCGATCTGACGAGCGCGACACCGGTCGCGCGGAGGGGCACCGTCGGCACCGCGATCTCGCCCAGGGCTTCGCCGATCGTCCGTCGCGTCTCCACCGGCGCACGCTCTCGCACGCGTGCCAGTGTGATGTGCGGCGCGAACGGCCGGGGGTCGGGAGCCGCGCCGCCCTCGACGCACGCGCGCTCGACCTCCCTCGCGAGAGCATCGAGGTGCGGGACGTCGCCGTCGACACCGAGCCAGATGACCTGGAGTCGATTCCGGCCGCCGAACGAGCCCGGCGTCGAGCTGGACAGGTCGAGCGGCAGGAGAACGTCGAGTGCAGCATCGAGTGCCGACTGCAGATCGGTCACGCGGGCGTCGGCAAACTCACCGAGGAACCGGAGCGTCAGGTGCAGCAGCTCCGGCTCTACCCAGCGCAGCGCGGCACTATCCGCGGCGCTGAGCGCCTGCTCCAGCTGCTGTCGCACATCGAGGGCGACGTCGCACCAGGCCTGCGGCAACTCGAGCGCCACGAACAGGCGCACGTCTGTCTAGCCCACTCTGAGGAAGCCAGCGGCGTTCCCACCAAGCACGGCGGTTCGCGCCTCGTCGTCGGGGAGTGCCGCCTCCGCCTCGCGCCGGTCGCGCGCCTGGTCGCGCAGCGGGAAGTCGGATCCCCACATGACGGCGCGGGGTCCGACGAGACGCTGCACCACGTCAAAGACCGTGGGGTCGTAGAGATACTTCGACGCTGCCGTGTCGAAGGCGAGCCGGCCGGCGTCGATGTGCGCGCGTACCTCGGGCATCAGCCCGAAGAACGGCAGCCCGCCGCCCCAGTGCGCCGCGATCACGCGGACGTCCGGGCGTTCCTCGAGCAGTCGCCAGAGCGCGCCCGCCTCATAGCCTCCGCTCTTCCCCGCGTACGCGTGGCCCACAGTCTCCGACGCGTGCACCAGCGCGGGAAGACGGTGTCGCGTCGCGGCCTCACCGAGCACGGCGTCGACGTGCTGCGCTGCGCCCTCGAGACCCGGGCGGACCTCGCCGAGGCCGCGCGCTCCGTGGCGTGAGCCGGTCGAGCGTGTCGATGAGCGCGGGCCCGGTGCCTCCAACGGGACGAACGGGATCAGGCGCCCTCCTTGACGCGCGCGCGGCATCGAGGAGGTACGCGGCGTGTTCCTCCGCGAGGTCCACCGTCGCCCCACCCAGAACCCGCACACGACCGGACACATCGACATGGGCACGTTCCATCGACTCGAGCAGCGCGTCCGCCGACACCATCGCCGCGGAAGCCTCGCCGTAGATCGCCGCGAAGCCGCGGTCCTGCCGCACCAGCCTGCCACGGCGCTCGATCATGCGGGGCGGGAAGGCGTGCGTGTGGACATCGATGATCATGACCCGCATCGTATCGCCGTTGCCGGCAGGCCCAACGCCACCAGGTGCAACGAGATCGCGACCGGCCGCGCTCCCAACTCGGCTACGATTGACTCGCAATCGTCACTTCGAACGCCCGTACAATCTGATGAACAGATGTCGTGGTCTCGAAACTCCAGATCGATGCGGAGGCAGGATGCCGCGACCGCGCAAGACCAGCGCCCCGGGCTCCGATGCCGCTGCGCCCGAGGACGGACCGCCGGACTCCGCAGCCCCCGAAGCCGCAACCGCCCTCGATATCGAGTCCGCGGCGGTCGACGCCGTCGACCGCGATGATGGCCTGGCGCACGACGACAACGAGGCGGTTTCGTCGGGCTCCACGTCACGGGCCGCCGACGCAACCGACGATGACACCGAGGACGATCCGCCCGAGGTGGAGGCCGCGCCGACCGAAGCGCTTCCCTCGCTCGTCGAAGCGCTGCTATTCGTCTCGGACGGACCGGTTGAGCTGCGAAGCCTTGCGCGCGCGCTCGGGATCACGATGACGGCACTCGCGCCCGCCCTCGAGGACCTTCGAGCGCGCCTCGAGGGACGCGGGCTCATCCTGCAGACGGGCCCCGACGGCGCACAGCTCGTCACCGCGCCTCATGCCGCGCAGTACGTGGAGGCGTTCCTCGGCCTCGAACAGCACCGTCGACTCTCGAACGCGGCCCTCGAGACGCTCGCGATCATCGCCTACCGCCAGCCCGTTACCCGCGCCACGATCGAGTCGATTCGCGGCGTCTCAAGTGACGGCGCGATGCAGACGCTGCGCGCGCGCGGGCTCGTCGAGGAGGCCGGCCGCAGTCCGGCGCCCGGGCGCCCCACGCTCTTCGCGACCACGCAGCGCTTCCTCGAGCACTTCGGGATGAACGGTCCCCAGGACCTTCCACCGCTCGGAGACGCCGACCTTCCGCTGCCGGACGCGTCGATCCCGATGCCGGGCCTCGATGGTCGCCCGCTGCCGTCCGGTGACAACCACCCGATCGAGCAGGTCGCTGCCGCGCTTGCCGCGCTGTCGGCTGCCGCGCGGAGCCTTGCCGACCCGGGTCAACGTCGGGCGGGCGCCACAGCCCTGCTGCTTCCCGGCCCCACTGTGCTCTCGCTCCCGGCCCCGGCTGCGGCGCATCCGGAGCCTGCGCGCCCGCGGCTCCCAGAGCAGCGAGCGGTTCCCTGAGGACGCGTCTCAACTCGAGGGGCTGAGATGGTCACCATCAGCGTGCTCGTCACCATCGCGATTCCCGAGGCATGCAGCCTCAAGGACAAGCGCCAGGTGGTCCGCTCGTTGGTCGAGCGGTTGCGCGTGCGGCGTCAACTGTCCGCTGCCGAGGTCGGCGAGCAGGACGAGGTCCGGCGCGGTCAGGTCGGGTTCGCAGTCGTCTCCGGGAGTTTCGCTGAGGCGCGGCGACTCGCCGACGAGGCCCGGCGATTCGTCGACGCCGAGCTGCTGGGCAAGGCCGAGGTCATCGCGATGGACATCGAGGAGTGCGTGCTGCCCTCGGGATGAGCCGGAGTCGCAGCTGAAACGAGAACGGGCACCCTCTGGGTGCCCGTTCCTGCACTCGTCCGTCGTGGGGCCTAGTTCGAGAGCGCCCCGAGCCGCGCAGCGAAGAACGCGCGGTCAAGGTCCCGGCGCGACTCCTTCATGCTCGGCGCACCGAGGCCACCGGCGGAGACGATGGCGCTATAGAACGCATGCTTCGAGGTTCGCATCTGTCGACTTCCTTTCGCCGCAGACCGGGCCTACACCCTTGCCTGCGAATCTCCCGGCAAATGTCCGGTGATGACATCTTGTGCCCGACGGGCGTGATGAACAAGTACTTGTTGTCACAATCACATGAATACCACGTTAACGATACTCGGCTGGCCCGAGGACCCGCTGAAGGGCTCAGGCGGCCTCAGGCGGACAGGCGAGCGGAGATCACGAGGTACTCCTCGCTGCGCAGTTGCGCCGCGCAGATCCCAAACCCGATCACACCCACGACTCCCACCACGGCCGTGGTGAGCAGGGCGCCAGCCTGTGTCTCGTCCGGAACGTGCAGCACTCG
>JAXLWY010000012.1:0-55027 GCA_046328255.1 Dehalococcoidia bacterium | reverse complement strand
GGGCTCCTGCTCACGACCAGCTACGTTGCGCACTTCCAGGGCAGCTCGCAACAGCTCCGCGAGGCGCTGCCCGCCGCCACCTACGCGCGTCTCCTGGACCCCACGATCGCGCTCGACCCCGCGCGGTTCTCGTCGCTGCGAGACGAGGTGGCGCAGTCTCCCGGAGGCGACGCCCTGCTCGCTTCCGCCCTCGAGGCACAGCGTGAGTCCGTCGCCGGGGCGATCGATCGCGTCTACGACGTGTCCACGGTCGCCGCCGTGCTGTTGCTCGCGCTGGCCCTCTCGTTCCGAGCCATTCCGCTGCACGACCGGTTCACGAGCGCACCCACCTCCCTCGAGGTCGAGCGGGTCGCCTGAAGGTCGCCCGACAACAGGGCCGCCCGGGCATCGGTCGAGGCGTCGGCCCGCGGACCTCTACCGGACCGCGGCGCCGGCGTCGCACTCACTCCCGATTGTAATCGCGAGGCGACCCCGCTACTTTCGGGTCGGGAACTGCAGCGAGGCGTCGCATGACTGCGCAAGTAGAGGCCTCTCCGGCCGCGCCCGGCGCGAAGTCACTCCCCCTTCCGACAACGCTGTTCGGCCGCTCGTTCTACTACGGCTGGTACATCGCGGGATTCGGGCTCGTCGCCTCGATGATGTCCAGCGGCATCCAGGCCTACGGGATGGGCGCCTTCGTCAAACCGATGACCGAGGAGCTGGGCTGGAGCCGCACCGACATCTCGTTCGGTCAGACGCTCTCCACCGCCGTGCTCGGGATCCTCGGGCTCTTCCTCGGTGGGTTCATCGATCGCCGGGGCGGCCGTCCGCTGGTCGTCGTCGGCGCCATCCTCTCCGGCCTCGGATACATCCTCTTCGGACAGATCCACGAGCTGTGGCAGTACTACGTCGTACGGGCGGGAATTCAGACGGTCGGCCAGGCGCTGATGGGAGCGCTGGTCGTCAACATCGCGCTGTCGAACTGGTTCATCCACCGCCGAGGCCGCGCGATCGCCATTGCCGCCATGGGCAACTCAGTGGCGGCCTTCTTCGTGCCATCCCTGGCCGCTGGTCTCATCGACAGCGTGGGATGGCGACAGTCGTGGCTGTACATCGGCGGCGCTGTATGGATACTCGTCATCCCCGTGGGCTGGTTGATCCGGCGCCGGCGTCCGGAGGATCACGGGCTCGAGCCCGACGGCGGCAAACGCGAGGTCCGCGCGGGTGACCGGCTCGCCGCGCAGCGGGTGCTGGCCGACGGCTCGCGCTGGACACGCCGCGAGGCGATGCGCACGCCCTCGCTCTGGCTGCTCATCACCACGTTCGGCCTGGGGGGCATGGGCCTCGGCGCAATGCTGCTCCACCTGATCCCCTTCCTCACCGACTCGGGATACTCGAGCGTGCAGGCAGCGGGCGCGTTCAGCATGATCGGCGTGTCGGGGCTGCTGTCGAAGCCCGTGTGGGGGTTGATTGCCGACCGGATCCCATCGCGCTTCGCCGCGGCCGCCGAGTTCGTGCTGATGGGTCTCGGTGTCGTCGCGCTGTTGACCGCCTGGACGCTTCCCCTGGTGTACGCGGCGATCTTTCTGTTCGGGATGGGCGTCGGCGGTGTCGTCACGCTGCAGGAGACCGTGTGGGCGGACTATTTCGGGCGGCAGACCATCGCAACCGTCCGCTCGATCGGCATGCCGTTCACGATCGTCTCGAGCGCCGGTGGCCCTGTCCTCGCTGGACTGGCGTTCGATTTCACCGGGTCGTACTCGGGCGCGTTCCTCGTGTTCATCGTCGCGTATGCGCTTGCGGCCGTGCTGATCCTCGTCACGCCGTTGCCGAGGCACCCACGCAGGGCGTCCACGGCTCCCCCACTCCCATCCGTCGTGGCGTTCGCGCCGGTGGGTGACGTCGCCACGGGTGCGATCGGGCGTCGCGCCCTCCGCGTGGCTCCGGTCAACGGGAATGGCCACGGTGCGTCGGTCGCGCGCGGCGTCGACTACATGCTCGCCTCGAACCGGACGCCCGAGGCGCGACGCGATTACATGCGCACGCCGGGACGCTGATCGGCTCCCCGCGGGCGCTGGCCAGTCGGTCCAGCCTCGCGCAGGGTCCGCGCTGCAACTCCCGGTTCCCACCGAGGGCAGTGGTCGCGCAGGCATCGACACCCGAAACGTGAAGCCTCTATGCCTGCCGCCCGTGCGCGCGCGGTAACGGTGACTCGTCAACGCCGGCGCGCTCACGCCGTGCCGTCGCAAGGTCGAGCAGAATTGAGCCATCCTCGGCAGGCTGTGGCTCGTGCGACGGTGGAGCCGCCGCAGCCGGCGTGGACCTCCTGGCGCCTGCCGCGGCGGGCGCGGTGGGTGCGGTGGGTCGAGCGGTTCCCGGCGCACGAGGTCGGCGGAACTCGTAGGCGAGGCGGAAGATGGTCGCGCCGAAGATCGCCGCGCCGCTGCCTGCATAGAGGACGCGTACCAGCTCGTACTTCGAGTCCGAGCCGGCGATGAACCCGTGCGCGAGCGCCAGCAGGATCACGGCCGTCGCGCTCGCATGGATCGCGCGCCACGCCTCGTAGCTCAGCAGCGAGCGCGCCCAGCTGCTCAGGACGATGATGATCATCCCCCAGAGCGCGAACGTCCCGAGCGCAACCGCTCCCGTCATGTGTGCGGACCTGCCCGGCACGAGCGACCCGATCACAGAGATGTCGACGTACTTGTCGGTGACGATGACGAGCGTGTGGATCACCGTGAGCACCAGGGCGGCCAGCGTCCACTGCTGGTGGTAGTCAGTCACCGTCTTGCGGTTCACGGCGCCGTCCAGGCCACGCGAGCTCACCATCAGGCCGAACACCATCGATGCCGCGAGCGCGGCGTACGCCCCGAAACCGGTGGCACGGCCCGCCCACCACTGGAGGGGCTGTTTCGTGTCCCACATGCCGAAGAAGGCGGGCATGTAGCGGTACGCGTAGAAGATCGCGGCGGCTGCCAGCAGGCTGCGCGCGACCACCAGCGCGATCGGTTCGATGCGTTTGAACGTCATCGGAGGTAGCGCTCCAGGCCCGGTGTCATCATGCAGCGGCCGTCCGCACCGATCAGCAACGCCTCGGCCCCACGCCGCTCGAGTGCCGGAAGCGCCGCCTCGGCGTTCGCAAGCAGCGCCGTCGCGAGGACGTCGGCAGTCACAGTATCGATGGCCAGCACCGAGGTCTGCACCCACTCGCCCGCGCTCGGGCGGTCGCTTCGCGGATCGATGATGTGGTGCGCCTCTCCGTCCAGGTCGACCAGTGGCGGTGCAGGGTCGACGACGACGCGAGTGCGCCGGCGCGGATCCCCACGCGATAGCCTCCGGTGCAGAGTTCGATGAGTTCGTCCTGCTCGCGCGCACCGCCGACGAGCACGTCGCCGCCGCCGTCCACGAAGTATCGAATCGCACCGCTCTCCTCGAGGAGCCTCCCCACGCGATCGACGGTCCACCCTTTCGCGATGCCCCCGAGGTCGAGCAACCCGGGGCCGCGTAGCTCAATCGAGTCACCGTGCACGGGGATGGCCGGATGCGCGAGAGCGGTCCGCGTCGGACCCCGGCCGTCGCCGCGCACCAGCTCCATCGAGCGGTCGTACCCGGCGGCCACCACCGCGTCCCCCACCGCCGGGTCAAATGCTCCGCCGGTGACCGCCCGGAATTCCAGGGCCAGCGATGTGATCTCGGCAAGCACCGGATCGTCGATGCGGCGCTCGCGATTCAGGCGCGACAGGGCGGAATCCGGACGGAAGCGCGAGCAGCGCTGCTCGATGTCCCGCACGAGGTCCTCGGCCGCGCGCAATGCGGCCGGCGCGCTCCCCACGCCTCGATCTGCCACAGGGTTCCCATTGCCCGGAAGGCCCGGCGCGATCGAAGCGGGCGACTCGGCGGCCTCGGTCGACGGGGAGCCCGAATCACGAGGCCTCGTAGCCTTCGGCTTCGCGGCAGGAGCCGGTGCGGGGGCCGGCGCCGCAACGACGGGTGCCGGCGCGGGCGCAGCAGCCGCGGGAGCGGCCAGGGCAGCGGCGGCGGGCGCCGCTGGCGCCGCGGACGGGGCGACGGCTCCCGCGGGCGCCGAGGCGACCGGTGCCGTCGCCGGCGGCGCAGGGATGAGCGCAGTTCCTCCCGTCGAGGCCGGCGCTACGGTCCCCACTCGGATCGGCGCCAGTGGCGCGAGCCGCAACTCGGGCGCGGCTCCAAGGCGGTCTGAGAGCGTGGGCCCCGACGCGCCCACCACCGGAACGGTGATGACCTGGGGCACCTGTACGCCCTCGGCGGGAGCACCGGCTGCCAGTCGCGCGTCCTCGGCCTCGGCCTCCGCCTTCAGAGCTGCCTTCGCGGCCGCCGCATGCGCGTCGGCCTTCGTGATGCCTCCCCAGGCAGCACCGAGTGCAGCCAGGCTTGTAGCAGTCACCACGATGTTCACTTGCGTCTTCGCCACGCGCTCCGCCCTTCAGTTCCCGAGGCCGGCGGATCTTCCGCACGGCGTCGGCGCAGCCTCACCGACTAGTCGTCGCGTTCACGCCGCTCCTCGCGACGGGGCGTGGATTCGGGCCGCGGCGTGCTCGTGGCCGAAGCCCGCGCCGTGGCACTCGGAGGCGGAGCCGTGGCGACCGGCGTGGCCGTCGCAGCGGGGGAAGCCGTGGCCGTCGCCTTCGGCGCGGCGGGCGTCGCCACGTTGAGCGCGTTCTTCTGGGTTCCCTCGGCCTGTGCGCGCAGCGTCTCCAATTCGGCCGCAAGCGCGGCAGATGCACCCGCCCGCTGCTGCTCCACCTCCGCGGCCGCCCGAGCCTGGAGCGCAGCGCGCTGCGATGCGACCTCGGCGGCCGCGCGCGCCAGTGCCGCGTCGCGCTGCGCCTGCACGTCCGCAAGCGCCGACTCGTATGCCGCGGACGCATCGAGGATCGTCGCGGGAGTCGCCGCAACCTCCGCGACGGCGGCCGGTTCCTCTTCGGCGGAGGTGTCCTTGGCCGACGTGAAGAAGCCGAACACCGATGCGGACACCACGATGGCAGCAATCGCAAACGCCGTGGATGCGACCGCATACGCGGCCGCGAGCTGTCGAGTCACAGGTCCACCCTTCGAGGCGCGCGGGCATGGCGCCTGTACCGCCATCTGGCGCGACGCGGCCGTCCACGTGACGCGCGAAAGTCCCGTAATCGCCCACGCAGACTCGCGCCCGCTACAGCCGGCATCGAGCGCTGACACCTCAAGAATCGGCATTCGCGTACTCAAACTGTGGTCGCACGACGTCGCTCTCCGGAGCAAACGCAGCATGACCATCAATTTACAGACGTAGTCGCAATGGCTTTCCGCGATCGGTCTCGGATTCGCGTTGACGCGCGCGATAGGGCCGGGCATCGGGCTCACGAGGCGCGGCAATCGACCACGCACCGCAGGTTGCACGTCCGCGCGCTGGTCGGCGGCGAGGGCGTCTCATAGCATCGTGACTTGAAGGCCCGACCGTTGTCCGGGCATGCGGCAGGCACAGGCGACGTCCCGGCGCCGTTCGCGACATCTCCCATGCTTCGGAGGCGAGCGTCCCATCCGAAAGACACGCTCACCTTGAACGGCGTCAACGAACATCGAGGCCGGCATACCGCCGGATCACCGCCCGAGGCCTACTCGCGAGCGCTGGCCGACAACTTCCTGGGCCATTCGCCCGGCTGGTACAAGCTGCTCGTCGCTGCCTTCCTGGGCCTCAATCCGCTCGTGCTCCTGGTCGGCGGCCCGACGGCGGCCGGCTGGTTGCTGATCCTCGAGTTCGTCACCTGCCTGGCCATGGCGCTGCGCTGCTATCCGCTGCAGCCCGGAGGACTGCTGGCGCTGGAGGCCGTCGCGCTGGGGCTGACCTCGCCTCAGCGTGTGTACGAGGAGACGCTGGCAAACGTCGCGGTGCTGCTGCTCGTGATGTTCATGGTCGCGGGCATCTACTTCATGCGGGATCTGCTCGTGTTCGCCTTCACGAAGGTGCTGCTGCACGTGCGCTCAAAGGCGCTGCTGTCGTTCGTGTTTGTGGGGCTCGGTGCTGCGCTCTCGGCCTTCCTCGATGCCCTGACGGTCATGGCGGTGATCATCGCGGTGACCTACGGCTTCTATCTCACGTTTCACCGCTTCGCCTCGGGGCGGACGCACGATGCCGAGCATGACCACACCGAGGACGTCCACATCCACGCGAGCCGCGTCCGCGAGCTCGAGGACTTTCGAGCCTTCCTGAGGAGCCTGGTGCTCCACGGTGCCGTGGGCACGGCGCTCGGCGGCGTGGCGACGCTCGTGGGTGAGCCGCAGAACCTGCTCATCGGCGAGACGGTGGGCTGGGACTTCCGGGAATTCGCTGCGCGAGTGGCGCCGGTCAGCGTGCCGGTCCTGGCCGCGGGACTGGCCACGACGCTCATCCTCGAATGGCGTGGCTGGTTCGGCTACGGAGGGCAGCTGCCCGAGACCGTGCGCGCGGTGCTGCGGGAGGACGACGCACGCCGAACCGCCACACGTGGCCGCCACGACG
Source organism: Dehalococcoidia bacterium (assembly GCA_046328255.1). Taxonomy (GTDB): domain Bacteria; phylum Chloroflexota; class Dehalococcoidia; order UBA2979; family UBA2979; genus RBC038. Next base: position 48,534 of record JAXLWY010000012.1, on the reverse strand, counting down.
CGATGCGTCTCGCTGTCCAGGCGCTCGCCGCGGGGCTCCTGGTCGTCGGGCTGGCTCTGCACGTAGCCGAGGTGGGGCTGATCGGCCTCGCGGTGATCGTGGTGCAGACAGCCCTCAACGGCGTCACCGAGGAGCACCGGATTGGCGATGCCTTCGCGGAGGCGCTGCCGTTCGCGGCGTTGCTCGTCGTCTTCTTCGCGATTGTCGCGGTGATTCACGACCAGCATCTCTTCGCGCCGGTCGTCCGATGGGTGCTCAGCCTCGAGGGCAGGCGCCAGCTGGCGGGGTTCTATCTCGCGAACGGCGCGCTTTCGGCGATCAGTGACAACGTCTTTGTCGCCACGGTGTACATCTCGGAGGTCGAGCGAGCGCTGGCCGCGGGACTCGTCTCGAGAGAGCGGTTCGAAGAGCTGGCGGTCGCGATCAACACGGGCACCAACATCCTGTTTCCGGAGTGTGGCCACGCCGAACGGACAGGCGGCCTTCCTGTTCCTGCTGACCTCGGCGCTGGCTCCGCTGATCCGCCTGGTCGGCTGTTCGACGAGGTGGATGCTGGCCGCCGTGACGCCGCTGAAGGACGACGCTACCGGCCTGTGGCGGGTGGCCGCCGCCGTTGGTAGGCGCGCGCAGACCCGCCGTGCGCGATTGCGGACAGCCGCGACTGGTGCCCAGCGCCTGCGGCTCCTCAACCGTGGCACTTCGTGGCGCTACGGCGCCGTCGATGCGAGCCGAGAATCAGGGATGAGAACGCTCGGCCCCGGGGGCGTGCGCTCGCACCTGCGCCGTGCGGTGCGCATCGGGAGGATGACCGGCCATGCGGATCCTCGTCACGGACGACGAACCGATGATCCGAGAGCTCGTCCGCGTGACCCTCGCTCGGGGAGTCGCGGTTCGAGGTGAGCCTCGCCTCGACGGCGCGATGGCCGTCGAGATGGTGCGCGCGCTCAGGCCGCAGTCGTGCCCTCGACGTGCGGATGCCGTGACTGACAGGCATCGAGGCCTGCAGGCAGATCCGCGCCGACACCACCATTGAGCAGCCCACCATCATTATCATGCTCACGGCCATGGGCCAGGACAGCGATCTGAAGGCGGGCATCGAGGCCGGCGCCGATGAGTACTTCGTGAAGCCGTTCAGCCCGATCTCGCTGCTCCAGCGGGTGTACGAAGCGGCGGGCCTCGCGGCCTAGGCGCCCTCGAGTCAGATCGTCGCTGCACATCTGAGCGCTCGCGCCGCCTCTCAGCGCGGCCGTTCGGGTCCTCCCTCGCAGTCACCACTGGTCATGCTCGTTTGTTCCGCAGGTCACAAGCGGTGGTGACCTTCGTCTGTTCGCGGTAGGAACCGCGCCATCGAGGATGGCCCCGTCCGGATTGCGCCTCGATTTGAGAATCCAAAGAGAGGCGCTCGAACCGGTTCGCCCGTGACGGCTGCGATGGACGGAGTCAGCGATGGCCGAGGACCGAGATCTCTCGAGGCGCACGTTCCTGAAGTGGGGGGCCGGCGCCGCGACGGGCGTCGCGCTCAGCCAGGTGTTACGAGTGGAGCCGTGGCACCTCGAGGCGACGGAGCCGGTCCGCATCGCCGACCCGTTGAGCATCTTCCCGAACCGCGACTGGGAGCGCGTCTACCGCGACCTGTTCAAGCCTGACTCGGAGTTCGTCTTCACCTGCGCACCGAACGACACGCACGACTGCCTGCTCCGCGCGAGCGTGAAGAACGGCATCGTTGTGCGGATTCACCAGACCTACGGCTATGGCAAGGCGCAGGACCTCTACGGGAACACGGCCAGCCATCGCTGGGACCCGCGCGGGTGCCAGAAGGGGCTCGCCCTCGCGAGGAAGTTCTACGGCGACCGCCGCGTCCAGGCGCCGATGGTCCGCAAGGGCTGGAAGGAGTGGGCCGACGGCGGCTTCCAGCGTGACCCCTCGACGGGCGTGCCGAAGATGGACACGCGCAAGCGCGGCGAGGACCAGTGGGTCAAGGTCAGCTGGGACGACGCACTGAACTACGCCGCGAAGGCGTACGTGAACGTGGCAACGACGTTCTCCGGAGCCCCGGGTGCCGACTTCCTGAAGAAGCAGGGCTACGACCCCGACACCGTTGCTGCAATGGACGGCGCCGGGATGCGTGCGGCGAAACTACGCGGCGGCATGCCCTTGCTGGGCGCCACGCGCATTTTCGCGTTCAACCGCTTCGTGAATCAGATGGCTTTGCTGGACGATCACGTGCGGAAGGTCGGCCGCGACAAGGCACATGGCGCGACGATCCTGGACAGCTTTGCCTGGCATACCGACTTGCCGCCGGGGCAGCCGATGGTCACCGGACAGCAGTCGATGGAATTTGAGCTGTTCTCGCCGGAGTTCGCCGACCTCGTGGTCATGTTCGGCATGAACTGGATCTCGACGAAGATGCCGGATGGGCACTGGCTTGCGGAGGCACGCCAGAAGGGCACCAAGCTCATCGTCGTGGCGACGGACTATCAGTCCACGGCGAACCGCGCGGATGAGGTGATCCTCACGCGTCCTGGCGTGGACGGTGCGCTGATCCTCGGTGCGGTGCAGTACATCGTTGCCAACCGTCTCTATGACGAGCGCAACGTCAAGTCCTTTACTGACCTGCCTCTGCTCGTGCGCACCGATACGAAGACTCTGCTGTCAGCCGCCGACGTCTTTGCTGGCTACCAGCAAGCGAAGCTCACGAACTACATCCGCGTGCTCGCTCCCGACGAGGCTGCTCCGCATCCCGGTGAGCAAGGCGTACAGCACGTTCCGCAGGCGCTTCGTCAGAGCTGGGGCGACTTCGTGCTCTGGGACTCGAAGGCGAACCAACCCGCCGCCGTGTCGCGCGACCAGGTGGGCGACAAGTTTGGACTGACCCGGCGCTCTTCGGCGAATTGGATGTCAAGCTCGTCAGCGGACAAACGGTGAAGGTGCAGACGGTCTTCACCGTCATCAAGAAGTACCTGGACGACAACTTCACGCCGCAGCAGGCCGCGGAGATCACCTGGGTTGGCGCAGGAGGCGATCGAGAGCCTGGCGAAGCAGGTGGCAGCAGCGAAGGGCAAGACGCTGCTCAAACGGGATGGGGCCGAACCATTTCTTCAACAACGACGTTAACTTTCAGCAGAGCCTTCTTGCCGCTTGCCGCGCTGACGACAACGCTGGACATATCGGCGGCGGGCTCGGCCCTGGTAACTACCGTGGCTCCGTCTTCAATGGCGCTCATGAATATGCCCTCGAAGACCCGTTCGAGCCGGAAACAGACGCATCGAAACCGCCGCACACGCACGCGTACTACAAAGCCGAATCTGCTCACTACTACAACTATGGCGACCGGCCGCTCCGCGTCGGTAACAAGAACTTCACCGGCAAGACGCACATGCCCTCACCGACGAAGTTGCTGCACTTCGGGAATTCGAACTCGCTTCTTGGGAACGCTGGCGTGGCACCACGATGTGGTCAACAACACGCTCCCGAAGATCGAATCGGTGTTCATCCACGAGTGGTGGTGGACGGCCTCCTGCGAGTACGCGGATATCGTCTTCCCGGTCGATAGCTGGGCCGAGTTCAAGCACGTGGACGCGTCGGCGTCCTGCACCAACCTATTCCCGCAACATCTTCCCTCGCACTCCGCTGAAGCGGATCCATGACACCCGCTCGACATCGAGGTGTTCGAGGGCTCCGGCAAGAACCGTTACGATTACCAGTGACCAGCGATTCGCGGATCACTGAAGTTCGTTACCGACAACCGCACCGACGTACTGCAGCGCGTCTTCGACGGTAGTCCGACAGCTCGTGGCTACAAGGTCGCCGATCTCGAGAAGCTGGCGCAGCAAGGCATCCTGCCTCATGAACTTCCGTACGTACCCCCGGCAGCCGGGTTGGGAACAGCGGTTGGAGAGCAAGCCCTGGTACAACCGAACTGGCCAGCTTCGAGTTCTACCGCGACGAGCCAGAGTTCCTCTGTTATCGGCGACAACCTGCTGGTGCATCGCGAGCCGATCGACTCCACCTACTACGAGCCGAACGTCATCCTTGCGAAGCCGCACCCGATGATCGACCCGAAGGGGCCGAGGCCTACGGTCTGAAGAAGGACGACCTCTCAACGGAGACGCGCCAGGTGCGCAACGTCGTCGTCATGGGTGATCTGAAGGTGACGAAGCGTACCCGCTCGCCGCTGGGCGATCCGAACTTCAAGTTCGTCTTCATCACGCCGAAGTACCGCCACGGCGCGCACACCACGCCGGTCGACCTCGACTGGATGTCCTACGTTTGGCCTGTTCGGCGACATGTACCGGCATGACAAGCGGAGCCCGTGGGTCGGCGAAGGCTACATCGAGATCAACCCCACGACGCGAAGGCCCTCGGGATCGAGGACGGCGACTACGTCTGGATCGACGCGGATCCCGAGGACCGGCTGTACCGCGGCTGGAAGAAGGACGACCCGTACTACGAGGTGGCACGGGCGATGTCCCGCGCTCGCTACAACAACGCGATGCAGCCTGGCGTCACGGCGCAGGGTTCCGCATGTACGTCGCCACCAAGGGCTTGTGCGCGGGCAGAAGGAGCGCCCGACGGTCATGAAGAACCCGGACACCAACTACCAGGCACACTTCCGCCACGGCAGCCACCAGTCCGGCACGCGAGCCTGGCTGAAGCCGACACTTCAAACCGATTCACTCATCCGGAAGAACAACGTCGGTCATGTCATCGGCGCTGGGTTTGAGTACGACGCACTCGGTGGTGGGAGCGCCCAAGGAGTCCTTCATCAAGATCGAGAAGGCCGGAGAACGGCTCCATCGACGGCAAGGGTCCGTGGCGCCCGGTCGTCCGCGGACTGCGGCCAGGCCACGAGTCCGACCTCATGAAGAAGTACCTCAGCGGCGGGTTCTACCAGCCTAGCGGTCCGAGGCAGCTGGACTGAACCGAAGGGACGCGTTCGATGGCGGAAGTCAACAACTGGCAACTCGGCCGCACGATGCAATACCCGTACCCGGAGAACCGCCCGCGACGCCAGATCGCGTGGATCTTCGACATGAACAAGTGCATCGCCTGCCAGACCTGCACGATCGCCTGCAAGTCCACGTGACCTCGGGCTCCGGGCAGGAGTACATGCTCGAACAACGTGGAGACGAAGCCCTTCGGCTTCTTCCCCACGGGCTGGGATGTCGAGCTCCTGAACGTGCTCGGCCCCGCGAAGTGGACCAACGGGAAGCTCGAGAGCCGACCATTCGAGGGCGTCCCGGGCAGCGCGTCCGCGGCTGGCTCCCGGAAGAGAAGACTGGGCGCACCCCAACCTTGGTGAGGACGAGCCCGTGGGCGTGGCCCAGCAGGGAAGCTACATCCCCTCGCTGCCTCACAACGACATGTGGTTCTCGTACCTCGCGCGGATCTGCAACCACCGCACGTACCCCGGCTGCGTGGCGGCCTGCCCTCGAGAGGCGATCTACAAGCGCCCCGAGGACGGCATCGTGCTCGTGGACCAGTCGCGTTGCTGTGGCTACCGAGTGCGCGCAGGGCTGCCCGTACAAGAAGGTGATGTTCAACAACAACACCCGAACCACCGAGAAGTGCATCGCGTGCTTCCCGAAGATCGAGCAGGGCCTGCAGCCGCAGTGCGTGACCAGCTGCATCGGCCGCATCCGCATCGCGGGCTTCATCTCGCCTCCCGGCACCGTGAACGCGCAGAACCCGATCGACTACCTCGTGAAGGTGAAGAAGGTCGCGCTGCCGCTCTACCCGCAGGCCGGCACGGAGCCCAACGTCTACTACATCCCGCCGATGCACGCGGGCCGCGACTACCTGCACCAGATGTTCGGCCCCGGCGCCGACGAGGCGATCAAGACCTACCAGAACACGAAGAACGACCCCGAGCTGCTCGGCCTGATGATGCTGTTCGGCTCGACGGAGCGGATCATGCACCGCTTCCGCGTCGAGGGCGAAACGGCGATCGGGATGGACGAAGCCGGTGCCGAGCTCGTGCGCGTCCCGGTTCGCGAGCCGAGCTGATCCGCACCTACTTCGACGACGTGCGTGGCGCCTACAACCACAACATCACCTAGTCGAACTCGGATCGCGCTCCCAGCATCGAGGAAGGGGATGGCGCGTAGACTACTGGACCAGGGGATGGACCGCAGGACCTTCATCCAGGCTGCCGGGCGATTGCGGCCGGAGGCGCGCTCGCCGTGGGCATCGCGGCATACGTCGCGACGCGGCCCGGCGTGGCCGACAGGCTCGTCGCGCACCGGCACAAGGGCCCGTTGCCGGTCGACGACCCGGAACTCGGGAACGTGGCTCGACCTCGACCGGTTCGCGCGCCGCTGCTGATGCAGCAGGTGGCACGCCGCAACCTCGAGCTGGCGATCGAACTGTGGGTACGCGCGCTGCACAACGGCACGGACGTCGCGTTCCACATCGAGTGGGCGACTCGGTCGTGAGCGATGTCGACAAGATGGTCGCATTCCGCGACGCGGTCGGTGTCCAGCTCCTGGTTGCTGATGAGGCCGACGCAACGGCGCCGAAGACCTCGGTCACGATGGGCCTGGCACCGGTAGCCGCCACCGCCGGGGCGCCCGCCACGCCTCCGCAGACGGTACACATCATGCAGTGGAAGGCCAGCTGGCAGTACGACGTCGACAAGGGACGCCGCACCGTCAAGGACATCTTCCCGAACATGTACAACGACATGACGCCCGAGGGCGTCATGGGCGAGGCGAACTCCATCGTCTTCTACCCCGGCGTCTTCGCGGGCAACTCGATGTCGGCTCGGGAGCGCAAGTCCCCCATCGAGGAGCTGGTCGCCTCCGGTTTCGGTTCGCTCACCACCCACGAGAAGCAGCTCGCCACGGGCAAGGGCGTCAACGATCACGGCCGCTGGCGCGTGACGCTGGCCATGCCGATGGACAGCGGCGACGCCACGAAGGCAAAGGTGCGCGCGGGCAAGGCCGTCCCGGTTGCATTCGCAGCGTGGAACGGGGACAAGAAGAACCGCGGCGCCCGCAAGCAGTACGCCAACTGGGTGCCGATGGAAGTCGAGGCCTAGATGACCACCACCGAACCCACCGCTCGCGGCTGGGCGGGCCTGCAGGACACCTCGATCCAGCGCGTACTGGGACGGTCGGCCGTCTACGAGGCGCTGGCCCTCGGGATCACGTACCCGTCCGCGGCGTCGCTGGAACGGCTCTCGGATCTGATCGCGGACCTCGACGGGCACGACGTGGTGAAGGGGTACGGCCTCGCGCCGCGCCTCGCGGCGATCAGCGCAGCCCTCGAGGGTGCGACCGTCGACGAGTTGCAGCTCGAGCACAACCGGCTGTTCCTCGGACAGGTCCTGTGCTCGCCGCACGAGACCGAGTACGAGCAGGACACCTTCGCGAAGGCCTCGCAGCTCGCAGACATTGCCGGTTTCTACAACGCGTGGGGCCTCCAGACGTCCGAATCGCGCCGCACGATGCCCGACTTCGTGGGCACCGAGCTCGAGTTCCTCGCGATGGTGACGCGGCGCGAAGCGTACGCGGCCCTGCGAGGCTGGGCCAACCGACGCAAGGTCGCACGCGAGTCGGCCCAGGCGTTCATGCAGACGCACCTCGGAAGGTGGGTCAACGCGTTCGCGGCCGACATGCGTGAGGAGACTGCCGGGAGCCCTGCCGGCACCTTCTACTCGGCAGTCGCCCGGCTCCTCGAACAGTTCGTGGTGATGGACGTCGCAGCGAGCGGCGTGCTGCCGGCCGCCCTCACTGCCCGCGTGCCGCGACCCGAGGACGACGAGCCGATGGCCTGCATCGACGACCAGGTCCCGGTCGACGACGATGAGCTCGCCGATTTCGAGGCGTCGATCGGCTTCGAGGGCGCACCGGTCAACCTGCCCGAGTTCCCCGCCTTCGAATAGTCGCCGGGAAGGACGGAGCCGTGCCACCAGCCCTGCCCGTCGTTCGCGTTCAGGCCGATCGCCGCAACGCGGGGAAGACGTGGCTCGCGCGTGCGCTCATCGAGGAGCTCACCGGACGAGGGTACGTCGTCGGCGCGGTCAAGCACTCGCATCACCGGCTGCCCGCCGACAAGCCCGGCTCCGACACGGACCTGTTTGCGGCCGCAGGCGCGCGACGAGTGATCTTCGCGGCCTCGGACGGCGTGCTCGACTGCTCGTTGGCGCCGACGTCGCTCGCGGCGGCCGTCGAACAGCTCGTTGGCCACGTGGACCTCGTGGTGGTCGAGGGGTTCAAGTCGGACGAGCTTGGTGCGCGACTGGTGATCGACGCGAAGACCGACACGGCGACGCTCACGGCGATGGATGGGCGCGCCCTCCTGACATCGGCGCGCACGGATGCAGCCGGATTCGCCGACGCAATCGAGCTGGCCTTTGAACTGGCGGTCGGCGGCGATGAGCAGCTCGGCACGCTGATCCGAGGGGCGGCCGCAGCACACGGTCACCTGTGCCCGGGCGTCGTCCTCGGCGTGCGCATGGCGATCGCGGCGACGCGTGCCCTCGGTCTGCCGATGCCGGCGCCGCATCACGCCCTCGACGTGACTGTCGAGACAGCACGCTGCGCGGCCGACGCGATCGGTGCCGCAACGGGCTGTAGCCTCGGGAAGCGGAACCTCCACCTCGACGAGCGTGGCCGGCTGGCGGCCACGTTCCGAGGCGTCACCCGGGCCTGCGCGTGGTCGCGCGCGAAGAGTCGAAGGCCCTCGCGGCGCTGTGGGCGCCCGCCCACCTCTCGAGTCGTCACGCCCAGAACGTGGCCTACCGCGTGATGCCGGACGACCTGCTGTTCGACATCGAGGTCGCTTCCGCCCTCGAGGCTGAGAGCGCGTCAGCGGCGGCGCGTTCCTAGCCCCTCGAGCACGAGACAGCCATCGAGGGTCGCACGCGGCGACCTTCGACATTCGTTACGTCACGCTGCGCAGCGCACGAAGAACGGCAACCCGGCGGCAAGCGTCGCAGGGAACTGGGTGTTTACGGCCGCGGGCGCGCCCACCACGTAGACCTTCCAGCTTCCCGCTTCGAGGACCGCGATGGACGCTGCCGGACAGCCGCCCGCCGTGAGCGCCGACACGAGACCCGCTGCCGATGACGCGCGACTCGTGACCAGCAGCCCGACGAGGCCTCGACCGGGCGCGGTGCCGACAAACCCGCCCTCGCCCGCTCCTGCGCCGGGCCCGGCACGATCGCGGGTGGAGGCGCCGGCGCGAGCACCGCCGCGCCCGGCTCGTAAGGCCGCTCGCCGATCACGTTCTCGCGGGCGCGTAGTTGCAGACCCAGACCGTACGGTAGCCGCCCGGAAGCAGCGCACCGCCACCGATGGCGACGCCGCACCCGACACCGGTCGAAGTGGCCCAGACGAGCTGCGTGTAGTGGCCGCAGACAGTGGCGCAGGTGTTGGTGTCCCAGCGGTAGCTCGAGGCCTCGTCGCGCCAGGGACCAAACGCCTGGTCCACACTCGTGGGGTTGGGGTTTGGGAACGGTACCGAGCTCTCGAACGCCGTCAGGTTCTCACCGAGCGCGCCTCGGCCGGCGTTGTGCTCGAAGGTCCCGGTCGCCGCGAGGTGATCCGCCCACGCCTGCGCCGTCACGGCGGCCGCGGCGCTCCACGTCAGGTCGGGGATGGTCACCGTCCGTCCGAGCCTGGCCGTCTCCGCGGCCGCGACGTCGCGTCGGAACTTGTTGTGCATCGCCAGCATTGCCGACTGCTGATCGGGCGTGACGGCCGCGCGAGCAGTAACGCCGCTCGAGGCAAGGGCAGTGACGAGTGCTGCGATCGCTACGAGCGGCAGCGAGAGGCGGATGAACATGAGCGGCCACCTTCCACGGGCCTGAGGAGCTGGCCGATTCGTCTCGAACCTGCACCCTAGACCCTGTGGGTCCCGTCGGACAGGGCGACCGCGACTGGGAGGCGATCCGGACCTACCTTGAGGGCTGGGCCGCCTCGTCGAGGTCGGATGGAGCTGCCTCCGCCAACGCGGGAGCCAGCTCTCGTTCGTCGGCCGGCTCGTGTCGCACGAGGAGGCACACGGCGCACGTCTCCTCGTCGTGCAGGAAGTCGAAGAAGTACCAGAACGCGATGGTGACGATGGAGTACGCGACGAGCGTGAGCCCGATCGCATACGGGCCTGCGCCGACGGCGTGTGGTGTGGCCGACTGGATGTAGAGGAAGAGGGCCATCCCCCACAGGATCGCCCACCGCCAGCGGCTCCAGCGCCAGAGCGACTGGCCCGGCAGGAAGGCCAACGGAATGAGGCCCAGCGCGACCGTCTCGGCGCCGAGCACCCAGAACCGCTCGAGGAACGCAGTGACGACCTGTAGCTCGCCGTGTGCCTCGGGACCGGCGTGCTGCGTCGAATAGCCCACCCAGGCCGCAACCGCGATCGCGAGCAGCAGCGTCATCGCCAGCAGGTCCATGTGCCACGCCTGGAGGATCCCGCGATCGCCATCAGCGCGGACTCGGACGTGCCGATTGACGGCCAGGACGCCGACGATGCCGTACGCGTATCCCGGCCGCACCTCGCTGCCGTAGGCAACGCCGACACACAGGAGCGCGAAGGCGAGCGTCCAGAAGTCGGCGCGCAGTTCCACGAGCGACTCGCCCTGCGGCAGCGGCTGCAGTGTGCCCGACCGCATGAGGCGCTCGAGGTACGCCCACCTCGGGAGCTGCGACACGAGCGTGGTGGCGAGAATCGCGAACCCGGCCGCGCTGACTGCGAGCGTCGGATGGGCGAGCGCTCGCTCCGGCTCGAGGAAGGCGAACAGGACCGACGCCGCAACGACATACGCCACCACACCCAGCCCGAAGACGCCGGCCATCCAGGCTGAGGCGCTCGCGGCTCCACGCGGCGCGGCTCCGCGAGCCCAGCGCCCGCCGAAACGCCGACGTTGCAGCCGCCACCAGCCGTCGAAGTGAGGTCGGTTCTCCTCGACGGTTCCGTTGAAGATCGTGGCGAGTGTCGTCAGCGTGATGCCGAGGAGCGTCGAGTACACGAGGCTGGCGGCGACGTGCTTCGGCGTCCACAGCTCGGCGTCCCAGAACTCGGGGAGCTCCCGAGGTGCGGGAGGCTCCACCTCGGGTGGCGCGATGGGAGGCGGAGGCGGTGGAGCAACGGCGAGCGGGACCACGATGATTTTGCCGTCGACACTCTGTACCTCGAGGGATCCGGAGTTCGGCTGCTCGGCGACCGCGCGCACCGCCGACAGGCCCAGGATCCCCTGCCCGCTGCTGCCGAGGACCATGAAATTCGCGAACGCGAGCGTGGCGGATCCGATGCCGCTCTCCGGAAGCACTCCTACCGAGACCACGAGCTCCCCCGCGCGGTCCAACGAGGCAGAGACCTCCCCATCGACGCCGAACGAGCCCGGTGACACCGACTCGAACGCGAGCAGCGCGGGGTCATAGGCGAGCCGCAGCGTGAACCTCGACGGCACGCGCACGGACTCGAGATTCAGGAGGATGGGGATCGACACGCGCTGGCCCTGCGTGGCGTTCGTCTCAGGCGGCAGGCTCAGGCGCGGCGTCGCGCCGACGAAGAGCGTGAGCTCGCGATTCCCCACCGGCACTGGCGCGGTCTGTCCGGTGGACGGGAACGTGATCGTCGCGGTCACCGTGCCCGTGGTGCCCTCGGGCGCGGTGGGACGAAGCGCGCGCATGCTGAGTTGCCACTCCCTCGAGACCGACGCGAATCCGAGGGCAGATGCGCGGCAGACCAGGCTGCTTCGCGCGGCCCCGCCCGGTGTGACGCCAACCTCGCACCCGACGGGCACCTCAACGGCTCGAGCACGCTGTTGTCGAACGTGTAGGTGACGGTTGCATCGCCCACGGGAGCGTCGGCGGACAGCGCGAGGCCGAGGTTCACTTCGAACGGCCTATCGATGGTGACCGCCGCGCCGCCGGCGACCGAGGCCGTCAACGTCGAGGCGAGCACGCGCGGGAGCGCCCTCGATGCAGCGACCGAGCGGCAATCGCTACTCGCGGCGTGCTGCGCGTCCCCGCTGTAGCGAGCCCGGAACGCGTAGTCACCCGCCTTCCTCGGCGTCTGGCGGAACGAGCTGGCATCCACACCGCCGTTCACCACGGCGAACGCAGCGGACACTGCTACGGGGGCACCGGTGCAGTCCCCGTTCGCGAACCAGTCGAGCACCACGGTGCCACTCGCCGGGGTCGACGCGATCACGCTGACTGCGGGGTGCACCTCGAGATCCACGAGCACGGTCCCGACGACCTGTCCGCGAGCGTTCAGCACCGCGACGGTGACATCGCAACGCCCACCGCCGACGCCCGCGCAGCTGGCGCCCTCCCCGGCCTCGAGGCCCACGAACGCGAGCATCGCGGCGAACAGGAGCATCGCGGCAGCGAATCGAGCGCGTCGCGCCGTCGCCCGACGGAACCCGCGCCACGCGGCGGGCCTCGGGCGAGGTCCATCGACCGCCCCTCGAATGGGACTCACGTCTGCATCCCGCCACCCCGGTCTTCGCAGCGATCAGACAGAGTGCGAGTTATATCAAGGCTTGACGGCGTCGCCCATCGCTGAGAGTTTTACGTCCGGTTCAGTGGGGGCGACTTCCTTGTCCAGGCGACGGATTCGAGTTCGCGCGAACTCGGCGTGGGGAACGGCGCCCTTGTGCGACGACGCCATATGTAATGCCTGTGCCGTGGACGCTCAGGGATGAGCCGCCACCTGCACAACACCATCGCAGTGCTGGTCGTGCTCGCGCTTTCGACTGTCCTCATGCGGTCCGGGCACGCAGAGGCCGCGGAAGCGGCGGACATCGCCAGCGCCGGCCCACTGACGCACGTCTACGTCGACGCGCGGCTCGCCTGCCAGTTCTCCCGCGCGGGGGATGCCGACCTGGCGTTCTTCGACCCCACCTCGTTCCCCGGGGACTGCGGCACGTTCGTCGTCGTGGACGGTGAGCTGTTCGGGCCGGCGCTGCGCCCGGGGAGCACCGCCACCGGCTCGCTCGGACCCGTGACGCTGTTCACACCGCTCGCGCAGACCGCCGTTACCGGCAGCGGCACGCCCGACAACCCGTTCACGCTCGTGACCACAGTGGACGTGGGACGTACCGGCCTCCGGCTGACGGAGACCGACACGTACGTCACCGGGTCGGACACCTACCGCACGAGCATCACCGTCGCGAACCTCGGCGGCGTCGCGCGTACGTTCCGCCTGTATCACGCCGCCGACTGCTATGCCGCCGGATCAGACCTCGGGTACGGGGCTGCCGATCCGAGCACGGGCGCGGTCGCCTGCGCGGCGAATCCGAACAACACGCCATCCGGACGGATCGAGCAGTTCGACCCGGATCCGGGAGCCGACCACTACTACGAGGACTACTTTGATCACGTCTGGATGCGCATCGGCGCGCACGGCGTGCTGCCCGACAGCTGCACGTGCGGCACTCTCTTCGACAACGCCATCGCCATCGAGTGGGACCGCACCCTCGAGAGCGCGCGCTCGGTCGAGCTGTCGCTGACGACCGGCATCGCCTCGAGTCCCCCGCCGGCGCAGACGCCACCGTCACCGCCGCCACCTCCTCCGGCCCCTCCGCCGACGCCCGAGCCGACACCACCACCCACGGAGGATCAGGGCAGTGCCGGGCCCGCGCGATCGAACGCCGCGATGAGCACGACCGTGCGCGACGGCGCGGGCATCGAGGTATCAGCCGTCCCGGTGGGCACCACCGTGCACGCGCGCGTCAGCCTCCAGGGCACCGGCCGTGCGCCCTCGGGGACGGTGACGCTGCAGTGGTTCACCAACGGGACGTGCGCCGGCGCAGCTATCGCCACGTCGCTCGCGCTGCCCCTCGAAGCAGGCACGGGCGCGACCTCGAGCGTCGATGCGATCTCGTTTGCGCAGACGCCCTCAACGGCGGGCGCCTACGCGTTCCGTGCGCGCTACGGCGGTGACGAGGCGTACTCGGCACTGACGGGAACGTGCGTATCGCTGGTTGCGAGTGCGCCCCTCGAATGCGACGACCGCGGTCACGGGGACGATGCGCACAACGGCAACAAGAACGGCAGCGATGGGCACGGCCACTGCGCGGACACCCCTCGAGGAGGCGTCCACGACGTCCGTACGCACGAAGGGCGAGCCCGCGACGACGACCGCGGCAGCGGACGGGCCGCGCTCGGCCCGAACCACGGGGGACGCGCCAACGACCGAGACGACCGAGACGACCGCGATGACCGCGATGATCGAGACGAACGCGGCAGTCATCGTGGCCCGGGCGACGATGCCGTGCGCGAGGATCACTCGAACGGCGGCTCGCCCGAGAATCACGAGAGCCACAACGACGATCACGGCGCCGACCCGCACGATGGTGACCGCGGCGGCGAGTCTCATGATGAGCGTGGCGGCTCGCACGACGGGCACGGCTAGCCAGAGCGCCATCCGTCGTGCCCGCCATTGCGCCCGGCGCGACTACTGCTGCGTGCTCACGGTGATCCTGGCGTCGACGACCATCCCCACCGTGACGCCGGCATCGGCGGCCAGCGGTGCACTCCTGACCTCGTACTTCGGCTCGTCGCGGGAGCGTACGCCGTCGCCGACCAGCGGCACGCGGCCGACGCTCACCACGGTGGATTGCAGCGACAGGCCCGCGGCGCTGACGCGCGCCTCGATGGGCTGACCGGGCGCAACCGCATCGATGTCCCGCTCATCCGCCTCGAGCTGCAGGTAGAGCGCATCGAGCTGGTGGACGGTGGCCATGGGCGTGCCGGCCGCGACGAACTCGCCCTCGCGCGACTTCAGCTCGGCGATGCGACCCGCGATGGGAGCGCGCAGCGGGACGAGTGACCCATCGAGGGCGTTCTGGATCCAGCCGATGTCCTGCCCGACGACGACATCGGCACCTTCTGCGACCGCCAGGGATCGGAGCGTGCCACCTCGCAGGGGCCACCACGCGCGCGCTCGGTGCCGTCACCCAGCCCGAGGCAGACACGGTCCTCGTGGTCGCCGCACTTCCGAGCACGGCGCCGGCCGTCGCCCCGCTCGCGGCGCCAAGGACGATCACGGCGCCGGCAGCGCCCGCCCACCAGCGCGCTCGCCGCATCCGCAGCCAGCCAACTGCGCGCTCCGCCTGCGACGGTCTATCCGATGCGAACATCGCGGGGCCTCCTCGAAACGGGGCTGCGAACTGCCAGCGCTCGGCGCCCAGCTCGCGGCCCTCGAATGCACGCAGCGCCACCCATCCCACGGCGGCAGTCGCGGTCACGAGCACGAGCTCGTGCTTCCAGTCCACGCCGTTCGCGAGGATGCCGGTCAGGTCGCTGTAGTAGTACGGGCTGGCATAGCGCAGGTTCTTCACGGAGTCGGACACGTTCGCGATTACGACGATCACGTACGACGCCACGAGCACCACGCCCGACCAGGCTCCCGCCGACCCTCTTGATGGCGAGAGCGCCGCCAGCAGCACGACGACGCCACCATGAACGCGGCAAAGGGCAGGATCCCGAACGTCGCGGCGGCGAGCCGGGCGACCGAGAGGTCACGGCCAAAATCGCCAAACGGCGCGGCGAGCAGCCATCCGATCGAGATGAGCGCGCACGTGAGCGCCATCGCGATCAGCACGGCCCCCACCTTGGCAACGAACATCCGGCGTCGACTCAGCGGGAGCGACGCCAGCACTTCCATGGTGCCGGCGCTCTCCTCGCCACCCAGCGCGCCACTGCCGGCGAGCAACGCGAAGGTGGCGATCACGAGCGGGCCCAGCGAGAAGAACTCGACGTCCATGAACGTACGTGGATCCGCAAGGTTCCCGCCCGAGGCGCCGAACGCCTCGAGGATCTCGGGCGGGTAGTCGACCGCGCCGAGCGTGTCGCGCACCGAGGGGAAGAGCAGCGCCTCGGCGACGCCCCAGAGGACCAACCCGAGGCCATACGCGAGCATCTGACTGCGCAGATCGCGCACGGCGTGCCGCAGGAGCGCCATCATCGGACTGCCTCGGCATCCGAGTCTTGCTCGTAGAGTGAGAAGAAGAAGTCCTCGAGCGTCGGCTCGTGCGAGTCCAGGGAGACGACGGTGTGCTCGGCGAGCCGTTTCACGAGCTCGCCGATGCCCGCTGCGACGTTGAAGGTGAGTGTGGCGCCGCTCGCGCTGGCAAGCGTGACACCCTCGAGGTCCGCGAATCGCTCCGGCGGCACGGGGCGATCGAAGGTCACCGCGACGGTCCTCGAGGCGAGGCGCCGCTGCGCCGCGAGGTCGAACACGCCGACGAGCCGTCCGCCGCGGAGGACGCCGACGTGATCGCACACGTGCTCCACCTCGTGGAGGATGTGCGAGGAGAAGAACACGGTCCGCCCCTCGGCGGCGACCTCGCGCACGATCTCGAGCACCTGCTCCTGGATCAGCGGATCGAGTCCCGTCGTCGGCTCATCGAGGATGACCACCTCGGGCCTCGTCAGCAGGGCGGCGACCATCGCCACCTTCTGCTGGTTTCCGCGCGAGAGCGTGCGCACCGGACGATGGGCCGCGACCTGGAGACGGTCGACGAGCTCGTGTACATACTCGACGTCGGGCTGCACGCCTCGGATCTCGGCGACGAAGTCGAACAGCGCCGCCGCGTCCATGTCCTTGTAGAAGTGCGGCGTGCCCTGCAGATAGCCGATGTGCCGGCGCGCCTCGACGCCCTGGCGCTGCGTGTCCCACTCGAGGATGTGCGCACGGCCGCCCGTGGGCCGGATCATGTCGAGGAGGATGCGAATCAACGTGGTCTTCCCGGCCCCGTTCGGGCCGAGCAGGCCGAACACCGCCCCGCGCGGCACCTCCATCGAGACGTCGTCGAGCGCACGGACGCCGCCGGCGTACTGCTTGCTGAGGTGCTCGGCGCGAATCGCAGGCACCGCCGCCGAAGGCCCCCGGGTCATCTTCGGTGCGCGTGGTCCTGCACCACGCGATCGCCCTCGCTGAGCCCGGAGACGACCTCGATGTGAGTGCCGTCCGTCGCACCGAGTTCCACGACGCGCTCACCGAGGGCGCCGCCCGCGCCGCTCACCAGCACCGTCGGCCGAGTGGAATCGCGCCGAACGGCAGTCAGCGGCACCACAAGAACGCCCGTGCGCTCCGCTCCGACGAGCGTGATCGACGCGGCGAGACCTGCGATGGGCCTCGGCTGGCGCGCGACCTCCTCGGCGGTTGCCGCGACCAGCGCCCCGAGTCGCCGGACGGCGTCCGCGAGCTCCGCACCTGCGAGGACGCGCGCCTGCACCTCGTACGTCGCGGGCCCCGTCGCCGTGCTCGGAACGCGGCCCACGCCGGAGACGACCACGGGATACACGAGGTCGGGCGTCGCATCGAAGCGTGCGACGCCGAGCTGTCCCTCGGACACATGGCCGATGTCGACCTCTGAGAGCGCCAGGCGGACAGCGATACCCTCCGGGTCCACGACTGTCACGAGGGGCACGCCCGGGACCACGCCGTCGCCGACCCGAGCGGAGACGGCGCCGATGATGCCCGAGAACGGCGCCCGCAGCACGCTGTCGTCGAGGGCATCGCGATGCGCTGAAGCGCCGTCTGGGCGAGGAGCACGCGTTGCTGCTGCCGCGACGGGCGGTTCCTCCGCCTGCGGTCGCGCCCTGTGCCGCAACGGCGGCATCGAGGGCAGCCTGCGCGCCCGCACACCCGCGTCGGCAGTCCCGAGCTCCTCCCGTGGTGGCACCGGCGTTGAGCGTGCGGAGGCGCTCCTGCGCGGAGTCGGCGGCCGCTCGAGCGGCATCGCGCGCCCGCGTCGCCGAGAGCAGTTCGTCGGGGGTGGGCGATCCGTACGGGTCCACGGCGAACACCGCGGCGTTGTGCCGCGCGTCGAGGCCGGGTCGCTGTGCGAGGGCCTGGACCTGGCGGAACACGGCGGCCTCGAGGGCGGGCGCACCCGCTCCCCGCACGGCGTTCGTCCATGCCGAGGCGAGCGCGCCGAGATCGCGGCTGCCCTGCGTCGCGGAGTTGAGTGCGGCAATGAGCCCGTCGAGGTCGCGCGCGCCCGCTGCGGCATCGACGCACGGATCGCGGTTCCCGAGGTCCTTGCAGCGCTCCTCGATGGCCTGCGCGAGGTCGCGCGCCGGTGAACGCAGAAACCCGGCGCTGCTGCCGGTGGCGGCAAGCTGCGCCTCGATGTCGCGCTCTGCCGCGCTGAGCTGGTCCGCGCCGTCGATGCGCCTCTGGAGCTCGTCGGCGCTCACGAGCGCCCGAGCACGTCCCTCGAGGGCATCGAGCTCTTTCTCGGCGGCTGCGAGCGCGTTCTGAGCCGTCAGTGCCGCCGGCTTGCGCCCGCGATCGCGTCGGCGCCCGCGCCTCGTCGGAGCGTGGTGCGGTCGTTGAGCGCGCGCTGGAGGGCGGCGCTCGCGGCCGACACGCCCTGTGCAGCCGCCGCCACATCGGAGGGCGCCATCGCCGCGGCCTGCGTCAGCGCGATGCGCTCGGACTCCAGCGTGGCCGTCGCCTGCTCAACCGCACGAGTCGCCGCGCGGCTATCGAGCACGACCAGTGGCTGCCCCGCGCTCACCTGCTGGCCCAGCTCCACCTCGACCGACTGGACCACGCCACCGGTGGTGGCAGCGGCGGTGCTGAACGAGAGCCGCGCCTGCGAGCGCGCGTACGAGGTGCCGGTGGCGCTCATCGTCTGCGGCATCGACCCCCGAACGACCGTCACGAGTACCGGCGGTGAGGGCACCGGCCGCAGCGCCCGCGCGACGAGGCTGTACGCCCCCACTGCACTCGCGAGGCCAAGCGCGAGCGCAGCAGTCGTTACCCCGATGAGGAGCCACCACGGGCTCCCGGTGCGGCCCCCCAGGCGCTCGAGAATGCGGTCAATCGACGTCACGGCCATGATCCAAGCATCGCAAGGTCCCCGGGCGTTTGCCACGCGCCGGCGGGCCACCTCAAGGGGACCAAAGCCCCTACGCGAACGTCAATCGGTGACTTGTGGAGGCTCGCCCGGCTCCGACCCTCAACGCACGTGCGGCCGACTCGGTGGCGAGCGATGTCCGCGCAGCCAGCCGATGGGGCCGCCCAGGAATCGCAGTCGCGTGCGAGCGAGACGCCACAGCACGCGCTCTGTCGATGTGATCTCGGCGAGCGCCTCGGGAAGCGCAACTCGTGGCGCGCCGGCGACGTAGACGAGGACGCCCGCCGCCAGCACGACGGCGCCCGTGATCTTGTCCTGCCTCGGTGCCGCGACCAGCAATCCGACCGAGATGAGGATCGCGAGGAGAGGAACGACGCGATTCCAGGCGCTCGGCGGTTTCACCTCGCGGCGGTGGAGTCGGATCAGGGCGAGCGCGCAGAGGAGGAACGCCAGCGAGAGGTTCACGACCGCAAATCCGATGAGGTCCGGGATGCGGTCGACGAAGGTGAGGCCACCCGCGGCCAGTCCCTGCACGATGAGCGCGACGTAGGGCGTCGCGAAGCGCGGATGTAGCTCGGCCAGCCGATGCGGGAGCAGTCCGTCGGCAGCCATCGCGTAGGCGAGCCGCGACGATCCAAGCATGTCCGACTCGTCGGAGCCCGAGACCGAGATCATCGCGCCGACGGCCACGAATCCGGCTCCGAGCGACCCAAAGAGCACGGTGCCGACGAGGATCAGCGGCGCGGCGTTCGTTGCCAGCTCGCGGTGATCGACGAGGCCGTACACGACGGTGTTCGTCGAGAGGTAGAAGACTGTGACGATGGCCATCCCTGCCGCGAGCGCCCTCGGGATGGTGCGCTCGGGGTCCGCGACTTCGCCGGCCGGTACGGTCGCCAGCTCGAACCCGGCATACGCCCAGAACACGAGCACCAGCGCGGAGGGGAATCGGTCGAGGCCGAAGGGCGCGAACGGCTCGAGGTGCGCGGCCACCTCGGCCGGGTGAACGACCGCGTACACGACGCCGGCGATCACGATGACAACGAGCGGGGCCAGCTTGAGCGCCGTCAGCGCGTCGTTCACACGGCCCGCCAGGCGAACGCTGGCGACGTTCACGAGCGTGAGCAGCGCGAGGAAGAGCAGCCGGATGGCGTGCGTCGTGAAGTAGTCCGCCGCCACGAAGTAGCCGAGGTAGTTCGTGAACGCGATCGCGAACACGGGCAGCGCGGTCAGCTCCGCGATCCACATCGACCAGCCGGCGACAAAGCCGGGGAACCGTCCAAACGCGACGCTCGCGTAGGCGTAGGGCCCGCCCACGCTCGGAACCACGCGCGCGCACTCCGCCAGGGTCAACGCCAGGATCGTCGCAAGCGCACCAGCGATGGCCCAGGCGAGGAGCGACGCGGGCCCGAGGATGCCCGCCGTGATCGCCGAGGCGATGTAGATGTCGGCGCCAACGATCGCGCCGACCGTCATGTTCGTTACGTCGTAGAAGGTCAGTTCGCGGCGGAACGTCATCGATCGCCGATTCGCTCACCCGGCGGGCGCCTCGGCAGCGGGGCCCCTGCGATGGAGTATCGCGCGTCGATCCCCTGAGCGTTCGGGGCGGTGCTTCGTGCCCGCGTACGGAGGCGTACGCTGGCATCGGAGGCAGCGTGCAGGCCGAGCGAGACGAACCACTGACCCGTGCGGAGCGGCGCGCGCTCGAGGCGGCGCTTGCCGACGTGACCGGAACCGATCGCGTCCTGCTGTACGACGTGGCGCTCGACGAACGACCGCACCTGGAGGTCGGCCGGCTGCGGCCTCAGGGCTCGCCCGCCTGGGAGCGCTTCCTCGTCGACCGCGAACATCTCGATGACGGCCGACTCGGGCTGGTCGTCACCAGGCGACAACTCGATGACGATGAGGCCCGCCTGGCAGTCGAATGGGGCTGCTCGTACGCCAACACGTTTCTCCTGGTCGAGCCGACGGATGCGCGCTGCGACCTCCTCGACGCCACGAATCCCTGGGGTGGGCAGCTCCGCGCGCTGGTATCGGATGCCGGCGGACGGGCGTCGATGGCGCTTCGCACCTTCCTCGGCACTGCCATCGGCCGCTGGGTGCGCTGGACCGCGCCACCGCCCGACGGCGAGGTCGAGCGCGTCGTGCTCACTCCCACGCCCCCGGGCGCCCACGTCGTGGAGCAGCTCGTCCGGGAGTGCGAACGCCGCTACCCGCAGGCGGTCTTCGATCACGAGATCGTGCGGCTGCATCTCCTCGAGGCGGAACTTGTGTCGGGACCGGTCTCGCGGGCGCGCTCGGTCTTCCGCACGCGCCTCGGCATGCCGGTGTTGCTCGACCCGTTCGCGTCGGACCGTGGCATTCGCCGCCTCGTGGAGCGCGGCCGGCTCTCGGTGAGTGCGAAGCGAGGCGCGCGTCGGGAGGTGTTCGGACCGGGTCGTCCGCTGCCGGGCGGCGTCACCGACGAAGAGTTTGCGACGTACGTCGTAGACTAGCCCCGCTCAGCGCACCTGGGGCGTATACTCACGTGCACGTGAAGGTTTCGACGGCAATTTCGCGCGCGCGTTCGAGTTGAGCGCGTCCTCCTCGGCGGACCCGTTCCCGCGAGGAGCCCGAAGGGCGTTGGAGTGAAGCACCTCTTGCGGCTCGTGCCGTACATGACCCGGTACAAGGGGCTCGTGTTCCTCGGATGGGCGTGCGTGATCGGATCGGCACTGGCCGTGATGTTCAGCCCGCTGCTGGTCCGCTTTGCGGTGAACAACGGGCTGCGCCCGGTCCACGAGGGGGACACGCTGGTCCTCCACGGGAACGCCTCGCTCCTCGTGTGGACATCGCTGCTCATCGTCGTCGTCGCCATCGCGCGAGGGCTGACCCAGTTCGGCATGACGTTCGTAGGTGAGTCGCTCGGCCAGCGCATCTCGTACGACATTCGCAACGAGATCTACGACCACATGCAGCGGCTCTCATACGCGTACCACGACCAGATGGAGACCGGTCAGATCATGTCGCGCGCCACGCAGGACGTGGAGAACATGCGCATGTTCTACGCGCAGGCGCTCTTCCGGACGATCTACATCGCGCTGATGGTGAGCGTGGGGCTGATCGGGATGGTCGTCGTGAACTGGCAGCTCGCCCTGGTGAGCATGGTCACGATGCCGTTCATCATCTGGCGTTCGGTCGTGTTCCAGGCGCGCGTGCGTCCCCTGTGGTGGGACATCCAGCAGAGCCAGGCGGAACTGACACAGATCGCCGACGAGGGCCTCAACGGCATTCGGGTTGTGAAGGCGTTCAGCCAGGAGCCGTTCGAGGCAGAGAAGTTCCGGATCGCCGCGCAGAAGCAGGCGGCCCTCAACCTCCGGCAGGCGATGCAGATGGCGCAGAACACGCCCCTGTTGCAGGGCCTGGGGATGGCGCAGATCGCACTGACAACGGGCGCAGGTGCGCTCCTCATCGCCAGGGGCCAGCTCACCGCCGGTGACCTCATCGCCTTCGCGCTCTGGCTCAACACGCTGCAGCTCCCGCTCCGCACCATCGGCATGATGGTGAACGCGATTGCGCGCTGCATGAGCTCGGCAGAGCGCGTCTTCGAACTGATGGACGCGGAGTCGGCCGTCGAGGACGCACCGGGAGCGCGCGAGCTCGCGAACGTGCAGGGCCACGTCCGCTTCGATCACGTGGGGTTCGGCTACGACGGCACGGACTCCACGCTTTCCGACATCAACATCGACGCCGCGCCGGGGACCGTGATCGCGCTCCTCGGGCCCGCGGGCAGCGGCAAGTCCACGCTCGTGAACCTGTTGCCGAGGTTCTACGACGTCACCTCGGGCGCGATCACCATCGACGGGAACGACCTCCGCGAGGTCACGCTCGAATCGCTGAGGCGCAACATCGGGATCGTGCAGCAGGACCTCTTCCTGTTCATCGGCACGATCGGCGACAACATCGCGTACGGGCGCCCCGGCGCGACGCAGCAGGAGATCGAGGCCGCGGCGCAGGCCGCGCGCATCCACGACTTCATCATGAGTCTGCCCGAGGGCTACAACGAATGGGTCGGTGAGCGGGCGTCACGCTCTCGGGCGGCCAGAAGCAGCGCATCGCGATCGCGCGCACGCTGCTCCTCGACCCGCGCATTCTCATCTTCGACGACTCCACCGCGAGCGTGGACTCGCAGACCGAGTTCCTGATCCTGCAGGCGCTGCAGGAGCTGATGCACGGCCGCACGACCTTCGTGATCGCGCAGCGACTGCGGACGGTGATGCGCGCGAATCGGATCCTGGTGCTCGATCACGGCAAGCTGGTTCAGCAGGGCACGCACGCCGAGCTCCTGCAACAGCCGGGACTCTACCGAGAGATCTTCGAGCTGGAGCTGCGCGATCAGATGGAAGCCCTCGGCGACATGGCCGGCCCTGCACCTGCGAGCTCGGCGCCCGCGCTGGCCAGCGGAGGTACGAACTGATGGCGATGTGGGGTGGAGGCGGCGCGGCCGGCTGGAGCACGAACATTGGCGGTGGCCGCAACTTCGGCGGCAACCGGGGCGCCGACGGCTGGGACGATGACTACCTCGGCAAGGTCTACGACAGTGCCGTGATCAAGCGGTTTGGTCCATACCTGCGTCCGCATCGAGGGCAGATGGCGATCGCCTTCGCCGGCATGGTCATGCAGTCGATCTCGAACTACGCGCAGCCGTTCCTCCTCGCACTCGCGGTGAAGATGGGGGTCGAGGGCAACCAGCGTGGCGTCCTCATCCTCCTCGGCGCCATGCTCGGTCTCGCCGCCCTGGGCTGGCTCTCGCTCTACATCCAGCAGGTCACGATCAACCGAGTGGGCAATCGCATCCTCGTCCAGCTCCGGACGGAGATGTACGAGCACATGCAGGGCCTCTCGCTCTCGTTCTTCGACGAGATGGAGGTTGGGCGGATGATCAGCCGCCTGACCAGCGACGTGACGGTGATCCAGGACCTGCTCACGACTGGTTCGCTGAACTTCGCGGCGGACATCGTGGGGCTCGTCATCGTGATCGTGGGCGCGCTGCAGGCGGATGTGCAGCTCGCGCTGGTGACGTTCGCGGTGGTCCCGCCGCTGATCGGGGTCATGCTGTGGTGGTCCGGACACGCGAAGCGCGCGTTCATCGATGTGCGTGTCCGCGTGAGCGCGCTGTACGGCACGCTGTCCGAGAACCTCTCGGGCGTGCGGGCCATCCAGTCGATGGCGCGCGAGGACGAGAACAGCCGCCGCTTCGACAACCTCAACCAGGCGAACCGCAACGCGGCGATCTGGGCCGGCGTCCTCAGCGCAGCAGTGCTCCCCGCCGTCGAGGTTGCGATCGCGATCTCGCTGTCAGGCGTCATCATCGTCGGCGGGCTGCGGGCGCTCGCGTCGCCCTCGGTGGACGTCCCGAACCTCCTCGGCGTCGTCACGGCGTTCACGCTCGCCGTCGGCAAGTTCTTCGACCCGATCCGCGACCTCGTGCTGCAGTACACGATGGTCCAGCGCGCGATGGCCGGGGGCGCGCGTGTCTTCGAGGTGCTCGACACCAAGCCACGCATCGTCGACCGCCCGAACGCGCTCGCCCTCACCGAGGTGGAGGGGCGCGTCGACTTCGATCACGTCGCCTTCCATTACGTCGAGGGAATCCCCATCCTGCGCGACGTCGATCTGCACGTCGCCCCGGGCGAGACGATCGCCTTCGTCGGACACACCGGCGCCGGAAAGACGACGATGACCTCGCTCATCAGTCGCGGATACGACGTGACCGGCGGCGCGATTCGCATCGATGGCCACGATCTCCGCGACATCCAGCGCCGGTCGCTCACGCGACACATGGGCGTGGTGCTGCAGACTCCGTACCTGTTCAGCGGCACCATCGCGGAGAACATCGCGTACGGTCGCTCCGAGGCGACGCGCGAGCAGATCGAGGCGGCAGCGCGCGCCGTCGGCGCCGACGAGTTCATCTCGAGGCTCCCGCGCGGGTATGACACCGCGCTCCGACAGGGCGGTCAGAACTTCTCGGTGGGCCAGCGGCAGCTGATCTCGTTTGCCCGCGCGATCCTCGCGGCGCCTCGCATCCTCGTCCTCGACGAGGCCACGGCGTACGTCGATACCCAGACCGAGCAGGTCATCCAGCGCGCCCTCCGAGAGCTGCTGAAGGGACGCACGTCGTTCGTGATCGCGCACCGCCTCTCCACGATTCGCGAGGCCGACCGCATCGTCGTCCTCGACCAGGGACGCATCACCGAGATCGGCACCCACGACGAACTCCTTGCGAAGGGCGGGGTGTACGCCAACCTCTACCGCATGACCTACGCCCAGGAGCAGGCGGAACGCGAGGCCGAGTCGATCGGCGAGGATGCGGCAATCGCGCGTCGGCGTCGCGGCGAGGTCGAGGCGATGCGCCAGGAGCCGGTCGCCGTCCCCGAGAGCTGAGCGCCGCCATCATCGGTTCTGCGCGACCACCCCACGAGGACACCACGATCGCAACACGCCTGTCCTTGCTGCGTCACGCCTCACGCGAGTGACGTCGAGTCCTGAGCCCACCCGCCCGCGAGGAGCCACCGGCACGCCCTCGACGGCCGGCCCGCGCCCCGGCGGGTTGTTCTACGGCTGGTACATCGTCCTGGGCGGTGCGTTCAGCAACTTCCTCGTCTCCGCGATCTCGGTCTGGGGCTTCGGCGTGTTCATCAAGCCGCTCCAGCAGGAGTTCGGCTGGAGCAGCGCGGTCGTCGCGGCCGGATTCTCGATCCGCTCGTTCCAGCAGGGCTCACTCGCACCGTTCGTCGGCATCCTCGTCGACCGCATCGGACCTCGGAAGATGCTGTTCATCGGGACGGTGCTGCTGTCGCTCGGGTTCTTCCTCTTCTCCGCCGCGCAGAACATCCCGATGTACTTCGCTGCCAGCCTGTTGATCGCGCTGGGTCAGAGCCTCGGCACGTTCACCGCATTCACCACGACCCTGATGCGCTGGTTCTCGCTCAAGCGTGGCCGCGCGATGGGAATCCTGAACGCGGGCAACGGCGGCGGCTACTTCCTTGTGCCGGCCATCGCCTTCCTCGTGAGCACGGCCGGGTGGCGCGAGGCGCTGCTCGTCTGTGGCGCCGCGAACCTCCTCGTCGGGCTGCCGGTGGCGTACCTCCTGCGCGACGCGCCGTCGCAGATGGGACTCGCGCCGGATGGTCGCCCGCCTACCATCGAGGAGCGCTCACCCACGACCGAGGCCGTCCCGCTCGAGGGGGCGAGCCTCTCCGAGGCGCTGCACTCGCGGGCGTTCTATCACCTAGCGTTCGCGCAGGCCCTCGGAGGCGGCGCGGTCAACGCCTGGATCGTGCACACGATCCCGCACCTGCAGAACGTCGGATTCTCACTCGGCGCCGCGACGGCCATCGGGGTTGGATTTGCCGCCTGCCAGGTGGCGTTTCGCCCCGCTGCAGGGTTCCTCGGGGACCGCGTGGGGCGCCGGCGACTGTTCATCGGCGGCTTCGTGTTCCTCACGATCGGACTGGTGGTGTTCTCCCAGCTCCGAGCCGACCGGCTCTGGCTGCTGCCGATGTACTACCTCACGTTCGCCTTCGGACAGGCGAGCTGGGTGGTGCTGCAGGCGGCTACGGTCGCGGACTACTTCGGTCCGAGGCGATTCGCGACCATCAGTGGCCTCGCGAACCTGTTCCAGACCCCGGTGGGCGTGCTCGCCCCGATCGTCGCGGGCGCGGCGTTCGATCGGAGTGGGACGTACTCGTGGGTGTTCCTGCTGCTGGCGGTCGGGCCTGCACTGTCCGCCGCGAGCCTGCTGCTCGCGCCGAAGCCCTCGCGCGTCGCCTCGTAAGGCCTCAACCGAGGTCGGCCACCTCGAGTTCGTCCTCGACCTCGACGACGCCGGGAACGCGCGCGGCCACCTCCTGGGCGCTCTCCGCGTCGGTGAGGGACGTCACGCGTCCTTCGAGGCGTACCACGCCGTCCTCGACGCTCACCGTGAGATCCAGGCCGGTGGTGGCGGCATCCTCGCGCAGCTCGCGCTGCACCGCCTCCAGAATGGCCTCGTCTCCGAACGCGTCGTCGGTGCTGCGCTCCACCGAGATCTCGTCCATCGACGTCAGCTCCAGCCCGCCGAGGACGGCATCGCGATCCATCGGGGGATCGACCGGCGGCACGTACACGTCGTCGCCGTCCTCGACGAGATCGCTCTCGAGACTGCCCTGCGGTCCGGATGCCTCTTCGGAGGTAGAGACGAGGCGCTGGCTCGCGAAGTCACCCGGCTCCAGCGAGACGCCCTCGGGGGCGCGCTGCACGCGCGCGATCCCTCGCTCGCCGCGCGCCTCGGGCGGCACGGCAGCAATCTCGTCCGGCACCACATCGAGGACGTCGATGTCATCCACCAGCGCGACCGGGCCGGCGATCTCGCGCGCGATGTCGAGCGCCGCCTGGCGCAGCTCCTCGGAACTGACGATGCCACTGAGGACCAGCCCGACCTCGGAGTCCTCTTCGACAGCGAGGTACAGGCCCGCACGCTCGGCCAACCGTTCCTCGATGGCGTCAGTCAGGGTGCTCATGGGGCCTCCTCAACGTGCCGGGTACGGGTAATCTCGCGGCGGACGGATGGCCGTGGGCCTCGACAGGCGCTCAGTCCGTCCAGCCGACGCGCGTTCCGCCGGACGGTCAACCGCAGTCGCTATGCTCGGTCGAACCCGCGTCGCGTACCATCGACCTTAGCGTGACTGTGCGCCCACCGGACGCGCGGAACCATGACCGAGCGCACACCACGTCGACCGCGGCGCGCGCGACTCCAGAAGTCCGAGATCGCATCGAAGAGCGGTGTGGAAGGAGAACACCAAGATGGTTTCGCGTGAGCCCGTAGCTTTCGAGATTCCCGCACGTCTCGCCCGCTGGGAGCCCTCGGACGCGCCTGTGGTCAGCTGTTACGTCGACTGGTCCGTCAGCGGTCGCGGTCTGCACGAACAGCCCACGGTGGTTCGCCACGCGCTCCGAGAGGCGCTCGGACAGCTCGAGCCAAGAAGCACGGCGTACACGTCGCTGGAGGCGGACGTCGAGCGCATCGAGACGTTCCTGGCGAAGGAAGCGGATCCGGCGGCTCGAGCGCTCGCGATCTTCGCCTGCTCGGCCGCGGGCCTCTGGGAGGTCCACTCACTCGGTGTGCCGCTTGCCACGCGGGTCCAGGTGGGCGAGCGCCCGCTGCTGCTTCCCCTCGTCGAGGCCACGCAGGACGCGGCGCGCACCCTCGTGGCAGTCGTTGACACCAACAGCGCTCGACTGATCAGCCTTGCACCGAGTGGGGCGTCCGAGGTGGCGGGGCCGAGTCGCGAGACGGCGACGGTGAAGCACTCCACCGAGGGTGGCTGGGGCTCACTCGGGTACCAGCGCCACGTCGACACGGAGATCGAGCGCTTCGCGGCCGACATCGCGAGTGTGATCGAGGACGTGATGAAGCGGCAGGACCTCCATCACCTGGTGCTCGCTGGCGGTGAAGCGATCGTGCCGCCGATCGCGCAGGCACTGACCGAGGCGACGCGCTCGCGACTCGATGCCAGGGAGCACATCGACATTCGCGAAGGACGAGATTCCATCGCGGAGCGAGTCTGGCCCGAGGTGGCGTCGATGGTGCACGCACGTCGACTCGCCGAGGTTGGGGTGATCGTTGGCCGTGTCGAGGCAGGGCGCGACGCCGTCGGTACGTCGATTCCGGTGCTCGAGGCAGTCCGAGCCGGGCGCGTCGACACGCTTGCCCTGGACGCGGATCGCGTTGAGGAAGCCGCCGCCGAGCTCCTGCTGCACGAAGCGCTTGCGCATCGATCGCGGGTGCTGGTGGTTCGCGGCGAGAGCGCACTGACCACCCTCGATGGACTGGCGGCAACGCTCCGGTAGGGGTCGTGCGCGCACGCAACAGTTGCCGCACGAGCGTCGGGATGGTCCATCCGTGATAGGCAGTGCGAAGGGCGCGCCACCAAACGCGCGCGCCGACGTATCGTTACGGGACCGTCCCTGCCCTCCCGAACGAGACCGACGGCACACCTGCCCCCGACAAGGGCGCCAGTAGTCCAGGAGAACCCGTGACCGACTCTGCCATCGAGGCCATCGACTCCTTCATCGCCGCGCAGGCAATCGACACCTCCAAAGGCCGATGGCGCACGGGCCTCACGACGCCGCCGAAGGTCGAGTTCAACGCGGGCACGACCTACTTCTGGGACCTGCAAACCAACGTGGGACCAATCACCGTCCGCCTGATGCCGAACGTCGCGCCCGCACACGTCGCGAGCACGATCTACCTGACTCGACTGGGCTTCTACGACGGGTTGAGCTTCCACCGCGTGATCAAGGGCTTCATGGCGCAGGGTGGCTGCCCCCTCGGTACGGGCACCGGTGGGCCCGGGTACACGTACGGAGGCGAATTTGACCCCGGGGTGGTTCATGACCGCCCCGGCCTGCTGAGCATGGCCAACGCCGGCCCCGGCACGGACGGCAGTCAGTTCTTCCTCACGTTCGTCCCAACTCCCTGGCTGGACGGCAAGCACACCATCTTCGGCGAGGTCGTCGCGGGGATGGATACGTTGAAGGCGCTCGAGGAGCGTGGCTCGCAGGGTGGGCAGACCTCGGAGCCACTGTCCATAACCACGGCGACGATTCGCGTCGAGTAGCCGCAAGACACCCCGAGACCGCACAACGAGGAGCAGCGCATGCTTGGTCGCCTGGTTCGCTGGCTCGCCGGACTCGGCGCGCTCCTCGGCGTGCTTGCGCTGTTCCGATCGCGACTGTGCCGCCTCCTCGGATGCGTGCAGGAGCGGATTACGATCGCCTCACCCATCGATGGCGCCCTCGTGTCGAGTCCGCTCACGGTGACCGGCCACGGGCAGGCGACGCAGCACAACCTCCTCGTGATCGAGGTGCGCGACTCGGCGAACGCGGTGATCGGGAGCGGTACCGCCTCGGTGTCCGGTCCCCTCGGGCAGCCGGGCTCGTTCAGCGGCACCGTCACGTACAGCCCCACGACGTCGGGCTCGCCAGGCCACGTCCAGGTCTTCGACACGAGTCCGGCGACCGGCGCGGTCACTCACCTCGCCGCGGCGATGGTGACGTTCACGTAGCCCCTGCGCGGGCCGTCGCCCGGCCTTCGCTCGACCCGATCGACCTCCCGCTTCCGCCACAGGGTCGCGAGGCTTCTCACCCGCTCATGATCCGACCCGCCCACCCGCGAGCCTAGCCTCGGCTCATCCACGTGTGAGTGACGGATCGAGAGGGTCGAACATGACGACTGAGTCCGGCCGGTACGCGTCGATGTCCGAGGTTGAATTGCGGGAGGAAGCGCGCGAGCGCGGCCTGACCGTCGACGACGCTGCGACGCGGGAGGAACTCCTCCGCCGACTTGAGGAGGACAGCGAGACCGAGGGCGCGCACGTCCGAGGCAGCGGCATCATCGGCGGCACAGACGGCTATGGGACGGGCGTTCCCGCACTCGATGCCCAGGGCAGGACCGCGGCCGCGGACAAGACTGCGGGCGACGAAGCGACGTCGGCGACTCGGCAATGAGCCGAATAGGCGCCCTCGGCATCGGCGGCGATCCTCGAAACTGCAATTCCTCGATGCACCTCGCGATGCGACGACTCCCGCCCGACCCCCACACTCGAATCCCTGACGGGAGCCGCCGAAATCAGTGGCGGCGCCGGTAGGAGGTCTCGGATGGGTGGAATGCTGCTCCTGTGGTTGCTGGGTGTGCCGGTGGGATTGCTCATCGTGCTCTACATCCTCGGCGTCGGCCGATAACAGCACGCGCCGGTCCCCGCAGTTCGGGGACCGGCGCTTCCCGCCCGAATTCGCGAGGATGCGACCTCGACGGGCGGGCCGCACCATCAACGCCGGCGACATGCGCGGCGCTTCCAGACGCGCGACGAGCATGCGACGATGCGGTCGACGGAGTGGCCCCGTCGATGGGTCGCGCAATCAACGTTGGCGCCGCGTGCTCCCTCGCCCCACCCGACCGCGATGACAGGAGCAGCCCCCTGGCTCGCTTCCACTGCGAAGTGCTCGATGCGCACGGTGCGCGCGTCTGCGCGGGGATGATCGATGTGCGTCATCGCCGGGGTCGCGGCGGCGTTCGCTCGTGGGACGGTCACTTCGTGTCGTTCGACGACCTCACGGCCGTCTTCAGCCTCGCCACCGGCGAGTACCGACTCAGGCTGCGCGATGGGAGCGAGCACACCGCGCTCCTCAACGAGATCACCCTCGGTGTGTCCGGTCCGCACGTCGGATTCGTGGGTACCGAGGGCCTCGGCCCGGGCGCCATCCCCGATCCTCCCTGACCTCGACGAGCCGCAACGCACCGGAGTCGCGCGAAGCACGAGTCGCCACCTAGGATGAGGCGGTCGCACGTCATGTGCATGGGCGGTGGTGCTGTGAGTCGACCGGGCGTGCCGGCGCTCCGACGGGAGCTGGTTCGGCAGCGGCCCCAGGGCCGTCTCCCGAGATGACCGACCTCGCCGATCTGGCGCGACGCGTGCGGCGCGCGGGTGTTCGAGCGGTGACCGACCCCTCGTACCGCGCGATCCTGCGCGCCCGCCTGACACGGGGCGGCGCCCTTCACCAGACCACCGAACTCACCTGGCGCGACCGCTACCCCGAGATCTTCGGCGCGTGTCGCGCACTCATCGGTGACAGCGAGCGTCATCACCTCCTCTCGTTCGGTTGCTCCACCGGCGAGGAGGTGCTCTCGCTCCGGGAGTACTTTCCCTCCGCTCGGATCACCGGTGCCGAGATCAACACGCACAGCCTCGAGGTCTGCCGTCGACTCCAGGTGGACGAGCGGATCGCCTTCGTGCGCTCCGAGTCGCGCATCCTCGAATCATGTGCGCCCTTCGACGCCATCTTCGCCATGGCCGTCCTGCAGCGCACGCCGCATCGAGTGGAAGGCCTGGGGCTCACGAGTCTGCGCCGCATCTACCCTTTCGAGCGCTTCCAGGCGCAGCTGACCGAATTCGACCGCTGGCTCGCGCCCGGCGGTCTGCTCGTGATCCACCACACGCAGTACGTGTTCGGTCATACCGTCGAGGCCGAGCGCTACCTGCCCGTCGGCGGCGAGTCGCTCGCGGTCGTCGACGGGCTCAAGTTCGACCGGCGGAGCACGCTCATCCCCGGTCCGGTCGCTGTTCCCACGGTGTATCGAAGGCAACGCGCCTGACGATGGCATCGGGTATGCGCGACCGCCATGGCCATCCGTCAGACTGATACGCCCGCGATACAGCGCTCCCTCAGCGCGCCGATCTATCCTCCAAACGCAGCGAGTCATCGCCGCGCGAGGTCACCCGCAGCGCACTGGCGGGCGAACATTGCGTCTCTCGTTCGGAAACCTCGACCAGGGACGCATGGCTGAAGGCTCCTGGCGGGGGCGCGCAGGTTTGACCGAATCGACCACCGGCACCGCGGCGTCCGAGGCGCGCGCCCCGCTCGTCCGACCATGGGCGGTCATCTTCGTAGGATTCACGGGCGCTCGGGTGCTCGGCTTCCTCTTCTCTGTCGCCGCTACCAGGCTGCTCCCAAAGGCCGAGTTCGGCTCACTCACGTACGCGCTGACGATCGTCGGCCTGGGCTCCGTGTTCCTCTCGAGTGCACCCATCGGTCTGTCGCGCTACCTCCTGGTGCACCATCACGAGCACGAGGCACGGGACGCCTACTACACGAACTGGCTTGCCGGCATCGGGCTCCTGCTCGCGCTCAGCATCGTGGCCGCACCGCTTGTCGGCGGAGGCGCGGGACTCAGCGTCTCGGCAACCGCGGCGGTGGCGCTCAACTTCGTGGGCATCGCCGTCCTCGAGACATACCGCGAACTGCAGCGCGGCGCCGACCGCTTCGTCGAGCTCACCGCCACCTACCTCGCGGCCAACCTTCTGCAGCTGCTCCTCGTCGTCGCACTGGGACTTGCCGGCAAGCGCTCTTCCGTCCTCTACCTGGCGGTGTACGGCCTCTCGCCGGTCGCGGTCGTCCTCCCGCTCCTGCTCCTCCAGCCCCTGGAGTTCGCGTGGCGCCCGACCTCGATCGCGCGTGCGCGGCTGATCGAGATCGGCCGCTTCGTCCTGCCCGTGCTCGTTCAGTCCGTCTGCTTCGCGATCTGGTTCGGCGCCGACGTGGTGCTGCTCCGACGCACATCCGGCCTCGAGACGACCGCCGAGTACGGCGCGGCGAAGACGCT
Source organism: Dehalococcoidia bacterium (assembly GCA_046328255.1). Lineage (GTDB taxonomy): Bacteria > Chloroflexota > Dehalococcoidia > UBA2979 > UBA2979 > RBC038. The sequence continues at coordinate 15,529 of JAXLWY010000012.1, read as the reverse complement.
CACCTTCGCCATCTTGATGCCCGCCACTGCGCTCGCGCAGGTGCTGATGCCACGCGCCGCGGCCGTCCCCGACGGGCGCCTGCGCGTCTATATCGCTCGCATGCTTGGTCTGACGGCGGTCGCGACAGTGCCGGTCGCGCTCGCGATCACGGTCCTCGGCGGCTTTCTTGCCACTCGCGTGTTCGGCGAGACGTACCGGCGGAGCGCCGACGTCCTGCCCGTGATTGCCATCGGCATGACGTTCGCGGGCATCTACCTCGTCGCCTCGCGAGTCTGGATCGGCCGCGCGAGGCCCACGGTCGACCTCGCTGCGACTGCCACCGGCATGGTGGTGACACTCGCGTCGGGACTGCTCCTCGTGCCCTCGCTCGACATGGTGGGAGCCGGCACTGCCTTTGCGTTTGGTGCCGCTATCCGCCTCGTGGTGATCGTGGCCTACTCGATGCTCTACACCCCGGACTACACCCCGGATTCCCGGCCCTCTGCGAGCGCCGGACCGACCTTCGCCGCCCGACGTGCGGTACGCATGAACGAATCCAATCGCGACGTCTCATCGATGTCGACGCGGCTCGTGGCGCCGGGCCGCCGCGCCGACTAACCAGCACACGGATCAGGGAGCACCACGTGATCGACGAACACAGAGACAGTCCGCCGCCCGGCGCGCTCGGGCCCCGGGTCCTGCTCGCGGCGACCTTCGCCCGAAGGCGGCTCTCCATCATGCTGCTCGTGCTCGGCGCGGTGGTCGCGGCGGGCGTCGCGCTCGCCGTCGCCACTCCCGCCTGGTACGAGGCCACCACGACACTCTGGGTGAACCCGAAGGCGGACGATGCGCTGCAGCAGGCCGACGGCCTCCTCTCGCGGTACTACCTCCAGCGGATCGAGAGCAACGACGTCCTCGGTCGTGATGCGAAGGCACTCAAGAGCGGCACCGCGACCACTCTGTCGAGGAAGGTCGATGTCGGCGCCGTCCGCGGCACGAACATCATCTCGATCACCGGGCGCGGGGCGACTCGGGAGGAAGCCGTCGCCATCGCCAACGCTGTCGCGCAGGCCGCCATCGAGCAGAACCGCGCCGACGTTGATGCGCGCACCGACGCTCGCCTGGAGGCGTTGACCGCCGACTCCACCCAGGTCGATGCTGCGCTCGCGAACGCCGTCAGCGCGCTGGCGATCGAGGGCGGTGACGGCCCCGTCGCCGCTCGCCAGTCCGCGGTCGACCAGCTCCGCGTGCGGGCGACGCGCGCCTTCAACGACCTGCGGGATCTCGAGGCCCAGCGCGAGACCGCCTCGACGGCGCTGTCCGTCCTCGAGGCGGCAACGCCACCGGAGGGTAGCGCCGGGCCCTCGCTGCCGTTCTACCTCGCCGTGTCCGCCGTCCTCGGTGTCATCGCGGCGGTGGCGGTCGGCATCCTGCTCGAGCGCGTCCAGGACACGATGTGGACACAGGCCGCCCTCCGTCGTGCGATCGGCAACGAGACGCCGGTCGTTCGCGTCGCTCGCGCCACGGACGCCGCGACGCCCGAGCAGTCGACGTTCGGTGTCGCGTACGCGCAGCTCCGCGCCCGTACCGACATCCAGACGGTGATGGTCGTCCCGGTTTCATCCTCCGATGACGACGCCGCACGCTGGGTCGCCAATGGCCTGGGAAGCGCCGATCGCGCTGCGCGCGCGGTGCCTGTGGTCAGCCGGAACGGCAACGGCACCGCGAACGGCAACGGCCATGCACCCGCCGACCTCGCTGTGCTCGTCTCGCCGACGCACGGGTTTGCCGCTGCCCCGTCCGACGTCGACGCGGTGGTATTCGTCGCCCGCGCCGGGTACAGCCGGTTCGAGGACGCGGAGGCCGCCCGTGCGCTCGCGCGGGGCGCCGCGAGCCTGGGCGTCCTCGTCGTCAACTAACAGCGCGTGCTCGCAGATCGAGGAGCCGGGGCAGTGAAGCTCGTGGAGACCGGAGGCACCGTCGTCCTCGCATGGGTCGACTTCCAGGCGCGCTCGCAGGCCCTCGCCGAGGCGATGGGAGGCCGCGTCCGATTCGTCACCCGCAGCGCCTCGATGCGGCGGCCGTACCTCCTCCCGCTGCGTTACGTCGTCAACGCGGTCGAGACGTGGCGCCTCCTCAGCCGCGAGCGGCCGCACACGGTGATCGTGATCACACCGCCGGTGTTCGCGCCGCTCGTCGCGTGGGCGTGGTGCCGACTCAACGGCGCGCGTATTGCGATGGACTGCCACACCGCGGCGTTCGATCACAAGTGGGCGTGGACGCGCCCCATCCATCGCTGGCTTGCCGCGCGCATGGCTGCGGTGATGGGCCACACCGACGACGCCGTCTCGGTGATGCGCGCCTGGACCCCCACCGCGTTGCTGCTCCCCGATGACGTCCCCGACGGCTCCGCGGTCAACGCCGGCCTCTACCCCAGGGCGACCCACGCACCGGCCCGAGGGCGGGTCGTGATCGCGGGCGGGCTCAACGCCGAGGAACCGGTGGTCGAGTCCATCGAAGCCGCACGCCTCCTGCCCGACGTCGAGTTCCTCTTCACCGGCGACCCCGACAACGTCTCTGCCGACGTCGTCAGTGGTGGCCGTCAACGCCATCTTCACGGGCTGGCTGCAGTACCCGCGGTTCCTCGCCGCACTCGCCAACTCCCGACGTGGTGGCGACGTTCAGCGTCGGACCCCACATGATGAACCGCGCGGCCTTCGAGGCGGTTGGACTCGGGCGCGCACTCGTGCTCTCCGACTACCCCGGGCTGCGCTCCCGCTTCGGCGATGCCGCCGTGTACTGCCCGAACGACCCGGCCGCGATGGCGGCGGCAATCGACTGCGCGCTCCGCGACCGTCCCCGCCTCGAGCAGTTGAGTGAGGCGACCGGCGTGCGCCTCCAGGCATCGAGGGATGCCGCGCTGCGCTGGCTCAAGGTGCTCGTCGCATGAGCGACCTCGGCCCGGGGGGCCTGGTCCTGCTCGCGAGCGTCCTCGTGGTCGTGGGCGTGCTCGGCCTGATCGCGACCTGGCGGATCGCCCGCGACCCGTTCGTCGGGTGCGCCCTGATCGTGATCGGCGTGCCGCTGACCGGCGGCCTCCGCACCGCGGGGATCATCCCGGTCCTGCGGGTGTCCGAGTTGCTGACGCTGCTCGTGGCCGGCGCGCTCCTGCTCGCGCGGATGCTCGACCGTACCCACTACCCACTCCGCCCCCTCGATGTGCCGATCGCCGCCTTCGTGCTCGGCATCGTGACCATTCCGGCGTTCGTCCTCTGGGGCAGCGGCGTGACCCCGGAGATCGACGTGTTGCGCCGCGTCCTCGGTCCACTGCAGTACCTCGCGGTCTACGCGATCTTCTCGCGGTCCCTGCTCGATGCGCGCCAGCAGCGGAGGCTGCTCGATCTCGCGATGGCGGTGAGCATCGTCATTGCTGTCTTCGGCATCCTCCAGATGGCGAACTTCCCGGGGGTGCGCACGTTCATCGACACCGCCTATCCACCGACGGCGGACATCTGCGCGTTCGGCTCGTGCCGCCCGACGTCCCTCCTCGAGCACTGGAGCGCCTTCGGTGCGTTTGCGCTGATGAACTACACGCTCGCGCTTGCGCTCGCCTCCACGCCTGCAGTCGGCATTCCTCGGCGCTGGCTCGCGCTCGTCGCGACCGTGAACGCCGTCGCGGTGTTCGCCAGCCAGACGCAGGCGACGGTCATCGGACTCGCCCTCGCGACCGCCGTCGTGGCGGTCCATCGGCGTCGCGTCCCGGGCGTCGCCGTCGTGTCGGGCGCGGCCATCCTCGCCGGCCTCGCGCTGCTCTGGCCCGAGGTCAGCGGACGCTTCGAGCAGCAGCTGTTCTATGCAGGAAATCTCGCGACGCCGGAGAGCCTGCTGACGCGCAGCCGCTACTGGGGCGAGTTCTTCATCCCCGCCATCCTCGAGCATCCATGGACGGGGACGGGCACGGTCATCCCTATCGATGTGCCCCAGCGATTCATCCGCTTCGTCGATAGCGAGTATCTCGGGATGCTCTTTCGCGCCGGTGCGGCGGGCGTCGTGCTCCTGGTGGTCGCGATGGCCTCGATGGCGCGCGCGGGCATCCGAGGGCGCGCGCACCCGAGTCCGCTCGTGCGCGCGCTCGGGGCCGTCCTCCTGGCCGACGTCGTCGTGCTTGCGGCCATGGGCCTCACCGCCGAGTACCTCACGTTCCGTGGCGTCAGCCAGACCTTCTGGATGACCGCGGGACTGTTCGCACTCGTGACCATGCCGGCATCCGCCCTCGCACACGCGCCGAGGACCGATCAATCCACGGTCCTCGCGGAGTCGGTGGCGCCCGCATGACCGGCGTGACCCCCGCTCCGCGCGAGGGTGACCGCAGGCGCCTCAACGGCGGAGCCGCGACGATCGCGCTCGCGCTCTCTCCGAGTCAGCTGCGCGCGAAGCGCATCGTCGATCTCGCACTCGCGGTGCCGGCGCTGGTGCTGACGGCGCCGGTGCTGTTTGTGGCGGGCGCCGCCATCTTCGCGACGATGGGTCGGCCGATCTTCTTTCGCCAGGTGCGCCTCGGCGCACGCAAACGGCCGTTCGTCCTCTACAAGCTCCGCACGATGGTGAACAACAGCAGCGACGCCGCACACCGCGAGTTCAACCGGCGTGAACTCCTCGAAGAGAACCACGTTCCCGGCACCAGCGACGGCGCGTTCAAGCTCGATGACCCGCGCGTCACGCCCGTCGGCCGCTGGCTGCGCAAGACCAGCATTGATGAGCTGCCGCAGCTCCTCAACGTCATACGAGGCGAGATGTCCCTCGTCGGCCCGCGCCCCGTCCTCGACTGGGAGGCGGCAATGTTCGACCCATCCGTCGAGTTGCGCTTCGCGGTACCGCCGGGCATCACCGGTCGCTGGCAGGTCGGCGGTCGAAACCGCGTCTCGATGCGCCGCATGCTCGACATGGACGTCGACTACGTGCGCAGCTGGTCGCTGCTCCGCGACCTCGAGATCATCGTTCGCACGCCGCTCGTGCTCCTGCGAGGCGACGGCGCGCGCTGAGGACGGGCCGGCGAGATGGCGCGAGCTACCTCCGCGGCACTGCGCCGATCATCCCCCGGATCGACTGCTCGGCGCGGTGCTCGGCGATCGAGGAAGGGACCCTCGTCGAACCACACCACGCCGATGCGGTTCTTCTTCACGATCGGCGTGAGCTCCGTCGAGACCCAGCTCGCAGATCCGGAGGCTTCCCCCGATCAGCATCGGGCGCTCCTTCGAGAGCACACGCGTGCGCTGGAAGTCCAGTTTCCACCGACCGGCACCACCGCCGTACGCGTCCCAGCCGATCATGTCCACATAGTCGTCGCCCGGGTACGCGTCGATGGCGAACGGGTTGTTGCCGATGTCATTCCCGAGGTTGAAGACCCGCTTCACGTTCGTCGCGCCGGCCGCGCGGAAGCGATCCCACGATGTGGCGCCACGCCATCACGTACTGCTCGGCAGAGACCGCGTTGCGCGATGCTCCATGAATACCCGCTCTCCGTCTGGGGGGCTGAACGGGTGATTCCGGCTCGTGGAAGATGCGGATGTAGATCGTCCCCTGCATGCCCGCGGCACCGGTATGGTCGATGTACCGCCTGTTGAACTTGCCCCCCGCGATGTCCGAGAGGGGAAAGTCGATCTTCTTCCCATACGCGGGCGAGGCGCCCGGCGAGCCCCACGCCTCCCAGGTGATCATGGGCGTGATCCCGGCCTCGAGCAGGCGCCGCACGACGGGCTCCTGGTCAGACCACGAGTAGCCGCCCGGGTTGCCCGTCCACCCGTCCCACTGGACGAACCAGTGCGCGATCTGCAGCGGGCCGGTCTTCGCGATCGCCTCATCGAGTGCTGCCTGGCTCGATGGGAACCCGGGCGTGAAGACACCCCACTGCACCGATGATGGCGTGGTCCCGGTCCTCGTGACCACCGCTGTCGGCGCAGCCACCGCGACCGGGATGGCCACGACGATGAGCGTGATCGCGATCAGCGCGACGATGATGCCCGGCCGCTCGAGGGACCATGGCTGCCCCGCGGAATCCGCCGCTGGCCAGTTATGTCGCGGTGTCGAACTCACGGGAGCGTGCAGCCCTCGATGTACATCTCGCCTCGTGCGGTGCGGCCGCGACCATCCGTCCCCTTCGAGGGGCGTCGCGCCACCCCGGAACGGTACAGGCTCGACCTCGCAACTGCCCCTGACGCTCTGTCATCCCGATGACCGGACTGTCCCCAATGAACGCGACTGCCAGTGAACTGCAACGCACCGCGGAGAGTCGTGCCGCAGATGGATGGCCGATCACCTTGCCGGGAGGCGCTGCGCTCGATTAGCCTCACCGCGCAGGACCCGCCCTGCAGGGACCGGGAATCGAGGGAGCGACATGGCCACGTACACCGTCCAGTCCGGCGACACCCTCTCGGCGATCGCCGAAGCGAACGGCATCACCCTCGCCGAGGTCATTCGGCTCAATCCCCAGATTGCGAACCCGGACCTGATCCACCCGGGCGATGAGATCACCATCTCGGAAGATGTGATCGCGGCGGCCATCGAGGAGGCGCCCGCCGCCGAGGCCCCCGCGGCGTCCGAGGAGATGCCCGCCGAGCCGGCCGCGGTCCCCGAGGCTCTCACCGAGGCGGTGAACGATGCCGCGGCCGCTGCCACCGAGGCGAAGGAGCAGCAGATGGAGGGCCGCCTCGCGATCTGAGGTCGTGCGCCGGATGACGAAGCGGGAGGGCACGCGCCCTCCCGCCTGAATCCCAACCTCGTGAGGCTGACGCTAGGCTGCCAGCGCCTCCATCGAAGCCGTCGATCCCGAGGTGATACCACGCATCTCGACCGCCTCGACGACGCGTGCGACACCCACGTCGAAGGCGGCGGCGCGCAGCGGCAGCCCCTCGGCAGCGCGCTCGCAGACCTGGCGGTAGGCGTCGCTCAGGAGCACGTTGAGCTCGCCCTCCACGCGCTCCGCGCTCCAGCGGTGCTGCTGGATGTTTTGCGTCCACTCGAAATACGAGACCAGCACGCCGCCCGCGTTCGCAAGGATGTCCGGAACCACCATCACACCACGGTTCGCGAGGTGGTGGTCGGCGAAGGGTGTCACCGGATGATTGGCGCCCTCGATGATCACCGAGGCCTGCACGCGATCCCAGTTGTCGGCGTGGATCACCTCACCCAGCGCCGCGGGGACGAGGACGTCACACTCCTCGTAGAGCACGTCCTCCGGCGAGATCGCCTGCGCCCCGGGGAACCCGGCCAGCCGGCGCGTCCGCGCAACGTGCTCGCGCAGGGCAGGGACGTCGAGTCCATCCGGATTGTGGACGCCGCCCGAAACGTCGGAGACGGCCACGACGCGGCACCCCATCTCAGCGATCGCCGCCGCCGCGTGCGCCCCGACGTTGCCGAATCCCTGGATGGCGACGCGGGTCGCGAGGCGGGACCGCCCCATCCGCTCCAGCGTGTCCCCGAGCACGATGGCGATGCCCTGCCCGGTGGCCTGGATGCGCCCCTGCGAGCCTCCCATGGGCACGGGCTTTCCGGTCACGATTGCGGGCGAGTAGCCGTGCGTTTTGCCATAGGCGTCCATCATCCAGCCCATGGTGCGAGCATCCGTGCCCATGTCGGGCGCGGGGATGTCGCGGTAAACGCCGATGATGTGCGAGATGTTCTCGACGTAGGTGCGCGTCATGCGCTGCAGCTCGCCGTCCGAGAGCGCGTGCGGATCCACCTGCACGCCGCCCTTCGCGCCGCCGAACGGAATGTCGATGAGCGCCGTCTTCCACGTCATGAGGGCCGCGAGGGCGCGGACCTCATCGAGGTTGGCCTCGGGGTGGAAGCGGATTCCGCCCTTGTAGGGCCCGCGGGCCCCGTTGTGCTGGACTCGGAAGCCGGTGAACACCCTGAGGGCGCCGTCGTCCATGCGGACCGGAATCTGCACGTGCAGCTCGCGGTACGGTGCCGAGAGCAGGGTCACGACCTCCTCGTGGAGGCCGAGCCGCTCGGCGGAGCCACGGAAGAACCAGTTCGCGCCTTCGGATGCCGTCATCGACCGCGACGGCACGACGTTTGAGACGCGGGACACCATGGGCGTCGGATCCGGGGTCATCATCATGGCCTCCCTGCCGTGCGCAGCGACCGCGCCCGTCCACGGACGCGCAGGTGAACGAGGGGGGCGGCCTGCGCCCCGCCCCCCTACCGATGAAGATTCGGCAGTTCCGCCCCGCTCGAATACACCCCGTCGGGCCTCAAATCTCCAAACGTCAGCTTCGGCCTGTTGGAGTACCTCGCGATGGTGCGGTCCGGACCGCGGTTGCCCGCGGGCCGCGCCCAAGGCACACTATGGACGGCACATTCCCCGATAGCTCAATCGGTAGAGCGCCCGGCTGTTAACCGGTAGGTTCGAGGTTCGAGTCCTCGTCGGGGAGCCAACCCACCGCCCGCATCGCGTGCTTCCCCTCTCGCCCCGCCGCTTCAGGCGTCCACGTTCGCGTCCACCAGCACTCGCTGCGCCCGCGACGGCGCCCCGTGAAATGGAGATTCACATGCCCCCTCGCCCGTCGCAGCCCATTCGCGATGAACACGCCGAACTGCTGCCGCACATCGAGGATCTTCGTCGCCTCGGCGATGCCGCCCTCGCGGGAGCGGCAGTCGAGGAACCGCTCCAGCGATCGGTCGCGTTCCTGCAGCAGCACCTGCTGATTCACGCGGGCGCGGAGGAGCGTGTGCTGTACCCCCAGGTCGCCGAGCTCATCGGTGCGCCGAAGGCGACGGCCACGATGTCGCGTGACCACGTCGAGGTTGAGCGCCTCAGTTCACAGCTGGCCGCCGCCTCCGTGTCCGATCGGGCCTCGATCGCGCGGCTCGCGTTCGGCCTGTACGCAATCGTCACGCTCCACTTCGCCAAGGAGGAAGAGGTCTACCTCGAGCTCATGGACGAGATGATGAGCGCCGATGCGGTTGCCGCCATGTACGGGCGAATGGAGGATGCCGCGGCCACCCTCAAGGGTGGGGCGTCGTAGCCGCCCGAACGCAATCGACAGCCTGCCTGCAGGCGTCCGTCCTGCCCGTCCGCACGGAATCAACCTCACCGCGGGTGAACGCCCTGCGACCGCGTCCCTCCGACCCGAAGGCCGACAACGGCCCGCCCGACGCCTGCCGCGGCGCGCGTCAGTCGCGCTCGTACGCCCACGTGCGGATGAGGTGGTACGCGATCGCGATGGACCCGGGGATGTCGAGGACGGCGCTGCGGCCCTCGACGGCGGCGCGCACCTCGGCGCGATCGAACCAGTCGGCCTGCGCTATCTCGGCGCCATCGACGTGCACCTCGTCGCTCACGGCCGTCGCGCGACAGCCAATCATCAACTGGGAGGGGAACGGCCACGGCTGCGAGGTGACGTAGCGCACGTCCCGGACCACCACCCCGGCCTCCTCGAAGACCTCCCGCGCGACCGCCTCCTCGATGCTCTCGCCGGGCTCGAGGAACCCGGCGAGGCATGAGCGCCGGTTGCCGGGCGCCGTGGCGCGGCGCGCGAGCAGCAGCCGGTCGTCGTGCTCGACGAGCATGATCACGGAGGGGTCGACGCGCGGGTAGTGGCGCGCGTCGCAGCTGGTGCACCGCCGACGCGCACCGCCCTCGATGTGCTCGGTGGGCGCTCCACACTGCGCGCAGAACTGGTGCCGCGCGTGCCAGTCGACCAGCGCGCGCCTGCCCGAGGATCGCCACCTCCTCGGCGGGAAGCTGCGCCGCCAGCGAGCGCGCATCCGCAAACCGCGCGCCCTCGCCGGGTTCGAGCTCACCCACCGGGGCCACGAAGTACGGCACGTCCTCGAGAGTCCCGAGGAACACGGGCGCAGCGCCATGCGCAAGCTGCCGCAGGATGCCCGCGTCGTGCCACGCGAGGCGGGGCTCGTCGTCGCCCTCGACCATTGCCTCGAGGCGGCGCATCACGAGGAACCGCGCAGCGGGGTCATCGAGGCGCGCGGTCACCCACGACGCGTCGTGCGCCTCGGTGACCGGGCGCGTGAGCGGATTGCCTCCGAACGCCAGCGGGCGCTCGTTGTCCCGGACGTCCAGCCACGACGTCACGAGGCGGTGACCACGGCCGCATCGAGACGTCGCTTCGCCTCCGCGTACATGTCCGCGGACAGCGGCCCCCTGCGCGCGGCCTCGAGGTTGGCACGCAGGTGTTCGACGTTCGCGGTCCCGACGATCGTCGTGTGTACGTCCGGGTGGGAGAGCGTGAACCGGAGCATGAACTCCATGCGGCTCATCCCGTCGAGCAGGCCGTCGAGATCGGCCAGCTCCCAGGTGGAGCGGGGACGCTCGTCGGGGACCTCGGGCAGGCGGCGGATGTTCCACGCCTTGTCCTCAGCGGGGCCGCCACGCGCAACCCCACCTCGAATCACCGTGCCTGCGCCCGCATCCGACGCGGCGGTGATGAGGGCCTCGTGCTCGCGCTGGAGCGCCGAGTAGGGAATCTGGAACTCGTCGAACACGCCCATCGCCACCTGGTCGGCGAGGTTGGGAATCGTGCCCGACATGCCGAAGAAGCGGATCTTGCCCTGCTGCTGCAGATCGCGGAGGACGCCGACGGCGTCGTGCTCCTCGAGCGTGGCTCTCGACGGGCTGCCGTGGAACTGGACGACGTCAAGGTGGTCGGTCTCCATCCGACGGAGGCTCTGATCGACGGCCGCCACGATGTTCGCGCGCGTGTAGACGTGGCCGCCGCCGGCCTCGGTCGCGACCGGACAGCCCACCTTCGTCGCGAGGATGTACTCGTTACGTCGACCTGCGATCGCGCCGCCGATCAACTCCTCGCTCGGTCCGTAGTCGGGCGACGTGTCGATGAGATTCACGCCTCCATCGAGGACCGCGTTCAGCACCTCGGTGGCTTCATCCGGCGAGATGGTGCGCCCGAAGCGCGCGTCGAGCGACATCGCGCCGTACCCGAGCGTGGTTACCTCGAGGCCTGTTCGCCCGAGGATGCGCGTGGGCAGTCCGGTATCCATCGTCGCCTCCCGATTCAGCGTGCCCCGCAGCAGTTAATCACCTCGAGGGCAGCGCCATCACACGCAACGCCATCGATCCCCGGCATCGAGCGTGCGCTGGTCGCCTCCTCGCGAACCGGTTGCACGGGATCGGAGGTTGGCCTCCGAGGGCTCACACGGCGAGGGTCCAGCAGGCCAACCTGCGCGGCATCCATCACATCTGCACTGCCCTCAGCTTAATTGACAGCACATGTGTAGCCGACCGCTCCCGCGATAGAGTCGATGCTGTCCGACCGAGGTGTACCCGGATGCGCCTCTTGCTGCTCGCTGGATCGGGGCACGTATGGCAACAACCGACACGCGCGCGTCCTCGGGCGCGGTCGCCGATATCGACGCGCTCGTTCGCCCGTCGCGATTCAAGCAGCTCGCGTGGCTCACGCTGGCGGTGCTCGTCGTCGGCGGTGGCACGTACTTCGGATACCGGCGCTGGTTCCAGCCTGCTCCCGTCGTTCCCCCGACGATCACCGAGGTCCAGGTCACGCGCGGTCCGCTCGCGAGCACGCTGACCACCTCGGGATCCGCCGCTGCCGGCCAGTCGGCCGCGCTCTCGTTCGCAGCCGCGGGGCGCGTCGTCGGTGTGTCCGTGAAGGTTGGAGACACGGTGAAGGCCGGGCAGGAGCTCGCCCGCGTCGATGACCGCGACGCGCGCCGCAAGGTCGACACCGCGGAGCTCAACCTGCGCACCGCGCAGACCAAGCTTGCCCAGCTCGTCGCTCCCGCCACGGACTCCGAGGTGCAGGCGGCCGCGCAGTCCATCGTCGGCGCGGAGGCGCAGCTGGCTGGTGCCCGCGCCACGCTCGACAAGTTGACGCGCGCGCCATCGGATGCCGACACGGCATCGGCGGACACGGCCCTCCAGCAGGCGCGCGGGAACGTCGAGACGGCGGAGCTCAGCGTGAAGAGCACGCTGGGTCTCGCGCTCGCAGCGATGAACGTCCTGTGCACGAACCACAACATCAACGGCGTGCGCTGCGGCCCGCCAACCTCCCACTCACGCCCGAGGCGATCTCAACCCTCGCGATCTACGCAGGCCAGACCGGCGCCGACGTATCGCCGACCCTGCCCGGAGACGCACGCGACCTGATCAGCGCCAATGGCTCGTACGTGAACGCGACCGTCAACCTGGAGGGGGCGAAGGCGTCGCTCGCGAGCGCCGAAGCGAAGCGAGCAGAGTTGAACAAGGCTCCGGATCCTCTCGATGTTGCGCAGTCACAGGCGGGAGTCGCCTCCGCCGAGGCCTCGCTCGCGACGGCGAAGTCGAAGCAGAGCGAGCTCGGCCGGGGACCCACCTCGTTCGAGGTCGACCTTGCGCAGGAGTCGGTGCGCGGGGCGGAGATCGCGCTGCAGCAGGCGCGTGACTCCCTCGACGACACCGTCCTGCGTGCTCCCTTCGACGGCTCCGTGAGCACGGTCGCCATCAACGCGGGCGCGCAGTCGGCGAGCCCGGCCATCACCATCAACAACCCGAGTGCGATTCGCGTGGACCTCACGATCTCGGAGTCCGACCTGCCACAGTTGAAGGTCGGACAGTACGGGCTCGCGTTGTTCGACGCACTGCCCGGGCGTCCAGTGGTGATCCGCATCCGAGGGATCTCGACGCTGCCGACCGTGTCGCAGGGTGTCGTCTCCTACCCCGTGCAGGCCGAGATCGTCACCGGTGATGCCCTGCGCGAGGCACGCGACCAGCTCGCGTCGCTCTTCCAGGCGAACATAGGTGCGTTCCGAGCAGCCGGTGCGGGCGCAGGCGCGGCTGGAGCCGCGGGAGCTGCCGGTCAGCGGCCGCAGGGCGCGGGCGGCGCCGCCGGTGCAGGCGGCGGCTTCGGCCAGGGCGGCGCGCGACCCGGTGGCGCCGGCGGCGACGACACCTCGAACATCCCGGCCCCGGGCATGAACGCCTCCATCACCGTGCTGCTGAAGGTGGACCAGGACGCGCTCCAGGTGCCGAACTCGGCGATCAAGCGCGAGAATCGGCAGGCGGTGATCACGATCAAGGATGCCGACGGCAACCAGAAGACGGTGCCCGTCACGACCGGCGCCACCAACGGCACGAACACGATCATCACCCAGGGGGTCGACGAGGGGCAGACGGTCCTCATCATCACCGCCGCGCCCAGCGCCTCGGCAACCGCGGCGGCGAAGACCGGCACCACCGGTGGCATCCAGGTGGCGCCCGTTGGGGGCGGCGGTCCCGGCGGGCCGGGCGGCTTCGGCGGCGGGAACGTTCGATGATCCGGCTCCGAGGTGTGCAGCGGCACTACCGGATCGGTGGGGAGCTGGTCCGGGCCCTCGACGGCGTCGATCTCGACATCGAGGCCGGGGAATTCGTCGCCATCATGGGACAGTCGGGCTCCGGCAAGAGCACGCTCATGAACATCCTCGGATGCCTCGACCGCCCGACGGCGGGCCAGTACTTCCTGGACAACACCGACGTCGCGAAGCTCTCCGATGACCAGCGCGCGACCCTCCGGGGCGGCGTGTTCGGGTTCGTGTTCCAGTCGTACAACCTGATTCCGCGGCTATCCGTGATCGAGCAGGTGGAGCTGCCGCTCGTCTACCGGCACGTCGCGCCTCGCGAGCGGCGCCGGCGCGCTGCCGAGGCGCTGGCGCGCGTGGGACTGCTCCCGCGCGCGAACCATCAGCCAACGCAGCTCTCGGGCGGTCAGCAACAGCGAGTCGCGATCGCGCGGTCGCTGGTCGTGGAGCCGCGCATCGTCCTCGCGGACGAGCCGACGGGGGCGCTCGACACACAGACCGGCGAGGAGGTGATGACCATCCTCGCAGAGATGTCCCGGACACACGGGATCACGGTCATTCTCGTCACGCACGAGTTCGAGGTGGCGCAGCACGCGCAGCGCCTCGTGCGCATGCGCGATGGACGCGTCGTCTGGCAGGGCTCACCAACCGAGTGGCAGGCCCAGGCGGCCGCCACGGCGGCAGCGGGCGTGGCCGCCTCGTGAGCCTGCGCGATGCGATCTCGATCGCGTTCCGGGCGCTGAACTCGAACCGGCTGCGCAGCGCCCTCACCACCCTCGGCATGATCATCGGCGTGAGTTCCGTCATCGTCCTGATCGCGGTCGGACAGGGCGCGCAGAAGGGCGTTCAGGACCGCATTCGAGGGCTGGGCACCAATCTCCTCTTCGTCCGCCCCGGGGCTTCCACTGACAGTGGCGCCCGAGGTCAGCAGGGCGGCGGACAGACTCTCACGCTCGCGGATTCCGAAGCCCTCGCGGCGGCGGCCATCCCCGGTGTGGCCGGTGTGGCGCCGCAGATCACGATTCCCGCGCAGGCGATCGCGGGCGTGAACAACCTCGGCGTGACAATCGTGGGCACCACTCCCGACTACGTGACGGTGCGGTCCTCGCCCGTCGCCGAGGGCGACTTCTTCAGCTCATCGGATGTCGATCGCCGGGCGTTGACGGTGGTCCTCGGGTCGGCAGCTGCGACGACACTCTATCCGGACGGCGACGGCGTGGGACAGACGATGCGCCTCACGTTTGCGGGCGGGCGCATCGGGTTCAACTTCCGCGTCGTCGGCGTGATGGCCGCGCGCGGCGGCAACGGCGAGGCCGACAACTACGTCTTCGTCCCACTGCCGACGATCCAGAGCCGACTCGGGTTCACGAGGAACACGACCGGCCAGGTGTTCGTCCAGCAGATCAACGTGCAGACGGGAAACGGCGTCGACCGCGCCGTCGTCGGCTCGGCGGTGAGCCAGGTGCTCGCCGACCGACATGCAGTCTCGACGCCCGACTTCACGGTGCAGAGCCAGGAGGACCTGATCGGCGCAGCCGGTGAGGTCAGTCGCACGCTGTCGATCCTGCTGGGAAGCGTCGCGGGCATCTCGCTGCTCGTCGGCGGCATCGGCGTGATGAACATCATGCTCGTCAACGTGGCGGAGCGAACGCGGGAGATCGGCATCCGCGGCGCGATCGGCGCACGCCGCGCCGACATCATGTCGCAGTTCGTTGCCGAGGCGCTGGCCCTGTCAATCCTCGGCGGGTTGCTGGGAGTGATTCTCGGCGTGGGAATCGCATTCGGCCTGAACGGCCGCGTGGTGTCGGGGCAGGCGATGACCACCGTGATCCAGCCGTGGAGCATCGGCGTCGCGTTCGCCGTGTCGGCGATCATCGGCGTGCTCAGCGGGATCTATCCCGCGTACCGCGCGAGCCGGCTCGACCCGATCGCCGCCCTGCGCAACGAGTAGACGAACAGCAGCGGCTCCGCGCGTTCGCCATAGAGACAGGTCCTTCGTCCCGACGTGCGGGAAATTACAGGTGGTAGCCTGATTCTCTGGAGAGAAGGGCCCGGACGCCCGTCTCTCTGTGGAACGAGCGTCACCCCCAGCATCGTGACGCACGAGAGGATGGAACCTGTGCCTTCGACATCTGCGCGCCTCAACCTCAACATGCCGGTGACAATTGCCCTGGTGGGAGCGGCATTCCTCGCCGCGTGCTCCGGCGGCACCACTGAGAAGGCCGCGACCATGGTCGC
>JAXLWY010000011.1:0-58086 GCA_046328255.1 Dehalococcoidia bacterium | reverse complement strand
GCCACCTCGAGGCCCGCGAGCGAGGCAGCGCTGCTCGAGGTGTGGGGGATCGGACCGGCGCGGGTGCGCTGGTTCGGCAGGGACGTATTGCGGATCGTGAGCACGTGGGAGAGCGCACATCCCGAGGCCGCGCCCCCACCTCGGACGGCGGGCGGCGCGCGGCGGCAGCGCGTCGAGCGGGTGAGCATCGACGCAGGACCGGACGACATCGCCTCGACGGGGCTCTATCGACGCCTCCGGGAGTGGCGCGCCGAACGCGCGCGCCGCGATGGCGTCCCGGCGTACACGGTGTTCTCGGACCGGACGCTGCGCGAGCTCGCGGCCGCGCATCCCACGGACATGGCGACGCTGCTGCAGACGTGGGGACTCGGGTCGTCGAGGGTGGCTCGGTTCGGGACGGAGCTGCTCGATGTGATCGCGGGGCCCGCCGAGGTGTGACAGTGAGGGGCAACGGCGCTAGACTCCTGCGAATCCCGATAAAGACGCTCGGGTACATCGAGAATGGAGTCGGACATGGCGGTCGAGGACTCGCATCACCGCGCCCCGGCCGCCCGTTCGACGCCGTTCAACGCGGAAGTGGGCGATCAACGGATGGCCAGCGCGGGTCTTGCGGAGACCGGAGCCGCGAGCCTCGAACGCCAGTGGCGGTGGATCGGGCACATTGCCGCGAGGGCACTCGGGGCGGTCGCCGTCCTCGTGTTGTTTGTGCTCGCGCTAAAGCTGCTCTCCGCGTCGGCTTCGGCGGTGGCTGCCGTGCTCCGGCAGTTCGAGGTGCACGGAGTCCTCAATTTCGTGGGGTTCGGCTGGCTGCTGGCTTACGGCGCGCTCTCGGGGTCGCCGGTGGCAGCACTGTCGCTGTCTCTCCTCGATGGTGGGGCGACGATGCCGATCGAGTCGCTGGCGATGCTGGCGGGCTCGCGGTTCGGGGCCTCGATGGTGGTGCTCGTGGTTGGCTTCGTGTCGTACCTGCTGGGACGGCGACGCCCCGATGGCATCTACATCGGGGTGGTGGCGCTCCTGACCACCGCGAGCATCTACATCCCCGCGACGTTCATCGCGATCCGGCTGCTGGAGAGCGGCATCCTCGAGGCGCCCGCGCGCGCGATCCCGTACGGCTGGACGGAGGCGCCGAGCGCCATCGTGAACCCGGTGGTGCAGATGCTCGCGTCGCGACTGCCGGGCGCGCTCGTCTTCGCGCTGGGGATTGGGTCGCTCCTGGGGGCGTTCGCCCTGTTCGACCGGCTGCTGCCGAATCTCGACCCGCCCTCGGCGCGGTTCGAGCGGATGTCGAGGCGGTTAGCGGCTCCCCGCCAGATGTTCGTCTTTGGCGCGCTGGTGACATCGGTCACCATGTCGGTGTCGCTCTCGGTGACGATCCTGGTGCCGCTCGCGCTGAAGAACATCGTGCGGCGGGAACACGTCGTGCCCTACGTGATGGGGGCGAACATCACCACATTCATCGACACGCTGTTTGCGGCGCTGCTGGTGAACGCGCGGGCGGCGCCCGCGGTCGTCCTCGCCGAGATGCTCTCGGTCACGATCGTGTCGGTGTGCGTGCTCGCGCTTGGCTACGGTCTGTACTCGCGAGTCATTCTCGCGAGCGCGCACCGCGTGTCGAGCGAGCGGCGGTGGCTCGCGGCCTTCCTCGGGATGTTCGTGGGGACGCCATTGCTGCTGATGTGGGTCTAGGAGTGGCCTCCCGGAGATAGCCCGACCTCGCCGCGAGGGGTGGTGCTGCGCCTGCGGCTCTGATCCTGGGACCTGCTGACGGCCTGTCTGGCGGACAGCGTTCGAGGTAGGGGGAGGTGGTTCGCCTCCGCTGCGCTCCGCTCACCACGAACGGGAGAAGGGCGCCCCGCTCGCCGCCAGCAGAGCACGCACGGCGATCAGACGACGAACGGTCTAGCGGGCGGCCTCGATGAGGGCGGCGCGCGCTGCTTCGATGGTGACGTCGATCGCGGCCTCGTCGTGGGCGAGCGAGACGAACCATGTCTCGAACTGCGACGGCGGCAGCAGCACCCCTCGATCGAGCATCCCCGCGTGGAACCTCGCGAAGGCGGCCGTGTCTGCCTCGCGAGCCTGGGCGTAGTTGCGGGGCAACTCGCCTCGGAAGAAGGGGGTGAGCATCGAACCCACGCGCGCGACGGACAGCGCCACGCCTACGTCGAGCGCCGCGCGCTCGAGGCCTGCCGCGAGGCGCGCGCCCAGCTCATCGAGGCGTGCGTACGCGCCCTCGATGGTCGCCAGCGCGTCGAGCGTCGCGATCCCCGAGGCCATCGCGAGCGGGTTCCCGGAAAGCGTCCCTGCCTGGTAGACGGGACCGAGGGGCGCCATCCGCTCCATCAGCGCGCGCGAGCCGCCATAGGCGCCGACGGGCAACCCGCCGCCGATCACCTTGCCGAGCGCGGTGAGGTCGGGCATCACGCCGAGGGCGCCCTGTGCTCCGCCGCGGCCGACGCGGAAGCCGGTGATCACCTCGTCGAAGACGAGCAGCGCGCCATGCCGGTCACAGGCCGCGCGCAGCCCCTCGAGGAAGCCGGGGGCGGGGGCGACGAGGCCCATGTTCCCGGCGTACGGCTCGACGATGACGCAGGCGATGGCACCGGGGTGCGCCTCGAAGGCGCGCTCGACCGCCGCGAGGTCGTTGTGGGACGACGAGGGTCTGCGCCGCGAACGCGGCGGGTACGCCGGGCGAGTCCAGGCAGTCCGAGGGTCGCGACGCCCGACCCGGCTGAGGCAGGCCGTCGGCGTGGCCGTGGTAGCCGCCGTCGAACTTGAGGATGAGGTCGCGGCCGGTGGCGGCGCGCGCGAGCCGGGCGCCGTCATCGTCGCCTCGGTGCCCGAGGAGACGAAGCGGACCATCTCGATGGAGGGGACCGCCTCGATCACGCGCTCGGCGAGGTCCGACTCCGCCTCGGTGGGGGCGCCGAAGGAGGTGCCCCGCGCCGCGGCGTCGCGGATGGCACTCACCACCGAGGGATACGCGTGGCCGAGGATGAGCGGTCCGAACGAGCACACGCAGTCGATGTACTCGTTGCCGTCGACGTCCGTGACGCGCGCGCCGGCGCCCGAGGCGATCACGACGGGCTCGCCGCCCACGCCTCGATAGGCGCGCACGGGAGAGTCCACGCCGCCGGGGAGCAGGCCTCGGGCGCGCGCCATCACCTCGTGCGAGCGCGTGTGAGTCAGCTTTGCGTCCAGCGTCACGCGCGGCCCTCGGCGAGCCAGCGCGCGGCCTCCTTGGCGTGGTAGGTGATGATGATGTCTGCGCCCGCGCGCCGGATCGAGGTCAACGTCTCGAGGACGATGCGGTCCTCGTCGAGCCAGCCCTGCTGCGCCGCGGCCTTCACCATCGCGTACTCGCCGGACACGTTGTAGGCGGCAAGCGGCAGCTCGGTGCGCTCTCGCACGCGCGCGATCACGTCGAGGTAGGCGAGCGCGGGCTTGACCATGACGATGTCGGCGCCCTCGGCCTCGTCGATGGCAACCTCGCGCAGAGCCTCGCGCGCGTTTGCCGGATCCATCTGGTAGCCGCGACGGTCACCGAACTGCGGTGCGGAGTCGGCGGCCTCGCGGAAGGGGCCGTAGTAGGCGCTGGCGTACTTGGCGCTGTAGGCCATGATTGGGAGCGCCTCGTAGCCGGCCTCGTCGAGGGCGGCACGAATGGCGGCGACGCGCCCGTCCATCATGTCGGAGGGCGCGATCACGTCGGCGCCCGCGTCCGCGAGGCTGACCGCCATCCTCGAAAGCAACGCGAGCGACGGGTCGTTGTCCACCTCGCCCGTCGGGGTGAGCAGACCGCAGTGCCCGTGATCCGTGTACTCGCAGAGGCAGACGTCGGCGACCACCGCGAGGTCGGGGTCCGCGCGCTTGAGGACGCGGGTGGCCTGCTGCACGATGCCGTCGTCGGCGTAGCCCTCGGTGCCCTCGGCATCCTTTGACGCGGGGATGCCGAAGAGGAGCACCGCGCGGACGCCGAGCGCGCGCAACTCCTCGGCCTCTGCCGGGAGCTGGTCGAGCGACAGGCGGGACTGACCGGGCATCGAGGTGATCGGCTGACGGACGTCGACGCCGTGGGTGACGAACAGCGGATAGATGAACGAGGCTGCGTCGAGGCGGGTCTCGCGGACGAGGCCGCGCAACGCCGTCGTGCGGCGCGTGCGACGCGTGCGCTCGAACCCCTCGACGGCCCGACCGAGCGAGATCGTCATCGTCCTGCTCCTCCCATCACCACCTCGCGCGCGCGTTCCTCGCGGAGCACGTCGCGGAGCGCCTCGACGAGACCCGGCACCGAATGCTCCTCGGCTTCTGCGGCCACCGCCAGTCCGGCTTCCCGGGCGGTGGCAGAGGTCGCGGGCCCGATCGAGATGACGCGCGCTGCCTCGAGACCGGCGCGCGCCTCGGCGTCAGCGCCGAGAACCGTGACCAGGTTACGCACCGTGGATGACGAGGTGAATGCCACCGCATCGATGCGACGTTCGCGCAGCAGGGCGAGGGCAGCAGGCGGCGCCTCGGCGGGCGGCCCGGCCACGTAGAGCGTGACCTCGTCGACATGCGCACCCGCGTCGCGCAGGCCCTCGACGAGCACGGCGCGGCCGCCCTCGGCGCGGAGAACGAGGATGTTCGCGCCATCGAGGCTGTGCCTTCCGAGCTGCGTGCCGAGCGCTTCCACCACGCCCTCGCCCACCGCCTCGCCGGGCACGAGGTCAGCGAGGATGCCGTGCGCGCGCAGCGCCTCAGCGGTGGCAGGTCCGATCGCGCAGACGCCGACGCCGGCAAGCGCGCGCGCATCGAGGCCCAGCACGCGCAGCTCCTCGAAGGCCGCACTCACGCCATTCGCCGAGGTGAACACCACCCACGAGTAGCGGTGCGCACGGAGCATGTGGACGGCGTGCGCGAGCGCTTCGGCATCGACGCGTCGTTGCAGATCGAGCGCCGGGAGCAGCACCGGGTGGCCGCCCTCTGCCTCGATGAGCGCGGCGAGCGTCGATGCCTGCGCGCGCGTGCGCGTGATCAGCACCCGCTTGCCCTCGAGCGGGCTGGAGGCGCGGGCGAGGCTGTCGCGCAATCCCACCACGTCGCCGACGACGAGCAGGGCAGGCGCACCGAGGCGGGCTCGGGAGGCCTCGTCGGCGATGGTGGCGAGCGTCGCGGTGAGCACACGCTGGCGGCGCGTGGTGGCGGCGTGCACGAGCGCGGCGGGTGTCGAGGGCGCGCGTCCGGCCTCGATGAGCGCGTGCGCGATCGCGTCCAGGCGGCCCACGCCCATGAGGACGACCAGCGTGTCGCCGCCTCGTGCGTGGCGTGTCCAGTCGACGGCAGTCTCGGGCTTGGTCGGGTCCTCGTGGCCGGTGACGACGACGAAGGAGGACGCCACTGCTCGATGGGTGATCGGGATTCCGGCGAGCGCGAGACCGGCGATCGCCGAGGTGACGCCGGGGATGACCGTGCAGGTGAGGCCGGCGTCGGCCAGCGCGAGCGCCTCCTCGCTGCCACGGCCGAAGACGAAGGGGTCGCCGCCCTTGAGTCGCACAACGCGCTTGCCGGCGCGCGCGTGCTCGATGAGGGCGGCGTTGATCTCGTCCTGCGTCATGGCGTGGTTACCCGCGGACTTGCCCGCATCGAGCAACAGGGCGTCGTCGGGCGCCTCGAGGAGCAGCTCGGGCGCTGAGAGGCGGTCGTAGAGGACCACCTCGGCGCGGCGCAACGCCTCGCGGCCCGCGACCGTGATGAGACCGGGTGCCCCGGGTCCGGCGCCGACCAGCCAGACGTGGCCCGCGGCGCTCACGAGGTGCCTCGCGGTCACGAGGTCACCCCCGCAAACGCTGCGAGTCGCCGACCGAGGGTGGCGCCGAGCGCAGTCGCGTCATCAATGGAGCCCTCGGCCTCCTCGATGTGCGGAACGCCGTCGTCACTCGCGATCATCGCGCGCAGGCGGAGGCGTGCGCCCTCGATGAGCGCGTACGCGCCGACGGGCAGCGAGCAGCCTGACCCTAGCGCCGCCAGGACGGCACGCTCGGCGTCGGTGGCGACGTGCGTCGGCGCATCGTCAATCGCGCGCAGGAGCGCGATCGTCGACGCGTCGTCGGCGCGGCATTGCAGCACGATCGCGCCCTGGCCGGGCGCCGGCATGAACTCGAACGGATCGAGGAATTCGGTGATGGCGTCGCCGCGGCCCAGCCGCTCGAGGCCGGCGGCGGCGAGCACGGCCGCGTCGACGGCGTGCTCGGCGACGCGTCGGAGGCGCGTGTCGACGTTGCCGCGCAGCTCGCCGACCTCGAGGTCCGGGCGTGTCGCTTTCACGAGGACCATCCGACGTCGGGAGCTGGTGCCGACGACCGCGCCCGCGGGGAGTCCTCGCAGGCCCGCGCCCTCTCGCGATACCAGCGTGTCGCGCACGTCGGCACGGGGGAGCACCGCCACGAGCGCGAGGCCGGGCAACGGCTCGGTGGGCACGTCCTTGAGCGAGTGCATCGCCACATCGGCGCGGCCGTCGAGCAGGGCTTCCTCGACGGAGCGGACGAACACGCCGCGACCGCCGAGGGCGGCGAGCGGCGTGGTGCGGTCACGGTCGCCCTCGGTGCTGACTTCCACCTCGGTGAGATCAAGGGTGGGGTGCGCCGCCCGGAGTGCGGCGGCAGCGAGCCGAGTCTGGACGAGGGCGAGCGCGGACCCGCGCGTCGCGATGCGGAGCGCGGGCACGTCAGGCCTCGCCTGGCGGCACATCCGGCCCGGGGCGCGACGCGGCGTGCATCGAGGGACCGTCGTCGGCGATGCCGAACAGCGTGCGCGCGGCGGCGACGTAGTCATCGCGGTCACCTCGGCGGCGCAGCGCCGAGATGGGGTCGTGCAGGAGTTGTCGCACGAGCGACTTCGTCAGGGCGTCGAGCTGGCCCCGGAGCTCCGGGCCGTCGCCGGCCAGCGCCTGCATGGTGCGCTCCACCTGGGCAATGCGCATCGCCTCGGCGCGCTCGGTGATCGTCGAGATCGTGGGCAGGACGCGCAGCTGGCTCCACCAGGCGGCGAAGCGCTCGACGTCGAGGTCGACGAGCGCGCGCACCCCGGCCACCTCTTCGCCCCGGAAAGCTCCGTTCGCCTCGGAGACCGCCTGCAGGTCATCGAGGTCGCGATAGGTGACGCCGTCGCAGTGGCGCGCGGCCGCCTCGAAGTCGCGCGGCATCGCGATGTCGAACACTAACAGGGGGCCGCTCGCGACGCGCTCGTGGCGGATGCGGAGCGCGGCCTCGAGGTCGGCGCGGGTGACGACGTGCGTGGCGGCGCTCGTCGCAGCGACCACGACGTCGGCCTCGCCGAGTGCGGGCACGAGCTCGTCGAAGGTCCGCGCGACGCCGCCGAGGTCGGCTGCGAGCGCCTCGGCGTTGGCGAGCGTGCGGTTGAGGACGGTGACGTCGGCCACGCCTCGATCGACCATCGCGCTCGCGGCCGCGCGCCCCGCCTCGCCGGCCCCGAGCACGAGCACGCGGGTGCGGGTGACATCGGGGTGATGCGCCAGCGCCTCGTGCACCGCGACCGAGGAGAGCGAGACCGCATGCCTCGAGATGCCGGTTTCGACGCGGGCGCGGCGGCCGACGCGAATGGCGACGTGGAACAGCCTCGCGAGCACGGCGTCGTCGCTCTCGGCGCCCGTGGCGGCCGCGTAGGCGGATCGCACCTGCCCCAGGATCTCCGGCTCACCGAGAATCATGGAGTCGATGCCGGCGGCGACCTCGAAGAGGTGGCGCGCGGCGTCGAGGTCGTGGAGCACGCGGAAGTGCGTGCGCGCGGCCTCGCGATCCACGCCGGTGACGTCGCCAAGCACCTCGATGAGCACATCGATGTCGCAGGCGCCCGAGAGGTAGACCTCGGTGCGATTGCAGGTGGCGAGGACGACCGCGGGGCCGAGGCGTTCCGTGAGCGCCTCGAGGACGGCGGGCACCGACTCAGCCGCGATCGCGAGCTGCTCGCGCACATCGAGCGGTGCGTCATGGTGACTCACGCCCACCATCGTCAGCATGGTGCCGTTCACGTCGGCGCCTACGCCCGTGCCAGCAAGGGCTGGTCGAGGCCGATCGCGGCTGCGATGCGCGCCGATGCGCCCTCGCGATCTCCGGCGCGCAGCATCGCGAGGACCTCGTCGTCGATCGCCCCCTGCCAGCGGTCGGCGGGGATGCGGTTCGGGCAGGTCTTGCAGAGGAGCGGCGGCGGCGGCTGCGTGCGGTCGCAGCCGGCGGCGCACTCGCGGTCGCGGGCACGCGCGCGCACTCGGAGGTCCGCGAGCACGTCGGCGAGGGCGACCACGCCGTCCGAGAGGAAATCCTCCATGCGCTCGCGCAGCCAGCGCGCCAGGGCCGGACTGGCACCGCCCGTCGAGGTGGCGATCGCGATCCGGCCGCGCTGCGCGAGGCCCGGGAGAATGAAGTCGCAGTTGGCCACGTCGTCTGCGGCGTTGACCCAGATGCCAGCGGCGCGCGCCTCGTCGGCGACCCGCCGGTTGATCGAGCCGTCGTCGGTGGCGACGAAGACCATCTCAGCGCCGGCGGTGTCACCGGGGGCGAAGTCGCGCTCGAGGAGGTGGGCGCGACCGACATCGATGAACGCGCGCACCTCGGGGATGAGTGCGGGGGCGACGAGGGTGACGTCCGCCTCGGCCTCGACGAGCTTGCCGATCTTCTCAAGGGCGACGTGGCCGCCACCGACCAGCAGTACCCTGCGGCCGCGCATCTCCACGAAGATGGGGTAGTAGCCCACGTCTTAGCCCTCGCAGAGACCGAGGTGCGCCGGCAGGGCCTCGATGGCGGTGCGGCGGCAGGTGAACATCGGCGTGTCGAACTCGGTGAACTGGGTGGCGTCGCTCGCGCGGAGCTCGCGGACCAGCGCGAGGAACTCACCGGGATCGTCACCCTCGAAGGCTACGACGAACTCCTGATCATCGAGGCCGTACGAGTAGGTCGTGTTGATCTTGATTCCATGGTACCTGTGGCCGACGGCGATGTGCTCATCCATCATGCGCTGCCGATCCGCCTGCGGCAGCCGGTACCAGGCCTTCGTCTTGGCCATCGGATAGACGAACAGGTACTCGTTGGTGCCGCCGTCGGTGCGCAATCGAGTGCGGCGATCGGCGCCCTCGTGGAGCTCGTTCGTGTACTGGGAGCGCATCGTCATCGAGAGGAAGGAGTGCGGGCGCTCGAGCCACGCGCCCACCCTCGAGCGGTTGAGGCGCGCGTGCCAGTCGCTGATCACCGAGAGGTCGTCGTGCACCTGCCAGACGAGGAAGTCGACATCGCCTCGGGTGCCGGCCGTCGAGTAGACGCGGGTCAGCATCGACTCACCGGAATCGACGAGCAGCGACTCCAGCTCGGCGCCGAGGGCGGCTCGTTCCGCCGAGGGCAGGCGTCGCGCCTCGGTGGGGAGGCGGAAGAAGGTGAACTTGACGCTCTGCACCCCTCGAGGCGTGCGCGCAGGATCGGCACCGTGCCCACTCGAGGTGGACGGGGCGCCATGAGGCGAGGCCGGATGCGCCGGGATCGACGCCTCACGCTCGGTCGTGGTCACGCCAGCACCTCCTCGGCGGGAAGCGCTGCGCCGGTGCCCGCATCCACCTCGGCGCCGGCCTGGACGCAGAGCTCCTCCCAGCGGTCGTACTCCGGCGTGAAGTACGGCAGCCGGATCTTCTTGAACTCGGTGGTCGAGTAGAGAACGCGGTAGTCCTCGATGCCCGTCTCGCGCGAGATCGAGGCCGCCGCCTCTTCGACGCCCGCGGCCTTGGCGTGGTGCAGCATCGAGAAGACCGAGTACGGCCAGTCGGGGTAGGTGGGGCGCTGGTAGCAGTGCGACACGCCTCGATACCCGGCAATGAACTTCCCAACCTCGGCGATGCGGTCGGCGGGGACGTTCCAGACCGCCATGCCGTTGGCGCGGAAGCCGGCGGCGCGGTGATTGAGGATGCCGGCGAAGCGCCTCAGCTGGCCGCGCTCCATCATCCGGCGGCCATGATCGAGGACCTGCTCGACCGACCACCCGAGCTCGCGGGCAACCGGCGCAAAGGGCTCGGCAACGTCTTGCAGATCGTGCTGCGTCGCGCGGATGTAGGCGATGTCGGTGTCGGTCACCGGGTGCGTGGAGGCCTGGGCGCGCCGCTCCTCGGTGTACTCCGGTTCACCGCGAGCATCGGCGGCTCGCGTGCCGCTCATATCGAGGGTCACCGCGATCTTGAAGAGGTGCAGCGTCGGCATCGGACGGGTGGACTCGGCGCCCACGAGCACGTGCAGCCGCTGGATCACCTCGTCCAGGTTGTAGCCGGGGGGCATCGCCACAGTGAGCCAGACGTTGAACTCGTGGTTGCGGCGGTAGTTGTGGGAGACGCCGGGGTGCGCGTTGATGATCGCGATGGCGCGCTTCAGCCGCTCGGGAGCGATCCGCATCGCGACCAGCGCCGAGGAGTATCCGAGGGCCTTGGTGTCGAAGATGCCGCAGACCTGGCGCACGACACCGGCGGCGCGCGCGGTCGCCAGGTGCTCCAGCGCCTCGGCCTCGGTCATGCCGAGCCGCTCGCCGAGCGCCGCATACGGACGCGCGACGAGGGGGAACTCGCCCTGCATCAGGTCGAGGAGCGCGCGCGTGCGCTCATCGAGGTCGAGCCCGCCACGCCTCGCGGGGTTGTCGGTCGTCGATCCTGCGTGCGTCGTCATCGTGCCACCGCCTGTGTGACCTGCTTCGGCAGTCCGTAGTTCGCGTCGAAGAGCTCCTCGATGCGGCGCATCTGGGAGGTCGAGAGCGCGCCCTGGTTGCCGGCGGCAGCGAACTCGACGAGCTGCTCGGCGTTGTAGATGTTCGGGAGCGCCGACAC
This sequence comes from Dehalococcoidia bacterium, assembly GCA_046328255.1. GTDB lineage: Bacteria > Chloroflexota > Dehalococcoidia > UBA2979 > UBA2979 > RBC038. The sequence continues at coordinate 47,240 of JAXLWY010000011.1, read as the reverse complement.
GACCGAGGGCGACTGGAGCACGTAGCGCAGCGCGGCCTGGCCGAGCGTCGCGCCGGAGTCGGCGGTGAGGAAGTCGAGCTGCTCGATCTTGCGCAGGCCGTCCTCGAGCCATGCTTTCGGACGGTGCTGGCGGTGATCGTTCTTCGCAAAGGTCGTCTCGGGGGAGTACCGCCCCTCGAGCATCCCGGAGGAGTGCGGCACGCGGACCACGAGGCTCTTGCCGAGGCGCTCGGCGCAGTCGATGAGCGCGCGCCCAGGGTCGAGCTCGAGGGCGTTGTAGATCATCTGGACGCCGTCGACGACGGGCAGGTGCTCGAGGGCGTAGATGCCCTCCTCGAGCCACCCGATGGCGGGCCCAAGGGCGACGCCGACCGACCGGACCTTGCCGGCCGCCTTCACCCGCTCGGCCCAGGTCCAGACGTCGTCCTTGAGCAGGTGAGCCATCCGTGGGTTGTGGAACTGGTAGAAGTCGATGTGGTCTGTGCCGAGGCGCGCGAGGGAAGCGTCGAGTGCGCGGTCGAGGAAGGGGACATCGAAACGGTGGGGCGCCTCGCGGTGGCCGGCCTGGTTCGCATCGCGCGCCGCCCAGTCGTAGCCGAACTTGGCGCCAATGACGATGCGGTCGCGCTCGGCGCCGGGGAAGGCATGCGCGAGCACCGTCTCACCTCGGCCCTGGCCGTAGGTCTCGGCGGTGTCGAAGAACGTGACACCGAGGTCGGCCGCCTGGCGCATGAGGCTCGCGGCCTGGTCATCGGTGAACTCGCCCCACCAGCCGGCGGAGACCGTCCAGACCCCGAAGCCGACCTCGGACACGCGGACGTCCGAGTTCGCAATCGTGCGGTACTGCATGCCACCTCCCCCGGGTGAGCCTGTCGGCTGGCTCTCTCGCGTTAGCCTCGCGGCTGGGCCCCTCGGCGGCAATGGGCACGCGGCAGGAAAGGCTCAATCGACGACGAAACACAGCGAATTGGGAGATTTGGCAGCATTGCGATCGCGATGCGCCCTCGGGCGCGGGTGCCCGACGAGCACGCAGGCGAGGAGTCCCTCGCCTGCGTTTCGAAACGAACTGGAGCCCGCGGCTACGCGGCGCGGCGCGCGGACGGCGTGCTGTTGTCCATCACACCGATCCACGTCAGGAAGTCGGCGAGCTCGCCGGAGACGCTGTTGAGCGTGTCGGCCTGCGAGGACATGTCGGCGACCTGAGCCGTTACCTCCTCGGTGCCGGCGGATACCTCCTGCGAGGAGGCGGCGTTGGCCTCGGCGAGCTCGCCGACCTCGCTCATCACGGTCGCGAGTTCCTGCGCCGAGCTGTCTGCGGTTTGCGCACTCTGCTCGATCGCCTGCACCTCGTGAGAGAGCTCCTGCGAGGTGCGCACGATCCGGTCGAGGACCTCGGCGGCGGCGCGCGCCTTGGCGGCGCCCGCGTCGACATCGCGCACCACGTTCGACATCGAGTCGACCGACTGGCCGACGCCGGTCTGCACCTTCTCGATGAGGACGGCGATGTCCTTGGCGGCGCCGGCGGCGCGCTCGGCGAGCGAGCGCACCTCGTCGGCGACGACGGCGAAGCCGCGGCCCATGTCACCGGCGCGCGCTGCCTCGATGGCGGCGTTGAGCGCGAGGAGGTTGGTCTGCGCGGCGATCTCGGCGATGGTCTGCGTGATCGCGCCGATTTCCTTGCCGCTGGCGCTCAGGTCCTCGATCTGCTTCGAGGTGGCGACGACGGCGAGGTTGATGCTCTCCATCGCGTCGGTGGTCTCCTGCGCCCCGCGGCGTCCCTGCTCGGCGGCTGCCGTGCTGTCCTCGCTCTTCGCGCCAGCCGACCGAGCCGATTCCGTCACCGTGAGCAGCGCGCTCTTGATGCTCTCGCTGGCGCTGGCGGCGACCTGCACGGCGCCCGTCTGCTGTGAGGCGCCCGCGGCCACCTGCTGGATCGCCTTCGCGATCTCGCCCGCGGCGCTGCTGACCTGGCCGGCGCTGTCGGCGAGGCTGCCTGCCGACGGGCCGAGGCGATCGTAGACAGCGACCATCCGGTCCATGAGGCCGCCCATGTACGACTCGGTGAGGATGGAGCCTTCGAGGGAGAAGAGCTTCACGAAGGCGAGGAAGGTGCGGGTCAGGTCTTCGCCCTCGAGGTGGCGTTCCAGGCGACTGAGGACGAGCTCGGCGTACATGGCGTAGTTGCCCAGCACCCAGCGCGGCTTCACATCGAGTCGGGTGTGGTTCTCACCCAGCCAGAGCGAGCGCTCGAAGTGCTCGGAGTCGATCTGCCCGCGGAGGAGGTCCCTGAAGTAGCCCGCCTGCGACTTCTCGAGCCGCTCCCTGGTCGTGCCTGCGTCGTCCGCCTTCTCCACGAAGCCGGGGAACTGGTACGAGTGCTCGTAGAACTCGCTCGCGATCGCGTCGGCCTCGGGCTCGAGGTAGGGCGCCGCCGCGCGGATCAGCGCGAGATCGGCCTCGCTCAGCCGCACCCACTCGATGCGGGTGCGCTGATCGGCGGGGTCGATGCGGTACTTCGAAACAAGCGAGACAGCGCGGGCGTGCGTGGTCAACGTCGAGGCTCCCCGAGGGCTAGGCAACGTGCTGGTGCCGTGCTGGACGGCAAGAGCAACGCTACGGACGCACCGAGCCGAGCCGTATCGGAGAAACCCGCAGTCGGGCCGTGAGTCAGCAGGAAGTCAGGCCTCGAGAGCGTGAAAGGCGACTGTTGCGGGCCCTTCGCGCCCTCGAGGTGACCTTCGTCATCCGCTCGCTCTCAGCTGCCCTTGAACACGGGGTCGCGACGCTCCATGAACGAGCGCACACCCTCGACGCCGTCCTCGGAGACGAACAGGCTGTCGATGGTCAGCGACGTGAAGTCGACGACCCTCGAGAGGTTGTTCTCCTCGTTCATGTAGATGACGCGCTTGGAGGCGGCCATGCCGAGCGGCGGGCCCTTGGCGATCTCTGTCGCGTAGTCGATGGCCTCCTCGACGAGGCGGTCACGCGGCACGACCTTCATCACGAGGCCCAGCTCGAGGGCCTCCTGGGCGCCGATGCGGCGGCCGGTCAGCATGAGGTCCATGGCGCGCTGGGGGCCGAGCGCTTCCTTCAGGAAGTGGCCGAGGCCGTAGTCGGCGAGCAGCCCTCGAGTGGTCTGGGTGACGGCGAAGATGGCGTCGTCGGCGGCGATGCGGAGGTCGGTGCCGAGGGCAACGCCAAATCCGAGGCCCACGGCGTAGCCGTTGATCGCTCCGATGACAGGGACGTCGCAGCTGCGCATGACCTGGACCGTGTACGTCTCGAGGTGGGGGCGGCGCCAGAGCCGCCGTCGAGGGCCGCTGCTCGCGCCGGCAGAGGCGCCGGGGAAGCTGGAGACGTCACCACCGGCGCAGAAGGCGCGTCCCTCGCCGGTGAGCACGACAGCCCTCGTGCGGTACTCGCCGGCGTTCAGAGCCTGGAAGAAGTCGTTGAGGCCCTGGGAGACGGGAGCGCTCCAGGCGTTGAGCTTCTCGGGGCGGTTCATCTTGAGCAGCGTGACGTCGCCGAACTCCTCGATGAGAACGGGTGACGCCTCGGCGGGTGCCTGTGCCATGCCAACCTCCTGTATCGCCTGTATCGCCTGTATCGCGCAGCTGAGCGCCGACTCATGACAAGCGGCGTGCGCATGCTACTCACCTCTGCAGGCGGGGAGTTGCACGGCGAGGGCAGATTGGGTACAAATGCATGCGGTTAGCACTCTCAACAGACGAGTGCCAACGCTCCAGCCACCAGCACGTGGGCCTGCCGGCACCGGGGCCTCCCGGAACGCCCTCGGAGCGGCGGGCATCGGGTGCGTGGTGTTTCGCAGGTTGCGTGCGCATGGTGCGTGCGCAGCGTGCGTGGGCGTCTCCCACATTCGTGTTCAGCAGGCCGATTGAGGGTCAGCGCCCTCACGTCGCGTAAAGGATGGGCCATGGCGAAGCAACTGTTGTTCGACGAGCAGGCACGCGCCGCGCTCCGCGAGGGCATCGACGCCCTGGCCGACGCGGTGAAGATGACGCTTGGGCCTCGGGGCCGCAACGTCGTCCTCGACAAGAAGTTCGGTCCGCCGACGATCACCAACGACGGTGTGACGATCGCGAAGGACATCGAGCTCGACCACTTCGAGAACATCGGCGCGCAGCTGGCCAAGGAGATCGCCTCCAAGACCAACGACATCGCGGGTGACGGCACCACCACCGCAACCGTCCTCGGCCAGGCGATCGTGCACGAGGGCCTGAAGAACGTCGCCGCCGGCGCTGACCCGATGGCGCTCAAGCGCGGCATCGAGGCCGCTGCCCAGGCGATCAGCGAGACGATCACCAAGAACTCGACCAAGGTGACGACGCGCGAGCAGATGGCGCAGGTCGCCTCGATCTCCGCGGCCTCCAACGAGATCGGTGAGCTCATCGGCGAGGTGATGGAGGCGACCGGCAAGGACGGCGTCATCACCGTCGAGGAGTCGAAGGGCATCCAGACCGAGATCGAGTACGTCGAGGGCATGGCCTTCGACCGCGGCTACATCTCGCCCTACTTCGTCACGAACGCCGACCGCATGGAGTCGATCATCGAGGACTGCTTCATCCTCGTGACGGACCAGAAGATCTCGAGCGTGAACGACATCCTGCCGCTGCTCGAGAAGCAGCTCCAGCGCTCGAAGAACCTGCTGGTCATCGCCGAGGACGTCGATGGCGAAGCCCTGGCGACCCTGGCGGTGAACAAGCTGCGCGGCACCGTGAACGTGGTCGCCGTGAAGGCCCCGGGCTTCGGTGACCGCCGCAAGGAGAACCTCGGTGACATCGCGGCCCTCACCGGCGCGACGGTGATCAGCCCCGAGCTGGGGCGCGGCCTCGACTTCGCCGAGCCGAGCGACCTCGGCCAGGCGCGCCGGGTGGTCGTCGGCAAGGAAGAGACCACGATCATCGAGGGCAAGGGCGCGAAGAAGGCGATCGACGACCGCGTTAAGATGATCCGCGCCCAGCTGGAGCGCGCGACCTCGGACTGGGACCGCGAGAAGCTCGAGGAGCGCCTCGGCAAGCTGTCCGGGCTCGGTCGCCGTGATCGGTCGGTGCGGCCACCGAGGCGAGCTGACCGAGAAGAAGCACCGCGTCGAGGACGCGCTGTCGGCCACTCGCGCGGCCGTCGAGGAGGGGATCGTCCCCGGCGGCGGCGTCGCGTTCATCAACGCGCTGGCCACCCTCGACAAGGTCAGCCTTGAGGGTGACGAGGCCACCGGCCTGCGCATCCTGCGCCGCGCGCTCGAGGAGCCGCTGCGCCGCATCGCGACGAACGCCGGCGAGGACGGCTCGGTGATCGTGCGCAACGTGCAGTCGCGCAAGAAGGGCGAGGGCTACGACGCTCGGGCCCAGCGCTACGGCAACATGATCGAGTTCGGCATCATCGACCCGGCCAAGGTGACCAAGGCCGCGCTGGAGAACGCCGTTTCGATCGCCGGCATGGTGCTGACGACGAACTGCCTCGTGACCGACGAGCCCGAGAAGGGCGGTGCGCCCGCGGCACCCCCGATGGACATGTACTAGTCCGCAACTGCGGCACGCGCGCGAAAGGCCGGGACGACACCCGGCCTTTCGTTTACCCTGAGATCCACTCGGAATTGGGCCGATCACTGAGGACGGGCACCCCGTGCTACACGGCGAAGATGTGGTTGGACCTGACGCAGACGAACTGATCGAGGTGGTCTCGGCCGCCGAGGTGCTCGTGCTCGCGTTTCCCTTCTGCCACGAGCGCCTCCTCCTCGACCTGCGCTCGGACGGCCTGCTCGGCCCGCTGATCGAGGTGGTCGAGCCACTGGGTTCGCCACAGGAGCGCGCGCTGTGGCTGGCGGAGCGGCGCCCCAGCCTCGGCACGCCCGAGGGGTCGGCGTTCGCGTTCTGGCCGCACAGCGTCGCCTACCTGAGCACGTCCGAGGTGGTGGCGGCGGTCGCGCGGCGCGTCCGCAGCGAGCACGGCCTCGACGCCCGCCCCGACCTCGACGCGGTCCTGCGCGAGCTCGAGGTGCTGGAGCACGACTGCGCCCGGCGCGCGGTCATCGGCGGCGAGGGGTTCGAGACGCTCTGGCGCCGCGAGCGCTAGGCGCGTCGATGCCCGGGATGCCTGTGACCCCTGCCTGGCGCGGCGATACGGCCATCGACGGGATGCGGCAGCGTGTCTTCACCTCGGCGCCGGGGGTGCGCGACGTGCCCGCCGTGCTCTGGACTCCCGAGGACGCCTCAGGGCCGCTGCCGCTCGTGCTCATCGGGCACGGCGGGTGGGGCCACAAGCTCGACGACTCGCGCCTCGACCTCGCGCGGCGCTACATCGAGGCGGGGTTCGCGGCCGCGGCCATCGATGGACCCTGGCACGGCGAGCGTGCGGGGTCGCGTCCCGAGGCGTGGACGGACGCCGAGGCGGACCTCATGCGCGAGGACTGGCGCGCCACCCTCGACGAGCTGCTCACGCTGCCGGAGGTCGATGAGGCGCGCATCGGCTACGGCGGCGTCTCGATGGGAACGATCTTCGGGCTGCCGTTCGTGGCGGGCGATGAGCGCATCCGCGCGGCCGTCCTCGGGCTGGCGCCGGGCGAGCCGCGGCTCCTTGCCGAGGCGTCGCGCCTCGCGTGCCCCGTGCTGTTCCTCGTGCAGTGGCACGACGAGCTGTTCCCGCGGGACACGACGCTCGCGCTGTTCGACGCGATCGCGTCCTCGGATAAGCGCCTGCTCGCGTTCCCGGGTCGTCACGCTGAGGCGCCCGAGGCCGCGCGCGAGGCGAGCACGCGCTTCCTCATGCAGGCGCTCTCGTAGACCCACCTGGCCGTCGGAGCCCGCTCTCCTCCGTTCGGCCTGAGCCTGTCGAAGGCCCCGGGATGTACGGACCCTGATCACGCGGTGGCTGCCGTGATCCCGTCGAAGCCAGGCCCTCCGGCATGGGCGCAAGGCCTTGCTCCCCTGCCCGGCCCTCAGGCTCCACTGGGCTCTGTAGGCGGCCGTCCGGATGCACCGCTCATCCTGAGGCCCTCATCCTGACGCCCTCATCCTGAGGCCCACCACGGGCCAGCCTCGTCGCCGGCGCGGCCGCCCTCGAGGAGGAGCGTGAGCGCGGCCGCCGCCAGCATCACGCCTGCCGCCGCGATGAAGACCTCGCGGAACGTCGCGACCTGCGCCTCGGCGACCAGCGTGGCGAACTCGGGGGAGCCGAACGCGATCCCGGCGGCGCGCGCGTAGAACCGCCCGAGGCCGTGCGCCGTCAGCAGCGAGGTGCCCACGAGCATGCCGACCATGCGGCTGAGCGTGAGCCAGCTCGCGAGGGTGGCGCGCTCGCGCTCGGAGGCACCTCGGAGGGCGGCGGCCGACAGGGGCGCGATCACGAGTCCGAAGCCGACCCCGCCGACGAGTTGCGGCAACGTCCGCAGCGGCTCGGCCAGCCCTCGGTCCCACGCCTGCAGTCCGGCGAACCCGGCCGCCGCGAGCGTCATCCCGAGGAACGCCGCGCCTCGGACGCTCCATCGGTGCGCAAGCCAGCCGCCGAGGAGTGCGCCGGGCGGAACCGCGACCGTGAAGCGGAGGAGGGTGATTCCGCCCTCGAGGGGGCGTTGCGCGAGCACGAGGTTGACGAACAGTGGCACGCAGATCAGCGCTGTGATCAGGCCGCCACCGACGAGGAGCTGTGCGAGATTCGCCGCCCACGCCTCGCGAGACCGAGCGCGCCGAGTCCGAGCAGCGGCTGCCGCGCCCGGTGCTCGCGGAGGACGAACGCGCCGCCCGGGACGAGCGCAGCCGCGAGCAGTCCCGCCGTCGCCGGCAGCCCTCGAGGGGTGACGGGGTCATCGACGAGCGTACGTCAGAAGCGTGGAAGGCGCGACGCCGAGGAGGACGGCGCCAGGCCAATCGATGGCGCCTGCTCGCACCTCGCGGCCCGCGAGGCGCCACGCCGCGATCATGAACAGGGCAGCCATCAGGACGTTGACCCAGAAGACCCAGCGCCCAGCCCACAGCTCGGTGATGGCGCCGCCCCAGAGCGGCCCGATCAGCGCACCGACTTCGAAACCCGGCGGCGATCGCGCCGAGGCCGAGCACGCGCCGGGACGCGGGCAGCTCATCGACGACGATCGCCATCACGACGAGGTCGACCGCGCCGCCGCCGGCCTGGAGCGCCCTCGCGGCGATGAGCCAGCCGAATCCATCCGCGCTCGCGACGAGCACGGAGCCGAGGATGAACACGGCGAGGACGCGGCGTACACCCTCGCGTGGCCGTACACGTCGGCGATCCGCCGACGAGCAGGAAGTACCGCGATGTAGCCGAGGAGGTAGCCGTTGATGATCGAGACCGAGCGATAGAACTCGTCGATGGTGGTCTCGCGTCGCGCAACATCGAAGGCGGCGTGACGACCAGGTCTGGTCGTCCAGCAGCAGCAGGCCTTGCCCGCGACCACGAAGGCCACCGGGTCGCGTCGAACAGCGGTCCAGGCGAGGACGAACTCGTCGAGTGCAGGCGGCGCGGACAGGTACGCTCGCCGGCGAACAGGCGCAGGTCGTAGACCGCCTCGAAGGCGCGGCGAGATCGTCCTGCCGAATGTCCAGGCGATCACGCATCTGCCCAGGCGTTCTCGCGAGCAGGACGCAGGCGAATGAAGGAAGTAGCGCTCGAGCAGCAGGTGGCGACTCCTCGGCGGTCCTCGGTGCCCGCGGGCTTCCGCCTCGATGGCGACGCCTCCACATCGGTGATGACGCCGCTGCCAGATCAAACTGACCTGATGAGCCAATCGCGCTCCCAAGGAGATGATGAGCAGATTCATGATCCAGCGCCATCGATGAACCGCAGGACGCAGGCTGCCACCGCGTCGATGAAGCCCTGCACCTCGCCAGCACAGATCGTGTCGACGTTCGCGCCTGGTATTGCCCTCGGCGGCGCATCACCTGTAGGCTTCACCGTGCGATCGGGACGATGCCGCCCTCGATCCTCACGGAAACGGTAGCTCGTCGCCACCTCGATGCGCATGGCGCGGCGTGCTCTTCGCAGCAGTCGGGTCCACCGTCGGGGTGGTTTGTCCTCGCGCAGGCGGACGGCCGACGATGAGGACGAAGCGGCATCGGCATCGCGCGCGTCGAGGAACTCGCTCGCCGCGAGGCCTCGGCAGGCTCGTTCAGCTCATCGCACCTCGGCCGGGCACCAGCGCCGCGACAGGTGCGGCCGACGATGCTGTCCGCCCTCGACCTCGGCGGGTGGGCGCCTGGCGCAATCGGCGGCGTCGGAACGATGCTCGATCAGCAGGCTCCTCCGGAATCTCGAGGTCGCGGAGCAGGGTGCCGTGATGTCGAGGCCGGCGGGCGAGGCGGACCTGATCATGACCATCGCGGGTGCAGCTCCTTTCCTCGGTGACGCCTTTCTCCTCTCCCGGGCCGCCAGCCGGCGCCGCCTCCGGGGCAATCGAGGAGCACGCTCGCCCTCGATCTGAACGTGAGACCAGACTCGCCCGCCATCGCGGCATGCCGACGGGGCGCGGGCCCGTGACCGTCCCGGTCATCGCGTGGACGCCGGCGGCTTTGTAGTGCGCAGCGTGATTCACACAGGCGCCATCGACGCGGCCGGCGCCCTCGGGGCCGACTCAGCCCGCGCTCGCTGTGACCGTCATCGGATCTCCAGTCTGGCTGGCGCCGTCTTTGGCCATCGCCTCGTGCCGCGCTGCCCTTGATGATGAATCGCGGAGGGTGCCTGTGCCATCACTGGTCGCCTTCAGCTCTATCAGACACGGTGTGTTGCAGGACCACGCCGCTTCCTCGGCGACGGCGTGCGCCGCGAACACCTCGGCGAGCATGTTCGGGTCGAGGTCGTCGGGCCAGGCGGCGATATTGAGGGCGAGTCGCACCTCGCCGCCCATCGCGTACACGTCGGACATCGCGTTCACCGCGGCGATCAGGCCGTAGGTGTACGGGTCGTCGACGACGGGCGGGAAGAAGTCGAGCGTCTGGATGAGGGCAAGGTCGTCGAGACGCGGAACACGGCTGCGTCGTCGGGCGTGCGGAAACCCGACCAGGAGATCGGGGTGATCTTCCGGGCGGAAGCGTTCCTGGATCGGGCGCAACACGTGCGCCAGGGTTCCCAGCCCATCTTGCCGGCTCCAGCCGGCGCAGAGGCGAGGTCCGTGAGGCGCACGATGTCGTCTCCAAGGTCACCGCTGCTCCTTCGTCGGGACTCCCTCACCTCGGCCTCCCAGAGGCTTGAGGTTGGGGGACCGCCATCACAGACAGGCGCGCGGCCATCATCGTACCTGCTCCCCTCGAGGTGGGCGCGGTCGTACGCTGCTGCCGTGCCTCCTCGTCGCCGCGCCACCACACCCGCCGAAGGGCTTCCCGAGGGCGAACCGCCGGGTCCGTGGACCCCGCGCGAGCTGATCGCGATCCTCGATCGCGAGTACGGCCGGGCGCCCGCACGCTCCTCGAACGCGCCGGTCACAGAGCTCGTGCTGACGCTGCTGTCGCAGCACACGTCTGATCACAACTCGGGGCGCGCGATGCACCGCCTGATCGAGCGGTTCCCCTCGTGGGACGCGATCCTGGAGGGGGACCCGGCCGACATCGAGGAGGCGATCCGCCCCGGCGGACTCGCGCCGACGAAGTCGAAGCGCCTCGTCGGCGCTGCTCGCCGAGGTGAAGTCGCGCGCGCCGAACTGGGACCTGTCGCTGCTGCGGCGTCTGCCGCTCGAAGAGGCCAAGCACTGGCTCACGACGCTCCCCGGCGTGGGCCCGAAGACGGCGGCGTGCGTGCTGCTGTTCGCCCTCGGGCGACCGGCGCTGCCGGTGGATACGCACGTGGAGCGCGTCTCGAAGCGGCTGGGGCTGGTGCCGCCAAACACTCCCGCCGACGCGCCCACGAGCTCCTCGAGCAGCAGCGGCGCCATCCGAGGTCTACGCGTTCCACGTCGACCTCATCCAGCACGGGCGTCGCACGTGTCACGCGCGGGCGCCGGTGTGCGAGCGCTGCCCGCTGCTGGCGCGCTGCCCTCGGATGGGGCTGCCGCCGCTCTAGGGTGCGAGGGCGGGGGATCTGCGGTTCGAGCCCCGGCGACGCCACGTGGTTCGACAGGCCCTTCGACGGGCTCAGGGGAGCCTCACACGAACCGATGAGGGCGGGCTCACCACGAACGAACGACGGCGGGGGCAAGCTCGGTAGCGGGTTGCGTCAGTCCGAGGGCTGGACGGGGAGGAGCAGTTCCATCTCGACGGAATCGAGCCAGCGGCCGAACTTGCGCCCGACCTCGACCTTGCGGGCGATGATCACCGAAGCCAAACGCGGCGTGGAGGGCGATGCTGGCCTCGTTCGACGCCTCGATGGCGACGCCATCAGCGCGTGGACGCCGAGGTGCGCGCAGTCGCCGTGCGCCTCCATCAGCGCGCGGCCCACACCTCGACGGTGGAACGCGGGATCGACGTAGACCGAGGTCTCGCGGGTGAAGCGGTACCCGGCCTTCCCTCGGTAGATCGAGAGGTATGCGAATCCCGCGACCGTGCCGTCCGCGTCGGCCACGACCACCGGCGACGACGGGTCGGCCGCGTGCTCGTCGAACCACGCCCGGCGCTCATCGTCGCTCCCGCCTCGATGTCCCACGTGTTGACGTCCTCGAGGATCTCGCGGTTGTAGATCCGCTGGATGGCGGGGAGGTCCTGCTCGAGGGCGGGGCGAATCGTGAGGTCCACGGGGCTCCTCGGATGCGGCGGAGGCTGCCTGGTGATTCTCCCACGGACGCGTCGATATACTGCGGGCCCGTATCGCGTGGAGGTTTACATGCCCGTCGAGCACCCGGCATGGCTCGAGTGGATCGCCGCTGGCGGCGTCACGTCGCCGGCGGGCTGGCGGGCGGGCGCCGTGTACGCCGGAGTCCGTACGTACGGCGACGAGCCGCGATTCGACATTGGCATCCTCGCCTCGGAGCGCCCGGCGGCGGCGGCGGGGGTGTTCACGCGCAACCTCGTGTTCGGACCCGCGGTCGGCCTCGACCGGGCGCGCGTCGCCAACGGCCGAGGACAGGCGATCGTCGCGAACTCGGGCTGCTCGAACACGGTCACCGGTGAGCAGGGCGAGCGCGACGCGCGGCGCATGACCTCGCTGGTGGCGAAGCCGCCTCGGCGGCATTCCCGAGGACGACGTGTTCGTCGCGTCCACGGGCGTGATCGGAGCGCGCGCTGCCGATGCAGCTGATCGAACCGGGCATCGAGGCGATCGCGCTCACCGAGGACGGCAGCGCCGCCTTCGCGCGCGCGATCGCTGACCACGGACACGCGTCCGAAGTCGCACGCAGCGCGGTTCACCTCGGCGGATGGCACGACTACGTCGTGGGAGGTGTCGCCAAGGGCTCGGGGATGGTGCACCCGGACATGGCGGTGATTGTTCTGCTTCCTCACCACCGATGCACCGGCCGACGCGACGTGGCTGCAGCGTACGCTGCGCGAGGTTGCCGACGTCTCGATCAACATGGTGGACGTCGACATGGACACGTCCACGAGCGACACCATGCTCCTGCTCGCGAACGGCGCCGCGGGCGGGACGCCGATCGATGATGCGCACCCCGACGCGCCTCGATTGCGGTCGGCCATCGAGGCGGTGGCGATCGAGCTCGCGCGGGACCTTGCGGCGGACGGCGAGGGCGCGCGCACGCTCATCGAGGTGCGCGCCTGCGGCGCGGCCACGGTCGAGGACGCCCGGCGCGCCGCACGGACGGTGGCCTCGTCACCCCTCGTGAAGACCATGGTGACCGGACGCGACGCGAACCTGGGGAGGGTGCTGGCGGCAGTCGGCCGCGCCGGGGCCGCCCTCGAGCCCGCGCGCGCGAGCGTCTGGATCGGCGAGCACGCGGCGTTCGAGCGCGGTGCGCCCTCGAGCGTTCCGTACGAGGTGATCTCGCGGGCGATGGACGCGCCCGAGGTCGTGATTCGCGTCGACCTCGGCGTGGGCGATGCGCAGGCGATCGCCTGGGGCTGCGACCTCACCGAGGGCTACGTGCGCATCAACGCCGACTACACGACCTAGCACAACCAGCGACCCCGGACCGTCCGAGGAGGAGACCATGCCAGCCGGCCGCACCACCGTGATCAAGATCGGGGGGAGCACCCTCGGCGCTGAGGACACGACGCTCGAGGACGTGGCGGCGCTGCAGCGCGCGGGCGAGCGCGTCGTGGTGGTGCACGGCGGCGGCGCGATGATCACGGACTGGCTCTCGAAGATGGACGTGCCGTCTGAGTTCGTCGACGGACTGAGGTCGACGAGCGCGGAGGCGATCAACGTCGTGGTCGCGGTCCTACGAGGCGTGATCAACGCGCAGCTGGTGGCGCAACTCGGCGCGCGCGGCGCAACAGCCGTCGGGCTGTGCGGCGTCGATGGCGGGCTCGTGCGCGCGGAGCGCTACGACGCGCGTCTCGGGTACGTGGGTCAGATCACGGGCGTGAACGGAGCGCTGCTCAACGCGCTCCTCGACGCAGGCGTCGTGCCGGTGATCGCTCCCATCGGCCTCGAGGCCCCCGATCAGCCCCTGAACATCAACGCGGACACCGTCGCAGGGGAGGTAGCGCGCGCCATCGAGGCGAAACACCTCGTATTCCTGACCGACGTCGATGGCCTGATGGACGCCTCGGGCGCGGTAATCGAGCACCTCACCGCTGCCGACGCCGAGGCGCTGCGCTCTGCAGGGACGATCGCCGGCGGCATGATTCCAAAGGTGGAGGCGTGCTTCCGCGCCACCGAGGGGAGCGGCGTCGCCATCATGGCGAACGGTCGCACGCCCGGCACGCTGCGGCGTATCGTGAACGGCGAGCAGCTGGGCACGCGCATCGAGGCGTAACGCCTCGCGTCCCGGCCGCCTCCTCGGCGCACGGATGCGACGAGGACTGCGCATGATGAGGCGGCAGCGTGGGCTTCTTCGGCAATCGCGGCGACCGGGATGACCTGGGCCCTCCGCCCGACCTCTTTCGCATCGGTGGCGAGCGCCCTCGCGGGCCGGGGCTGAGACTCCCGGGCATTGTCGCGGGCCTTGTCGTCCTGGGGCTCGCGCTCAGCGTGGCGCGCTCGATCTGGGTCGACTGGCTCTGGTTCGACTCGGTGGGCCCGAACGCAACCTCGAGCTACGTCTCGGTGTACCGCACGGTGCTGATGCTGCGGGTGGGACTCTTCGCCGCGGGTGCGCTCACGGCCGCGCTCGTGATCGGCCTGAGCGTGCTCATCGCGCGGCAGCTCGCGCCGGCGGACCTCGACGAGGAGTCGTTCATCGAGGAGGTCGACCCGGCGGCGATCCGGCGCGTGGTGACGCTCGCGCTCGTGGCGGCGACGCTCTTCCTCTCGGTCGTGTTCGGGACGGCGGCGGCGAGCGCCTGGGAGCAGGTCCTCGGTGCGCTGCGCGCGCACCCGTTCGACGTCGCCGACCCCGTGTTCCAGCGAGACGTCGCGTTCTACGTCTTCGAGCTCCCGGCGCTGCGATTCCTGAACGGCTGGGTGCTCGCGCTGCTGGTCGTGGCGCTGCTCGGTGCCGGCGCCATCTACGGACTGACGATCGCGCTCCAACGCTTCGAGGTGCGCTTCAGCCCCGGCGCCCGCGCACACCTGTCGCTCCTCGCGGGGCTGGCGATCGTGACGATCGCCCTCGGCACGTGGCTGAGCACGTTCGACCTCGTGGCGACGGGGTCCGGCGCGACGTTCGGCGGGGGATACACCGATCTCAACGCGCGGCTGCCGCTCCGCTACGTGATGATCGGCATCGGGCTCTTCGCCGGGCTGGCGACGATCGCAAACGGCGTGATCGGGCAGGGCTTCCGGGTCCCCGTGTTCCTCCTCGGGATCTGGGCGCTGGTGTCGGTACTCGGCGGTGCGGTGTACCCGCAGCTCGTGCAGTCCTTCACGGTGCAGCCGAATGAGCTCGACCGGGAGTCGCCCTACATCGCGCGGAACATCGAGGCAACCCGCCGCGCGTGGGGCCTCGACAGGATCGAGGAGACGGAGTTCCCGGCGCTTCCCTCGGTCACCCTCCAGCAGGTGCGCGCGAATCCCGAGACGGTCGACAACATCCGCCTGCTCGACCCCCGGCCGCTGCGCGACACGGTGAACCAGGTCCAGTCGATCCGCCCGCTCTACGTGTTCAACGACGTCGACATCGACCGCTACCGGATCGAGGGTCGCCTCCGCAACGTCATGCTCTCGGCGCGTGAGCTCGATGCGACGCGCATCACCAACGCGAGCTGGACGCAGCAGCGGCTGCAGTTCACGCACGGGTTCGGCGCGCTGGTCGCACCGGTGAACGAGGTGACGGACGAGGGTCTGCCGGACCTGCTGACGAAGGACATCCCGCCGGTTGGCACCGAGGTGCCCCTGACCATCGAGGGCTCGCGCATCTACTTCGGCGAGAAGACCAACGACTACGTGATCGTGAACACGAACGTCGCGGAGTTCGATTACCCCCTGGGCACCGGGAACGCCGAGACGCGCTACGTCGCCGACCGGGGCATTCGCCCGTCGTCCCTCGCGAGGCGGCTCGCGCTCTCGTGGGAACTCGGCGACACGAACCTGCTGCTGTCGGACCAGCTCGGACCGGGCTCGCGGCTGCTGATGCACCGGAACATCCGCGAGCGCGTGTCGCACATCGCACCGTTCCTGACGCTGGACCGGGACCCGTACGCGGTCATCCTCGGGGGACGGCTGCTGTGGATCATCGATGCGTACACGACCACCTCGCACTACCCGTACGCGCAGCCGCTCGGCGCGATCAACTACATGCGGAACAGCGTGAAGGTGACAGTGGACGCCGAGACGGGCGACACGACCTTCTACCAGATGGAGGACGAACCGCTCATCGATACATGGGGCCGCATCTTCCCCGGCCTGCTCACCCCGGGGAGCGCGATGCCCGACGAGCTGCGCGCGCACCTGCGCTACGCCGAGGACCTCTTCCGGCAGCAGGCGCTGCAGTACCTGAAGTACCACATCACCGATCCGAAGGCGTTCTTCCTCGCGGAGGACTTCTGGGCCGTGCCCACGGAACGCCTCGCGGGGCAGCAGGAGCAGCCCGTCGAGCCGTACTTCGTGGTGATGCGGCTCCCCGGTGAGTCCGCCGAGGAGTTCGCGCTGGTCCTGCCGTTCACGCCTCGGAACAAGCAGAACACGGTGGCGTGGATCGCCGGGCGCGCCGACGGCGCCCACTACGGCCAGCTGCGCGCCTTCCGATTCCCCACGGACGACCTCGTGTTCGGCCCGGCGCAGGTGGAGGCGCGCATCGATCAGAACCCGGGGATCTCGCAACAGCTCTCGCTGTGGAACCAGTCCGGCTCGAGTGTGATTCGCGGGAACCTGCTGATGATGCCTGTGGGCGACTCGTTCCTGTTCGTCGAGCCGATCTACCTGCAGGCGCAGAACTCGAAGCTGCCGGAGCTCAAGCGCGTCGTCGTGGCGAACGGGAACACGATCGCGATGGAGGAGTCGCTCCAGCGGTCCCTCGACGTGGTGTTCGGCCTCGCGGCCTCCACGCTGCCCGGCGCGTCGGGTGCGCCGCCGCCGAGCACGGGGACGGGCGTGCCGTCGACTCCCACGCCCGCGCCGACGCCGGTTGCGACCGCGGTCCCGGGCAGCCTCCGCGAGCTGCTCGACCAGGCCCGTGCGGCCTCACAGGAGGCACAGGCCGACCTCGACCGGCTGCGCGGCATCCTGGATCAGATCGAACGGCAGGGGGGCGCCACGCCCACACCGACGACGCCTCGGTAGGCGCGCGCGAAGGTGGGCGCGAGGTCAAGGGCCCGGCGCAGAACCCGCCCGTCTGGGACAATATGGCAACCTCGAGGCGGACCACTGCGCCACCCCGAACTCCCGAGGCGCCCTCGAAAGGAGCGAGCCGTGAGCGACATCCCCGCCCGCGAAGCACAGGTCTTCATGCAGGCCGGCCGTCGCATGCCGGTCACGCTCGTCCGCGGCGCAGGCACGCGCGTGTGGGACGCCGAGGGCAAGTCGTACCTTGATTTCGTCGACGGCATCGCCTCGACGTCGCTCGGACACGCCGATCCCGGCCTCGTCGAGGTGGTGACGCGGCAGATCGGCACGCTGCATCACGTCTCGAACCTGTTCTACACCGAGCCGCAGATCGAGCTCGCCGAGCTGCTGGTAAAGCACTCCGCCCTCGATCGCGTGTACTTCCAGAACTCGGGCGCCGAGGCGAACGAGGCGGCGATCAAGCTCGCGCGCAAGTGGGGACAGCTCCACCGCAACGGCGCGTTCGAGATCATCTCCACCAACAACTCGTTCCACGGGCGCACGATGATGACCGTGTCGGCGACGGGCACGCCTCGATACCGCGAGCCGTTCGGGCCCTCGGTGCCCGGCTTCGTGTTCGTGGACTTCGACGACGTGCCCGCGCTCAAGGCCGCGACCAATGAGCGCACCGTGGCGATCCTCCTCGAGCCGGTGCAGGGCGAGGGTGGCGTGAACGTCCCCGCCGACGACTACCTCAGGCAGGTGCGCGCCTGGTGCGACGAGCAGGGCCTGCTCCTCATCCTCGACGAGGTGCAGACGGGCGTGGGCCGCCTCGGGACGCTGTGGGGCTACCAGCAGGCGGGCATCGAGCCCGACATCATGACGCTGGCGAAGGGTCTCGCGGGCGGGGTCCCGATCGGTGCGGTCCTCGCGAAGGAGCACGCCGCCGTCTTCGAGCCCGGCGATCACGGCTCAACCTTCGGCGGCAACCCGCTCTCGACGGCGGCGGGCACCTACGTGCTCGGGCGCGTCGCCGAGGACGATGTGCTTGCGAACGTGCAGGCGCGCGGCGAGCAGCTCGAGCGCGCACTCCTCAGCCTCGAGGACCGCTACCCGGTGATCCGGGGCGTGCGCGGGCGCGGCCTGCTGCGCGGCCTCGAGCTGCGCGACGACATCGCTCCCGACGTGGTCACCGCCGCGCTCGACCGTGGGCTCCTCGCGAATCCCGTGCGCCCGAATGTCGTGCGACTGATGCCGCCGCTCACGGTCACCGCCGAGGAGATCGACGAGGCGGTGGCCATCATCGAGGCGGCCCTCGGGGCTGTGGTGCCGGTCGGCAAGTAGTCGGGAGCGGTTTCGATGGCTGAGACGATTGTCCTGGCGTACTCCGGGGGACTCGACACCTCCGTGGCCACGAAGTGGCTGCAGGAAGAGCGCGGCTACGAGGTAGTCTGCCTGACGGTCGACCTCGGCAACCTGCCGGACCTCGAGGCGGCGCGCGCGTGCGACGGCTGCCGGTGCGAAGTCCTCGACGTGGTGGACGCGAAGGACACGTTCCTGCGCTTCTTCGCCTTCCCCGCCCTCGCGGCCAATGCCGTCTACGAGGAGGGCGATCGCCGCGCACCGCCCTCGGTCGGCCGCTGATCGCGAAGCTGCTCGTCGACAAGGCGCGGCGAGGTGGTGGTGACCGCCGTTGCCCACGGCTGCACCGGCAAGGGCAACGACCAGGTGCGCCTCGACGTGGCGATCCACGCGCTGGGACCCGACCTGAAGATCGTGGGGCAACGACGACGCGCGAGGACGCGATCGCGTACGCCTCGAAGTTCGGCATCCCGGTGCGCGCACCGTCGCATCGCCGTACTCCACGGACGAGAACCTGTGGGGGCGCGCCGCCGAGTGCGGCATCCTCGAGGACCCGTGGGTCGAGCCGCCCGAGGATGCCTACGAGCGGGACGCGCTCGCTCGACCAGACGCCCGACCGGCCGGACTACCTCGAGGATCTCGTTCGAGCACGGCGTGCCGGTCGCCCTCGATGGCGAGGCGCTGGCGCCCGTGGACCTCGTGAACCGCGTGCAGGAGCTGGCGGGCCGCCACGGGATCGGGCGCATCGACCAGATCGAAAACCGCCTCGTCGGCATCAAGTCGCGCGAGATCTACGAGGCCAAGGCGGTCACGCTGCTGGCCGCGCACCGCGCCATCGAGGCGCTCACGCTCTCGAAGCAGCAGTTGCGGTTCAAGGCGCGCGTTGCGCAGGAGTACGCGGACCTCATCTACAACGGGCTCTGGTTCTCCGCCCACCACCAGGACCTCGCCGGGTACGTGCAGTCCTCGCAGCGCCACGTCACCGGTGACGTGCGGATGAAGCTCTGGCACGGCACCGCGGTGGCCGCCGGTCAACGCTCCGACTTCAGCCTCTACAGTCACGCCCGCAACGTACGGGTCCGGCGACCAGTTCGATCAGACGGCGGCGCAGGGGTTCATCAAGCTGTGGGGCCTGCCCGTCGAGGTGCAGGCGCAGGCGCAGCTCCTGCGTGACCCTCGAGACCCGCTCTTCCTCGCACGGCCGCAGGAGGGTGAGTGAGCGACGCATCGGAGGACCCTTCAGCCTCGAGCACATCGGGCAAGCTCTGGGGTGGGCGTTGTTTACCGACGACGAACTCGTCGACGTCGCGTTCAACGCCTCGATCGGATTCGGATCGGCGGCTCTACCGCGAGGACATCGCGGGATCGATCGTGCACGCGCGCATGCTCGCACAGACGGGCATCATCTCGACGACACCCCGCGACGCGATCGTCGGGGGGCCTCGAGGCGATCCGCGCCGACATCGATGGTGGCCGCTTCGAGTTCCGCGCGGACCGCGAGGACATCCACCTCAACATCGAGGCGGCGCTCGCAGAGCTGCTCGGCGAGCCCGCGCGACGCCTGCACACGGCGCGCTCGCGAAACGACCAGGTGGCGACCGACATGCGCCTTTCACGCGAGGCGCCATCGATGACGCGCTCGTGCAACTCCGGGGACCTGCGTGGTACTGGGACGACCCTCGCGCGCCGCGAGGTCGGCACCGTAATCCCCGGGTACACGCACATGCAGCGGGCGCAGCCGGTGCTGCTCGCGCATCACCTGCTCGCCTACGAGTCGATGTTCGCGCGCGACGCCGAGCGCTTCCGGCAGGCCCGCCCGAGGGCGAACGTGCTGCCCCTCGGAGCCGGCGCGCTTGCCGGCGTCACGTACCCCATCGACCGTGCGGCGGTGGCGGCGGAGCTGGGCTTCGAGGCGATCACGACGAACTCGCTCGACGCGGTCTCGGATCGTGACTTCGTCGTCGAGTTCCACTCGAACGCCGCACTCGCGATGGTGCACCTCTCGAGGCTGGCGGAGGAGGTCGTGCTCTGGACCACCGCCGAGTTCGCGCTGGCGCGCCTCGATGACGCATTCGCCACCGGCTCGAGCATCATGCCGCAGAAGAAGAACCCGGACGTGGCAGAGCTGGCCCGAGGCAAGAGCGCGCGCGTGATCGGCAACCTGGTGCAGTCGCTGGCGCTGTTGAAGAGCCAGCCGCTCGCCTACAACAAGGACCTGCAGGAGGACAAGGAGCCGCTCTTCGACAGCGTCGATACGCTGCTCGTGACCCTCGACGTGATGACGGCGATGCTTCCAACCCTCGCCTTTGACCGCGAGCGAGGGCGCGCCGCCGCCGTCGCGAACTTCGCGCTCGCCACGGACGTCGCGGACTACCTCGCGAAGAAGGGCGTGCCGTTCCGCGAGGCGCACGAGGCCGTCGGCCGGCTCGTCGCGCGCTGCGAGCGCGAGGGCCGCACGCTCGCCGACCTCACCCTCGACGAGTACCGCGCCGCGCATGCAGCCTTCGAGGAGGACGTGCGCGCGATCGACCTCGACGCCGCGCTGGCGGCGAGGAACGTCCCCGGCGTGACCGGGCCCAGGGCGGTCGCGAGCGCCCTCGAGGCGGCCGCGCGACGCCTCGACGCCGAGCGCTCGTAGCGAGGCGGCGCGATGCCCGGCATCCTGATCGCGCCGTCCATCCTCACCGCCGACTTCGGCCGCCTCGAGGCCGCCGCCCGCGCAGCCGAGGAGGGCGGCGCGGACCTCTGGCACCTCGACGTGATGGATGGGCATTTCGTCCCGGCGATCACCTTCGGGCCCTCGGTGGTGGAGGTGTTTCGCCGCGCCTCGACGCTGCCAATCGAGGTGCACCTGATGGTGGCGAACCCCGAGGCTCAGCTCGGGGCGTTCGCCGAGGCGGCGCGATGCGCCTCATCCCGCACTACGAGGCGACCGCGGACGCGCGCGCGCTCGTCGAGGCGATCCCGGGCTCGGGCTGCGAGCGCGGCATCGCGATCTCGCCCCGGACGCCCACGGCGGCCATCGAGGGGCTGCTCGCAGATCTCGAGCAGGTAACGGTGATGCTGATCGAGCCGGGCAAGGGCGGCCAGCAGATGATGCCCGCACTCCTGGACAAGGTGCGCGAGCTGCGCGCCCGCATCAGCGCGCTGGGCCTCGCCACCCGCATCGAGGTGGACGGCGGCGTGAAAGCGCACAACATCGGCAGCTGCGCGCTCGCGGGCGTCGATATTGCGGTGGCGGGCTCGGCCGTCTTCAACGAGGCACAGACGCCGGCCGAGGCGCTCGCAGCCCTCCACGGCGCGCTCGCGGCACTCGAGTAGCCCGCGCGCACCTCGAGGGCGTTCGGTCGAGGTCCGCCCGGGCCCGGGGCTGTCCTCCGCGCTCACCATGCGAAGACCGCCGCCGCTGCCGTTGGGCTCTGCGCTACGCCTCCCGGACCTCGAGGGAACGCCACTCGGCCATGCCCCGTCCGCGTTTCGGCAGATCGAGGTGCGCGTGCGCTTCGACAGGCCCTTCGACAAGGCGCAGTGGAGCCTCAGCGCCAGCGGATCAAGGCCGTCGCGACGGCAGCGGCGGCGTCGCCGAGCGCGCACTTTCCCTCACAGATAGGCAGCGCGGGGCACGGGCGCGCAGCCCTTCGCTGAAGAAGGTGGCTGGACAGGCGGCCTGCCCGGAGGGCGGTCCTTGACCCGCGCGTGAAGCCGCGCCGAAGGGGGTCCTTGCTAGGCGGCGACCATCCGCTTGAGCTGGGTGCGCATGCAGCGCGTGCACACGTTCATGCGCACGAGCGCGTCACCGACGAGCATGCGCTTCGAGTGCACGTTCGGGCGGAACTGGCGGTTGGTCCGGGGCGCCTTGCGCTCCCAGCGGCCGGAGTGCTTGTGGCGGATGTTGCGGCCGAAGACCGTGTGCTTCTCGCAGATATCGCACTTGCCGGGACTGGCCATCTCACACCTCGGCGCTCACGAGAGGAGCGTGCTGCGCGCGCACACCTCGAGGCCGGGCGCGGCACGTCGAGCGAGCGCTGTCATTCGCGGAGCACCGAGGCTAGCATTGGGTGAACGACTCTCGCAAGGCGAGACCCACTCGGACGACTCCCCGCCCGTGGACCCTCCAGCATGATGATCCCGCAGAGGCCCCCGAGCGGCCGATTACGAGCGCGCACCCGCCGTCGCCCAACGGGGCACGCGCCGAGGGTGACCGACGCGTGACCGCCGACCTCACGCTTCTCGACGGAGTGTTGCGTCGCGTCCTCGATGACGAGTGCGATGACGGCAGCGTCGAGGGCGGCCTCGATGACCTGCTCCGGCGGCAGGCGTTCGGGGAGCAGCCGGGCTCGCCGCTCCTTCGCATGTTCGCGCACCTGCCGCCCGAGGGCTTCCGCGCGCTGGCCGTCGACGACCGGCGCACGTGGCTGCGTCGCGCCCTCGCGACCATCGCCGCCGAGGCAGCAAAGCCACGCCCGCCTCGCGCGAGGCCCGGCAGTAGCACGGATGGCGCGAGCACCGGATTGCGCTCGAACGGCGCGCGCCCGCGACCGCCGCAGGCGCGGAGTTCCGAGGAGGCACCCGACCTCGGAGTGAGTGCGCCCTCGGCGCCGGTCGCGGGCGCATCCGTGGTGGGTGCGTCTGCCGCGCGGGCACCCGAGGTGCAGTCCGCCGGAGTCAGCGCCGGGCCTCGCGCGAAGGCCGCGACGAAGATCGCGCCGGGGGCCGCCGGGCTCGACCTCGAGCTGGCGAGAGCGGGCACGGGACTCCGTGCGCCCACCCTCGATCGGCTGGCGCGCCTCGGGCTGGTGACCGTGGGCGATGCCCTGCGGCACTACCCGTACCGCCACCACGACTTCTCGATCACGGTGCCGATCGCGCAGCTGCGCGTGGGGGTCGAGCAGACCGTCCGCGGCACGGTCTCGCGCGTGCGCGAGGTGCGCATGGGCCGCGGCGGGCGAATGCGCAGCACCGAGGCGACCGTCGTGGACGAGTTCGGGACGCCGCTGCGCGTGATCTGGTTCAACCAGCCGTTCATCGCGCGCTCGCTGCCAGAGGGCGCCGAGGTGGCCCTCGCGGGCACGGTGAAGGCGTTCCGCGGCCACCCCTCGCTCGACAATCCCGAGTTCGAACGCCTCGATGGGCGGCTCGACTCAGCAACGGCGCATACAGGCCGGATCGTGCCGGTGTATCACCTCACCGAGGGCGTGCCGCAGCGCACGCTGCGCTCGCTCATCGCCGGCCTCATCGAGCGGTTCGCCGACCGCATCCCAGACCCGCTTCCCCTCGAGGTGCGGCGCGAGCACGGGCTCGTCACGGCCGCCGAGGCGGTGCGGCAGGTCCACTACCCCGACAGTCCCGAGGCGCTGGCAGCGGCGCGGCGGCGGCTCGCCTTCGAGGAACTGCTCGCGATCCAGCTCGGGGTGCAGCGGCGGAAGCGCGACTGGGCGGGGGCGGGCAACGCGCCGGCCCTCGAGGGGCGCGCCACCGCCGAGGCGTTCCTCGCAACGCTGCCCTACGCTCTCACCGGCGCGCAGCGCGCCGCCCTCGAGGACGTGTTGCGCGACATCGAGCGACACGCGCCGATGGCCCGCCTCATCGAAGGCGACGTGGGCTCGGGGAAGACCGTGGTGGCGCTCGCCGCCATGCTGGCGTCGGTGGCGGCCGGGTACCAGGCCGTGCTCATGGCGCCCACCGAGGTGCTCGCCGAGCAGCACTTCCGCACGATCTGCCGGCTGCTCTCGGGGGAGCCGGAGCCGGCCCTCGGCGGGCTGCTGCCCGCGCCTTTCCTCCCGCTGCCGCTGAAGGCGGTGCTGCTCACGGGCTCGACGAAGGCGAAGGAACGCCGGGACGCCCTCGGCGCGATCCGTCACGGCGGCGCGCAACTCATCGTCGGCACGCACGCGCTCATCGAGGAGTCGGTCGCGTTCCAGCGCCTCGGGCTCGCGGTGGTCGACGAGCAGCACCGTTTCGGGGTGATGCAGCGCGCGGCGCTCCGAGGCAAGGGCGAGGGTGACGCCACCCCGCACCTCCTCGTGATGACGGCGACCCCGATCCCGCGCTCGCTCGCACTCGCCGTCTACGGCGACCTCGACCTCTCGATCATCGACGAGCTGCCGCCGGGGCGGGCGCCCATCGAGACGCGCTTCCTGCCGCCGGAACGCCGCCACGAGGCGTTCACGCACCTCCGCCACGAGCTGGAGGCGGGACGGCAGGCCTTCGTCATCTGCCCCCTGGTCGAGGGGTCGGACGCCGTCGCCTCGCGCGCCGCCACCGAGGAGTACGACCGCCTGCGGTTGCAGGAGTACCCCGACCTCGCGGACCGGATCGCGCTGCTGCACGGGCGGATGTCGGCGAAGGACAAGGACGCGGTGATGCGCGCGTTCGGCCGAGGCGAAACGAAGATCCTCGTCTCCACGGCGGTCGTCGAGGTGGGCATCGATGTCCCGAACGCGACGGTGATGGTGATCGAGGGAGCGGACCGCTTCGGGCTGGCGCAGCTGCACCAGTTCCGCGGTCGCGTCGG
The DNA here is from genome assembly GCA_046328255.1 of Dehalococcoidia bacterium. GTDB lineage: Bacteria > Chloroflexota > Dehalococcoidia > UBA2979 > UBA2979 > RBC038. Next base: position 22,651 of record JAXLWY010000011.1, on the reverse strand, counting down.
GCGAGGTCAGTGGCCCTCGACGTGCTACCTGCTCTCCGATGAGCCCTCGGACGAGGCGATCGAGCGCCTCCAGATCGTGGCGCGCACGCGCGACGGCTTCGCGCTCGCCGAGGCGGACCTCAAGCTGCGAGGGCCGGGCGAGTTCTTCGGCACCCGGCAGTCCGGGGCGCCCTCGCTGCGGGTGGCGTCACTCCTCGACGCGCAGCTCATCGCCGAGACCCGCGCCGAGGCCGACCGCCTCCTCGACGCCGACCCCGCCCTCGCGGCCCGTGAACACATCGACCTCCGCCTCCTCGCCCTCCGCACCGCGGACGGCGTCGTCAACGAGCGGCATTGAGGGGGTGCCCAAAGTCCGCGACGCGATCCGTATGCTGGAACTCGATGGCTGGCGCCTGGCACGCACGGTGGGCAGTCATCGTCAGTTCAAACACCCGGTGAAGCGTGGAACGGTGACCGTGGCTGGAAACGAAAGCAACGACCTTGCGCCGGGGACGTGGAGCAGCATCCTGCGACAGGCGGGGTTGAGGTGACCGAACCGACGCGATACGTCGCAGTCTACGAACGCACCCCGGCCGGCTGGTCCGCCTATGTGCCCGACCTCCCGGGATGCGTCGCGGCAGGGGACACGCGCCCCGAGGTGGAACAGCTGATCCGAACGGCGATCGCACTGCACATCGAGTCCCTTCGGGAGTCGGGGGAAGCCGTACCTGCACCGGGCGCATGGACGAGCCTCGTCGAGGTGTAGGCGAGTCCACCCCACTAGCCGCCTCGGGCTCCCGCGTGCGAGGATCGGGGCGTGATTCGAGACGAGCTCGCCGTCCTCGTGCAGCAGGCGCTCGCGGCCGCGCAGGCCGCGGGAGAGTTGCCTGCGTTCGCGGCGCCCGAGGTGCAACTCGAGCACCCCCAGCGCGCCGAGCACGGCGACTACTCGGCGAACCTGCCGCTGCGGATCCAGGGTCTCGCCCGCATGAAGGCGATCGAGGTGGCGGCCGCCCTCAGCAGGCACGTGCCCTCGCATCCCGCAGTCGCCGAGGTCCGGATCGCGCCGCCAGGCTTCCTCAACTTCTACCTCGATAGCGCGTGGGTGGCCTCGCAGGCCGCCGCAATCGCGGCCGCCGGGACCGCGTTCGGCTCCACCGAGGCGGGACGTGGTCGGCGCATCCAGTTCGAGTACGTGTCGGCAAACCCCACCGGGCCGTGCCACGTCGGCAACGGCCGAGGGGCGGCGATTGGCTCGGCGCTGGCGCTCGTCTTCAAGGCGCACGGCTACGACGTCGAGCAGGAGTATTACGTCAACGACGCGGGGACACAGGTCGGCATCTTCGGCCGCACCCTCTACACGCGGTACGAGCAGCTCTTCGGCCGCGACGTCAGCGTGCCGGAGAACGGCTACCCCGGCCAGTATGTCGTCGACCTCGCCAACGACCTCAAGGCCGAGTTCGGTGACGCGTTCCTGCGGCCCGAGGGCGAGGACCCCGATCCAGCCCTCGGCGAGCTGGGGATCCAGCGGATGGTCGCGCAGATCCGCGACGACCTCGCCCTGATCGGGGTGCACTACGACGAGTGGTTCTCGGAGCGCTCGCTGCAAATCGAGGGCGGCCCGTACGAGCAGGCCTTCGGGCGGCTGCGCGATGCGGGATATGTCGTCGAGCGCGAGGGCGCGGTCTGGTTCGCCTCGAGTCAGCTCGGCGAGTCGAAGGACAACGTCCTGATCCGCTCCGACGGCCAGCCGACCTACTTCGCCACCGACATCGCGTACCACTACAACAAGTTCATCCAGCGCGGGTTCGACCGCGTGGTGGACATCTGGGGCGCGGACCACCAGGGTCACGTCTCGCGCGTGAAGGCCTCGGTACAGGCGGTGGGGGGCGATCCCGAGAAGCTCGATGTGCTGCTGTACCAGCTCGTGACGCTGAAGCGCGGCGGCGAGATCGTGCCGCTGTCGAAGCGGGCGGGCGACATCGTCACGCTGCGCGAGGTGGTGGAGGAGGTGGGCGCCGACGCCACGCGCTTCTTCTTCCTCGCGACATCCGCAGGCTCCACCGTCGACTTCGACCTCGAACTCGCGAAGAAGCAGTCGGACGAGAACCCCGTGTATTACGTCCAGTACGCGCACGCGCGGATCGCCGGTGTGCTGTCGAAGGCGCGCGAGCAGGGGCTGTCGTCGGAGGGCGCCGACCCCTCGCTGCTGACGCACGAGGCGGAGCAGACGCTGATCCGGCGCCTCCTCGAACTCCCGGAGACCGAGGAGAAGGTGCTCGCCGACCTGGCCCCGCACCACCTCCCGCACTACGCGCAGACGCTGGCCTCGGCGTTCCACGTGTTCTACACGCAGTGCCGCGTGATCACCGACGACTCCACGCTCACGAAGTCGCGACTGCTGCTCCTCGAGGCTGCGCGCGCGGTCCTCGCGAGGGCGCTCGGGCTGATGGGCGTCTCCGCTCCGGAGCAGATGTGATGCCGAGGCTCCTGTCCGAATCGCCCGTGCGCGCTCGTCCGCTCTGGCGCCCCTGACCTCACGCTTCCCCCACTCTCCTCGGCAGCCGCGAAGTCGTAGGCTGACGCCACGCATCTGACGGGATCCACGATGGCAGACGAACGTAAGCGCATCCTCACGGGCGTGCGGCCGACCGGAGCGCTCCATCTCGGGCACTACGCGGGCGCCCTCGAGAACTGGATCCGCCTCCAGCACGAGTACGAGTGCTACTTCCTCATCGCGGACTACCAGGTATCGGACTATGCGAACGACGTCGAGCGCGTGCGGCGTTCTGTCTTCGACGTCGCGCTGGACTGGCTCGCGGTCGGACTCGACCCCGAGGGCAGCCATTACGTCATCGAGAGCCAGGTGCCGGAGCACGCCGAGCTGACGTTATGGCTCTCGTGGTGGATCGGCCTCGGGCGGCTCGAACGTAATCCGACGCTGAAGGCGGAGATGGTCGACGTCGAGGCGAAACTCGACGCGGTGCCGGTGGCGTTCTTCAACTACCCGGTGATGCAGGTGGCGAACATCCTCATGCCCCGCGCGCACCTCGTGCCGGTGGGCGAGGACCAGGCGCCGCACATCGAGCTGACGCGCGAGGTGGCCCGGCGCTTCAACCGGATGTTCGGCGAGGGCCGCGAGGTGTTTCCCATCCCCGAGGCGCTGATCGGCCGCGTGCCGCGCCTCGTGGGGCTGGACGGCAACGCCAAGATGTCGAAGTCGCTGGGCAACACCATCGATCTCCGCGATAGCGCCGAGGACGTCACGCGCAAGGTGATGTCGATGTACACCGACCCGACGCGCCTGCGCGCCACCGACCCCGGCCACGTGGAGGGGAACCCGCTCTTTATGTACCACGACGCGTTCAATCCGAACGTGGAGCAGGTGAACGACTTCAAGGAGCGCTACGTCGCCGGCAAGGTCGGCGATGTCGAGGTGAAGCGCGCGCTGGCGAGCGCGGTCAACGAACTCCTGGAGCCCCTTCCGCGAGCGGCGCGCGCACTACCTCGCGAGGCCGGAGCTGGTGCGGGAGGCGCTCGCCACGGGTACCGCGGCTACAAGCGCGCCGCCGAGGAGACGATGGCGCTCGTGCGCGACGCGATCGGCCTCGACTACCTGGCGCCCCGCAGCCGCTGGTGGGTACGCCGGCGCCCTGACTCACCGCGAGGCGGGGCTGCCCGGAATCCGAGGCAGCCCCCGCGTTCGTTGCTCGATGCGGGCGCTGCAAGCGCTGCGAGCGGGCTACGCGGCGGCGGCCCGGACGCTCGGGGTGGGGCCGGCGAGGCGGACGCGCCCTGCAGCAGGAGGTACAGGCCGCCGAGCAGGTAGGCGAAGTAGGCGACCACCTGCCCCAGCGCCGGACTCGGGTCGTATCCGACCAGCGTGTGCAGGAACGCGCCCAGCGTCGTGTCCGTGGAGAACGGCCTCGGTGCTCCAGAGTGCCGTCCTGGGCCTGCAGGACCGCGGCCTCCTCGAGTTCGTGCAGGCCGTTGGAGAGCAATCCCGCGGCGAGGATCAGCACGAGCACCCGGTCACGCGAAAGAACGTGCCGAGGGGCAGTCGGTGCGAGCCCCGGTAGACGACCATGCCGACGCCTGCCGCCGCCGCGAACCCGAGCAGACCGCCGACAAGGAACGTGGGGGCACTGGCCTGCGCAGAGGTGGCACCCGCAAACAGGAACAGCGCGGTCTCGATGCCCTCGCGAATGACTGCGGAGAACGCGAGGAGGACGAGCGCGAACACCGAGCCGCTCGCCAGCGAGGTCCACGCGGCGGCGCCGCCGCCCAGGCTGGCGGCCTGGCGACGCATCCAGAGCACCATCCACGTCAGCACGCCGACGGCGGTGAGCATCGTGACGCCCTCGAAGATCTCCTCGGGACGGCCCTCGAGCCTGGTCCTCGTGAGCTGGAGCAGCGCGGCGAACGCGATGGCGAGCGCCGCTGCGCCGAGCGCGCCGAGGGCGACCGAGCGCACGTGGCGCCCGTTCCCGGAGCGCACGAGGTAGCCGACCACAATCGCCAGAATGAGCGCGATCTCGACGCCCTCGCGGAACGTCACGAGGAAAGAGAAGAGCACTGCGCCCCCGATCCGCTGCGGCCCGCGTCGAAGTTGCTGGTGCGGCGGGCCCGGGTCCACGGAACCCCATCGGCGGGGCGCGATCAATACCCGAAGGTCGCGTTTATGAGATTTGTTCAGCTTTTTCTGAGGAAATTCGCGCGCGATGCGACGGAAACAGCGAGGCCGCCTCGGGGGCGGCCTCGCGGATGTGCGGCTCGGGCTGACCTCGGACTAGCGCGCGTCGAGGGAGACGAACTCTCGACCGTCGTGCCCGCTGTAGACCTGCGTCGGGCGGAAGATCCGGTTGCCCGAAGCCCACTGCTCCTTCAGGTGCACCACCCACCCTGCTGTCCTCGAGGCGGCGAAGATGAGCGTGAAGAAGTCGATGGGGATATCGAGGGCGGCGAAGACGCAGCCGGAGAAGAGGTCGACGTTCGGGAAGAGGCCGCGTGAGCCCATCTTCTCGGTCGCCACCGCCTCGACGGTGAGGGCGATCTGGTAGAGGTCCTTCTCGCGCTGGCGCACGATGACCTTGTCGGCCAGGCGCTGGATCACGATCGCCCGCGGGTCCTTGACGTGGTAGACGCGGTGCCCGAAGCCGGGGATCTTGTAGCGGTCGGCGAGCAGCCGTTCGATCTCGGCCTGCGCCTTGGCCGGGTCGCCAATCGACTGGAACAGGCGCAGGGAGTGCTCGTTGGCCCCACCGTGCGCGGGCCCGGAGAGCGCACCAATCGCCGAGGAGATGACGGACTCCGGCTCTGCCTTGGTGGAGGTGACCACGCGCGCCGTGAACGTCCCGGCGTTGCCGGCGGAGTGGTCCGCTTGCAGCACGAGCAGGTAGTTCAGCACCTCCTCGTGGAGGGCGGACGGCTCGGTGCCGGTGATCATGCGCAGCATCATGTGGGCGTGGGTCTCGCCGGGGCGTGGCCTCTCGTAGGCGCGGCCGGCGACGGCCTGGGCGATCACGCCGACGAGGTGACCGACCTTCGCGATGAGGGCCATACCTCGATCGCCCGCGTCGTCCACGTGCGGTTCGAAGTCGTTGACCATGGGGCCAAGGACGGCGACGGCCGCCTGCAGCGCGAACATCGGATGCGTGAGGGTGGCGGCGCTGCGTGCGAAGTCGATCTGCGCCGGGGTGAGGCCTCGAGCGGCCTCGAGTTGCGAGCGGATCTGGGTGAGACGTGCGCGATTCGGCAGTTCGCCGTCGTAGAGGAGTCCAACGACCTCTTCGAACGTGGTGCCGTGCTGAGTGAGGTCCTCGATGGAATACCCGCGATAGGTGAGACGCCCGGCCTGCCCGTCTACGCGGGAAATCGATGACTCAGCGATCGGCACGCCTTCGAGGCCGGGGCTAAAGGCAGGCGTGTCGGTTGTCATTCGGCTGCACCCTCTCTCGTCCGCGGCAACCGGACTCTGCCGCCCCGCGGGCACTCCCTGAGGAACTGTGGCTTTCTACCCCCGCTTCCGACCGGCAGGCCGGCCAGTGTGCGGCGTCATTATAGACACGGTACGTCAACATCTATCATCGGGATTTCAAGCGCAAAGAGCATCATCTCGCTCAATACTCAGTCGCTTATGTCGCTTGCACCACTACTGCCTCGGCCCGTCGCCCACCTGGCGCGAGATGAAGTCCTCGAGGATGCCAAAGACGTCGTCGGCGGCCTCGGCGAGGCTGTGGCCGGCGCCCTCCAGAATCACGAGGTGCTTCGGATCCTTCGCGCGCGAGTGGATGTCATCAGATGCCGCGCGGTCGAGCACGTCGTCGTTCGAGCCGTGGATGAGCAGCAGCGGGTGGCCGAGCTTGTCGACGTCGTGCGTGCCGAACCGCTGCGACGACATCGCGACGACGGAGTTCACGATCGAGCCCAGCTCGCCCGCCTTGATCGCGACCGCACCACCGAACGAGTGGCCGACGATCACGGCCGACTGTGCACCGAGGCCCTTGAGGAACGAGCACGCGGCCAGTGCGTCGAGGACGCACTCCTGGAACTCGCCGGGCTTGCGGTAGGACACGCGCAGAGAAGTCACGCCGCGCTCGAGGAGCGACTGGCTCAGGCGGACGTAGACCTTGTTCGCGGGACCCTCGACGCCTCCGCCGGCGCCGCCGATGAAGATCGCGCAGCCGGTCTTGCCCTCGCGCGGCTGGAGGTACATCTCGATGGCGCCGCGCGTGGTGTCGAGGTCGATGATCATCTCGCCGGGCTGAGTGCCGGGCCGCGCGCTGGCGCGCTTGATCGAGAGTTCGAGGTCCGCATCCGAGTCGGGAGGTGCGGAACCCTGGGAGAACGCGCCGCCCCCGAACGCGAGGTCGTCCTCGGGAGAGCCTGGGGGTGGGTTCGTCATTTCGTGCCGATCTCGGCGCGCCGGTTCTTGAGGAACCGCTCGATACGGTTCATTGCCTCCTCGAGATTGGCGTATGACGCAGCGTAGCAGATTCGCACGAAGCCCTTGCCGCTGTCGCCGAACGCGCCGCCCGGGATCACCGCGACGCGCTCCTCGAGGAGCAGGCGCTCGCAGAACTCCAGGTCGTCGAGGCCGCTCGAGCTGATATCGGGGAAGATGTAGAAGGCGCCGTGCGGCTCAACGACCTTGAGTCCCATGCCGCGGAGGCGCTTCAGCACCATGGTCCGACGGCGGTCGTACTCGGCTACCATGCCGCGCACGTCCTCCTCGCCACTGCGCAGCGCCTCGAGGCCCGCGTACTGGGCGGCGCTCGGCGCCGACATCATCACGTACTGGTGCACCTTCATCATCTCCTCGAGGACGGCGGGCGGCGCGGCCGCGAATCCGAGTCGCCAGCCGGTCATCGCGTACGCCTTCGAGAAGCCGCCGAGGAGGACGGTGCGCTCTCGCATCCCCGGGATGGCCGAGAAGCAGACGTGCTCGTGGCCGTAGACGAGGCGGTCGTACGTCTCGTCGGAGATGACCCAGAGGTTGTGGCGCCGTACCACGTCGGCGACCGCCTCGAGGGCGGCGCGCGACATCACCGCGCCCGTCGGATTCGAGGGGTAGGCGAGCAGGACCGCCTTCGAGGCAGGCGTGATGCGCTCCTCGAGCTGCTCCGCGGTGACCATGAACGCGTCGGCGGCAGTCGTCGGGACGGCGACGTAGCGTCCCCCGGCGAGCAGGATCACGGGCTGGAACGCGACGTACGCGGGCTCGGGGACCAGCACCTCGTCACCGGGATCGATGAGGGCGCGGCAGGCGAGGTCGAGCGCCTCGGACACGCCCGTGGTGAGCAGGAGCTCATTGCGAGGCGAGTAGTGCACGCCGTAGCGCCGCTCGAGGTGCTGGCTGAGCAGCTCGCGCGCCTCGAGGAGGCCGTAGTTGCTCGTGTAGCCCGTGCGCCCTTCGACCATCGCGTCCATCGCGGCGCGCGTGACCTGCGCGGGCGTCTCGAAGTCGGGCTGACCGACGCCGAGCGAGATCACGCCCTCCATGGAGTCGAGCATCTCGAAGAAGCGGCGGATGCCCGAGGGCGGGAGCGACGAGACGACGGTCGAGGTCTCGCCGCGCCGCGCGACGTGCTCGCCCTCGGTGGGTGCGTCGGCGCGGGGCTCGAAGGCGCGCTGTGCCACTACGCCACCCCCTCGATGACGGGCGGCGCCCGGAGGTGCCAGTCGGTAACCGCACCGTAGGCGTCGGCGGCGCGGACGAGGGTGCCCTCGGCGAACGGGCGCGCCATCAGCTGCAGCCCCACGGGCAACCCCTGCGCGAAGCCGCACGGGATGCTCATCGCGGGGATGCCGGCGATGTTGGCCGGGATCGTGAAGAGGTCGTTGAGGTACATCGAGAGCGGGTCGGCCGTCTTCTCTCCGAGCTTGAACGCCACGCCGGGCGCGGTCGGCGTCAGTACCACGTCGTACTCCTCGAAGGCCGCCGCGAACTCGCGTCGGATCAGGGTGCGGACCTTCTGTGCCTTCAGATAGTAGGCATCGTAATAGCCTGCGGACAGCGCGTACGTGCCGATCATGATGCGGCGCTTCACCTCGTCGCCGAAGCCCTGGCCACGCGTGCGCGACATCTCCTGCTGCATGCTCGGCCCCTCGTGGTTCGAGTAGCCGTACTTCACGCCGTCGTACCGCGCGAGGTTCGCGGAGGCCTCGGAGGGCGCGATCAGGTAGTACACCGGGAGTGCCGCGGTCGCGGTCGGGAGCTGGACTCCTCGATCCACGCGCGCGCCGTTCGCGGCGAACACATCGATGGCCGCCTCGACGGCCTCGCGGACGCCGTCCTCGAGACCGGAGGCAAAGAGCGCATCGGGAACGCCGACGCGGAGTCCGTCGAAGCCGCGCCCGAGGTCGGCGGTGTAGTCGGGGACCGGGAGCGGTGACGTGGTCGAGTCACAGGGGTCGTGCCCGGCGATCGCGCCGAGGAAGTTCGCGATGTCCTCGGCGTCGCGCGCGAAGGGCCCGACCTGCTCGAGCGATGACGCGAAGGCGACGACGCCGAAGCGGCTGACGCGACCGTAGGTCGGCTTCAGGCCGAGGATGCCCGTCAGCGAGGCGGGCTGGCGAATCGAACCGCCCGTGTCGGTGCCGGTGGCGAGGGGGACGCCGCGCGCGGCGACGGTCGCGGCCGAGCCGCCCGAGGAGCCACCCGGGACGCGATCGAGGTCCCACGGGTTGCGCGTGGGACCGAACGCCGAGTGCTCAGTAGAGGAGCCCATCGCGAACTCATCGAGGTTGGCCTTGCCGGTGAAGACCGCGCCGGCCTCGCGGAGCTTCGCGACGACGGTGCAGTCGACGATCGGCACGAACCCCTCGAGCATGCGGGAGGCAGCGGTGGTCGGCACACCCCTCGTCGAGAGCAGGTCCTTGATCGCGATCGGGATGCCGGTCAGGGGTTGCGCGTCGCCCGAGCGGAGTCGGGCATCGGCGGCGTCGGCCTGCGCCAGCGCGTCCTCGCGGGTGAGGCGGATGTAGGCGTTGAGGGCCCGCTCCTGCACCTCCAGGCGGTCGAGCGTGGCCTCGGCGAGTGCGCGCGCTGTGTAATCTCCTGCGCGCAGACGGCGGGCGTGCTCGTGTGCGGTGACGTCGAGGTCGATGGCCATCGAGCGCTACTCGAGGACCGCGCGCACGCGCAGGTAGGCACCCTCGCGACGCGGTGCGTTCAGCAGGATGTCGGCCGTGGGCGCCGAGGGCCGGGAGGCGTCCTCGCGCTCCACGTTCACGAGGTCGAGCGTCTGCGCCGTGGGCGGCACATCGGTGGTATCGATGGCATTGAGGGTCTCGAAGTGGGCGAGGATCGAGGAGAGCTGCTCGCGAAAGCGCTCGACCTCGGCTTCGCTCAGCTCGACGCGAGCCAGCGTGGCGATATGGCGCACTTCGTCAGCAGTTAGAGCCACGGCAGGACCTCCGGCGATTCGCCCATCATAGGTTGCAGGCAGTGGACCGCACCAGCGAAGCGGCGCCTTCACCCCGCTGCAGGGAGGGGGGTAGGATGGTTGCGCCCCACCCTGCGCAGGAGGCATCCCCATCGCCCGCCTCGACGGATCCCCACCCCTGGCCGGCGCTCCCGGAGCGCGCACGCGTCCCGCTCCCGGCGGGGACGCCTCGGGGCATGCGCCCGCGGGCACGACGCCGGAGCAGCCCGAGGCGGCGCGACTCGGCAACCCGAGCTATGTGTGGCGCGGCGGCCAGGACCGGCGGCTGGCGATCATCGAGCGGCACGTGCGCCTCGATGGGAGGCGCGTGCTCGACCTCGGGTGCGGCGTGGGCGAGTACGTGCGCGCGTTCGCGCGTCGTGGAGCGCGCGCGCTGGGGTGCGACATCGAGGTGGCGCGCCTCGTCGAGGCCCGCGCCCGTGGCACGACGAACGTGCTGGCCGCTGCGGGCGAGGCCCTCCCGTTCCGAACGGGCTCCCTCGATGTGGTGGTGCTGAACGAGGTGATCGAGCACGTTGCCGACGATGCGGCGACGATGCGCGAGGTGGGGCGCGTGCTCGCCCCGGGCGGGACGTGCGTGATCTTTGCCCCGAACCAGCTCTTTCCCTTCGAGACGCACGGCGTGTACGTCACCTTCCGAGGACAGCGGCGCTACATCTTCGGCAACATCCCCCTCGTGAACTGGCTGCCGCCGTCGCTGCGCGACCGGCTGGTGCCGCACGCGCGCGTCTACAGTCGTGCGAGCCTCGATCGGGCGGTAGCGACGAGCGGCCTCGATGTGGTGTCGCGCGACTACGTGTTCCCGGGGTTCGACAACATCGCGGGCCGCCTGGGCGCGCCGGGGCGCCTGCTCCGCACGGTGATGCACGCCATCGAGGACAGCCCGCTGCGCGCGTTCGGGATCTCGCACGTCTACGTCCTGCGCAAGTCGGCGGTGGCGAGGTGAGCGGCGCCGTACAGCGCGCTGCACGGCGTCGACGTCGGATGGTGGAGACGCAGCGGAACGCCGTCAGCATGCGCCGCCGCCTCGGTGGGTTGATCGTGGGGATCCTGCTCGGGACCGTCGTCCTTGGCGTCGTGAGCGCAGCGGGCGCCGGGCTCTACATGGCGGCGCGCTATCGCGACTTCGTGGCGGGCGTGCAGCCGCCCGAGGAGCTCCTCGCGAGCCTGCCTCGCGGAGGCGCTCGGATCTACGACCGGAACGGCAACCTGCTCTACGAGTTCGTCGACCAGTTCGGTGGCCTGCGGCGACCCGTGAAGATCGCGGATATCTCGCCGTGGCTCATCGATGCAACGGTGGCCACCGAGGACTCGTCGTTCTGGGAGAACAGCGGACTCAACGTGCGCGGTCTCGCGAGGGCGGCGTGGGAGAACTTCTCGCCTTTCGCGAGCGATGCCTTCCAGGGCTCGGGCGGCTCCTCGATCACGCAGCAGCTGGCCAAGGCGGTGTACATCGCGCCCGAGGAGCGCCTCCAGCGGTCGGTAGAGCGCAAGCTGAAGGAGGCGGCGATCGCCCTCGAGCTGACGAATCGCTACCCGAAGGACCAGGTCCTCGAGTGGTACCTCAACTCGATCCCATACGGCGGCGTGTACGTGGGGATCGAGGCGGCGTCGCAGGGCTACTTCGGCAAGTCGGCGTCCGACCTCACCCTCGCCGAGGCCTCACTGCTCGCGGGTATCCCGCAGCAGCCCGCCCGGTACGACCCGCTCCGCAATCCGCAGTCGGCCAAGGCGCGCCAGGCCGAGGTGCTCGACCTGATGGTGCGCCACGGTCGGATCACGGCGGACGAGGCGCAGCGTGCGCGCAGCGAACCGCTGGTCCTCCGCCAGGCGCGCTTCGACATCGATGCGCCGCACTTCGTGCTCGGTCCGGTGGCGAACGAGCTGACCGAGCGCTTCGGCACCGACGCGCTCTACCGGCAGGGCCTCGAGGTGACGACGACCCTCGACATGGACCTGCAGAAGATCGCGACGGACTCACTCGAGAAGTGGATCCGCGAGTACGAGACCGCCTCGAAGGGTCACAACGGCGCGTTCTACGCCCTCGATCCAAAGAACGGCGAGGTGCTGGTGTACGTGGGGAGTCGTGACTACTTCCGCGACGACATCCAGGGGCGCAACGACAACATCACCGCGATGAACTCACCGGGGTCGACGCTCAAGCCGTTCACGTACATGACGGCGTTCCAGAAAGGCTGGAGCACCGGGACCGGTATCTTCGACATCCCCACGAAGATCAAGGATGCGCAGACGGGCGAGGACTTCATCCCTCGCGACCCGATCAACTCGTACCAGGGCGTGATCGCGGCGGACAAGGCGCTCGGCAACTCGCTCAACGTGACTGCGATGCGCGCGATCATCTACGCGGGCGTGACGCAGACCCTCGGCGTGCTGCGATCGATGGGGTTCACGACGCTCAACAACCCGGGTGGGTACGGCCCCGCGCTCACCCTCGGTGGTGTGGACGTGACGCTCGAAGACCTGACGTACGCGTATTCGGTCCTCGCGAGCAACGGGGTGATGCGGGGCGAGGAGGCGCTGACGAAGCACCTGCCCGGCGAGCGACAGCTCGACCCGGTCACGATCCTGAACGTGAAGAGCTCCGACGGTAAGGTCCTGTACCAGTACAACCAGCCCGTCGAGCGGCGGATCGTGGGCGAGAACTACGCCTACCTCGTGACCTCGATCATCTCCGACGGCAACAACCAGTGCATCACGTTCGGAGCGTGCGGTGCGATCCAGCTCCCCGACCGGCCCTCGGCGCAGAAGACGGGCACGAGCGAGCCGTACGGCAACGAGAGCAAGGACATCGGGGAGACGTGGGCCGTGGGCTTCACGCCCCACCTCGTGGCCGGCGTGTGGTTCGGGAATGCCGACAACTCGCCGATGGTGAACATCCTGTCGACGTCCGTGTCGTGGCGGGCGTGGCGCGACTTCATGACGGAGGCCTCGAAGGCGAAGGGCTTCCCCGCGACGCCGTTCCAGCGGCCGCCCGGCGTGGTCGAGCGCGAGCTCTGCTTCCCCTCGGGAAAGCTGCCTTCCGAGCTCTGCCCGACGGAGCGTCGGTACAAGGGCCTGTTCGCCGCGGAGACCCTGGGCCCGACGCCCGACAAACCGCCCGCGTCGCTCATCGACACGTGGTGGCAGCGCATGCGCGTCGATCTGCGCACCGGGCAGGCCGCCACGCCGACCACACCGCCTCAATTTGCCCGCGAGGAAGTGCGGCTCGTGTTGCCGCCCGAGGACACCACGGGGTGGAGCCCGTACCAGTGGGCAAACGCCGTCGGCCTCGGGGGGAAGATCGCGCCCTCGACGCAGACCACGGATGCGACGTCGCTCGTCCAGATCGTGTCGCCCTCGGAATCCGCGCGGGTCACCGGGATCCAGAGCGTGGTCGGGCGTGCGGCGTCCCCGGAGTTCCAGCGCTACATGCTGGAGTATGGCGCCGGACCGAACCCGAGCAGCTGGATACGCATCAACTCGGCCGAGTCGCCCACCAGCGGAGGTGAGCTCGGCAAGTGGGACACGACTCGAGTCCCCGACGGCGTGGTGTCGCTGCGTCTTCTCGTCGAGGACAAGACGCTCGGCCCGCTGTACCACGTCGTCACTGTGACGGTGGCCAACCGCGGTGGTGTCACGCCCGGCGCCACACCCACGCCCGGCGCAACACTGGCGCGGATCACGTCGCCGGTGCCCGGTGTGACGATTGGCGGCGTGGTCCAGATCGAGGGCGCTGCGACGGCACCCGGCTTCGTGCGCGCCCAGCTCGACTTCGGGCGCGGCCTGGTGCCGAGCTCGTTCGAGCCGATCGCAACGCTGGTGGGACCGATCCCGTCCGGCAGCCTCGCCTCGTGGAACACGAGGTCACTGCCCGACGGCATCTATGTGATCCGGCTGACGGTGATCGACAACAACAACGGCTCGTCGACGGCGAGCACGGTGCTCACGATCAGGAACGGCCCGTAGCGGAGCCTCGCTCCGGGCTGCGCCTGCTACGGGCTGCGCTGGAGCTCGGTGAGACGCGCGGCGATCTCGGCTCGCGACGAGGCGCCGCCGACCACGTCGAGGAAGCGTGGCAGCGATCCGGCCGCGCGACGGAGCTCGCGGATCTGCCCTCCGAGGGGGTCGATGCTGTCCGGACGCGCGGTATAGGTGCCGTACCAGGCAAAGAACGCCTGGTTGATCTTCCGGATCCTCGTCCCGCGCGCCGCGAGGTCCACCCGCACTTCCTCCATGCGAGCCTCAGCGCGATCGACCTCGCCGGCCGCGAGCAGTGCGTCGACCTCGCGGCGCAGGTCGCGGAGCGCGGCGTCGCCCTCGGACCGCGCGCGGGCGGCCTCGGCCGTCTCGACGCGAGGCGCACCGCCCTCGGGCGTTCCCGACATCGAGAGGACCTGCGCGGCGATCTCGGACCCGGCGATGTCGGACACCGTCTCGTTGATCGTCAGTGCCTCGCGACTCACGAGCGTGCGCAAGCCGAGCTCGGTGAACGCGAGGTAGTGGTGGACCCACTCGTGGGCCGCGACCTGCACCGTCGAGGTGTAGCTGCTGTCGTCCGTCACGATCGCCGGGTACGTCGAGATTCCGCCGAGCGGCGCCACGAGACTCACTCGATTCGTCGACGAGGCATCGACCTCGCGCTCGAGGTCGGCTGCCGCCGCCCCGGTGATGCCGCCATCGATGGGACGCGCGCTGAGCAGTCGGATCCGGTCGCGAGGCGAACTCGCGAGGATGGCGGGTGGCTGCGTGAGCGCCGTGCTCACCGGCGGCCAGACGCCGACGCCGACCGCCGAACGGACCCCGAGGCGGCGCAGCGCGGCATCGATGCGGATGTCGAGCGCGGCCGCGACCTCGGGCTCGAGCGCCCGCATCGCGGGGGAGCGGCGGTCCGTGCTCGTGAAGAACGTCGCGAGGACGACGTCGGGTGCCGGCTGCCCTCGACGTGACGTTCCGAGGGCGTGCAGCCATTTCGAGGGGAGCGCCGTCAGCTCGAACGTGACGGGGTCGAAGTCGCGCGGCGAGCTCAGCCACCCGCGATGCAGCAGGAGGGCCGTCCAGAGCAGGGCCGTCGCGGCCCACACCCCGATGGCGAGCATCCAGCGTCGCGCGCTGCTCCGTCTCACGTCGATCACCCTACGCCCAACGGCAGCCACTCGCCCCGGATGCACGAGGTTGGTTGACCGTCCAGAATGGAAGCCGTGACACTTCCCGCCGATCGCCGCCGGGCCCGCGCACTCGCGTTCCTCCGTGAAGTCGGCGGGCTCGCTGGCTGGACCGCGCTCGCCCTCGCGGCCGCGTGCGGAGTGCTGCTGGTGCGGACGCAGGCAGGTCGCGAGCCGGTGTCTCCCCTCGATGCTGCGGTGGCTGCGTCGCTGATCCTGGCCGTGCCGCCGGCGTGGTTCGCTCGCCACCTCGTCCCGGCCCGGCTGGGGCAGGTGGGGGGCAACGATGAACGGGCGCGCGCGGCAACTCCAGGCTTGGCGCGCGCCGCGCTGCGGGCACTCCTGCATCCGCTGGCCGCGATGATGTGGGCATGGAGTGCGCTCGTGGTCGCGGCTGCGGGCGCGCCGATCGTTGCACTCATCCTCGTGGGGATGGCGACGCTCGTCGCGTTCGGCGGGGTGATCTCGTTCGCGCTCTGGATCGTGGCGCCCTCGAAGCCAGCGCTGCACGACCTCGCGGCGCGACTCTGGCCCGCAGCCCGGGGATCGAACGAATGACGGGCCAGCCCATGCGAGGGCGCTTCGGAACCCAGTCCGTCGGTGGCCGCGAGGCCCTGCGCAACCTGCTCCGGTACGAACTCGGCGGCGTGGACCGCGATGACCTTCGAGGAACTGGAGGAGAACAGCGCGCCGCCACCGGTCCCCCGGCGCGGTTCGGCAGCGCGATTGCACTACGATTGCGCTCGGCGCGCTGACGGTGCCGGTAATCGCGGCGACGTCGCTGGCCGAGGCGGCGTCGCTGTCGGTGGCGATCCCGGCCCTCGAGCGGCTGTGTACGGCCTGCCACCGAAGTCGACGGCCTGGTCGCCCTCCACGCGCCGGATTCAGCAGGCGAGATCGAGGCAGGCGCGCCCACGCTCCCGCTGCCGGGGTTCTTCGTCGAGACCCCGGTCCTCGTCGAGGACGTGCGCGCACCGCCGAGGGTGCGCTCGACCCCTTGCGCTTCGATCGGCGCTGCTCGCGACGCGAAGTCGCGATCGGCGCTACGAGCGCAGCCTCGAGGGGGGTCAGCCCGGACGCCGTGATCGCGGCCGCGACGTGGGCGCTGACTGCGGAGCGGCATCAGCAGGCGTTCGCTCACGGTGGTCGCGCTCGTGGTCGCCGGTGCGATGCTTGCCGTCCTCATGCTGTGGTCTCGTGGGGGGGCGGGTGGCTCGCCATCGGACTGGCGCGCTCGCGCTCGGTGGTGGAGCCACGGTCGCGGTGATCGCAGGAGCTGGCGCGCTTCGAGGGGGGCGCTGGTGAATGGGAACTCTGCTGCTGCGAGACGAGATCGATGTCGTCGGCGCGCTGCTCGAATACCCGCGCGCAATGCCGTGGTCACGACGTGCCTTGGGCAGGCGTTCGCAACGCTCGGACTGCTGCGCTCGATCGTCGGGCGCCAGGCGAGTCGACCCTCGAGCCGGTAGGCGCACGACATCGACCGCCCCTGCCTGTCGGCAGGGGCGGCAGTTGCGCGGCCCGGGTGAAGGCCGGTCACAGCCTCACACGTGCGGGCTACGGCGGCGACCGTCCAGCTGCCGCCCACGCCCTCGTTCCCCTTGGTGTCGCCGGGAGCCTGGTCCTGCGCGTAGCGGTACAGGGGCTGGCCCTTGTAGGCGATCATCTTCGTGCCGTCGTCGCGGTTCACGGTGGCGACAGCGCCGGTGATCTCGGCGGCTTCCTCGTCGGAGCGCCCGTCTCCGGCGTGAACGCGGGGGCCGATCGGTGCGCAGTTCCGTTGCACGCGCTCTTCGATCCGTCGGTCGGGTCATTCTTGAACGTGTAGAGCGTCATGTTGTTGTTGTCGACGATGACCTTGCCGAGTGACGTAGTCGGCGACCTTGAGGCCAGTCGTGGCCGCGTGGGTGCGGCGGGCTTCCCGGGGACCCTGCGGGCGTCGGAGCAGTGGTTGCTGCGGCCTTGGGAGTGGCGGCAGGCGTCGCGGCGGTGGTCGCCGATGCCTTGGCGGCCGTGGTGGCCGTGCTCTTGGCGGAGTCGCCGGCGTCGATCCGCCGGAGCAGGTGCCTGACACGAGGGCCATCGAACTGATCGCCAACCCTATTGCGAGCCATGAACGACCCCGAAGCAACCCACCTGCGCGCATGCGTACCTCCCTTGAAACGGTCATGCATACGAGTACGTCAGCGAGTCGCCCCGGATCTGGAGAGGCCCTCACGTGCCCGCGCCAGGTCACCGTGCGCGGAGCGTACCCACCACCCGAGTGACAGCGATACGATGCCCACCGCGGATGCATCGCAGTCACCTGCCGAACCGCGCTGCGCGCTGACCCGCTTCGCGGCCCTCGCCAGCCTCTGCGCGCGACAAGTTCAGCCCTCTCGCAGCTACGCTCGCACGACGGGCGCCGGCCCTTCAGCGGATCGAGGCACAACGTGCGCTTTTACGAGTTCGAGGCAAAGAGGTCCTCCGCCGCGCGCGCGTGCCGCTGCCGAAGAGTGTGATGACCCTCGCACGGCGGAGGAGGCCGAGAAGGCCGCCGGCGAGGTCGGTGGGCGCTGGTCCTCAAGTCGCAGGTCCTCAGCGGTGGACGCATGAAGGCGGGCGCGATCGCCTCGCCGATGACGCCCCGGGGGCCCGGAACGGCCGAGATCCTCGATCACGGTCAACGGTCAGCGCCCGTGGGCGTTCGTCGAGGAGCGGCGCGATGTCGCGCAGGAGTACTACGCGGCAGTGACGTGGACGGGCGCGCCAAGCGGCCGGTCATCATCTTCAGCGACATGGGCGGCATCGACATCGAGGAGGTGGCGGAGCAGCACCGAGCACCTCTCGCGCACGCACTTCTCGAACCTCGCGCCGTTCTCGGACTACATCGCGAAGGTCGCCGTCTCGAAGGTGGGCGTCACCGGAAACGACCTCGGTCCACTCACGCGCATCGTGCCGCGCTCGCGAGGGTCTTCGTCGAGCGCGACATGACGCTGGCCGAGATCAATCCGATCGGCAGGCTCGCTATGGACGGCACGTTCGTGGCCCTCGATTCCTTACGGGACATGGAGCAGGAGGCGCGCGGCACGCACGGCGACCTGCTGAAGGCCCTCGGCATCCTGGACGAGGACACGCGCATGGCGCCCGCCCACCGAGTTCGAAATCGCGGGCGCGAAGGTGAACGACGCCGACACGCGAGGATCGCGGGCAACATCACCGAGTTCGGGGCAACCTCGGCCTCATCATCGGCGCGGGCGGCGGCTCGCTCACGCTCGACGCGGTCCGCGCGGCAGGGGGCAACCCGGCCAACTACTGCGAGATCGGCGGCAACCCCTCGGTGGCGAAGGCTGCGGCCCTGGACGAAGCTGTCCTCACCAAGCCGGGCGTCGACAAGATCGCGGTGGTGATGATGAACAGCCTTCAACACGCGCGCCGACATGATGGCGCGCGGCATCGTGAAGGGCGTGATCGAGGCGGGCTTCGACCCCGCCGACAAGATCGCCATCTTCCGCATCCCCGGCTCGTGGAGGAAAGAGGGCTTCGCGATCCTGAAGAAGTACGGCGTCGAGTCTTCGTCGACCGCTCGGTCTCGATGCACGAGGCGGCTGCTCGCGCCGTCGCGAAGATGGCCGCCGGCTAGCCGACCCGCCCTCGAGAGCCACCCACCCAGCCGGCCGCGCCTGCGCCGCGGACGGAGGTCCTGATGTCCATCCTCATCGACGAGAACACCACCTTCATCATCCAGGGCATCACGGGCCGCGAGGCGGTCACGATGACCCGCGAGGTGCTCGACTACGGCTCGAAGGTCCTCGGCGGCGTGACGCCCCGGTCGCAAGGGCCGCAACGTCCACGGCTCCCGGTGGAGGACACCGTGCGCGCGTTCGACGGCGCGAGCGCGGACGCCTCGGTGAAGCTGTGCCCGGCGTTCGCGACGGATGCGGTCTTCGAAGCGGTGGAGGCGGGGATCAAGCTCGTCATCATCGTGACCGAGCGCATTCCTCGAAGCAGGCGCCCAGTTCGTCGAGTACGCGACCAGCACGGCGCACGGATCATCGGCCCGAACTGCCTCGGGGCGATCCCTCCGGGCAAGGCGCGTGGGCGGCGGGCGGCGCCGCCGAATCGACGCGCCGCCTTCAAGCCGGGCGTCGTCGGCGTCATGTCGAGGTCGGGCGGATGACGGCCGATCTCGAACGCGCTGTCCGAGTCGGGCCTGGGCATCTCGACGGCAGTCTCGATCGGCGGGGACGCCATCATCGGGAGCACGTACGCCGAGCTGATGCCGCTCTTCGACGCCGACCCCGACACGAAGGGCATCGCGATTCGCGAGCCGGGCGGCCAGAAGCCGAGGCACAGCTGGCCGACTACATGCGATCGAGCGGGCTCGGGGCTGCCGGTGGTCGCGTTCATGGTAGGCCGCTTTCCATGACGCGATGCCGGGCATGTGCCGGGTCACGCCGGCACCATCGTCGAGGGTGGCGCGCCGACACGACCGCCGAGAAGATCGGCTGCATGGAGGCGGCGGGCATCGGCGTCGCCGAGCGCACGAGGACATTCCGCGCTTCCTGAAGGAACGGGATCGGCCAGATCACGCGCGGCCACCCGTTCCACGCGCTCCCGTCCTCGATGCGCACGTTGGCGTCGAGGCGACACGAAGGGCTCCCCTTTACGGCGATGTTCATCCGAGTCGATATCGACGATGCCGCGCAGAGCGACGAGGCGCTGAAGAAGCAGCTCGTCGAGGTGTGTCCCGTCGATATCTTCGCCATCGTGGAGTTCCGGTCGCGTGGAAACGGTCGAGGCCACCTCGATGAGTGCACGCTGTGCGACCTCTGCATCCAGGCCGCGGGCGACCGCGTGCACGTCGTCAAGCTGTACCGCGACTGACCTCGCCCACGCGTCGGCAGGGTTACGTCGACCTTGCGCTGCGTTACGTCGCGCTCCTTCGAGGCGTGAACGTCGGCGGCAAGAACCGCCTCCCGATGAGCGACTCGCAGCGCTCGTGACCGAGCTGGCTGCTCGAACGTGCGGACCTACATCCAGAGCGGAACGTGCCTTCGAGGCGCTGGCGGCGACCGCGCGCGGTCTGCCAGGCGCGCTGGAGGAAGCCCTCGAGGAGCGCATGGGGCTGCGGGTGCCGGTGGTGACGCGCTCTGCCCTTGAACTCGCGAGCGCGATCGACGCCAACCTGCTCCTCGCGAGGGGCGTGCCGCCGAGGTGCTGCACGTGGCGTTCGCCGACATGCCGGTGGCCACGCCGAGGGCGACGCTCGACGCCCGAGGTCGCCGGGAGATGAGTTCGCCCCCGGGGCGCGAACTCTACCTCTACCTGCCGAACGGCATGGGGCGCACGAAGCTCACGGAGCGACTACCTCGACCGGGCATCGCCGGCACGATCTCGACGGTGCGGAACTGGCGCACCGTCGAGATGCTGTCCTCGATGCTGTCGAGCCAGGCTGCGCCTACGTCGAGGGGCGCTGACCCCGACTGCCCGCGAGGTCGTCGCGGATGCGGATGAACTCGTCGCGCGTGATGTCGCCGTCTGCGTAGCGGCGTTCCGCCACATCGAGGGCTGTCTCGGCGGTGGTCCGGGAGGCGTCGGCGCTGGCGGCAGATACGCCGTCGGCGGCGCCATCGAGTGTGCGCCGGGCCCGCTGAAGGCGCGAATCGCGAGGAACACCACCAGCCCGATCAGCAGCAGCGGGATCAGTCCGCCGAGGAACATCAGCCCACCACCCCCCATTGCGTTCCAGCCGTGGTGAAATCCGGGTCCCATCATGGGGGCACCTCCTGCGCATCCAGCGTACAACGAGACGGGCGCCCCTGAGGGTGCGAAGGTCCCCGCTACGGCGATGCGTACGCCTGCGGTCGTGCGAGCTAGCCGAGGAGCGGTCGACCGTGCTCGGCGATTTCCCGGTCGCGCTCGATGCGGCGGAGGCCTTCCCCGGAGCATCCGAGGAGCCGCAGCTGGTGCTCGAACTTGTCGCGCTCGCGGTGCGCTGCCAGCACGTCCTGCCTCGAGAAGCGGCCGTGCAGGTCCATGAGGACGGCGTGCTGGCGCTTCCACTCGGCGTAGAGGACCGCGCACTCCTCAGAGTGCTCGTGGCCCTCCGCGAACTGGGGCGGCTCGGCCATCCGGACGTGCCTGTTACGAGGCCGCAGCTGCGAGCAGGGCACGGCCGATGACGCGGAGCTCGAGGATGGGCTTCACGCCCTCGAAGATGGGGAGCACGAGCGCATCGACGGTGTAGCGCGCAATCGGGTCCTCCTCGGAGTAGCCCCAGCCGCCGTGCAACTGCTGCGCCGACTGCGTCACCTCGACGGCCACGTCGCAGGCGAGGAGCTTGGCCATCGCGGGTTCGACGGCACGGGTGTTGAACCCGCGCGCCGCCGCGTACGTGAGCTGCCTCGAGGCCGCGATGTGCGTCACCATCATGCCGATCCGGTGCTGCGTCAGCTGGTAGTCGGCGACCGGCCGTCCGAACTGCTGGCGCTGGCTCACGTACTGACACGCCTTCTCGAGGGCTGCCTGGGCGACGCCGCAGGCGCGACCTCCCGTCTGCAGCCGCCCGGCTGCGAAGCCGCCCATCTGCAGGAAGAAGCCCTGGTTCACCCCGGCGTCACCACCCACGAGGTTGTCGTGGGGGACGAAGAAGTTCTCAATGGCCAGCGTGAACGAGTGCATGCCTCGATAGCCGGGGGTGGGGTTCGCGGTCCCCGAGATCACGCCTCCCTCGGGCTGCTCGTAGCGCCACTGATGCCCCGGGTAGGCGTCCTTGGGGACGATGAAGAGTGAGAGGCCGCGGTTGCCCCTGCTGCTGTCGGGGTCGGTGCGGGCGAGCAGCGCGAGGACGTTCGCGCGCCCCGAGAACGTGCTCCACGCCTTGGCGCCGTTGAGCCGCCAGCCGCGACGCCCCTCGTGCTCGGCGGGCTCGGCGCGGGTCTGGAGCGAGGCGACATCGGACCCCACGTCGGGCTCGGTGACCGCGATGGCGACCAGCGTCTCACCCGAGGCGATGCGCGGCAGCCATTCGCGCTTCTGCTCGTCGGTGCCTCCTGCGAGGAGGGCCTTCGAGAGGATCTCGGGGCGCGTGGCCAGCGAGCCCGCCGCGCCGAGCGAGGCCGCCGACAGCTCCTCGGTGATGATGATCATGGGCAGGTCGCCCATGCCGGTCCCGCCGTACTCCTCGGGAATCGAGGAGCCGAAGAAGCCCTGCGCGGCGAACTTCTGGATGAGGTCGTCCGGGACGATCAGGTCCTCGCGGTGGATCTGCTGGGCGCGCGGCACCACCTCGTTGCGCGCGAAGTCGCGAGCGGCGTCGCGCGTGAGCGTGGCCACCTCGTCCTCCAGGTCGATGTGGTTCTGCCCGAGGTTGGCGAGCACGGTGCGTCCGAGGGCCTCGATGCGTGCGTGCGCGAGGCCGGCGCGGACCCCCGCGCGCACATCCTCGGTGGAGAGCGTGTCGACGATCGCGGCGTCGACGCCGAAGTCGTCCCACGCTGCCTCGATGGCGCTGCGCAGGATGTGCGTCGACTCGGCCGCGTAGATGTACGCGCACTCCTCGATGATGGCGTCGTGCGTGCC
>JAXLWY010000010.1:0-59089 GCA_046328255.1 Dehalococcoidia bacterium | reverse complement strand
GACTCGAGCGGCTCGCGGGCGGCCGTCGCCTGATCGGCGTGATCTCGCATGTCCCCGAGATCGCCGAACGCCTCCCGGATCGGATCGATGTGCTGAAGGCGCCCGAGGGGAGCTCCATCGCAGCGGGATGACCGTTAACGCTTCCCGACTCGGGCAGCACCGGTCACCAGCTGCCCCACGAGGGAGACCGCCGAGATCACGAGCGCTCCGAACAACGCAGCCCAGAATCCATCGACCCGGAAGTCGAGGCCCAGGCGAGCCGCCGCCCACGCAGCCACGCCCAGCATCAGCGCGTTCACGACCAGCACGAACAGTCCGAACGAGAGTGCCACGAGGCAGCACGACAGGAAGATGGCCAGCGGCCGCAGCAGCATGTTCACGATGGCGAAGATGGCGGTTCCTGCGACGAGCGACTGCCAGTCTCCAACGTGGACGCCGGGCACCAGCACCGAGGCCAGAAAGAGCCCGACCGCGTTCAATGCGAATCGCACCAGCAGGCCGCCTGCGGTTGGTCCCGGAGGTGGCTGATACTGGTAGTAGAACACCTCGCGCATAGCTCAGGCTCCGAACGACCGTGCACGTCCAGGGCCACGCAGCCCGTTCGTAAGCCTATCGAACGGGCGTACCCTCGGACGCGGACCGCCGTGTCCGGGCGGCTGAAGGAACACCAGTGCAAGCGCCCGCCGAGAAACCGAATTCGCTGCCCGCGCGCATGATCCGCGCTGCGCGCCTGGACGGCGACCTCTACCGCGAGGTCGCCCTCGATGCACGAGCGATGCCACAGGCAATCCTGGTCGTGCTGGCGGCGGGGCTCCTGAGTGGACTCGGGGGGTTGGCCGGTGGCTTTGACGTGGTCCTCACGTCGGTCATGCTCGCGCCCTTCGGGTGGCTCATCACCTCGTTCCTGGCGTATGTGATTGGCCGTCGAGTGATGGGCGCCGGCGGAGCCAGCCTCGAGGCAGTGGCTCGAGCCCTCGGGTTCGCGCATGCGCCCGCGCTCATCGGGGTGCTCGCCGTCATCCCAACGGTCGGGATCCTGATCGCGGTGGCGCTGATCTGCTGGCGCCTCGCCGCGATGACGGTGGCGATCCGCTCCTCGATGGCGATCGCGACCGGACCGGCGGTGATGATCATTATCCTGTCGATGGTCACGCTCGGCGTGATCGCCTTCACCGTCGACTGGATCGCGACGGGTGGTGCACCCGCTCTCTAGCGCGCCCGACTACACCTCGGACAGCGCGACCCTCCTGCCGTCGTGCCAGGAGCGCCAGACCGCGTCGGTGAACTGCATGTATGCGACGCCGTCCGCGAAGCTGGTGAGCTCAACCGGAGCGCCCTCGCGGATCGAGTGCACGAAATCCGCCTCGACGGTCCAGTCGCCCGCCGTACCGGGATCGGGCTCGAGCGGCTGGGGCGCCGCGCCGCCGGTCGCGAGGGCCATCGTGTCCCCCTGGCGCCAGTGCAGCGCGCCGCGCGTGCCATAGATGGCAACTCCGCTCGCGTCCATCGGGCTGGGTGTCACGGTGCTGAGGCGGTACGTCGCGCGCGCTCCGTTCGTCATCCGCGCGAGCACGCCGAGGCTGTCCGGCACATCGAGGCTGACGCGCTCGCCCGTCTCGTCCCGTCGCTCCGCGACGAATGTTGCGGCATCGGCGACGACGTACTCGGTGGTGCCGAGCCAGCGGTGCACCATCTCGGCGAGAATCCCGAGGAACATCGTGTTCGTGCCGGAGTAGCGGTGTTGCTCGCGCCAGTGCGCCGAGGTGTCGTTCAGGCTGTTGGCGTTGAGCAGTGCCGCGTGCACCTCGCGCACCTCACCGATGAGGCCGTCGCCCAGGACGCGCCGAATCGTCCGCCACGACCTGAAATCGAAAGGTGCGGGGACCAGCTGTGCCACGAGACCGGGCTGCGCCTCGGCGGCGGCGAGCATCTCGCGCGCCTCGGCCGCATCCATCGCCATGCGCGCCTCGCAGAGGACGTGCTTACCGGCGCGGAGGGCGCGGATGGCAAACTCGCGGTGGCGGTAGGGCCAGGTGCCAATGCAGATGGCATCAATGTCGTCTGCCTCGAGGATGGCGGCCGGATCGTCCGTCACTCGATCGATTCCGAACTGGTCGGCGACGCGGTGCCCGCTCTCCATGGAGCGATTGCACACGGCAGCGAGCTGCACGCCTTCGATCGCTGCGAGGCCGGGAATGTGACGCAATCGAGTGTTCGCGCCGGCACCGAGGAAGCCGACTCGAAGGGGTTCAGGCACGGGACTTCTCCGTTCGCTCGAAGCGGCAGTGACGCATCGGCGTTCACGCCCGGCGAGCTCTCGCCGGGCTGAGGCCTCTGGACGCGCGCAGTACACTGCGGGCGTGCGAGCCCTACTTGTCGCCCTCGACCTACCGACTGCGAGCCAGATCAGCTCGGCCATCGAACGATCGTGGCCGGGGTCACTGATCTCGCTGGCAGAGACGGTCGATGATGCGCGCACTCTACTCGAACGCGAGCACGTCGATGTCGTGCTCCTCGGAGCTTCGGCGGCAAACGGGGGGTTGCAGCTGTGCGCCGACGTCTGCGCCACCGCTCCCGTCCCGGTGATCCTCGTCACGGGACGACGCGGGCTGATCGACCGTGTGCGTGCCGCGGAACTCGGCATCCAGGCGGTGCTCTGGCTGCCGCTGACCGAGGCGGCCGTCGTCGAGATGGTCAACTCGGCTCGTTATGGCGAGCCCACTCCGACTGAGCCGCCTCGAGGTTCGTTCGTCGCAGACGGCCTCGAGATCGATTACGACAAGCGCACGGTGGTCGTCGATGGGGCACAGGTGGAACTCAGTCCGGTCGAGTACCGGCTCCTCTATCACCTGACACGAAACGCCAACTCGGTGCTAGCCTACGAGACCCTCATCGCCAAGGTGTGGGGAAGGCGTCCTGCAGCGGACACCACGATGCTCAGAGTGCTCATCGACCGGCTGGGAATCAAGCTTCCGGTAGGCGTACAAGGACAGTACGCAATCGTCAGGCGTGCGGGTTACGGCTTCGGCTTCTCCATGCGCGCCGCGCTCCGGGACTGACTCGTCCGGCCGGGTTGTTCAGACGGGGGTGACTCACGTGACAGCGAGCCCGCAGGGGGGGCAGGACCCCGATCAGTCCACGGCAAGATGGATCGCAGGCCAGCGCGACTCGGCACCCACGGTTCTCCGGGCGCTCGGCCAGGTGCTCATGGCAGTCGCGGGCCAGGATGCGCCGGGGTTGCTGCCGCCGGGAACATCGAAGGGGGACGCCGTGACCCAGCGAGAACTGGCAATGACCTCCGAGGAATCGCTTCCCCGGCTCGCGGCAGACGCCAGCCCTGACGAGATCCAGCTCTGGCTCGCCGACACCCGCACCCGCGCGCACCGCCTCATCGACGAGTCGGTCGCTGAAGCGCAGGAGGCCCTCAACCGCCGGCACGCCTCCATCGAGGAGGGCGACGCGACGGCGCAGGCACAACGACATGCCCAGCGTCTCGCGGTGGAGCGCCTCCGTCGCGCGATCGGCGACCTCACCCTCGAGATCCGCGGCGTGCACGGCCGCCTCGACCGCCTGGAGACGATGCTCCGGACCGCCATCGAGGCGCGTCCCGCCGCCGCCCTGGCACCCGTTGCGACCGCCACGCCTGTCGCATCGCCTGCACCGTCTGCTGCGCCGATCGCTGCACCTCCGGCCCCCGAGCCGATTGCCCCTCGGGCGACGGCGCCCGCGGCTGCCGAGGCACTCCGATCGGCGGTCGACCAGGCGCGCCGCGCGGGCGGCATGGCCCCGCTGCCGAACGCTGCGGCGTCCCCACGAGCCGACCTCGACCGACCGACGCGCGTCCCCGCGGAGCCGCACCAGGCGCGCGAGACGCCGCAACCCGAGATGGAGCCGGCGACCAACCGCGGCGCAACGCCCGACGTCCCGACCGCGGACCGGGTCACCGACGAGCCGCCCGCCCCGTCGGTGACTCGCGAGGGAGCGCCGACCACCGGCCGGCCATCGACGGAGCCCGAGGCGCGCCCTGCCGGTGGCTTCGCTGCCGACGCGCGCGCCGCCGTGGAGGCGGCCGTTGCCTCGGCGCTGCAAGAGGCACGCCGCGCTGCCGCCGTACGAACTTCCGCGAAGAACGAGGCCCTTGCGGGTGCAGAGGCATCCGATGGGACTGTCGACGTCGAGCGCCGGCAGCCCGCGGCGCCGCGCATGGTCGAGCCGAGAGCGGCGGTCACGCCTACTCCGCCAAACCCGTCAGCCCCGCCCGACTGGCCGAGGCTCGCCCCCGAGACGCCCAGGGTGGAAACGCCCGACGAGGCGCCCACGCGCATCGCGGCGGAACTCGCACCCGAAACCCCCTCTACGCGCACGTCTCCTGAGCCGGACGCCTCCCCGGCAGCGGCCGCCGCGAAGGCGACCGAGCCCGCGACGCGGCCGAGTCTCTGGGTGCCACCGA
Source organism: Dehalococcoidia bacterium (assembly GCA_046328255.1). Taxonomy (GTDB): domain Bacteria; phylum Chloroflexota; class Dehalococcoidia; order UBA2979; family UBA2979; genus RBC038. The sequence continues at coordinate 54,639 of JAXLWY010000010.1, read as the reverse complement.
GTGCGATCGCGCCGCCTCGCGTGTCCCCTGCGCCCGCGCGTGCACCTGAATCCCAGGCACCAGCGGCCCCAGCTGCGGAGCCGCAGGCGGAGCCCGCCGCGGCCCTCGTCTCAGCACCGCCTTCGGCACCGGCTCCCGTATCCCCGGCGCCCGCCGCTGCTGCGGTGGCGCCGGCGCCGGTTGCACCCGTGGGCGCGGCGGGGCCGCGGACCGCCTCGGCGCCTGCCGCCGAGCCACGCTTCGGTGGCATGCAGGCAGCAACCGTCGAACGCGCCCGACCGGCAGGCCTCTTCGAGGCCGACGGCGGGCCCGTCGTGCTCCGCGTCGCGCCGATCTCCGGGTTCCAGGGCCTGATGCGCGTTCAGGATGCCGTCGTTCAGCACGCTCCCGTGCGGGAAGCCACAGTGGAGGCGTACGCCCGAGGTGAAGCTCGGCTGCGGCTGCAGCTCGTCTCCACCCTGGACGCGGAGCAACTCGCGGCTACCCTCGTTCGGAGCCTCGGGCTCCAGGCGAAGGTGGAGGCGGTTTCCGCCGAGGAGCGCTCGATCCAGGTGACCCTCGCTTAGCTCGCGCCGGTCGCCGGAAGTCACGTAGCGCCGGCTGAGAGTCGGTCGTATTGCGGCGCGTCATCGCGTGGTTCCGTGCCGACGCACATCTCCTGCAGCTGGCTGCGACGGGCGCAGTGGGCGTGGCATTCGCCGCACACCTCCTCGTCACATCGGCCGTGCTCGGCGGCATCGATCGCGTGGTGCTGGCAGTCGATGCGACGTTCGCACTCCTGGCGGTCGCCGCGGCGGGGATGCACCTGCAGCAGCTGGGGCGTGACCGTCGTCGCCAGCGCCTCATCGAGACGCTCACACGCTCGCTCTCGACACCCCGCGACGTGACGGAGACCGCAACGGCGGCCGCCGCGCTCCTCATCGAAATGGAGATCGCGCAGGTTGCCGTCGTGGCCGCCGTTCGACAGGAGCCGGGCCGGGACCCGGTCCTCGAGCCAATCGCCTTCGTCGGCTCGATTCCGGGCGCGACTGCGAGCGTGACCGAGCAACCGCTCACTCGTTTCGAGCGGCTGCTCACCCAGCGCGAGGACGTTTCGACAGATCCGTTGCTGCAGGGCCTCGGGGCGCTGGGTGCTCGACCGGTCGTCGCGCGCGTGCCACTCCGTCGAGGGAGTGAGTTCCTCGGAGCGCTCCTGCTCGTCTCCCGCGAGGCCGACGTGCTCGGCGATCGCCAGCTGCTCACCGCGGTCGGCGTGACGGTTGCGACCGCTCTCGACAACGCCCGGCTGTACCAGGCGACCGTCGAGCAGGCGCGCGACCTCGAGGTGCAGGACGCGCGCCGCCGAGAGTTCCTCTATGCCATCTCGCACGAACTGCGCACACCGCTGACCTCGATCCGTGCGTTCGCGGAACTGCTCACCGAGGAGCGGGCGAGCCGCCGTGGCCGACGCGACGGAAGTGATGAGGAGGCCGAGTTGCTGGCCTCACTGTCGCGGGGCGTGGACCGCCTCAGCGACCTCGTTGAGGACCTGCTGCAGCTCGGCCGCTCGGAGGAGGTGGAGACCCGCGTCGAGCTGGCGCCCGTCGACGCGGGCGCCGCGTTGCGCGCGGCGGAGTCGATCATCAAGCCCTCGTTCCTGCGCCGGCACCAGCCCCGGCTCATGCAGCTGCCCGCCCGGCCTGCCTGGGTGCTCGGCGACATGAGCACACTCGAGCAGGTCCTCATCAACCTGCTCTCCAACGCCAACCGTCACTCGCCAGAGGGCGGCCTGATCACAGCAACGCTCTCGGGCAACGGCGACCGCATTCGGATCGAGGTAAGCGACTCCGGGCCCGGCGTACCTGCCGCCGAGCGCGACCGCATCTTCGAGCCGTTCTACCGCGTCGCGGCCGGCGGCGCCGCCGTGCCGGGCTCCGGACTCGGGCTCGCGATCGCACGACGTGGCATCGATGACCTGAACGGCCGGATCTGGGTCGAGGATGGCGACGGCATGGACCCCAGCGCCCCCGGTGCGCGGTTCTGCGTCGATCTGCCGGCCATCCCCCCCGAGTTCGCTCCAGCCGCCGCCGAGCAGCGTGCGCAGTCGCGCCGAGCGGCGCCGAGGGCACTCCAGGAGGCCGTTGACGACGCGACGCAGCTGCACCTCGAGTTGCAGCAGCGGGACTCGTAGGACCGCTTCGAGGGCGGACTCCTGAGGCCCTAGGCTATTCACATGCGTCTCGCACACCTGTCGCTCACGAACGTGCGCTCGTTCGAGCGCCTCGACCTCGACTTCGAGCCGGGCGTCCACGTGATCCATGGCGAGAACGGCACGGGGAAGACCAACCTGCTGGAGGCGGTCGGGCTGCTCTCGACGGCGCACCGCGCACGTCCGGGTCGAGACGGCGAGCTCATCAACTGGCGCGCCATCGCCGAGGATCCCCTTCCCGCGGCCCAGCTCTCGGCGATCGTGGCTACCGAACACGAGCGCACCTCCCTCGACATCACCATCATGTCGCGACAGGTCGGGGGGCGTGAGGGCGAGTCCGCCGAGACTCCCACGGCATCGCGCCGGTTCCGGGTCAACGGGATCGCTCGGCGTGCCTCGGACCTGATCGGACGGCTGCGGACGGTGATGTTCAGCGCCGACGACGTGGCGCTCATCGACGGGGCGCCCGCCGGGCGACGTCGCTTCCTCGATGTCACGATCTCGCAGCTTGAGCCGCTGTACGTGCGCGCGCTGCAACGACACGCGCGCGTGCTCGTCCAGCGCAACAGCCTGCTGCGTCGACTGCTGGAGCGTCGAGGCGACCCGGGCGAACTCGATTTCTGGGACGCGGAGATCGCGAGCGCGGCGGCCGTGCTCGTTCGTTCGCGCGTCGCTCCTCGGATCGCTGCACGACCTGGCCGCCGCGCAGCATGACCGGCTGGTCACGCGTCCGTCGCCCCTCGCAGTCGAATATCTGCCCGCGCTGCCACGCGAGCTCCTCGACGGGCTGCTCGAGCCGGGCCTCGACGAGCGGATCCTCGAGGTCATGCGCGCGGGTCGCGCTGCCGACCTCAGGCGCGGGCTCACCCTCGTTGGACCGCATCGCGACGACTTCGCGCTGACGCTGGGCGGACACGCCGCAGGTGCGTTTGCATCGCGTGGAGAGCAGCGCACGATCGCGCTCGCGCTGCGGCTCGGCGAGGTCGCGCTCTCGAAGCAGCGCACGGGCGAGGCGCCCGTACTGCTCCTCGACGACGTGCTCTCCGAGCTCGACGCCCGACGTCGGGCCCACGTGGTCGAGGCTGCCTACGAGGTCGACCAGGTGTTCATCACCACACCGGACGAGGACCGACCGGCGCCGCAGGAGTTGCCCGGAGCATGCCGCTACCGCCTCGTGAATGGCGAGCTGCAAACCCAGCGTTGACCGCCCTCCGGGTATCATGAAAGCTGCCATGCCCAGGGAAGGGCGCTCATGCTCGACATCCGACAGATCGACCACATTTCGCAAATCGTGAGCGATCCCGAGCCGGTGCTCGCGCTCTACCAGGAGCTGTTCGGCTTCCGCCTGTCCGGCTCATGGGACGAAGAGCGCGAGGGCTACCGAGGCCTCAACCTCTCCGTGCCGGGACGATCGGGCGTTGGCTGGGAGATCCTCTCGCCGACGCGTCCCGACTCGTTCGTGCGCCGCTTCCTCGACAGTCCCCACGGCCCCGGATTGCACCACGTGACGATGCAGGTGCCTTCCGTGGTGGATGCCGCGCGCGAGCTGCAGGTGCTCGGCATCGAGCCATGGGGCGGGCCCGAGAACGAGGGCAGCGACTGGGACGAGGTGTTCATCCACCCGCGCGACGGTCACGGCTTCCTGTTCCAGATCACGGGTGTGCACGCCGAGCCGTGGCACAACCCGGCGACGCCGATCCGGGTCGCGGGCCAGACGAGTGCGCACACCCTCGGTATTGCAGCGATCAACCATCTCTCGCACGCGCATCCGCGTCGCGAGGAGCTCGCGGCCTGGTACGAGCTGGTGTTCGGGATGATGGGTATCTACGCCGCCGATGGCACCGACGGCCCCTTCGCCACCGCGGTGCTGGAGTCACCGACACAGCAGATGCGGTGGGAAGTCCTGCAGCCGTTCGGCGCCGACTCGTTCGTGCAGCGGTTCCTCGACGTGCGCGGTCCCGCGATGCATCACGTGGCGTTCGAGGTCCACGACTGGCAGCAAGCCCTCGACGCCTGCGCCTACCACGACATCCCGGTCTTCGGCGCCCGAGAGGGAATGACCGATGGCGCGCGCTGGCACGAGGCGTTCATCCATCCCCGCTTCACGGGAGGCGTGCTGGTCCAGTTCTTCTGGGAAGAGCGCGCAGGTATCTGGATCTAGCCCACGGCCGCGCCTCGAGCGGCGCGGAGCCGCTCGAGGTCCGCGGCCTGGCCGTGGATGATCAATCGGTCGCCAGGTTGGAGGATCGCCGACCCGTCGGGACCGACGACGAGATTGCCATCCGCACGCTCGATCGCGAGCACGCGGCACGTCTGCAACCCCTCGAATGCCTCCCCCAGCGTCAGATCCGCGAGGTGCGCCGTCGCCGCATCAATGACGAACTCGGCCAGCAGGGCATGATTCGCACCCTGCCTCGAGAGGGTGTCGAGGAAGTCGACCATCAGCGGCTGCACCGCAGCGAGCGCCATCCGCCGGCCCGCGATCTGCGTCGGGGAGATCACCCGGTCCGCCCCGGCGGTGCGCAGTCGGCGCTCCGCCGACTCCGAACCGGACCGCGCGATGATCAGCAGATCCGGGTTGAGCGCGCGCCCGGTGAGGACGATGAAGGCGTTGCCGGTGTCCGAGTCCGCAGCCGCGATCAGGGCGCGCGCCACCTCGACGTTGGCCTCGCGCAGCACTGCCTCCTCGGTCGCATCGCCCTCGAGGCCGACCAGCCCCTGGGAGCGCGCCACGGCGAGCCGATCCGGGTCGAGCTCGATCACGAGGACATCGTTTGCATGCGCTCGTAGCTCCGCGGCGACCTCCATGCCCACGCGGCCGTACCCGCAGATCACGACGTGGTCGCGCATGTTCCGAATCCTCCGTGTTTGCCGCTGCAGGCCGAACGTGTCGGCCACCTCGCGAATCACCACGTCCTCGACGAGCAGCCCCACGGTGTAGAGGACGGCGCCGACGCCGACGGGAATGAAGCCCAGCAGGAAGATACGCGCGCTGGTATCGAGGGGACGCACCTCGCCAAAGCCGACGGTCGTCACGGTGTGCATCACCATGAACGCGGCCTCGAGGAGCGTCCAGCCCTCGACGAGGTAGAACCACGCGACGCCGATGGCGTAGATGACAGCGATCGCGGCCGCAGCCAGCGGCAGGCGCGCGGACAGCACTCGCCCTCGCATGCCCCCTCGATCGCCGGTGTGGTCGAGGCTCGAGGCTAGCCTGCGCGCCCCAGACGCTTTCGCTTGTGCTGCACGTAGTCGACGAGGATGTACTCGCCGAGCTTGTCGGGGGTCGTGTAGAAGACGCGGCCACCGTTGATCTTCGCCAGCTGGTTCACGAACTCCTTGAGGTAGTAGTTGCGATCCAGCATGAAGGTGTTGATGGTGATCTTCTGCTGCGAGACCCGCTTCACGGCCTTGAGCGTCTCGCGAATCGTGATCGGGCTCGGCGGGTAGGCGAACTGCGAGCGGCCCCGCTCGAGGTGTGCCGTCGGCTCACCGTCCGAGATCATGAGGATCTGGCGCGTCGCGCCCTTGTGCTTCGCCAGCATGCGCTCCGCCATCATGAAGGCGTGATGCATGTTGGTGCCGAGGACGGACTCGTCCCAGCGCACGTAGGGCAGCTCGCCGACCTTCAGCTCCCGCGCGTAGGCGGAGAACCCGATCACGTAGAGCGTGTCCTTCGGGTACATCGAGGTGATCAGGTTCTGCAGCGCAAGCGCGACCTTCTTCGCCGCCTGGAATGAGCCGCGGAGCGCCATCGACCACGAGAGGTCCACCATCAGCACCGTGGCCGTCTGGGTGACCAGCTCGGCGCGATAGACCTCGAAGTCGTCCGGGTGGAGACGCACGGGCGTCTGCGCGCCCTCCCGCTCGAGGGCGTTGCGAATCGTGCGCTCCATGTGGAGGTAGAACGGGTCGCCGAACTCGTAGCGCTTCGTCTCGTCGATGCGCTCGCCGACGCGGCCCGCCTCGGGGACCGGGTGGTTGCCGAGGTTCTGCTTGCGCAGCTGCGCGAAGATCTCGCCGAGCGCCTTCTGCCCGATCGAGCGCATGCCCCGAGGGGTGAGCTCGTACGCGTCGCCCTCGCGGCGCACGTAGCCAGCCTTCTCGAGGACCTCGAGCAGCTGCTTCAGCTGATCGAGGGCGTCGACGGCGTCCTGGCCAAGCAGTTCCTTGAGCTTGTCGGCATCGACTGCATCAAGGTCGCCGCCGTACTGCGCCCGCTCGAGGTCGCGCTCGAGGCCGTCGATGTCCTGCATCTGGCGCATCAGCTCCATCGCCGCCTCGAGGCCGATCTCCTCGTCGCCCCGGAAGGGGTAGCTCTGCCCCTGGTCGCGATTCGGATTCAGGAAGTCGAGGTTCTGCGCGAGTTGCGAGAGCTCGCCCTCGAGCTCCGGGTCACCGAGCTTGTCGGCGAGGAGTGACTGCAGCTGCTCGCGCTGCGCGCCCGGCAGCGACTCCATCAGCGACTGCATCGCGGACATCTGCGCCTGCATCTGTGCGATCAACTCGTCGAGGGACTGCGGCGGGTTCTCGCCGAACATGTCCCCAAACTCCTCCATGAACTTGTCGAAATCGGGCTCGCCGCCTCGCATCCGCTCGGTCAGCATGTCGTTGAGCGCGCGCGTCATGTCCTTCATGCGCTGCAGATCGCCCTCGGACATCTGCTGAACCATGTCCTGCACGTTCTGGAAGAATGAGTTGACCATGGCCTGGCGGAGGCTCTCGACGAGCTTCTGGAACTTGTCCTGCGCCTCGGGGTTCAGGAACTCGTAGTCCTGCAGCGCGCGCACCTGCCCGCCCGGCTCCTGAGGCAGGTCATCGAGGAACTGCTGCTTCCGCTCGGCGATCCGGCGGAGCATCTCCTGGAACTGCTGCTCCTGGCTCTGGCCCGGGCCGCCCTCGGCGCCCTGCTCGCCGGACTGTCCACCCTGCTCGCCGGGCTCTCCCGGCCGGCCCGACTGCGAGTTCTGCGCGCCACGCTGTGACTGCTGGCCGCGCTGTCCTCGTTGCCCGGACGCGCCGCTCATCGAGGGCTGCATGCCGCGCTGGCCGGACATGCCCTCGGACCCCTGCTCGCCGTCAGCGCCCTGGTCGCCCTCGGCGCCTTCCAACCCCTCGGCGCCCTCGCCGTCCATCGAGTCGCCCGGCGGGCGCTCGCCCTCGGCGGTCGGCGACTGCGGTCCGCCAGCCTGGTCGAGGCGATCGGTGAGTGTGTTGCGTTCCATGTCCAGGATCTCCTGGAGCTGACGCTTCACGTCCTCCATGATCCCGCCCATGTCGAACTGATCGAGGCGCTGGCGGCGCTGCTGTCGCAACTGCTGGAGCAGGTCTCGCAGCCCCTGCATCCGATCGCCCTGCGGCGTGCGCATGCCGCGCTGCATCAGGTTCCGGAGCGCGTGCTGCAGATCGCCGAAGTTCATGAGGTCGTCGGTGAGGGCCTCAAGCACCTCCGCGGCGTCCATCGTGGGGATGTCCTGCGTGCCGTCCCACTCGGAATACCGGTAGGTCGCCGTCATGATTCCCTCGGTCCTGCGGGCCGCGCCCGCCTCCGGGAACTGTTAGCCGCGGTAGCGCGCCTGCCCGGAAACCGCGTCCTTGTTGAGCCGCTTGTTGAGATGGAGCCCCTCGAGGACGAACTCGATCGCCGACGCCTGCACCGCGGGGTTGGCGCTGGTGGTGACCGCCTTCATACCCTCCGCGAGGCCGGGGATGTCCTTCAGAAGCTTCTGGTAGTCGCCGGCCCCCATCGACTCACTGGTCTCGACCGAGAGGCCCGACTTGAACGCCTGCACGATGTTGTCGAGCTCGGTGACGTCGCAGCGGCGGTTGAACACGGCGACCACCGCGCCCTGGATGAGGCGCTCGAGGACCTGCGCGTCGCGGCCCTCCTCGACCGTGTCGAGTTCGACCTTCCCCTGCAGGGAGGGCATGACGAATGCGAGGTCCGAGATCCGCGGCACGACGTCGGTCTCGCCGAGGCGGATCGCGCGCCGCAGCGCGTTCGCGAGCAGCGCCTCGTAGTTCGCCACCGACGCACGGACCGACACACCCGAGCGCTGGTTCACGTCGGGCGAGCGGCGCGCCAGGCGGGAGATCTCCGCGACGATCTCCGACATGTAGTCGGGCACGTTAATCGTGAAGCCGTCCGCGGGCAGGACCGCGCCCTCGGACTCCATGATCTTGACTTCCGCCTCGATGGTGGGCGGGTAGTGCGTGCGGATCTGCGAGCCGTAGCGGTCCTTGAGCGGGGTGATGATCCGCCCGCGGTTGGTGTAATCCTCCGGGTTGGCGGTCGCCACGATGAAGACATCGAGGTCGAGGCGCACCTTGTGGCCTCGGATCTGGATGTCGCGCTCCTCCATCACGTTGAGCAGGCCCACCTGGATGCGCTCAGCGAGGTCGGGCAGCTCGTTGATAGCGAAGATGCCGCGGTTCGTCCTCGGTACCAGGCCGTAGTGAATCGTCAGCTCGTCCGACAGGTAGCGCCCCTCGGCAACCTTGATCGGATCCACCTCGCCGATGAGGTCGGCGATGGTGATGTCGGGGGTCGCGAGCTTCTCACCGTAGCGCTCGGAGCGATGCACCCACTTGATCGGGGTGGCGTCGCCTTCGGCGGCCACGATCGCCTTGCCCTGCGCGCTGATCGGCGCGAACGGGTTCTCCGGGATCTCGGCGCCGTCAATCGTCGGGGTCCACTCATCGAGGAGCGATGTGAGACTGCGGATGATGCGCGACTTCGCCTGGCCGCGCTCCCCGAGGAGGATCATGTCCTGGCCGGACAGGATCGCGTTCTCGATCTGCGGGATGACGGTCTCCTCATATCCGAGGATGCCCGGGAAGAGATCGCGCTTCTCGCGCAGCCCCTCGATGAGGTTCTTGCGCATCTCTTCGCGCACCGGCAATACCTTGAACCCGGAAGCCCTCAACTCTCCGAGGGTCGATGGTCGCTCGTTCGCCACGCTGCAGTCCTCCCGCACCCTTGCCAGATAGCCGCATTTGCGCGCCATCCCCATGCAGCGGCGCTCGCCAAGCTCGCGAGCAACCTGCATTCCGCCTGCGGGCAGTATACGCGGCCCCGACGTGCACCAGAGTCAAATTGGAGATCAGCGCGCTCGCAGTCCGGAATCGGACGCGGCGAGTGCAGCCTCGACCTGCTCGATGTGCTCCTCGCGGTGACGCCAGCGACGCACAACGTACGCGTGCTCACCGGCGAGGACCTGGCCCAGGCGGTCCTCATCGAGGCTCGCGACCAGCTCATCCACGGCCTGCGCCGCCTCGACGACGAGATCGCACACGCCTTCGCGGTCCGCCAGCGCCAGCAGCGGCTCGAGAGCCTCGTTGGTCAGATCGTCGGGGTTGTGCGGCTCGGGAGCCTCGGAGCCCAGTAGGCGCCCGGTGTCAACGTAGTGCTCGAGCACTGCGCGCTGGCGGCCATCCCAGAACGCGAGATGCCCCAGCGCCATGTACACAGTCCACCCACCACCGAGGCTGAGCTCGAGGGTCTCCGGGTTCAGCCGCGCCACCAGCTCGGCGAGGCGGCGCGTGGCAGCGAGATTGCGTTCTGCATCGGGATGCACTGAATCGGCCTCCTGGGTCCGCCGCGGGCCGAGAGTGTAGCGACATGGAGAAGCCCCGCTCGAGCGGGGCTTCCTGCGTGTGTGTGCCGATGTCTGGTCTTGACTACGAAGCGGCAGCCTCGCCGGGAGCGTCGCTCGGGGCCACGATCTCGGCGAGCTCGGGGTGGCGCACGAGGCGCTCAACGGCCCGGCTCAGGCGCGAGTCGCGGACGACCACCACCTCGGTGGTCTCGAGCAGGTCGCCGACGCCAACCTCGAGCGCCTTCGAGACGCCGAGGAGGGTCGAGAGCGGGAGGTCGCGCTTGCCGGTCTCGTAGTTGGAGAGCGAGGCCTGGGTGATTCCCGCCACCCGTGCGACCTCGGCCTGCGACAGGTCGCGTCGAAGGCGCCACTCGCGAATCCGCTGCCCGACGGCCTTGCGCTGATCGACGCGCTCGATGGAAACCATTGTTGACTGCCTTCCCCACAAGCCAGGCGCGTGCTGCGGCGCCCGGCAACTGCTCACCTATGCCAAATGTTAGTCCATCCAGCCTTGTGCGCACAAGCACAAACTATCAGGAAGTTGTTAAACGCCATCACCCCTGTGGGGCTGCCGACAGACTTCCGAGACGTGCACGAGCACGCCTCCTAGTCGAGCACCTCGATCGTTACGTTATGGCCAACGGCGGCAAGCCAGCCTGCGGCTTCTCCCGAGGTCGGGAACCACATGTCCCTCATCTGTCCGAAGACACCGCCACCGGTGTCCGCGCAGCGGAAGACGATGCCGCTCGGGTCCCCGACCACGCGGAACTTCTGGCCGAGGTAGGAGCGGTCGCAGGCGGCGACCCCGATCTGGACCGGCGTTCCGTCGGCCGCGTGACCGCAGAAACCGCCGCCGTCGCCGACGGCGGCACCAGCGCAGTAGTAGAAGGTGACCGTGGCCGGCGCCCGATCGCCCGGGACCATCCCGGCTACCTGCGCCGTCGAGTACAGCGGCCCGGGCACGAGTCCCGTCCCGCGGGCGGACTCGACTCGCAGGGCGCTCGAGATGGTGCGCGTTTCCGGCTCCGCCTTGATCGACTCGTCGCCGGCGGCGAAGCCATAGCCCCACCAGGCCTCTCGACTCGCCGTCAGCTCGATTTCCGCGGGTGTCGGGATGCCCGATGCGAACGCCGGGATGGCCGCCGCCCGGGCGTGCTGGGCGGTGACTGCCAGGGCTCCCACGCCCACGCCGACGGCGAACGCGAACGCCGTCAGCGCGACCGTGACGCCCAGGCGCGATAATTGTTCAAGTTTCTTAGCCGATGTAGCCATGGCCCGAGTATGTCAGCGGCCTTTCCGGCCCGACAAGGCTTCATGGCAACAATTACTTCACATGTATTTGCATTCTCTTGACGCAACAGAGACACGCTGTTAATGGAGCAAGCCCTCTGCACGCAGGTCCGCGATCGACGCCCGGAACGCCTCCACTGTGCGTTCGACGTCAGCGGCGGTGTGGGCACTCGAAACCATGCCGCCGGTTCCCATCAGGTCCACGCCATGGTTGAAGAGAGCCCACTTCAAGGGACGCTCCAGGGCTGGAACCACCCCTCTGGGCTCCTCGGCGGCATCCCACTCGGTCCCGGCCGGACGCGGCGCGTCGTAGCCCAGATTCAGGTGCCACATCGAGGACACCGCCCATGCCGAGCCCGGCACCGACAGCTCGGCGCACGCCGCGTTCAGCCCCCGGACCAGAGCAGCGGTCGTGGCGTCGGCGCGCTCCACCTCACCTCCGGCGGCGATCAGCCGGAGCGCCGTAATCCCGGCAGCGGCGGAAACCGGGTTCGCATTGAACGTCCCCTGGTGGGCGATCCGGCGCCGCGCGTTCCATTCGATGTCCTCCTCGCGAATCTCGAGCATTGACACGATCTCCTCGCGGCCGGTGACGCAGCCGCCGGGGAGGCCTCCCGCGAGGATCTTGGCGTGGGTAGAGAGGTCCGGCCTGACGTCGTAGCGCTCCGAGGCGCCGCCGGGCGCCATTCGAAAGCCGGTGATGACTTCATCCATGATGAAGAGCGTCCCGGTGTCCTGCGTCAGCCGGCGCGCGGCGCGGAGGTACTCGGGCGAGAGCGGGTGCGTGCCCCAGTGCGCCCCCGTGGGCTCGAGAATGACCGCAGCCACGTCGCGCCTCGCAAGGGACTCCTCGAGCGCGGGCACGTCGCCGGCAGGCACGACCGTCAGCGAGTCGTAGAAGCCCTCAGGTACTCCGGGCGAGTGCGGATGCTCGTCGTCCTCGCGCAGGCGGCCGACGACGAGGTCGTGCCAGCCGTGGAAGTGCTCCTCGAGCTTGATCACGCGCTCGCGACCGGTGTAGGCGCGCGCCAGGCGGAGCGCCATCATCGTCGCCTCGGTCCCCGAGGAGGTGAATCGCACGCGCTCGGCGCACGGCACCATCCGCAGCACCTGCTCCGCCCACTCCACCTCCCAGTGGTGCGACGAACCGAAGTGCGTCCCCAGCCCGAGCACCTCGCGAGCAGCGTCCACCACCTCGGGGCGACCGTGACCCAGCAGCAGGGCGCCGTGGCCGCCGATGTAGTCCACGTATTCGTTGCCGTCGATGTCCCACTTGCGGCCGCCCTGCGCGCGCTCGACGTAGATGGGCCAGGGCGCGAACGCGCGCGTGTCGTGCGTCACCCCCGAGGGAAAGAGCACGCGGGCCCGGTCCGCGAGGCGCTTCGAGCCCTGGTGCATCGCTTCGAACGTCTCCAGGATCGGGCTCATCTGTCCCCCTCAGTCCCCGCCGTCGCCTGCTGACGCCAGTCTAGACTGGCCGAACATGCCCGCCAGCACGCGGAAGGAGGCATCCCGATGCCCCGACTGACCGACGACGCGATCAATCGAACGCTCGCGGGCCTCGAGGGATGGCGTCGCGAGGGCGATGCGCTGGCGCGCGACTTCGTCCTCCGCGATTTCGTGGCCGCACTCGGGTTCATCGTCGAGGTGGGCGCCCTCGCCGAACGGGCGAACCACCATCCGACGATCACGAACACCTACAACCGCGTCCGCCTCGAACTCTCGACGCACGACGAAGGTGGGATCACGGAACGGGACGTGGACCTGGCGCGGGAGGTCAACGCTCGTCGGTGAACGGAAGCGGCGTCACGGGAAGATCCCGCGCAGCTCCGTCGCCTCCACCACCCGCTCGATACCGATCCACTGGGCGGCCTCGCGGAGGCGAGCGCCACCGGAGCTGGCGGCGCAGCGAGCGGCAACCGCTCGGTACGCGTCGACCATGTATCGCTGGAGCATCGCGTTGACCTCGTCCAGCTTCCAGCGCTGGAACTCCCGCGACTGCACCCATTCGAAGTAGGACGCCGTCACGCCGCCCGCGTTCGCGAGGATGTCCGGAATCACCGTGATTCCCTTCGCGGCGAGGATGTCGTCCGCCTCGGTGGTCAGCGGCCCGTTCGCGCCCTCGATCACCAGCCGGGCGCGCACTCGATCGGCGTTCGCACTCGTGATCACCGCCTCCAGCGCCGCCGGGACCAGCACGTCGACGTCGGCGTAGAGGACCTCCTCGGGGGCGATGCGCTCGCCGGCGCCCGGCCAGGTACCGAGGGGTTGTCCGGACTGCACGTGAACGAAGGCGCTCAACGTGTCGATGCCGCCCGGGACGTGGATGCCGGTCTCACGGTCGCAGATGAATTCGACCAGGCCACCGGCCTCGGTCAACAGCTTTGCGGCCACTCCACCGACGTTGCCGAACCCCTGTACCGCGAAGCGCTTCCCCGCAACTCCGCCCACGGACCGCAGGTGCTCCTCGAGGACGTAGAGCACGCCCCGCCCGGTCGCCTCGAAGCGGCCTTCGGAGCCCCCGATCGCGATCGGCTTGCCGGTGACGACGCCCGGCACAGTGAACCCGCGCTGAATCGAGTACGTGTCCATGATCCACGCCATCACCTGCGGCGTCGTGCCGAGGTCGGGCGCGGGGATGTCGCGATCCGGGCCGATGATCGGAACGATCTCGCTCGCGTACCGCCTCGTGAGGTTGCGCAGCTCTTTCGGACTGAGCGCCTTCGGCTCGACGACCACGCCGCCCTTGGCGCCGCCGAACGGCACGTCGACGACGGCGCACTTCCAGGTCATCCACATCGCGAGCGCTTTCACCTCGCCCAGCGAGACCATCGAGGCGTACCGGATGCCACCTTTCACGGGTCCGCGCGCCGTGTTGTGATGCACTCGGTAGCCTCGAAAGACGCGAAAGTCGCCGTTATCGAGCTCGACCGGGAACTCGGTCTCATACACGGTCTTGAACGACGTCAGTATCTCGCGATGTTTGTCGGACAGGTTCAGGTGGTCCGCTGCGCGATGGAACTGAGCCAGGGCGGTCGCCAGCGTTGCATCGCCCGTCTCGACGTTCGGTCGGGCCTCAGTGGTGACCATGTGCTCTCTCCTCGCGCGCGTGTTTCGGTGGCTATCAGCGTAACGCGATGGGAAATCACGAGGCTCACGAATCCGCCTCGAAGCTGGCGTTCTCAACGAAAGAGCCCCGGTCTTGCGACCGGGGCTCCTGCGTTCAGAACGGGACGCGGTGGCTAGTCGGGCTCGGCGATGAATCCACCGCCGCCCGCGGCAGCCAGCTCGCGGCGTCCCTCGGGGCCGACCTCGAACATCGACTCGTCGATGCCCACCACTCGCTCGCGTTCGAAGTCGAACTGGAACGGCAGCAGCATCGACTCCGGCATCGGCATCTCAGCGATCGGCGCGGGCCGCTCGACGATGATCGGGGCTCGCGCCGGGATCAGCTTGCCGATGATCACGTTCTCCTTCAGACCACGCAGGTGGTCGGTGCGACCCTCGATGGCCGCCTCGGTCAACACGCGCGTGGTCTCCTGGAAGGACGCCGCTGCGAGGAACGAATCCGTCGACAGCGAGGCCTTGGTCACGCCGAGCAACACCGGCGTCACGCGGCCCGGGTCGCCACCCTCGGCGACGACGCGCGCCTGGAGGTCGGCGTACTCCCAGCGGTCCACTACCTCGCCCGGAAGGAGGTCGGTGTCTCCAGGCTCCTCCAAGCTCACCTTGCGCAACATCTGGCGCACGATCACCTCGATGTGGCGGTCGTTGATGTTCACGCCCTGCGAGCGATAGACGCGCTGGACCTCGTCGACCAGGTACTTCTGCACTTCCTCGGGGCCGAGGATGGTGAGCATGTCCTGCGGGTTGACCGACCCCTCGGTGAGCTGGTCGCCGGCGTGGACGAACTCGCCGGTCTCGACGCGGAGCCGCGCGTTGGCAGGGATGCCGTACTCGCGCTCGTCCGCGACTTCGGAAACCACCTTCAGCGCCGTGGGGCGCTTGCGGCGGCCGTCGGTCACGAACTCGACGCGACCCGCGACGGCGGACAGCACCGAGCGGGTGGGCAGGCGCGCACCGGCGCTCTCCGGCGCCTGTGCCAGCGCCTGGTCGGCGGTGACCTGCTGGCCCGCCTCGACGAGGACATCGAAGTCCTCGGGCAGCTCGTAGAGCTCCTCGAAGGAGTCGCTGCTCGAGACCGAGATGAAGCGAGCGTCGCCATCGCGGCGCACGCGCGCCACGCCGTCGATCTCGCTGATCACCGCCTGCCCCTTGGGCACGCGGGCCTCGAAGATCTCCTCCACGCGCGGGAGGCCCGAGGTGATGTCGAGACCACCGGCGATACCACCGGTGTGGAACGTGCGCATCGTGAGCTGGGTTCCCGGCTCACCGATGGACTGCGCCGCGATGATGCCCGCCGCGACCCCCATCTCGATGAGCGAGCCGGTCGCGAGGGCCCTGCCGTAGCAGAGCTGGCAGATGCCTCGACGCGAGAAGCAGGTCAGCGGCGAGCGCACATGCACCTGCTCGACGCCCGCCTCGATGATGGCCTGCGCGGCCAGGTTCGTGATCTCCTGGTTGCGGTCGACCAGCACCTCGCCGGTCTCGGGGTGGACGACGGGCGACGCGGCCCAGCGTCCCGAGATGCGCTCCTCGAGGGTGGCGAGGATGCCCGCCTCCGCCCGCTCGCGCAGCCAGACGCCCGGAACGTCCTCGGCGCCGGCAACGCAGTCCTGGTCGCGCACGATCAGGTCCTGCGCCACGTCGATCATGCGGCGGGTGAGGTAGCCGGAGTCCGCCGTTCGGAGCGCCGTGTCCGCGAGGCCCTTGCGCGCACCGTGCGTCGAGATGAAGTACTCGAGCACGGTCAGCCCGTCGCGGAACGAGGAGCGGATCGGGAGGTCGATGATGCGCCCGCTGGGGTCGGTCATCAGCCCGCGCATCCCGCCCATCTGGCGGATCTGCGCCATGTTCCCCTTCGCACCCGAGTTGGACATCATCGCGAGCGAGCCCGCGGGATCGAGGGCGCGCTGGAGTGCGGCCGTGATCTCGTTGGTCGTCTCGGTCCAGATGTTGATCGCCGCCTGGTAGCGCTCGTGATCCGTGACCAGGCCGAGCTGGAACTGCTCGTCGATCTCGTCGATCCGGTTCTCGGCGCGAGCCAGCAGCTCCGGCTTGTCGGACGGCGTGGTGATGTCGGACGCCGCGATCGAGATGCCGGACTGGGTGGCGTAGCGGAACCCGAGGTCCTTGATCCTGTCGACGAAATCGACCGTCGGTTCGATGCCGATCTCAGCGTGGATGCGGGATACGAGCGCCCGCAGCGTCTTCTTGTCCATCAGGTCGTTCTGGTAGCCCAGCTCGGCGGGGACCACCTCGTTGAAGAGGACGCGGCCCACCGTGGTCTCGACGCGGTCGCCCGAGTCGAGGCGGAGCGACACGGAGTCGTGAATCTTGAGCTTCCCGAGCTCGTACGCGATCTTCACCTGGTCACGGCTGAAGGCGTGCGCCGGGGTCCGCTCTTCCGTGGGCGGCTGGTAGGTCATGTAGTAGCAGCCGAGCACCATGTCGAGGGTCGGCGCGACCACCGGCTCGCCGTCCGAGGGCGACAGCAGGTTTCGACTCGAGAGCATGACCTGGCGTGCCTCGGCCACCGCCTCGTAGGACAGCGGCACGTGGACGGCCATCTGGTCACCGTCGAAGTCGGCGTTGTAGGCGAAACAGACGAGGGGGTGCAGCTGGATCGCCGACCCCTCGACGAGGATCGCCTCGAAGGCCTGGATACCCAGGCGGTGCAGCGTGGGAGCGCGGTTCAGGAGCACCGGGCGGTCCTTGATGACCTCCTCGAGCACGTCCCAGACCTCGGGGCGCGCGCGCTCCACGATGCGCTTGGCGCTCTTGATGTTGTGCGCCAGGCCCTTGCGCACCAGCAGGTGCATGATGAACGGCTTGAACAGCTCCAGCGCCATGCGCTTCGGCAGGCCGCACTGGTTCAGGCGCAGGTTCGGACCGACCACGATCACGGAGCGGCCCGAGTAGTCCACGCGCTTGCCGAGCAGGTTCTGGCGGAACCGGCCCTGCTTGCCCTTCAGGAGGTCAGACAGCGACTTCAGCTTGTGGTTGCCGGAGCCGCTGACCGCGCGCCCTCGGCGGCCGTTGTCGATCAGCGAGTCGACGGCCTCCTGCAGCATGCGCTTCTCGTTGCGAATGATGATCTCGGGCGCGCCGAGGTTCAGCAGTCGCTTGAGGCGGTGTTGCGGTTGATCACGCGCCGGTAGAGGTCGTTCAGGTCGAGGTCGCGAAACGGCCGCCGTCGAGCTGCACCATCGGGCGCAGGTCGGGCGGCAGCACCGGCAGCTCCTGGATGATCATCCACTCGGGCTTGTTGCCCGACTTGCGCAACGCCTCGACGACACGCAGACGCTTCGTCGCCTTCTTGCGTCGCTGGCCCGAGGTGGACTGGATCTCCTCGTGCAGCTTCGTGCGCAGCGCGTCGAGGTTCAGGCGCTCGAGGATCGAGAGCACCGACTCGGCGCCCATGCCCGCCTCGAAGACGAGGCCGAAGCGCTCCTCAATCTCGCGGAACTCCTGCTCCGTGAGGATCGTCAGGCGGTCGGCCGCGACGGGATCGCGCAGGCTGTCGAGCCGCTTGTAGAGCGAGTCGTACTCCTTGCGCACCGCCGTGCGCGCGTCGGTGACCTGGCGGCGGAGCGGCTCGAGCTCCTTGAACGCGGCGTCGCGGCGCTTCTGCAGCGCCGACTCGGCGGCAAGCTGGAGGTCGGCCTTCTTGCCGGCCACCTTCTGCTCGATGGCGGCCACGTGGCGCTGTGCCACCTCGTGGAGTACGCCAACGTGCTCCTGGGCAAGCGTGTCGCCGCGGGCAGCAACGGTCTCGTTCCCGAGGCGGATGCCGGCGCGCAGCTTCTCGCCGAGGCGGGACTGGATGTCCTGCTCCACCGTGCGCGCGTCACCCATCGTCGCGTCGATGTCGGCCTGGAGCGCCTCGTCGGCGGCGGCCAGCTCGGCATCCCGACGGCGCTCGAGCTCGGCGAGCTCCTGCTGCAGCGCCTCGTCGCGGACCGCGATCCGGTTCGAGGTCTCACCCTCGCGGCGAGTCACCTCGTCGTCGATCTCCTGCTGCAGCTGCTCCATCGCGAAGGAGCGCGCTTCCTCGTTGACGTGCGTGATCACGTAGTTCGCGAAGTAGAGCACGCGCTCGAGCGCGCGCGGCGGCACATCGAGGAGCAGCCCGAGGCGGCTCGGGACGCCCTTCGAGAACCAGATGTGCGCGACCGGCGCGGCCAGCGAGATGTGGCCCATGCGCTCGCGGCGCACCTTGGACCGCGCTACCTCGACGCCGCACTTGTCGCAGACGATGCCCTTGTAGCGCACGCGCTTGTACTTGCCGCAGTGGCACTCGAAGTCCTTCTGCGGACCGAAGATGCGCTCACAGAAGAGGCCGTCCTTCTCCGGCTTGAGCGTGCGGTAGTTAATCGTCTCGGGCTTCGTCACCTCGCCGTACGACCACGAGCGGATCTGCGCCGGCGATGCCAGCGACAGCCGAATCGCGTTAAAGTCGTTGACCTCAAGCACGAGTCACGTCCTCAGATTCTCGACCGCTCAGGTTGATGCCTAGCGATGGGATGGGCTCGGAGTAATCCTCCGAGAACGAGACTTCCTCCTCTTCCTCGTTCAGGATCTCGACCGACAGCCCCAGCGATTGCAGTTCCTTGACCAGCACCTTGAACGACTCGGGCACGCCCGGTTCGAGGGTGTTCTCACCCTTGACGATCGCCTCGTAGGTCTTCACGCGTCCCACGACGTCGTCGGACTTCACGGTGAGCATCTCCTGGAGGATGTGCGCGGCGCCGTACGCCTCGAGCGCCCACACCTCCATCTCGCCGAAGCGCTGACCACCGAACTGCGCCTTGCCACCGAGCGGCTGCTGGGTGATGAGCGAGTAGGGACCGGTCGAGCGAGCGTGCACCTTGTCCTCGACGAGGTGCGCGAGCTTGAGCATGTAGATGTAGCCGACGGTCACAGGGTTGTCGAAGCGCTCACCTGTGCGCCCGTCGTACACCGTCTGCTTGCCGAGGATCGGCGGGGCTTCCTTCGTGCGGTTCGCCACCTCGGTGACCCGCTCGTAGAACTTCTCGTCGGAGAGCTGGCGCACGTTGCGCTCGCCACGCTGCTCCATCCAGAGCGAGAGGCAGGCGCCTCGTGCGGTGCCGGGAACACCGCTCCGCAGCACTTCTTCCGCGTCGAATCCCGCCTCGGTGAGGTAGGTCTCCATCGCGCCCACATCGACGCGCTGGCCCACCTCTGTATCCGCTGCGCGCAGCGCGCTCTCCGTCTCGACCGCGTTGGCCTGATATGCGATCCAGGCCCGCGCGAGCGCGTCCTCGATCTCGTCGTCGCTCGCCCCGTCGAACACCGGCGAGGCACAGCGGAACCCGAGGGTCGACGCCGCCCATCCGAGGTGCGTCTCGAGCACCTGGCCAACGTTCATGCGGGACGGCACACCGATCGGGTTCAGCACGATCTCGACCGGGCGGCCGTCCGCCAGGTACGGCATGTCCTCGAGAGGCATGATGCGAGACACCACGCCCTTGTTGCCGTGGCGACCGGCCATCTTGTCGCCCTCGGAGATTTTGCGCTTCTGCGCCACCGAGACGCGGACCATCATGTTCACGTCGGCGGGCAGGTCGTCGCCGCGGTCGCGGCGGAAGATGCGCACGTCGATGACCTTGCCGCGCTCGCCGTGGGGGACGCGCAGGCTGGTGTCCTTCACCTCGCGCGCCTTCTCACCGAAGATGGCGCGGAGGAGCTTCTCCTCAGGTGTCAGCTCGGTCTCACCCTTGGGCGTGATCTTCCCCACGAGGATGTCGCCCTCGCGGACCTCGGCGCCGATGCGAATGATCCCGTCCTCGTCGAGATCGCGCAGCGACTCCTCGCCGACGCTTGGAATGTCGCGCGTGATCTCCTCGGGACCGAGCTTGGTGTCGCGCGCCTCCACCTCGTACTTCTCGATGTGGATCGAGGTGAACTTGTCGTCGCGGATCATCGACTCCGAAAGGACGATCGCGTCCTCGAAGTTGAGGCCCTCCCACGACATGAACGCGACGAGCACGGACTGCCCGAGCGCCAGCTCGCCGTTGTCCGTCGACGAGGAGTCGGCGATCGGCTGACCGCGGCGCACTCGATCGCCGCGCTTCACGAGCGGGCGCTGGTTCACACACGTGCCCTGGTTCGAGCGCACGAACTTCAGGAGCGTGTACGTCTCCTGGCGGCCCGAGTTGTAGCGCACGGTGATGAAGTTGGCCGACGCGGCCGTGACCTCGCCGTCCTCCTCCGCCGCGAGCACCTGGCCGGAGTCGACGGCGGCCTGCAGCTCCATGCCCGTGCCGACGAGGGGGCGCTCGGGCTTGATCAGCGGCACGGCCTGCCGCTGCATGTTCGCGCCCATGAGGGCACGGTTCGCGTCGTCGTGCTCAAGGAACGGGATGAGCGCCGCAGCGACGGACACCATCTGCCGAGGCGACACGTCGATGTAGTCGACCTCGCGCGCGCCCACCATCTTCGGGCGCGGGCCGGCCCGCACCTCGACGCGCGGGTCGACGAAGTTGCCGTCGGGATCCAGCAGCGTGTTCGCCTGCGCGATCGTCTGCTGGTCCTCCTCGTACGCATCGAGGTAGAGGGCCTCCGGCGAGGCGAACGGCACCACGTCGATGACGTCGGCTTCCGCGTTCTGCGCGATCGTGCGCGCCAGCTCGGCGTCCACGTAATCGCCGTCGCGCGCGATCTGGCGGCCACCACCTCGCACATTCTGGGCGAGGATGCGGCCGGTGAGGTCCTTGATGGTCTTCTTCACCTGCTTGTACACGGGGCGGTACGGCGTCTCGATGAAGCCGAACTCGTTCACCCGCCCGTACGTCGCGAGGTTGCCGATGAGGCCGATGTTCGGGCCTTCAGGCGTCTCGATGGGGCAGATGCGGCCGTAGTGGCTGTAGTGCACGTCGCGAACATCGAATCCGGCGCGGTCGCGAGACAGGCCGCCGGGACCCAGGGCCGACAGGCGGCGCTTGTGCGCCAGCTCGGCCAGCGGGTTCACCTGGTCCATGAACTGCGACAGCTGCGAGCCGCCGAAGAACTCCTTCATCGCGGCGACGATCGGCCGGATGTTGACCAGCGCCGATGGCGTGGCCTCCTCCGGGTCCGTGATCGTCATGCGCTCGCGGACGACGCGCTCCATCCGGAGCAGGCCCACGCGGAACTGGTTCGCGATCAACTCGCCGACGGAGCGCACGCGGCGGTTGCCGAGGTGGTCGATGTCGTCGGGCTCGCCGTCGCCGTTGTTGATCTGGATCTGGCGACGCACGATCGCGATCATGTCCTCGGTGCGGAGGATGCGCGTCGTCGGCGCGTCGAGGAGCCCGAGGCGCTTGTTCAGCTTGTACCGGCCGACGCGACCGAGGTCATACCGGCGGTCGGCGAAGAACAGCGACTCGAGCATGTTGCGCGCGTTCTCGGCCGTGGGCGGATCGCCCGGGCGGAGCCGGCGGTAGAACTCCTCAAGGGCTTCCTTGCGGTTGGTGGTGGGGTCCTTGGCGATGGTCGCCTCGATGAACGGATGCTCATCGGTGACCTGGACGCCCGCCAGCATCGCGCGCACGCGGTCGTTCGTGCCGAGCTCGGTGTCCGGCAGGTCGGGGTCGCGCTCGACGCCCATGGTGCCGTCGGCGTGCTGGACGACCTTCACGCCATCGATGGCGCGCAGCAGCACGGTGACCGGGATGCGGCGCTTGCGGTCGACCTTGACCGAGAGCAGGTCGCGGTTGCTCGTCTCGAACTCGAGCCAGGCGCCACGGTTCGGGATGAGCTTCGCACCGATGAGCTGGCGACCCGTCGAGGGCTCGATCGTGGCGGTGAAGTACACGCCGGGAGAACGCACGAGCTGCGAGACGACCACGCGCTCGGCGCCGTTGATGATGAACGTGCCGTTCCTGGTCATGATCGGCAGGTCGCCCATGAAGAGCTCCTGCTCCTTGACCTCGCCGGTCTCCTTGACGCGCAGCTCCACCTGCACGCGCAGCGGCGCCGCATAGGTCGCGTCTCGCTCACGGCACTCGACCTCGGAGTACTTGGGCTCGCCGAAACGGTACTCGCCGAAGCGCAGCTCCATGTGCTGCCCGGTGAAGTCCTCGATCGGCGACACCTCATCGAGGAGCTCGCGCAGCCCGAACTGCAGGAAGCGGTCGTACGACTCCCGCGGCATCTGGATCAGGTACGGCATATCGAGGACGTGCTCGTGCTGACCGTAGGTCTTGACGAGGCTGGGCACGCGACGGTTGGAGCGCACGATGCGCCGTTCAGTGGTCAAGCTCTACTCCCTGCGAATCGCGCGGTGGTGCTTGCCGTGCCTGGACACGACGCCGCTTCCGAGGGGACTCCGGCCACTTCCCGCACGCCGCAAGGGGCGGACGACAGGGCAACGGGGACACGCGAACGCCCCGAGGCAAGACTCCCTGCCATCGGGGTGAAGCGAATCGGAGTTGGATAAGCGGTGCCCAAGGCCCGGATAGGATACGAGAACTGCAGAAGGCATGCAAGAGTAGCGATCGCCCGATTGAGGTGTCAACGCGTTTCTTACAGCGCCCCACACTCGAGCCCAGCGCGGCGAGGGAGGCATCCTCCGCCGGGACCTCGGTTGTACCTTCGCCATCTCAGTGTGATTCAGCGGCCGCCAACACCCCCGCGGCGTTATGACGAGGGAAACGCAGCCTGACACGCCTTCACGGCGTCGGTTTCCGGGTTGCGCCGCATCGGCAGAGCCACGCGCCGTCAGGTTCAGCGTCGTCCCTCAGGCACGAGCGTCCCCGCGTACGGCCGGTTCACCGCCTGTTCCCAGGCGGCCCAGCCGTCCTTCGCGACGTCGTCGGCCGTGCGCAGCCCGATGCTCGCGATGAGGTCGAGGGGCGGCGAGTCGGCGCGTGCGGGGTCGCGACCGGCGAACCAGATGAGCAGCGGCGAAGACAGGGCATCCGCATCCCCGAGGACCCGCAGCAGGTAGCGGCGCTGCTCGGCGGGGGTGGACGAGTTCAATCCTTCGCGAGTCTGGCCCGACGCAAACCCGACCGCGGTGAAGGCAATCGGCACCGACACGTGCGCCTTCGCGTCGGTGTAATACTCGGCGGGGATCTTCCGCGCCGCCTGGAAGACGAACGAGGGATACGAGGTGATGCCGAAGAGGTCCATGCGCGACGCGAAATCTTCGAGGAGTCGCCACCGGGGGGCGTGCAGCGCCTCCCACGGCACCACGCCCATCAATTCCTCGTACTGGAACGAGGGGAAGACGAGCGTCGTCGGCGCGGCCGCCTTCACCTCGTTGTAGGCCTCGGTGTAGGCCTCGAGGAACGCCGCGTAGGCCTCTGGATTCGACTCGAAGGTCGCGTTGACCTCCACGCCGAGGATGAGGAACGCGGGACGGTAGTTGAGCGCAACGAAGCGGGCGTTCTGCACCAGGGCGCGGCGCAGCGCCGGATCCGCGAGCGTGCGGCCTTCGTACTCGGGGGGCAGGTCAGCGAGACGCCCGCGCGACGATGGATCGAAGACGTCGAGGGCATACGCGAGCCTGAGATTGCGCTCCGTGAGCGCCTGGCGCTCGGCCAGGGTGCGCCGTTCGAGCTCGGTCGATACGCGGTTGTTCAGGAACGAGTCCCACGAGGGGGCTCGCTGGATCAGGAGCACCTCGCCATAGTTCGCCGCGAGGTCCATCGCCGCGACATAGCCCTCGACCGACGGCTCGGCGGGCAGGCCCGAGAATCCGAGCAGGAACGACCGCGGCTCGCCGGCGGTGATCCGCGGGATCGGCATGAACCCGCTCGACTGCCGCGGCTGCGCGACCACTGGCCGGCACGCCGTCGCGATGACGGAGAGAACGAGGATCGCCGCCCAGAGGAAGCGCGGAACTCGATGAGTACCCGGCGCGAGGACCATGCGATCGATTGTTGAGACCCTGACTGGCGGGGTCAAACGGCGCGCCGCTCCCGGGTTTCCACCGATCACCCACCACCTCGCGAGGTCGAGCATCTGAGAGCGACCGCGAGCACCGAGGAGGTCCAGACGCTGGCGAGCACGGACGATCGACGACCTGACGCGGGAGGTCGGACGGTTGACCTCGCCCTCGGACGCACGGGCGCTGCTCAATCGGGCGGCTCGGCTGGCCGGCGTCCCCCGAACGATCGCAGGCTCGACACTCAGGGAACTCGTGCTGGTCTGCACCGCGCTGGCCGCCGAGGGCGGCTCGATCGAGGCGCTTGCCGAGGAGATTGCGTCGGCGTCGATCGGGGCGAAGCGCAGCCTCGCGGCGCTCACGGCGTTCGACGAAGACAACGACTAACGACCGGCGTCGGCGTCCTGGTCGGCGAACACGGCCGCGCGCGCGACGTCGCCCCACGAGAACAGGGCCGCCGCGAAACGCACGCCTCCGGTGAGCGAGTTCAAGCGCTCGAGGTCCACCTGGCGCACGAAGTCGATCACGCGCGCGCTCGGCAACACCGCCATCCTGGTAGAACTCGACGGCGGAAGACACCGAGGTTTTCGAGGCGAGGGCGGCGCCGCCGAGGCTCGGCGCAGGCCACTGCGAGCACCATCTGGTCGATGCCATCACGGTCGCTTCGAGGTCGCCATGCGTTCGCGGCACCGGCTGCACGAAATCTGCTCGGACACCTCGCCGGTCTGCTTCGCCCAGCGGCGGCGACAATGGCGCAACCATTCGCCCTTGTGCAGTCCGGTTCCGCTCTGCACCGCCGCTTCGACGCGCGCGCGCGCAGCGGGTCCGAGCGGAACTTCGACAGCAGTTCCTGGAGCATGCGACGATCGCCTCTCGAGCGTACGAATCGGAACGACGCCCGAACTTTCTTCGTTGCCTGACCTCGGAATCATCGAAGTTGACGCGATATCCGACAGCAACGTCCGTATGAACCACATCAGAAGCGGCGAACGGCCACCCCTCGACTAGACTCCCCGCATGGACCGCAATCGCTTCCGGCGGCTCGTGGTGCGGGCGCTCAACGACATCCCGCCCCAGTTCGCTTCGTACCTCGACAACATCGCGATCGTCGTCGAGCGCGAGCCGAGCCGACGACCGAGCGCAGGGTGGCGTCGGGCGCAGCAGGGATCTCTTCGGGCTCTACGTGGGTGTGCCGCTGACGGAAAGCGCGGAGGCGGTGCCCCGAGGGACTGCCCGACCGCATCCTCTTCCGAGGGGCCGATCGAGCGGCACTTCGAGCCTGCTCGATTCCTCGCGAGATCCGCCGCACCGTGCTCCATGAGGTGGCACATCACTTCGGGATTGGCGATGCGCGTCTCGACGAACTGGGGGTGGGCTAGCGCTCCGGCGTGGCGAGCGCGTCCCGCCTTCGATAGGCTCCCGCGGCAGGGTCGGCACGGTCGAGCAAGGGCGCGGACGGGAGCGAACGTGGTTTCTGAGATTTCCGAGCGCTTCGTCGTCGGGATCGACGACACCGACATCGAGGGGAGCGGCAGCACGGGCAGGTCGTCCGCGCGCTGGCCGAACGCTTTATCGAGGAGGGGCTCGGCGATCGCACGGGCGTCACGCGCCACGAACTCCTCGACAGCCCGAAGGTGCGGCGGACGACGTCGAACGCCGCATTCGCCGTCGAACTCACCTCCGACCGCTCGCTCAACGACATCGAGGACTGGGTCGTGCGCTTCGTCCGCCAGCACGCCGAGCGCCGGGCGGACCCGGGCGTCGCCATCCTCTCGCGCCACTCCGACATGCCGCCTGTGCTCGCTTTCGGCCGGCGATCGCAGACCGAGGTGATGAAGCTCGGTGATGCAAGCGCGTTCTCGGCGGAGTCCAACGTGCGCCTGCGCGCCCTCGGCGGAAAGCGCGCCGGATCCGTCGGTGCGCTCGCCGCGTGCGGGTGCGCGCGGGCGGCGGCGACGGGCGCTTCGTCTACCTGACTGGACTGCCCGAGGTGACCGGCCAGATGACGGCGGGCCAGATGCGGACCGCGTGCCCGGGCTCACGAAAATCGCAACGAGGAGACCGGCGAACCGATGGACCAGGAGACGACATGATCGAGACGGGCGGTCGCGTGCTCCCGCGGATGGTCGAGGGCTCACCGCTCGTCCTCGCGCGACGCTCGCCCGACAACTGGAAGCTCTGGCTGCTGGTCGACCAGCCGGCCGCCGACGCGGACATCGACCCAACGCGCGTCGTCGAAGTCGATGCAGGTGCTCGGCGTAGTGGCCGAAGCCGTTGACCGCGATGACGAATGCCGAGACCCCGCTCCGCCTCGAGGACTGGTCGCTGCACGACCGCAAGCGCCTCTCGGAAAGCGAGGTCGGCGGCGGCGTGGCCTCGGACTGAACCGACGCCCAGTCGTGGCCGCGCTGTCCTCGCGCACGCGCGCGTTGAACGCGTCCGCGTCGATTGCCTCCCGACCCGCGCCGGCAGCGATCGCCTCGAGGCGGCCGACCGCGCGTCGCTGCCGGCGATGTGCGCCACGACATCCTTCAGGGTCCAACCGTCCGAGCGCGCCGCGTCCGGGCGTGGCAGCGGCGATGTGCTCCCAGCGCGCACGGAGTCCTGCTCGAGCGCGAGGAGCGCCGCTCTTCTGGCTTGACGTGCCATCCTCAGCGACCGCGTCGCCCACGAGCACGAGCACCTGCGCCGCCTCCTCCAGGACTGTGGTGTAGTTCAGGCCCTGCCACGGGTCGCTCGCCATCGCGAAGGTGCCGTGCCCGCGCACGATCACAATCGGGCACCGCTCCAGGGCGCGCGCGCCACCGCCGTTGGCACCTCGTGGTCGACGACTGTCAACACGGGGATCGAGGCGCCCAGCACGGGTGCGCCTCGGTTCGCAGGGTGCAGGGAGTCACTCTCCATCGAGAGCGATCGCGCGATCGAGTGGGGCCGTCAGCGCGTGCACGACGGACTGCGCGTGGGGATGGGCCGCGTAAATCGCGAGGTGGATCGCAGTGTTCGAGGAGGGGCGCCGCGGCGCAGAATACCGGCCCACCGTGCTCATCGACCGCCACGATCGCCGGCACCGTCGAGGCGCCCCAGCATCGAGCCCGTCGCCGTGATGAGCGCCCCGCCGGCCGGACGCCGCATCGAGAGGTTGCCACCGTGCGAGGGTAGCGAGCCCCGCGTGCCGCGAGGTCGCGGCCCTCGACCAGCGTCTCGCGCCGCGCAAGGCCCGGCCGGACCACCACTAGAACCCACCGCCGTTGACATGAATCTTCTGGTTCGTCACGTAGCGGGCGCGCGGCGAGCAGAGACCACCATGTCCGCGATGTCCTCCGGCTGGCAGACGAAGCCAAAGGGCGACGTCGCGTCTATCTCGCGGATGTCCTGAACGCCTCGAGTGGCGCGCACCAGCCGGCGGCCCATCTCGGTGTCGACGAGGCCGGGTCCCACGACGTTGACGTGAATCCCGTGCTGGCGCTCCTCCTTCGCGAGCGTCTGCGCGAGCGCCTCCATCGCCGCCTTGGCCATGTTGTACGGTCCACCGCGCGCTCCGAGGCTGACCGCCGCGCCCGAGGAGATCATGATCACATCGCCTCGAGGTTGCCCGCGCATCTGCGGCACGAGCAGCTGGCTCATATTGAACGACCCAAACGCGTGCGTCCTGACCACGCGTTCCATCTCGGCGGGGTCGGTATCGACGACGGCGTTCCCGCGCGAGGCGATCCCGGCGTTGTTGATCAGGATGTCGACCTTGCCGAGGTCGCGCAGGGCGGCCTGCGTGACCGCTTCGCATTGCGCGTAGTCCGCGACGATCACCCCGTGCAGGCGTCTCGGCGCGGCGACCGAGCGCGCGAGCTGCCTCGGCGACCTCGCAGGCGCTGTCCTCACTCCGCGCGTAGTTGATCGCGATGTCGGCGCCGGCCTCCGCCAGCCCGAGCGCGATCGCGGCCCCGATTCCCCTGCCGGCGCCGGTCACCAGCGCCGTTCGCCCGTCGAGTTCGCCCACGCGCCGCCTCCGCTCCTCCTGTGGTGCGCGAGTCCTGTCGGACACACGCGCAAGGAGGTGAGGGCCTCGGCTTCGACGCGTCTTCTCGCGGGTCCGGCGTGGCGGCGGGCGGTCCAGCAATGGGTCCGGCGGTCGCACGAACCCGCGGCAGTGCCGGCGTCGGTCCACCAGCCCCGCCTGTTCGGTCACCCAGCACGCGTAGAACTCGGCGCGGTTCGCGGTGCAGTGCGAGATCGGCCGCAGCAGCACAGCATCTGAGGGCAGCAGCGAGCCGTCGATGCCGTTGTCGAGGCAGTCCCGTGCGTGGGCGAGCTCGTGGACCAGCGTGGCATCGAGTCTGTCGGCACGCTGCAAGCCGTGAATCGCGGGGCGACCGGTTCGATCGCAGGTCGTGTACCCAGTCGTCTCGAGTAGCGCGCCACGGAAGGGGACGGACACCAGCGGCGCGTCGACGAATCGGAACGCGGTCAACGAGGAGACCAGCGCAAGGAGCTCGACGACTACGGCGGCCATCGACGCTAGCGCCGTCGGACCGCGTTGATCGCTTCGGCCGCGCCTCGGATCGCGTGGGCACCGATCGAGAACGCCACGACGACGAGCGGCAGCGGCGCCAGCGCGAACAGGTCACCTCGCAGTGCCGCTCCGGCGCTGATATAGCTGAGCGTGGTCCCCGTGAGGACCATCTGCCACCCGATGACGGCGTATGTGCCCGCCACCAGGTACGGAGCCCCGCCGTACAGCACGAATCCCCCCTCGAACGTCGCATTCGAGGGTCGGGCGGCGACGGTTTCAGAAGTGCAGGAACTTCATCGGAACGGACTGCCAGCTCTTCAGCGGACGCTGCCGCGGTCGATAGTCAGTGGCACCGTGCGACTAGGAATCCGTGAGCAGCGCCCCGACGCGAGCAGCAGCGTCGGCGACGAGCTCGGCGGCACGGGACATCGCGTCGGCCTCGGAACGGCCATCAGCCGCGACTTCGACGCCCGCGAGGCCCGGCAGGCGCTCGACCAGCTGACCGACGACGACGTAGCAGGGCTTCCCAAGCTCCGCGGCAAGCGACGCGACGAACGCGAGCGCCTTGCCGCGGGCGGTCTGCGCGTCGAGGCGACCCTCGCCGGTGACCACGACATCCGCGCCGGCGATGCGAGAGCGGAGGCCAATGGCTTCGGCGACGGCCGCGGCGCCGGACTCGATGTGAGCGCCGCACACTGCGGCGAGTCCTGCCGCCAGGCCGCCGCCCGCGCCGCCTCCTTCGAGGGACGCGATGTCGACGCCGAGGTCGCGGCGGCACAGTGCCGCCCAGCGGGCAAGCCCGGCCTCGATCCGCGGTGCCTGTACCCAGCTCACGCCCTTCTGCGGGCCGAATACGCTCGTTGCACCCGCGGTCCCGAGGAGCGGGCTGGTGACATCGGCAGCGACGACCACCTCGACGTCCTGCATCGGTGTGGCGCCGCCGGCATCGACGCGGTCGAGCCAGTGGAGCGCGAGCGGACCGGGCGCCACCGCGATGCCGCGCCGGTCGAGCAAGCGGTACCCCAGCGCCTGCGCGGCACCTGCGCCACCGTCGTTCGTGCCGGTACCGCCCACGCCAACGATGATCCGGCCGGCGCCGGCCTCGATGGCGGCGCGAATTTGCTGTCCTACGCCGAACGTGCTCGCGCGCGCGGGGTCGCGCTCCGCGGGCTGCAGCAGCACCAGGCCCGCGGTCGAAGCCGCCTCGACGACCGCCGTTCGAGGCACGCCGGGCTCGGGGTCGAGCAGCAGCCATGCGGCTTCGAGGGGTTTCCCAAGCGGACCTCGGAAGGAGGCCCGGCGCAGCTCGCCGCCCCTCGCCCCGTGGAGCAGTTCGAGAGTGCCGGGTCCGCCGTCGGCCATCGGGGCGAGTTCAACTTCGAGCAAGGGCAGCGCGCGGCGCAACCCGGCCTCGATGGCCTGCGCCGCTTCCCGGGCGGTCAGCGACCCCTTGAACTCCTGGGGGGCAACAACGGCTCGCAACACCATGCACCCCATCGAGGGACTACAGTCCCCCCAGTACACCGGTGAGTCGCAGCACGGCGTTCGTCAGGACCGCGACCACGTACACGAACCCGACGAGGCGGATCTGCCGCGCGAACCGGCGTAGCTTGCGCGGCTGGAACACCATCAGGGCCAGCACCGCGATCAATCCGGCCGCCAGCAGCAGACGCAACGCGGCCGACATGCAAGCATCCTACGGCACCGCGGACACAAGACGGGGAACTCGATGCACTACCGCAGGCTGGGGCGCACGAACCTGATGGTGGCCGAGGTCGGCATCGGTGCGGCGCAACTCACGCGCGCGGGCGTTGACGAGGGAGCCGAGGTGATTCGGGCGGCTGTCGGCGCCGGCGCGAACCTCGTCGAGGTGGACACCGGCTCCCTGGACGAGTTGGCGGTGCTGGGTGCCGTGCTGCGCTCGTTGAGACCGCAACTGGTGGTCATGGGACGAGGTGACCCATCCGAGGGCGTCGTCGCGCGCGCCCTCGAAGCCAGCGGCCTCGACTACTTCGACTGCTATCTCGTGGACCGAGCGGAGCAGCTTGCTGACACGCGCGCGCTCTGCCACGCGGGCCGCACGCGCTTCGTCGGCGTCGCGGCCGGCGAACCCGCCGAGGCACTCCAGGTCGTCCTCGGGGGGGACGCCGATGTGGTCGGGGTTCCATTGAACCTGCTCGAACTCGGGCTCGACCGGCGTTGGCCTGAGCGCCGCGCGGGGCGCCGACATCGGGGTGCTCACGTGCGCCCCGCTCGGTGGTGGCACG
Source organism: Dehalococcoidia bacterium (assembly GCA_046328255.1). GTDB lineage: Bacteria > Chloroflexota > Dehalococcoidia > UBA2979 > UBA2979 > RBC038. The sequence continues at coordinate 23,774 of JAXLWY010000010.1, read as the reverse complement.
CTCGGTGCGCGGGGCGAGCCCGCGCTCCTCGAACGCCTCAAGTTCCTGACCGACGGCGCGCCCCGATCAGTAGCGCAGGCCGCTCTCGCCTGGGTGCTCTCCGACCATCGGCTCGCCGCGACGATCGCGGGCCCCTCCACAGTCGCGCACGCGCTCGACCTCGCAAGCGCGTCCGCGCTCGCGCCTCTCGACGAACTCACCATCACCAGGCTCACCTCGGCACTCCGCGCCGACTGAGCGCGCACGACATCATTGCTGGCGTCACGGGGCGCTTGACATCGCACATCTGTTCTGCTTTCCTCCTGACTCCGAACACCCGTTCTACTGGAGGAGTCCGCCGATGTTCTGGCCGATCGAACCCCTGACCGCGCCCGTCCCGCGGACAGCCGACAACCCGCCCGAGCTCCGTCGACTCCGTCGGGTCCTGGCATACGGCCCGCGCTGCCCCGATTGCGCCGGTCCCCTGGTGTTTGGCGAAGGCTGCCAAGTGTGCCCGGTCTGCGGTTACTCGGGCTGCAGCGGAGGGCGCTGAGTCGTGCGCCCTCGCGGCGGCCTCGCGGCGGCCTAGAGCCCGCCGAGTTCGGCGCTCAGCCGCTCGACTAGGCGGGGGAGACTCGTGAGGTCCGCGAGCTCGCAATCGGCCCGCGCGTCGGTTGGGCGTGGCGGCTCTTGGAGGGTGTCCACGTCGCGACGGACCCAGATCGCCGCCGCGAGCCCGGCCGCTCGTGCGCCCTCGATGTCCGCGTGGAAGTCATCGCCTACGTGGAGCGCCTCGTGAGCTGCGACATCGAGGGCCGCGAGCGTATGCGCAAAGATGGCAGGGTCAGGCTTCCGAACGCCCAGCTCCCCCGAGATCGCCACCGCACGAAAGAACCTGTCGAGGCCGAGCGGTGCGATCTTCTGCCGCTGCTCCACGCCGAGCCCGTTCGACACCACGGCGAGCCGGTAGTGCGAGGCGAGTTCCTCGAGCACCGCTTCGACCTCGGGGTACGGTCGGACATAGCGCGGCCAGCCCTGCTCGTAGGCCGCGAGCATCTCCGAGGCGAGCGCGGGGTCGGGCTCACCCATGTTGGCAAGCAGGCGAGCGAACGCCTCCTCGAGGAAGCGGCGGCTCCACTCGCCGCCTCCGGTCGCCCGGTGGGCCTCGTGGATCAGGGGTCGCAGGACCTCGAGGTGAGCGCGCTGACCGTCCCCCAGCGCACCGAGCGCTGGCACCCGCGCCGCTCCCACCTCGAGAGCGTCGCCGAACGCCGCACCCCACGCGCCAAGCGCGTCGACGAGCGTGCCATCGAGGTCGAGCAGGACGGCGCGGATGGTCATGGGCGCGCGTGGGTTCGACGGGCCGCGCTAGCCGCGGCCGTTCGACTCCATCTCGTCGTCTTCCTCGTCCTCGTAGTCGTCGCCGTCCTCGTCGTCGTCCGTCGAGTCATCGGCAAAGACGCCGACTTCTTCGCCCCGCCAGACCGTGACGACCAGATCCTCCCGGTAGGGGTCGGCAGTCATGACCAGCACTTCATCGATCTCGCCAATGAGGTCCTGTACCTCTTCGTCGGCGACCGACTCGTGCACCATCAGCGTTGCGAACGTCACCGACGACGTGAAGTGCAACTCCACGCGTCCGAGCGAGTGATCGGCGTCCTCAATCGAGTACGACTCGGAGTACGGCGTGCGCGCCTCGCGCTCGAATCGATAGGTAGCCACCCTGCCCCCTGCTCGTGTACGTCGGCGCTGGTTCTCGACTGCCAACCGGCGGGTGCGCGCCATCGCTCCTGCCGGGGTGTCCTAGCCGCGTGTCTGCCCGCTCCCCAGCACGATCCACTTGTACGACGTGAGTTCGCGCAGACCCATCGGTCCGCGCGCGTGCATCTTCTGCGTCGAGATCCCCACCTCGACGCCGAGCCCGAACTGCGCGCCGTCATGGAAGTAGGTCGAGGCGTTCACGAAGACGGCGGCCGCGTCGACCTCGCGCTGGAACCGCTGCGCGGCAGCGTACGACTCGGTGACGATGGCCTCCGAGTGCCCGCTCCCATGCTCTTCGATGTGGGCCAGCGCCTCATCGAGCGAGTCGACCACACGCACCGAGCAGTCGAGCGACAGCCATTCGCGGTCGTAATCCTCGGCGACCGTGGCCACGCTCGTGGCGCCGTCTGCCACCAGTGCTGCCGCGCGGCGGTCGACATGGAGCGTCACCCCATGACTGCCCAGCGCTCGCGCCAGGCCGGGCAGCAGCGCGTTCGCCACGTCGACGTGCACCAACAGCGTGTCCATCGCGTTGCAGACGGATGGCCGTTCCGTCTTGGCGTTTACCACGATCTTCGACGCCATCTCGATGTCCGCGCCGGCGTCGACGTACGTGTGGCACACCCCGATGCCGCCGGTGACCACGGGCATCAATGCCTCGTCACGCACGCGTCGAATGAGGTCGGAGCCGCCTCGAGGGATGATGAGGTCGATGGACTCGTGCGCGCGCAGCATCGCGCCCACTTCCTCGCGGTCGGTGGAATCGATGAACTGAAACGCGCCCGCGGGCAGTCCCGCCGACTCGGCAGCACGCGCAATCACGTCGGCGAGCACGGCCGACGTCGCGTGCGCGTCACTTCCGGACCGGAGCACAACCGCGTTCCCCGACTTGAGGCAAATCGCGGCGATGTCCACCGTCACGTTCGGTCGCGACTCGTAGATCGCACCGATGACTCCCAGCGGTACCCGGATCCGGCCGATCTGCAGGCCATTCGGGCGCGTGGTCATGTCGAGCATCTCGCCGACAGGGTCCGGGAGCGCGGCGACCGCGCGCGTATCACGCGCGATCCCGGCGATGCGCCCCTCGGTGAGTTCCATTCGATCGACGAACGACTCGGTGAGGCCCCGCGCGCGGCCTCGGGCGACGTCTTCAGCGTTCACCTCGAGGATCCGCGCCGATTCGCGAACGAGCGCGTCAGCGATCCGCTCGAGGGCGTCGTTCTTTTGATCCGTACCGAGCGCAGCGATGCGACGGCTCACACGCCGCGCCTCGGCCGCCTTCTCCGTCGCCTCAGAGCGCGTGGAAATCGCCATGCAGGCATCCTACACGAGGGTGCTGGCCCGCGCCTCAGCACCCGGCGCGGGTTATTCGGCGCGGTAGTCCCCGGACGCCCCGCCGGACTTCGCGACGAGGCGCACGCCCTCGATGGTCATACCGCGCTCCACGGCTTTGCACATGTCGTACACGGTCAGGGCCGCGACCGAAACCGCGGTGAGCGCCTCCATCTCGACGCCGGTCTGCGCCGAGGTACGCACCGTCGCCTCGATGTCGAGTGCCGAGCCGCCGCCCTCGACTGTCGCAACAGGGATCAGCCGCACCTCGATCCCGGAGATGGGCAATGGATGGCACAGCGGGATCAGGTCGTGCGTGCGCTTGGCCGCCATGATCCCTGCAACTCGCGCGACGGCGAGGACGTCACCCTTCGGGTTCACGCCGGACACGATCTGCTCGAGGGTCGAGGGGAGCATCGTCACGCGGCCGCGTGCCGTGGCCTCACGCGTCGTGACCGCCTTCGCCGAGACGTCCACCATGCGCGCGTTGCCCTCGGAGTCTACGTGCGAAAGCTTGGCCTCCCGGCGGCCTCGCGGGTCCTCCGCGACCACCTCGTCAGCCCCCCAACCGGGACATCTCGAGGCGAGGCAAGTCACTCGTCGCCTCCGACCGCAGCTCGGAGTAGCGGTCGACGCGATCCGACCACACGCCGCGAACCAGCGCCTCGAGGTCCGCATCCGAGCTGCCGTCCCGAAGTGCCGTGCGCAGATCTGTCCCCTGTGTCGCGAACAGGCAGGTCACGATCTCCCCGGCCGCCGTGAGCCGCGCGCGCGTGCAATCGCCACAGAACGGCTCCGTGACCGAGGTGATCACGCCCACCTCACCCGAACCATCTGCGTAGGCCCAGCGCTGAGCGACTTCGCCTCGGTAGTTGCCCTCCAGCGGCACGAGCGGCATCGCGGCGGAGATCCGCGCCACGACTTCGCGGCCCGGCACCACCTCATCGAGTCGCCATCCGTTGGTGGCTCCGACGTCCATGTATTCGATGAAACGGAGGATGTGTCCCGTCCCCTTGAAGTGGCGGGCCAGGTCGAGCAGCGTGTGCTCGTTCACGCCTCGACGCACCACTGCGTTGATCTTGACCGGCGCGAGCCCGGCCCGCTCGGCAGCCGCGATGCCATCGAGCACGAGTTGGACGGGGAAGTCCATGTCGTTCATCGACCGGAACACGGCGTCATCAAGGGAGTCGAGGCTCACCGTCAGGCGGCTGAGTCCGGCGTCCGCGAGGGCCCGTGCCTGGTGAGCCAGCAGCGACCCGTTCGTCGTCATCGTGACTTCGACGCCATCGATAGCCGCCAGCATTCGGACAAGCGTCGGGAGGTCCGCTCGGAGCGTCGGCTCCCCGCCGGTGAGACGAATCTTGCGCACCCCGAGACCCGCCGCGATCCGCGCCACGCGCGCGATCTCCTCGAAGCTGAGGATCTCGTCCCGCCTCAGGAATTCGAAGCCGGGCCCGAACACCTCGCGCGGCATGCAGTAGCGGCAGCGGAAATTGCAGCGGTCGGTCACCGATACACGCAGATCCTGCAGCGGGCGGCCGAATCGATCGAGCAGCGCCGCAGGGCGATCGAACATCGGGACGGCGTTCACCGCGTCCTCCCGGGTGCGCTACGCCGGCTCGGGACCGGCGCGATTCGCGAGTACTTCCATCATCGCACGCATCGCTCGCGCCCGGTGGCTGATCGCCTGCTTCTCGTTGCCAAGCTCCGCCACCGTGCGTCCGTCCGGCAGCTCGAACACGGGGTCATAGCCAGAAGCCGTCTTCACCTCGGCGCGCGAGGGCGATTCGACCCTCAAGCGACCCTCGCGGGCATGCACCCGGCGCCTCCGGGCTCGGCGACGACCAGACGGCTCGGAATCGAGCGCCCCGTCGGGACGGCGGCACCTCCATCTCGCGCAGCAACAGCTCACCGCTCGACATCGGACCCCGCGCGACGCCCACCGTAACGTGCAGAGAGCACGCCCGGCCGCCCGTCGAGCGCATCCACCTCGATGCCGGAGTCGTCGGCGAGCGCCGGCAGCCCGCTCATTCGAGCGTAGGTCACGGCCTTGAGCGTGGCGTTCTCGAGGTACGAGCGAGCACCCTCGATCACATCGACGCGCCCGAGTCCGACGTCCAGCCGGGAGCAGCAGCGTCCAGCCGCGGCCCTCGAGGAGGGCGCGGAACTCGCGAGCTTTCCTCGAATTTGAGGACGCCAGACGAGGCGCCGGCCGGTTCGATCCGTCATCGCATGCGCTAAATGGTGTCCCAGCGGTTCGACATCTTCGCCGCGACGGCGGGCATGGTCGTGTACTCCAGCTCGTCGAGGGGCAACCGGTGCGGCTCGAAAGGGCCGTGCTTCCGGAGGTGATCCGCCACGCGGTTGGCCTCGGCGCGCACGTTGTCAAACGAGGGGTCATCGAACATGTCGCGGGGCCCAACGAGCTTGCCGTCGGCGATCTGGAAGCCCAGCGCCACCACGCGAGGCGGACCGTCGAAGCGCGCCGGGGTCGCCTGCGCGCGGGACACCGGCATCAGCGGGCCGTAGTGGGAGCCACGCATGAAGCCCTCGACGATCCACGCGTGCGTGAACGGCTCGAGCGCCTCGCCGACGGCCGGGAACGCGCCCTGGCAGCGGATGATCGCCGCCGGGTCGTCCTTTCCGACGTAGCGGCCGGCGATCAGCGAGAGTTTGTCGGTCGATGAGACGGCCGCAACCTCGCCCGTCTGCCTCGAGATGACGCGCTTCACCGCGTATCGCGCGGGCGAGCCGATGAACACGAGGAGGTCGTACATCTCCTCTGGCGAATTGAAGACGATCTTGCGGTGCTCTTTGACGTCGTGCACCTCGAAGGCAAACCCGTCGTGGAGGGACTCGGAGATGACGAGGCCTGCAGTGTTGAAGGGGTCCGCGAACATCTTGTAGAAGGGGAGGTTGAACGCACCCGCCGAGGTCTTATCACCCATCAGCACGATCACCGGCTCGGAGGGCCGCTCCTCGAGCTCAAGCTCGGCCGAACCGGGCCCCGCACCGCGGATGTTGCCCGAGAAGGCGTCGACCAGCAGGTCCTGACCGGCCCCGTAGAGGTGGAGCCGCTTTGCCACCTCGGTCCCCGCAACGAACGTGTCCCAGGCCAGCTTGTGCACCTGCTCGTCGTTCTCGCCTCGCTCGTGCGACATGATGAGGAACATGTCGTCGCCGCAGGACGATACGTGAGCGTCGATCAGCAGCCCGGACTGCACGGCTCGCGCCATGCCTTCGAGGCCCGCCGCGAGCACGTCATCGTGCATCGCGGAATGACCGACGTATCCGCCAACGTCGGCCTTGATCACGCTCAGGGTCTGCGGCATCCGGCTCCTCCGTCTGTCCAGCGCACCGACCGGGCCGGCGCGAAACGATCGAGTCAATTGCACGCGGTGCGCCGCGAGCGTCGCATGATGCTATCGCACCCCCGCGCTACGGAGGTTGCCATAGCGACGAGTTACGGTGCCCGGGCCTCGGCTGCGAGACGCGCGAGGGCTTCCTGCGCGATGGGTCGGCACTGAGCCAGCACGTCCCAGTCGATGTCGTCCTCGCGCGCGAGGAATGCCTCGAGGCTAGCGATCGCCTCAAGGCGGCGAACTCGGGAATGCTCCGCGTTGTACGCCCTGAATCCCTGCAGTTGCGCGGCCCTCGCGACCGCCCTCGAGATGTACCAGTCCTTGAACGAGGTGCCACACCCGGCCGCGGTGAGCAGCGCGCCGAGCGGTGTCGCGGCCGGCGGACCTCGCTGCGAGGGCCCTCGCGGTGATCACGCGCGGCGGCGAGTCGTATTCGGCCATCATGTGGCCACCGGGCGGCACCAGCTCACCGAGGCGCTCGAAGACGTGCAACTCGATGCCCGCCGGCACCTCGACGGCACGCCCGTCCGCGAGCGCCAGCACGTCCCGCCACTCGATCACCTCGATCCAGTTGTAGCCCGGATACGGCCCGCTGTTGTGCAGCCCGAACGCGAGGTAGTCCGGAATCATGCCACCGAGGTCGTGGGCGGCGAGGTGCAATCGGAAGTAGGTGGAGCCAACGTGATTGCGCGGCCCGAGCATGACGCGCAGGTCGACGCCGTCCCCGACGTTCACGCCCTCGAGGCGTGCGAGCGGGTGGTCGGCTCGCGACGAGGCTGGCGTCCACGTCGTCGAACCGTGCGCTTCCTGAGCGGGGCGCGCTACCGCGTGCATCGGGTCAACATTGCTGGTCACGAGCGTGACCGTACCAAAACCGCGGCTCGGTCACGACCTCGGAACCGGCGCTTCGACGAGGGCCGCGATGCCTACACTGGGGCGCATGACCGCCGACGAATCCGGCCTGCGTGACTACATCGAGGCTGTGCGCGGACTGCTCGCGCACGGCGGATTTGAGCGCTCGGGGAACGCCGCCGAGGCGGCGAAGTGGGATATCGATCACATCACGCGCTACCTCGAGGCGCACGGGCGTCCCGACGCGCGCCACACCATCCACGTCGCAGGGTCGAAGGGGAAGGGCTCGGTTGCGACGCTCGCCGCCTCGATGCTGCGCGCGGCAGGCCGCCACACGCTGCTGCTCACCAGCCCCGACCTGCACCAGTCGCGTGAACGAGTGGCCATCGACGGCGCACCCATCGACTACGCGACCTACGCGCGCCACGCGCGGACGCTCCTCGATGACCCTGCCACGGTTGGCTGGTCCTACTTCGAGCTGATGACGGTCCTCGGATGGCTGGCGGGCGCCGAGGCCGGCTGCGACTGGCAGGTCCTCGAGGTCGGCCTGGGCGGACGCCTCGACACCACGAACGCCGTGCAGTCGAAGGACGTCGCGGTGATCACGGCCATCGACCTCGAGCACACCGCGATCCTCGGCGACACGATTCCGCAGATCGCGCGTGAGAAGTCGGGGATCATCATCGGTCCCTGCGACGTGGTCGCGGCGCCGATGCGCGAGTCCGCTCTCGACGTCGTGCGCGCCCGTGCGCACGAGATGAGCGCGACCCTGCACGTGGTCACCGAGGAATGCGCGCTCCGCGTCGTGAGCGAGAGCCTCGAGGAGCAGCGCTTCGACCTCCGGACGCCGCACGCGACCTACCGAGGGCTGCGCACCTCGCTGGTGGGGCCGCACCAGCGTGAGAACGCCGCGACCGCAGTGCGCGCCGCCGAGCTCGCTCTCGAGGGGGCGGGTGAGCCGATCTCGGAGGCGGCTGTGACGCGGGGGCTGCGGGACGCGCGCCTGCCGGGGCGGTTCGAGGTCCTGCGACGCTCGCCGCTGCTGATCGTGGACGGCCTGCACACACCGCTCGCCGCGCGGCGCTTTCGCGAGACCGTCGAGGCGGTCGGTGTTCCCAGGCCCCGCGTGCTCGTGGTGGGAATGCTCGCCGGGCGAGACATCGACGCGGTGGCACGCGAGCTCCTCGGTGTCACCGACACGGTGATCGCGGCACCGCCCGCCTCTACTCGAGGCGCGGCGGCCTCCGCGGTGGCGCAGGCGTTCTCGCACCTCGGCGGCCTCGCACAGACCGCGCCCGACGTTCCCGCGGCGATCGAGCGCGCACGCGAGGTCGGCGGGGAGCGCGCGTCAGTGCTGGTGGTCGGGTCGCTCTACACAGTCGCGGAGGCGCGCGAGGCAGTTCTCGGGGTCACCGGGGATCGAGCGCTGGGGCTGCGCTAGACTCGCGCCACCGCACTCGAGGGGGAAACATGGCTTCGGACGCGCCACGCAGCGCCCGCCGACGGGTCGTGGTCACGGGGATGGGCGCCGTGACGCCCCTCGGGAACGATGTCGCCTCGATGTGGCAGGCCGCCGTCGAGGGCCGTTCCGGCGTCGGACGGCTGTCCCTCGTCGATCCCTCGAACTACCCCGCGCAGACCGGTGGCGAGGTCAAGGATTTCGACCCGACCGAGTTCATGGACCGGCGGGACGCGCGCCGGATGGCCCGCTTCAGCCAGTTCGCAGTGGCCGCCGCCCGCCAGGCACTCGCGCACTCCGGGCTGGACCTGGGACACGAGGATCGCGAGCGGATCGGCGTGCTCCTCGGCAACGGCGGCGGGGGCCTCCCGAACACCGACGAAACGATGCGCACCATCCTCGAGCGCGGCGGCTCGAGGGTCGATCCGCTGTTCATGGCGAAGATGCTGCCGAACATGGCCGGCGCGAACGTCACGATCCAGCTCGGGCTCCTCGGCTACACGAACACGGTCTCGACAGCGTGCGCGGCCGGCACGCAGGCGATCGGCGACGCACTCGAGGTGATTCGGTCTGGACGAGCCGATGTGATGTTCGCGGGAGGCGCCGAGGCCGGCATCTCGGAGCTGGGCCTCGCCGGCTTCGTGGCGATGCGCGCGCTCGCGACTTCGAACAACGAGCACCCCGAGCGGGCGAGCCGTCCGTTCGACCGTGATCGCGATGGATTCGCCCCCGCCGAAGGCGCCGGCATCCTCGTCCTCGAAGCACTCGAGCATGCGCAGGAGCGCGGTGCGACGCCACTCGCGGAACTCGTCGGGTATGGCGTGTCTGCGGACGCGGCCTACCTCGTCGCACCGGCGGACAACGGCGATGGCGCCGCTCGCGCCATGCGACTCGCGCTCGCCGATGCCGCGGTGGCCGCCGAGGACATCGACTACATCTCCGCGCACGCCACCTCGACCGACGTCGGCGACCTGGCGGAGACGAACGCGATCAAGGCGGTGTTTGGCGAGCGCGCGTACGACGTGCCGATCTCGGCGATGAAGTCGCAGATCGGGCACCTCCTCGGCGGCGCGGGCGGCGTCGAAACGGTCGCCGCGGTGCAGACCATGCTCACGGGGCGCATCGCACCCACGATCAACCTCGAGCACCCCGACCCGGAGTGCGACCTCGACTACGTTCCGAACGTCTCGCGCGCCGCCGACGTGCGCACCGTGCTCAAGAACTCCTTCGGCTTCGGGGGACAGAACGCAGTACTCGTCCTGCGGCGCTGGGAGGGCTAGCGATGGCGACCGTGCGCTACATCGTCCGCGACGTGCCGTCGGCCGTCGACTTCTACGTGAACCGCCTCGGATTCAAGGTCGAGCAGGCGTTCGGCGCGATGGCGATCATCCGGCGTGATGACCTCAAGCTCTGGCTGGCAGGGCCGACGGCGTCCGCGTCGCGGCCGATGCCGGACGGTCGCCACCCCGAGCCGGGTGGCTGGAATCGCCTGGTCATCGAGACGGATGACATCGAGTCGCTCGTGGCCGGTCTCCGCTCGGAGGGCGCCACGTTCCGCAACGACATCCTCACGGGCCCGGGCGGAAGCCAGATCCTGCTCGAGGACCCCTCGGGCAACGTGGTGGAGCTGTTCCAGCCCGCTTAGCTTCGCTGCCTCGGTTCTATAGGAAGAGCGAGCCGACCGAGCCGCCGGTGTGGATGCGGTGAATCGCGTCCCCGATCAGCGGCGCCAGCGAGAGGACGGTCGTCTGAACGTGCTTGAACCTCGAGCGGTCGACCGGCAGCGTGTCGGTGAACACGATCTCCGTGGTCTCGTCGCTATCGAGGAGCTCGAACGCGCGGTCGGTGAACAGCGCGTGGACGCAGGCGACGTACACCGAACGCGCACCGCGCTCGCGGAGGAGCGAGACCGCTGCGGCCACCGTGCCGCCGGTGAGGATCTCGTCGTCGATGATGATCGCGTCCCGATTCGAGACGTCACCGATGAGCGTCGAGGCGGTCGCCTGCTCGTCGTTGCCCGTCCGGCGCTTGTCGACGATCGCGAAGCCGCAGCCGAGGCGCTCGGCCATCTTGTCTGCGCGCTTCGCGCCGCCGGCATCGGTGGCCACGACCACGGGCGCCGCGAGGTTCAGCGAGCGGAAATACTCGGCGATCATCGGGAGCGCCGTCAGCTCGTCGAGCGGGATGTTGAAGAAGCCCTGGATCTGCCCCGCGTGGAGGTCCACCGTCAGGACGCGGTCGGCGCCGGCCACCTCGAGGAAGTTCGCGAGCAGCCTCGCCGTGATGGGCACGCGCGGCTGATCCTTCTTGTCGGAGCGCCCGTAGGGGAAGTACGGCATCACCGCCGTGATGCGCCCGGCCGACGCGCGCTTGGCCGCGTCGATCATGATCAGCAGCTCCATCAGCCTCGTGTTGACGGGACTGACGATCGGCTGCACGAGGAACACGTCGCGCTCGCGCATGTTGTCGAGGTAGCGCACGAAGATGTTCTCGTTGGAGAACTCGAACACCTCGGCGCTGCCGAGCGGCATCTCGAGGTGACGGCAGACGGCCTCGGCGAACTGCCGCTGGCCGTTGCCAGTGAAGACAGCGAGCTCGGAAACCACGCGCCACCCCTTCGCCCTCGGTCCGCCCGCATGCTACCACCCCTGCGCGGTTCGACCTCGGAACCGCGCCATCCCGAGGGCGCTACACTCTGAATGCGAAATCGATACATGACGGCGCGTTACGTCGCCCGACTCGGCCCGCGGGGCCGCGCGGACAGGTGAGAGATGGACTTCGAGTTCACGCCCCAGGAAGAGCAGTTCCGCGCGGAACTCCGCGCGTTCCTGGCACAGCACCTGCCCGGCGACTGGTCGGACCGTTCATTCATCGAGGCGGCTGATTCCGAGGAGCGTCGTGCCCTGGCGCAGGAGATGACGAAGCTCCTCGCGCAGAAGGACTGGCTCGCCCTCGCATGGCCGAAGCAGTTCGGCGGCCTCGACGCCGGGCACCTGATGCAGCTCATCTACAACGAGGAGACCGCGTACCGCGCGATGCCCGGTGGCGGCGGCGCCGGAGTGACCGCGGTCGGCCCGGCGATCATGCTCTTCGGCGACCAGGAACAGAAGGACCGGTACCTCCCGCGAATCGCCGCGGGCGAGGATCAGTGGAGCCTCCTCTACACCGAGCCCGGCTCGGGCTCCGACCTCGCCTCCATCCAGACGCGAGCCGTCCGCGACGGCGACGAGTTCGTGATCAACGGCCAGAAGATCTGGATCGCCGGCGCACAGGACGCGAACATGGGCTGGGTCGCCGCGCGCACGGACCCCACAGGCCCGAAGCACAAGGGCCTCTCGACGTTGATCGTGCCGATGGACACGCCCGGCGTGACGGTGAAGCCCGTGACGACGATGGCGGGCGAGCGCACGCTCTCCGAGGTCTACCTCGACAACGTCCGTGTGCCCGCCGAGAACCTCGTCGGCCAGGAGAATCGCGGCTGGTACCAGGTCGCCGCCTCGCTCGACTTCGAACGTTCGGGCGTGGGCGCCTACGCCAACGGCCGGCGGAACGTCGAGAAGCTCGTCGAGATCGCGAAGGAGGAGCGGGGCGTCCTCGAGCGCAACCCGCGCGTGCGCTACGAGCTCGCCGACCGCTGGCTCGAGCTCGACGTCGGGTTCAACGTCGCCTACCGCATCCCCTGGCTGCAGTCGCAGGGCATCGCCCCCAACCACGAGGCGTCGGTCTCGAAGCTGTACGGCTCGGAGCTCACGCAGCGCATCGCGACGACCGGTATCGAGCTGCTGGGGCTCGCCGGCCAGCTTGCCCCGGGGTCGCCCGGCGCGCCACTGCGCGGCGCGCTCGTGCGCGCCTACCTCAACTCGGTGTCCTCGACGATCGCATCGGGCACCTCGGAGATCCAGCGCAACATCATCGCCCAGCGCGGGCTCGGCCTCCCGAGGGGCTAGCGCGCGGCCGGTCGGTCGCCGGCGCTCGATCTCGCTCGCCGGACCGTTCGCGACACTCCCCTAACACCCTTCGCGAGGAGCGAGCGGTACCATCTCACGCATGGTTGGATTACTGCGCAAAGTATTCGGTGACGCCAACGAGAAGGCCCTGAAGCGGCTGCGGCCCCTCGTCGACCAGGTCAACGCCTTTGACCCGACGGTCCGCGATCTCTCGATCGAGGAGCTGCGCGCGCGCACCGAGGCGCTGCGCCTTCGCCTCGACGAGGGCGCGACGCTCGACGACATTCTCCCTGAGGCGATGGCGGTGGCCCGCGAGGCGATCGCGCGCCAGACGGGCGAGCGCGCCTTCGACGAGCAGGTCCTCGGTGCGATCGCGCTCCATCGCGGGATGATCGCCCAGATGGCCACCGGCGAGGGTAAGACGCTCGTCGCGACGCTGGCGGTATACCTCAACGCCCTCGAGGGGCTGGGCGTGCACATCGTCACGGTCAACGACTACCTCGCGAGGCGCGACGCACAGTGGTACGGACCCGCCCTCGCGAACCTGGGCCTCGTCGTCGGGGTGCTCCAGCACGACCAGGGCTACCTCTACGAGCGCGACGCCTCGGAGGTGCCGAGCTTCGAGCACCTGCGGCTCGTCGATCGCCGTTCCGCCTACGCGGCCGACGTCACCTACGGCACGAACAACGAGTTCGGCTTCGACTACCTGCGCGACAACATGGTCCAATTCGCCGAGGGACGCGTGCAGCGAGGGCGGCACTACGCCATCGTCGACGAGGCCGACTCGGTGCTCATCGACGAGGCGCGCACGCCGCTGATCATCTCGGGGCCCGATGAGCAGGACACCTCGATCTACCAGCGCTTCAGCCGCCTTGTGCCGTCGCTCATGGAGGACCGGGACTACACGATCGACCTCAAGACGCGCTCCGTGCACCTCACAGAGCAGGGCACGGAGGCCCTCGAGCGCGGCCTCAACGTCGACAACATCTATGCGCCCGAGAACTTCCGGCTGACTCGCTACATGGAGGCGGCGCTCAAGGCGCACGCCATCTACCTGCGCGATCGCGACTACGTGGTCCGCGACGGTGAGGTGATCATCGTCGACGACTTCACGGGCCGCCTCATGGAGGGGCGCCGCTGGTCGGACGGCCTCCACCAGGCGGTCGAGGCCAAGGAGGGCGTGAAGGTCCAGCAGGAGTCGATCACCTACGCGACGATCACGCTCCAGAACTACTTCCGCATGTACGACAAGCTCGCCGGCATGACGGGTACCGCTGCCACCGAGGCGGAAGAGCTGTTCGAGATCTACAAGCTCGAGGTCCTCGTCATCCCCACCCATCGCCCCATCGCCCGCGACGATTTCCCGGACTTCGTCTACCGCACCCAGGAAGCGAAGTGGCGGGCGGTGATCAACGACATCGTCGAGAAGCACGAGGCAGGGCGCCCGGTGCTCGTCGGCACGGTCGCCATCGAAACCTCCGAGTTCCTCTCCGACCTGCTCAAGCGGCGTGGCATCCCGCACGAGGTGCTCAACGCGAAGCAGCACCAGCGCGAGGCGCAGATCGTCGCGCGCGCCGGCGAACGCGGCGCGGTGACCATCGCCACGAACATGGCGGGGCGCGGCACCGACATCAAGCTCGGCGAGGGCGTCGCCGCCGGCGGCGGCCTGCACGTCATCGGCACCGAGCGGCACGAGTCGCGGCGCATCGACAACCAGCTGCGGGGTCGCTCGGGACGCCAGGGCGATCCAGGCTCCTCGCGGTTCTTCGTCTCGTTCGACGACGACATCATGAAGCGATTCGCCCCGGACTGGCTGCCAGGGATGATGTCGAAACTCGGCCTTGAGGACGACTACCCCCTCGAGTCGGGCATGGTGACGCGCGCCATCGCGACGGCGCAGACCAAGGTGGAGTCGTACAACTTCGACATCCGCAAGAACGTCGTCGAGTACGACGACGTGATGAACAACCAGCGCGACATGATCTACGGCGAGCGCGACCGCGTCCTCGCCAACGAGTCGATGCGCGACACGATCATGCGGATGGTTGCCGACGAGATCGAGAGCGTCGCGGCGACCTTCCTCACCCGCGAGAATCACGACGCGGAGTCCTTCCACGCCACCCTCGAGGCGATCGTGCCGCTCGAGGGTGAGCTTACGGTCGAGGACATCGAGGCGATGCCCACCGACGAGGTCGTAGCGCAGGCCCTCGAGATCGCGGACGACCGCTACGGCTCCATCGAGGAGGAGTCGGGCGAGGCGCTGCAGCGGCTCCTCGAGCGGATGATCGTGCTCCAGACGATCGATCAGCTGTGGGTGCAGCACCTCACGGCGATGGACGAGATGCGGCAGGGCATCGGGCTGCGCGCGTACGGACAGGCGGACCCGCTGGTGGCCTACAAGCGCGAGGCGCACGACATGTGGGACCAGTTCCTCGAGAACCTGCGCTCGGCGGTGGCGCGCCAGATCTTCCACGCGCGCATCGCACCCGGCACGCCCGCTCCGACGCCGCCCTCGGCCGAGGCGTCACTCCCTCGCAACGCCCGCGAGTCCGGCCCCTCCCTCGAGGGTGACTCGGAGCCCACCTCGCGCGCCTCGAGCGTGGCGACCGCGGTGCGCAAGGTGGGCCGCAACGAACTCTGCCCGTGCGGCAGCGGCAAGAAGTACAAGCGCTGCCACGGGGTGTGAAGGCATTTGCTTAGAGGAGGCCATGGCTCCGAGTCCGACAAGCGCCGATCGAACTCCCCGGATCTGGAGCTGCCGCTCTCGCTGGGAGCCGGATCGCGACTTGCGTAACACTTCGAGTGACACGCCGTGTTCCGCTCGAGAGTGGCTCGCAATTCAGGCTGTCTTAACTTCGTGCCGATCGGCGGGCCACAAAGATCATCACCGGGAATGATCTCGACCAGCGGTTCGATTTTCAGACAATGCGGGCCGTGCCCGAATTCGTTTCACCAGCTTCGTGCCGCATTCGAGAACGAAGTCGCCCTCCTCTAGCTGTTCAACTGGGTTCCTCGGAAGGCGCTCAGTTTCGTAGTACCAGCCTTGAACTCGACCAACACGGCGCTGAACCCGTGGGCATCTCCTCATCGACATCGGCGTCTGCAGAGACTATCCAGATAGCCGTGTACGGTCACTGGTGTCGATCCGGCCTTGAAGTAGTCAGGCTGTTGCGGGCGGTCGCCCGCCTCTACACACCAGGCGTGTACGGCCCCGGCCAGATACGTGAAGCGTCCAGGGAACTCGCATACCGTCCAAGCTCTTCACGGCCGACGGGGTATTCGCTTGGGGATTGTCGGGTCCCAACGACTGTCAACGAAGCGCCATCGATCCTTGGACCACCGCACGACTAGGTCCCCTTCGTCCAAACGGCGTCCTCAATGAGCTATTCGTCGGTCGGACGTCCTCGCGAAACGCTGCCGCAGGCCGGAATCCAGACGAGCTCCGGTCTGTCCGGGTGGCAGAAGACCTTCGCGTGAAGCGCCGGGACGCGAAGATCGACCCTTGGGTCCGCAGCCGGCGGTAATCCGCTACGGATCAGGGTTCACGTACCAGCCCGGCGGGTTAGCGATCAATGCCGGGAAATGCCCCTGCAGTCGACGACCAATGTATTCCGCCACGTCGCAATAGTAGACGATGCCATGCCGCGCGGCGGCCCAGTTCCGCACCGATTCGGCCGAGGGCCGCAGTCGGCAACTCGATCTTGCCGGTCGATGGCGTGCAGCAAAGTTGCCCGCGACCTGACGTCTCTCCTGAAAGCGCGTTGGCATGAAGTCGGTTATCCTCCGGGGGATTCTACCGACACCTCAGTGGACCCGACCGCCCCCTTGCCCCCTCTCCCCTCGCGTGCCACGATTTAGGCGTGATGCACCGTATCGATGTCGTAGTACGCACCGGCGGCTAACCGGGCCCTCGAGGGCCGGCCAGCCGCCTGCACCCGCCCCGGCGGGGTTTTCATTGCCCTCGGCAGTGCCGCCTTCGACAGGCTCAGGGCGAACGGAGGGCACACCGGCATCCGCCTCCGATGAAGGACTCGACAGCCGACCCTCAGGCCCGCGCCCACCGATCGAGGCGAGATGGCGACGGCGTACGACGCCTCGCGGGTGGAAGAGGCGCTCTACGCGTGGTGGGAGGAGTGCGGGTTCTTCCGGCCCTCTGGCGAGGGCGAACCGTTCACCATCGTGATGCCGCCGCCCAACCTCACCGGCGAGCTGCACCTCGGGCACGCGCTGGTGGTCACCATCGAGGACATGCTCGTGCGCTGGCACCGCATGCTGGGCCACGACACCCTCTGGCAGCCCGGCGTCGATCACGCGGCCCTCGCGGTCAACGCCATCGTCGAGCGCCAGCTGCGTGCGGAAGGCACCGATCCGAAGTCGATCGGCCGCGAGGCGTTCCTCGATCGGGTCTGGACGTTCGTCAACACCTCGCGAAGCCACATCGGACGCCAGCACCGCCGCCTCGGCGCCTCCGCCGACTGGTCGCGCGAGCTGTTCACGATGGACCCGGGCCCTCAGAAGGCGGTGCGCGAGACGTTCTGCCGCCTCTATGAGGACGGACTCATCTACCGCGGCGAATACATCGTCAACTGGGACCCGCTCGGCCGCACCGCGCTCTCCGACCTCGAGGTCGAGCACGTCGAGGTGGACACGGCGTTCTGGCACGTGCGCTACCCGCTCCTCGACGCGGCAGGCCAGCGCACCGGCGACTTCCTCGAGGTGGCGACCACGCGTCCGGAGACCATCCCGGCGGACGTCGCGGTGGCGGTGAACCCCGAGGACCCTCGACACGCGCATCTCATCGGTCGGCAGGTGCTGGTTCCCACCGATGACCGGCCGATTCCGATCATCGCGGACGCGGCCGTCTCCATCGAGGGCGGCTCGGGCGCCCTCAAGGTGACGCCGGGCCACGACCCCGTCGACTTCGAGATCGGCCAGCGGCATGGCCTCCCGATCATCAGCATCATGAATCCGGATGCGACGCTGAACGAAGCTGCCGGCCGGTACGCGGGGCTCGACCGGTTCGAGGCGCGCAAGCGGGTGGTCGCGGACCTCGAGGCGGCGGGGCTGATGGAGAAGATCGTGCCGTACCGGCACGCGATCGAGCACTCCTCGCGCTCCGGCGCCGTCGTCGAGCCGCTGATCTCGATGCAGTGGTACGTGAAGATCGAACCCCTCGCCACGCCCGCCATCGAGGCGGTGCGCGACGGCCGCATCCAGTTCGTGCCGCGCCACTTCGAGCGCACCTACCTGCACTGGATGGAGAACATCCGCGACTGGTGCATCAGCCGCCAGATCTGGTGGGGCCACCGCATCCCCTCGTGGCACTGCGACGACTGCGGCGAGGTCAACGTCGCGCGCGAGGAGCCGACCCGCTGCGCCCGCTGCAGCTCCGAGCGCCTGCGCCAGGACGAGGACACGCTCGACACCTGGTTCTCGTCGGGACTCTGGCCGCACTCCACCCTCGGATGGCCGGACCAGACGCCCGAGCTGGCGAAGTACTACCCGACACAGGTGATGGAGACGGCGTACGACATCATCTTCTTCTGGGTCGCACGCATGATCATGATGTCCATGTACAACATGCGTGACCGCGGGCCCGCGGGCTCGATCCCCTTCGAGACGGTGTACCTGCACGGACTCGTCCGCGCCGAGGACGGCTCGAAGATGTCGAAGTCGAAGGGGAACGTGATCGATCCCCTCGAGACGATCGCCACCTACGGCACCGACGCCCTGCGCTACACCCTCATCTCTGGTTCGTCGCCGGGCAACGACCAGCGACTCTCCGAGCAGCGCCTCGAGGCGGGACGCAACTTCGCGAACAAGCTCTGGAACGCCTCGCGGTTCGCGCTCTCGCTCGTGGACACCGGCGACGATCTCGCCCTCCCCGTCGCAAACGCGGTCACACACGTCGAGGACCGCTGGATCCTCTCGCGCACCGAGCGCGTCGCCGTGAGCGCAAACGAGCTCCTCAGCAAGTTCGAGCTCGGCGAGGCGATGCGCCAGGTGCGCGACTTCTTCTGGGACGAGTTCGCCGACTGGTACATCGAGCTGGCGAAGGTCCGCATCCGGGCCGGCGACCGCAGCCCGCTCCCTGTGCTCGTGCACGTTCTCGACACCACGCTCCGGCTCCTCCACCCCTGCATGCCTTTCATCACGGAGGAAATCTGGCAGCGCCTGACCGCCATCCGGCCCGATCCGGCACCCGGCCTGATCATTGCCGCCTACCCTCGAGGCGACGCATCGCGCATCGATGACGACGCCGAGCGCACGGTGCTCGCGCTGCAGGACTTCGTGCGCGCCATTCGAAACATCCGTGCCGACAAGCGCGTCGATGCCGGGCGCTGGGTCGAGGCGTACATCGTGGGTGCCGATGCCGTCGCGGCGGCGCGCGCCGCGCAGGCCGCCATCGAGCAGCTGGCGCGTGCGCGGCCGCTGCACGTCGTGGACAGCGCCACCGATGCGCCCACGGACGGCGTGGTCACGACCGTCCTCGACGTCGGCCAGGTGACACTGCCGATGGCCGGCCTGTTCGACCTCGACGCCGAGCGGGCACGTCTACGGACCCAGATCGAGGAGGCCGGCAAGGATGTCGCCCGTCTCGAGGCGAAGCTCGCGAACGAGCAGTTTCGCGCGAAGGCGCCGCAGGCCGTCGTGGCAACCGAGGAAGAACGCCTCACGACCGCGCGCGGTCGACTCGCAGGCCTTGAGCAGTCGCTCACCGAAGTTGGCTGACCCGTCGTCGTCGGGCGGTGCGCCCGGCTGCGGTCGCGCGCCCCGACCTCGCACGTCCTCGATACACTGAGTTGCGGACGGCGGCACCGCGAAGCTGAATCGTGCCGCTCAGGACAGAACAAACCGAGCGCGCCGCGTTGCGTGGGTTTGTCATGCCGGACACACACTTCGTTGACACTGCAGAGGGCCACTGGTAGCGTTCGGCTCGGTGGCGCCAGGCGCTTTTTTTGCGCCGATCAGCACCCGAACTCCTCTGCGCCGAAAGGCGAACGCCCCTTGGAACACGCCACGGACACCCTGTTCGGCGGATACCTCGCGGTCCTGATCGCCATCATCATGGGAGGCATTCTCCCCCTCACCGCGCTCCTCGCCACGCGGCTGCTCGCACCATTCTCGCGTGAGCGAGGCAAGGGCGGCACCTACGAGTGCGGCATGCTGCCGATTCGACGCGCATCAACCAGCAT
Source organism: Dehalococcoidia bacterium (assembly GCA_046328255.1). Lineage (GTDB taxonomy): Bacteria > Chloroflexota > Dehalococcoidia > UBA2979 > UBA2979 > RBC038. The sequence continues at coordinate 3,886 of JAXLWY010000010.1, read as the reverse complement.
CGGAATGCGCTTTTACCTGTACGCGATCCTCTTCATCATCTTTGACGTAGAGGCGCTCTTCGTCTTCCCCTGGGTCCTCGCCTATGTCGACATCGGACCCTCGGCGTACTGGACGATGTTCGCCTTCATCTCAATCCTCGGTGCGGGGCTCGCGTACGCATGGAAGAAGGGAGCCCTGCAGTGGCGGTAGGACCGACCACCACCGAGCCGACGACCGCTCCCGTCGCGCCCGCAATTCCCACGGAAGCGCCGAGCGGCCCGCTCGTCCTTCCGACGGAGCACCCACGCGAGGCACCTCGCCTGACTCCGGTTGAACTCGCACCCGGCAAGGCCCTCTACAAGTCGGTACTTCCGGGCGTGATGCAAGTGCCCGCCGACCTGCTACTCGCCATGGGACGCAAGTCCTCGCTCTGGCCAATGACGTTCGGCCTCGCGTGCTGCGCGATCGAGATGATCGCGACTTACATGTCTCACTACGACCTCGACCGTTTCGGCATCGTGCCATGGCCCTCGCCCCGGCAGTCCGACGTGATGATCGTGGCGGGAACAGTGACCAAGAAGATGGCGCCGGCAGTGAAGCTCCTGTACGAGCAGATGCCGAACCCGAAGTGGGTCATCTCGATGGGCGCGTGTGCGACGAACGGCGGCCCCTACAGCCGTTACGACCGCGTCCTTCAGGGTGTCGACAACGTCGTTCCCGTGGACATCTACGTGCCGGGCTGTCCGCCACGCCCCGAGGCGCTGCTCGACGGCATCCTGTCGCTGCAGGACCTGATCATGGAAGAGCGGAAGTCGGTGGGACGATGACGACCGAGGGCGCCGCCCAGGCCGACCTCTCCTCGACGATCTGGCCGCTGGTCGACAAGGCGCTCTCGGGCGTCTCCGCCGAGCCCGAGATGGGGCTGATCGACCTCATCGTGCGCGTGCCTCGTGACGAGGTGATTCGCGCGCTCCGTGCCCTCAAGCGCGACGGCGATCTCGACTTCAACTACCTCCGCTGCCTGACCGCGATTGACTGGGAAGACAGGGGCATCGACGTCGTCTACCACCTGTATTCGACGAACAAGAAGCACAACCTGACCGTGAAGGCGAACCTCCCGAACTCGGATCTCACCATCGACTCGGCCACCTCGGTCTGGCGCGCCGCCAACTGGCTCGAGCGCGAGACGGCCGAGATGTTCGGTGTGCGCTTCAACGGGCACCCGGACCCCCGGACACTCCTGATGCCCGAGGACATGGACGACACGTTCCCGCTGCGCAAGGACCACCCGCTCGCGGACATCAAGATCCTGCAGGGCGAGGGCATCGCGTTCCCGGAGGAGCAGGACTAGATGACCTCCGTCTTGCTGCAGCCCGAGCACGAGTTCGAGACCCAGGACATCTTCGTCAACATGGGTCCGCAGCACCCCTCGACACACGGCGTCTTCCGGATGGTGCTTGCGGTCGATGGCGAAGTGGTGCGCGACGTCGTGCCGTACATCGGATACCTCCACCGTGGCGCCGAGAAGCTCTGCGAGACGATGGACTACCGCCAGGGCATCGGGTTCATGGATCGCACCGAGTACCTCGCCGCGTTCAACGCGGAGCTTTCGTACGTGATCGCCGTCGAGAAGCTTGCAGGCATCGAAGTGCCGGAGCGCGCGCAATGGGTCCGCATGATCCTGTGCGAGCTGAACCGCCTCTCGAGTCACTTCATGTTCCTCGGCGCGTTCGGCGTCGACGTCGGCATCCTGGGCACGAGCTTCACGTACGCCTTCCGCGAGCGCGAGGTGATCTTCGACCTGTTCGAGGAGATCTCCGGCGACCGGATGATGTACTCGTACTTCCGCCCGGGCGGACTCGCCTGGGACGTCACCGACAACTTCGTCGAGCGCGTCCACCAGGTGCTCGTCTCGACGAACCAGGGCATCCGTGATCTCGACGGCCTGCTCACGCAGAACGAGATCTTCCAGGCCCGCACCAGGGGGATCGGTCACATCTCCGCGGCCGACGCCATCGACTGGGGGATGAGCGGCCCCTCGCTCCGCGCGACGGGTGTCGACCTCGATGTACGGCGCGACGAGCCGTACCTGTACTACCCACAGGTCAAGTTCGACGTGATCACCGGCCACAACGGTGATGTCTTCGACCGCTACTACTGCCGCCTCCAGGAGATGCGCGAGTCGGTCAAGATCATCGAGCAGTGCCTCGAGCAGCTGAAGCCGGGACCGTTCCTGCCCGAGCGCATGTCGCGCCTGTTGCGCACGCCGCCGGGTGAGGTCTACGTCCGCACCGAGGCGCCGCGCGGCGAGTACGGCGTGTACATGGTCTCGACAGGGGGCAACCGCCCCTGGCGCTGCAAGGTGCGCAGCGCCTGCCTGTCCAACCTCCAGGCCCTGCGCGACATGACGGTCGGCCACTACGTCTCCGACGCAGTCCTCGTGCTGGGCTCCATCGACATCGTGCTCTCGGAGGTCGACCGATGACCTGGGTCGACTTCCTCGGGATCCAGATGCCCGCGCTCCTCGAGGCGTTCATCAAGGTCAACATCGTCGTGCTGGCGATGACCGTGGTGGTGATGGGCCTCATCTACGGCGAGCGCAAGATCATCGGCCGGTTCCAGATGCGACTCGGCCCGACCCGCACGGGGCCGTTCGGCATCCTCCAGTCGATCGCCGACGCCATCAAGCTCGTGAGCAAGGAAGATCTCCGACCGGACCGCGCCGACCCGTGGGTCTTCGAACTCTCCATCTACTTCATCTTCGTCCCGGTGTTCGTTGGCTTCGTCGTTGTTCCGTTTGCCATCGGCTGGCAGATCCGTCCCCTCGAGTTGGGCCTGCTCTACCTCCTCGCGACGTCGTCAGTCAGCGGGCTGGGGTTCGTCATGGCCGGCTGGGCGTCAGACAACCGCTACGCAATGCTGGGCGCGCTCCGCGCCGCGGCCCAGGGCGTGGCCTACGAGATCCCGCTCGTCATCTCCCTCCTCGCGGTCGCGATGCTCTCGGAGACGCTCGACCTCGAGAAGATCATGGTCGACCAGGCGGTCGTACCGAACATCGTGTGGCAGCCGCTCGGGTTCGTCATCTTCTACATCGCGATGCTCGCCGAGCTGAACCGTGCGCCATTCGACATCTCTGTCGGCGAATCGGAGACGGCCGGCGGTCCACACATCGAGTTCTCCGGCATCCGGTGGTCGATGTTCCAGCTCGCCGAGTACGCGCACATGTGGATCATGTCGATCATCGGCTCCGCGATCTTCCTCGGCGGCAGCGTCTGGCCGCTGGGTGAGCAGCTCGGGCTGCCGTTCCAGTTGCTGCTCATGGCGGTCAAGAGCGGCGCGCTCATCTTCCTCGCGATGTGGACGCGCGCGACTCTGCCGCGCCTGCGCATCGACCAGCTGATGGGCTTCGCCTGGAAGGTCCTGATGCCGCTGACCTTCGTGCAGGTGCTCCTGAACGGCCTCGTGAAGGTCTATCACCTGCCGCTGCCGCTCCTCACGATCGTGGGCATCATCGGCATCTGGCTGCTCGGTCAGGCGATCCAGCGCGCGGTGGCGCGACCAGCCGGTCGACCTGGCCTGGCGGTCTGGGGAGCAAGCGAGGCGTCGTCGTGAATGGCCTGATTCGCAGCTTCCTCGTGACGGGGTCGACCTTCCTCCGGAAGCCGGTGACCCGCGAGTACCCGGAAACGCACCGCGCGCTCCCCGAGCGCGACCGCGCGTTCCCCCTCCTGCTCTGGGACCAGAACATAGACGAGCCGTTCTGCACCGGTTGCCACGCCTGTGAGCGCCAGTGCCCGGTCGAATGCATGACCGTCCTGATGAAGGACAACCCGAACCACACCTCGCAGGGTGGCAACTCCAGCCGTCGCAAGATCATCGACAAGTTCTGGATCGACTACGGCCGCT
>JAXLWY010000001.1:0-288767 GCA_046328255.1 Dehalococcoidia bacterium | reverse complement strand
CCGCCTCGTGCGTCCCGGGCGCCACTGCAGCGTCGGCTGAACGAGCAGGTCCGAGGTGTGTTCGCCCACGCGCACCGAGAGCTGTCGCGTGCCGAACGTCCGACCCTGCACCGCCGCCAGCGCTCGATTCACGCTCGGCAGCGCGATCGCGCACTCCTCGATCTTGAGGAACCGGTGCGTCCCCCGCTGCATGAACCCGACGTCGCCATCGCGTCGGACCGTGAAGCGCATGTGGTTCCGATAACCCCACGGGTCGCCGGCGCCGAGCATCGGCAGCACGAGGGCGTTCCCGAACTTGCCGATGCGGCGCAGCTGCTCGCGCACCACCTCGGTCTTCAGGCGCAGCTGCTCGGGATACTCGATGTGCTGGAGCTGGCAGCCGCCGCACTCCTGGCCGGGGCCAGCGCCGAAGTACGCGCACGGCGGCGTCACGCGGTGTGGTGACGCCTCGAGGACGTGCACGACGGTCGCCTCGATGTACTTCGGCGCCTCGTTCGTGATCTCGGCGATCACCTTCTCGCCCGGGATCCCGTACGAGGCGAACACGATCCGCCCGTCGGGCGCCCGTCCGAGGGCGTACCCGCCATGCGCCCATCCCGTCAGCTCAAGGGTGATCGGGATGCGCGGCCGGTCCACCATGCGCGCCTTGCGCCGTCCGCGGCCGCGGCCTGCCCTCGAGGGGCGGCCGGGGGCCGCGACGGCGTCGTCCGAGGCGTCCGGCGCGCCCGGGTCGAACGGGACCGGTTCATCGATGAGCTGTGTGGTCATCCTCCCATCCTAACCGAGCGTTCCCTCGAGCACGCGCCGCAACGCCGCCGCTCTCCGTACGATGCCCGCCAGATCGCCGCTGACCGCGAGGAGGACCCATGCCTGCATCGACCAGCGCCTCGGCGCGCACGGCATCGAGGGCGCCCCGGGCACCGATGGAGCTCGGCGAGCTCGCGCGGGCGGTACTGTCGAGGCCGGCCACGTCCTACCTCGAGCAGCACGTACGCGATTACATCCGCGGCTTTGCCGCCGACCGAGGACTCGACTACGCCGAGGACCGCTACGGGAACGCCTACGTCGCGTACCGCCGCGGCGCCGCGCGCCGCCCGCTCGTCCTCGGCGCGCACATGGATCACCCCGGCTTTGTCGTCGAGGCTCGGCGTGGCAGGCGCCTCGACCTCCTGTTTCGAGGCGGGCTTTCTTCGGACTACGGTCGCGGCGAGCGCGTGCGTCTCTACGCCGCTGCGACCGGCGAACCCACCGGCACGGCGACCATCGAGACGGTGCGCGCCGAGAACGGCCGCATCGCAGGGGCCCGCGCACGCCTCGATGACGGCACGTGCGAGGTGGACGACATGGCGCTCTGGGACGTGACCCCGTTCTCGCAGCGCGGGCAGTTGATCCACGCCCGGCAGTGCGACGACCTCGGCGGATGCATTGCCGTGCTCTCCACCCTTGACCGGCTGGCGGCGGCACGCACGCCCGCGCACGTGATCGGCCTCTTCACCCGCGCCGAGGAGGATGGCCTCCGAGGTGCCGCAGTCGTCGGTCGTGAGCGACTGCTCCCCGACGACGCGATCGTCCTCGCGATCGAGACCTCCTCGATGGCGGGCGGACGCGCCGAGCAGGGTGCGGGTCCTATCGTGCGTGTCGGCGACGCGATCCACGTGTTCTCGCCTCGAGTCACGCAGTGGATGACGGCTCTCGCGCAGGAGCTGCGCGCCGGCGACCCGACCTTCGCGTTCCAGCGCAAGCTCATGGACGGCGGGGTCACCGAGGCGACCGCGTATGACCTCTACGGCTACGAGACGGGCGCCGCCTGCGTCGCCCTCGGCAACTACCACAACGCTGGCCGTCGAGGGCGCGTCGCCGCCGAGACGATCCACCTCGGCGACGTGGACGGCCTCGCGAGGCTGTGCGTGCGGATGGCCGAGACCACGTCTCGATTCGAGTCGTACCTGCCGGGACTGAAGAAGCGGTTCGACCGCCTCGGCCGCGAGGCGATGGCCACCCTCCGCCAGGGCTAGCGGCGCCGTCTCGAGGCTGCCTTCATCCGTTTGCCCCCAGGCTCCCCTGCGCGACGTCGCGGGTCTGGCGACGGGGGACCAGCGTTCGACGGGAAGAGGTCCTACGCGTGCTCCTCGACGACCGCCCAGACCGCCTCCTCCGTGGCGTGCTCCACGCGCCCCTCGCGCAGCAGGCGCGTCAGCAGCCGGTTGTCGAACCCGTAGAGCGCGAAGCACGCCTGCAACTCCTCGATGCGCGATCGCTGATCGAGGACGACCGCAAGCACGAGCTCCCACTCGAGAGGGAGGACGGGAATCGTCACGCCCCCCACATCGGCGGTGGTCCGTGCATCCCACAGCGAGGGGATATCGAAGGGCGACAGCGACTCGTAGCGTCCCTGGAACGTGGGTCGTGAGAAGACGAACACGGGCACGCCGTACCGCATGAAGTGCAGGCGCTCCGCCGCCATGTACGCACCGCGCCCCCACTTCGAGGCGACGCCGAGCATCTGGGAGAGCGACGCCAGCGTCTCCGGCGTGACGATGAACTCGAGGTTGGGCGACATCGCGTCGAGGTCGCGCAGCGCGAGGGAGACCGCGCCGATGAGCGCCCACGGCGAATCGCCGGCTGCCTCCTCGATCACCCGCACCAGGGGACCGAGGACGCCGCGCTGAGCCTCAAACCGGTCCTGCAGCTCGTCGAGCGTGTGCGCGCCCTTCCTCAACGCCCGCGTTTGATAATCGTAAGACGCGATCGCACTATGCGCGCGATGCCCACGGAGGACGGATGCGCGAACTCTGGTACGCGGAGGGTCGAGGCGAGATCGGGCCCATCGAGGGCGCGTGGCTGCGCCTCCGGCCCGTCGAGGAGCGCGACCTCCCCGCCCTGATGGCGTGGGTTGTGGAGCCCGAGGTCCTCTACTGGTGGGATGACGAGATGGCGGACCTCGCGGAGACGCGCACCGAGTTCCTCGCGCCCGACGACGGCGGCCCCCGCGAGGGCTACATCATCGAGGAGGGCGCGCGCGGGGTCGCCGGCCGGCCCGTCGGCTACATCCAGTGGTGGCATCGCTCCTACGACCCGCACTACCACTGGACCGCGGGCATCGACATCTTCATCGGCGAGCCGGACGCGCGCGAGCGCGGCGTGGGCACCGAAGCGGTGCGCATGCTCCTCGGCTACCTCTTCGAGGTACGGAAGCTCCACCGCGTGACCATCGACCCCGAGTCGGGAAATGCGAGGGCGATCCGCTCCTACCAGAAGGCCGGCTTTCGCCTCGATGGCCTGCTCCGCCACAACGAGTTCATTCGAGGCGAGTACATCGACACCCAGATGCTCGCCATCCTCGAGGACGAGTGGCCCGCGGCAAAGGCGCTGTGGGAGTCCGAGCGAGGCAAGGGATAGGGGATCCATCCCAAAGGAGTGGCGCGGGATCCGCCGGCTTGGAGCACCGAGCGTAGTCGCGGGAATCGGAGGTCGGGGTAACCGTTCGCCCTGAGCCTGTCGAAGGGCCCGCCGTGATCGATGCCGCGAATCGAGCAACCTTCGAGCAGGACGCAGGGCCTTGCGCCCCGCCGGCCGTCACCCTCATCCGTTCGTGGTGAGGTTCTCCAGAGCTCGGCGAAGGGCCTGGCGAACCACACGCGCCGGCCACGAAACGTCCGAAATCGACGACCCTCCCATGTCCGGCAGGAGGCCGCCCCATCCGTTCGCCCTGGGCTTGTCGAAGGGCGCGCCGACCTCGAGGGCTCGAATCGAGCATCCTCGGCCCCACGGGCGCACTGCCTCGCGTCAACGCCGTGGGGCGAGTGGGTGTGTGGAGGCGGAGCCCCGACAGGAACAGGGACGGGTGGGCGGGCCGGCCGGCCTGACGGACCGACCGCAACTCGGTTCAGGTTGTCGGGAGCGATCGGAGGCGCGTCCGCCCTAGCTCGCCGCCGCCCGCAGCTCCTTCGCCGCCGCCACCATGTGCTCGAGGGCCGGCACGGTCTCCTCGTAGCGCCGCGTCTTGAGGCCGCAGTCCGGATTCACCCACACCAGGTTGGGATCGAGGACGCGCATCGCCTCGCGCAGGCGGCCGCCCATCTCCTCGGCGGGCGGCACCCGCGGCGAGTGGATGTCGTACACGCCGGGCCCGATCTCCTTGTCGTACCTGAACTGCCGGAACGCATCGAGCAGCTCCGCGTCCGAGCGCGAGTTCTCGATCGAGATCACGTCCGCGTCGAGGTCCGAGATCGCCTCGATGATGTCGTTGAAGTCCGCGTAGCACATGTGCGTGTGGATCTGCGTCTCGTCACGCACGCCCGAGGCGGCCAGCCGGAAGCACGGCACGGCCCATGCGAGGTAGCTCGTCCAGTCGCTCTGGCGGAGCGGCAACCCCTCGCGGAGCGCCGGCTCGTCGATCTGGATCACGCGGATCCCCGCCGCCTCCAGGTCCACCACCTCGTCGCGGATCGCGAGCGCGATCTGCCGGCACGTCTCCGCACGCGGCTGGTCGTCGCGGATGAAGGACCAGTTGAGGATGGTGACGGGGCCCGTGAGCATGCCCTTCATCGGGCGGGCGGTGAGCGACTGCGCGAACGTCGACCAGCGCACCGTCATCGCCTCGGGCCGCGAGACGTCGCCGAAGACGATCGGCGGCTTCACGTAGCGCGAGCCGTAGGACTGCACCCACCCGAACCTCGTGAAGGTGAATCCATCGAGGCGTTCCCCGAAGTACTCCACCATGTCGTTGCGCTCGGGCTCGCCGTGCACGAGCACGTCGATGTCGAGTTGCTCCTGCAGGCGCACGACCCGCTCGATCTCCTGCTCGATCACCCGCTCGTACTGCTCCTCGGTGATCGCCTTGTCGCTGAGCGAGGCGCGCGCCTCGCGCAGCTCCGTGGTCTGCGGGAAGGATCCGATGGTCGTCGTGGGGAACGAGGGCAGGCGCAGTCGCGCGCGCTGGGCCCCGCGCCGCTCGACGACGTTGCCCGAGCGCCGGTAGTCGGCCTCGGTGGTGGCCGCCACGCGCGACCGCACGCCGGGGTTGTTGGTCCTCGGCGAGGTGCGGCGCGAGTGGAGGGCGGAGGCGTTGGCCGCGAGCGCATCGGCGACCGCGTTCGGGTCATCCAGGGCCTGCGCGAGCGTGGCCACCTCGTCCACCTTCTGGTTGGCGAACGCGAGCCACGAGCGCAGCTCGGCATCGAGGCGGTTCTCGCGCGTCAGCTCCATCGGCGCGTGCATCAGCGAGCACGAGGTGGACACGATCACGCGGTCCGGCCCCACCAGCTCGCCGAGCTCGGCGAGCAGCCGCTGCGACGCACCAAGGTCGTTGATCCAGACGTTGCGCCCATCGATCACGCCCGCGGCGAGGTACTTCCCGCCGGGCAGGCCGTGCTTGCGCAGGAGGTCGAGGTTGCGCCGTTCTCGATGGAGGTCGAGGCCGATGCCCGCGACCGGGAGACTGGTGAGCGCCGCGAACGCCTCGTCCACGTCGCCGAAGTACGTCTCGACGAGGAGCTTCGTGTCGCCCGCGGCCGCCGCCAGCGCTCGATAGGCGGTCGTGAGCGCCTCGAGCTCCGCGGGCGTGCGGTCCTGGACCAGCACCGGCTCATCGAACTGCACCCAGCGCGCGCCCGCGTCACGGAGCGCGGTCAGCATCTCGATGTAGACGGGCAGCAGCGCGGGCAGGAGCGACAGCCGGTCGAAGTCGTGCGCGTGGTCCGGCGACTTCCCCACCAGGAGGTACGTCAGCGGCCCGATCAGCACCGGCACCGTCTCGATGCCGGCCGCGCGCGCCTCGAGGTACTCGTCCAGCGGCTTCCTCGAGGCGAGGCGGAACGTGGTCTCCGGCCCCAGCTCCGGGACGATGTAGTGGTAGTTCGTGTCGAACCACTTCGTCATCTCCATCGCGGTGACGTCGAGGCCGTCGGTCTGTGCGCCGCGCCCCATCGCGAAGTACGTGTCGAGGTCGACGTCGCGGTCTGCGGGCTGGTCGTAGCGCGCCGGGACGGCGCCCACCATCGCGGTCGTGTCCAGCACCTGGTCGTAGAAGGAGAACGTGTTCGACGGGATGAGCGCGATGCCCGCGTCGCGCATCCGCGTCCACGCCTCAAGGCGCAGCGTGCGTGCCGTCTCGAGCAGCTGCTCGCGGCTGACGTCGCCGTCCCAATAGCTCTCGGTGGCGCGCTTCAGCTCGCGGCGCGTGCCAATGCGCGGGTATCCAACGACGTGTGACAGCGCCATCACGGTGCTCCTCGGAAGTGTAGGGAATCGGAAACAGGCCCCTCAGGATACCGCTCGACGTGCACACGAGGGAGCGCGGAGGCCGCGGGAAGCGCGGCGGCCCTCGAGCGCTACGACAGCCCGAGGAGGCGCGAGATCGCCTCGGACCGATCGAAGTTCACGAGGTGGGTCAGGATCTCGTCCTGCATCTTGTAGAGGAAGACGCCGCCGCCGTAGAGCCACCGATAGCGCAGCAGGTGGCCCCAGGGCTCGCTCCGGTTGAACCTCAGAATGGTCGCGGCGACCAGGAACAGCGGCTCCAGGAAGTTCGGGAAGTAGAGGAACATCAGCTCGTTCTGCGTCGCGAAGAAGAGCGCCTGCCCCACCGTGCGGAGGGCGAACAGCCCCACGATCCAGCGCCGGATGGGCCAGCGCCACGCGGCGACCACCATTCCGATGTAGGTGACGTAATCCGCCGCCTTGTCGATGTTCTGGTAGAGGTGGTTCTGATCCGCCGGCGCGCCGCCGCCGAGGCCCGCCGGGATCAGGATGTCGCCGTCCACGCTATCAAGGATGAAATTGGCCCAGCCCGCCTCGAAGGGCAGCCAGACGAGGGCGACCGGCAGCAGGAACTTCGCCGTCACCCCGAGGATGACCACCGGCCAGTTCATCGCGACCCTCCGACGGGCCCGCTTCTTGGGCGCCCGTCGTCGCGACAGTACCCCTCGAAGGGCCCGTGGGCGAGCGCGCGAGGGCTATCCTGTGGACATACCGGGGCGCGCGGAGGCAGGCAGCATCATGGTTGTCGACACCAGGAACATCGAGGCGCTCGCCGCCGAGCTGGCGATCCAGCACCCGGCCGACATCCTGAAGTTCGCGCTGCGCGAGTACGGCACCGAGCTCTCGATCTCGTTCTCCGGCGCCGAGGACGTGGTCCTCGTCGACATGGCGTGGCGCTCGAAGCTGCCGTTCCGGGTCTTCACCCTCGATACCGGGCGCCTCCATCCGCAGACGTACCAGTTCTTCGATGTGGTGCGCGAGAAGTACGGCGTGACGATCGAGGCGCACTCACCCAACGCCGAGGCCGTGCAGTCGCTCGTCGCTGCGAAGGGCTACTTCTCCTTCTACCGCGACGGCCACGAGGAGTGCTGCTCGATTCGCAAGGTCGAGCCGCTGCGACGTGCCCTCGGCGGTTTGCGGGCGTATGTGACCGGGCAGCGCAAGGATCAGAGTCCGGGCACGCGCGCCGACATCCCCGTGATCCAGGTCGACACCGCCTTCTCGACGCCCGAGGTCGAGCTCGTGAAGTTCAACCCGCTGGCGAACTTCACCGCGAACAAGGTCTGGCAGTACATCCGCGAGCACGAGGTGCCGTACAACGCGCTCCACGACGTCGGCTTCCGCTCGATCGGCTGCGAGCCCTGCACGAGGGCGACCAACCCAGGCGAGCACGAGCGCGAGGGACGCTGGTGGTGGGAAGAGGCCACGAAGCGCGAGTGCGGCCTCCACATCATCAACCTCGGCAACAGCTAGTCGCTCCAGCCGCGACGACGCAAGAACGGCGGGACGATGTCCCGCCGTGCTCGCTACACCCGCCGAGGGGTCGGCTACGCGAAGCCGCGGCGACCCGACACGGCGCGGTACACGACCAGCAGGATGATCGCGCCGAGGGTGGCGGTCACGATGCTGCCGACATCGAAGTTGTCGACGCCTCGTCCGATTCCCATCGCGACGGCAAGCCAACCGCCGACGAGCGCACCGGCGATCCCGAGGAGCATCGTCACGATGATGCCGCCGGGATCATTGCCGGGCATCGCGGCCTTCGCCAGCGCGCCCGCGAGCAGTCCGATCACGATCCACGCGATAATGCTCATGCTCGGTATCCTCCCCGTTCGAGCGCCTCGAGTGCGCTCATTCACACTCGGACCGTACCGCTCGATGGATTGCGCCCGCATATCGCGGCTTCGCCTCGCGTTGAATCGAGGTGATCCCGCGCACCTGAGGATGATCCGAATGCACGCGATGGAACGCGCCGCGCCCATGCCCGTTGAGTCCATCGGTGGTGGAGGGCACGCCGTTCCCGAGAGTGGAGCTGGATCTCGCTGTTGGGCTAGAAGGAGAGTCCCGCGCTGGCGTGCAGTTCGAGGATGGCCTTCACCGCAGTCACGCGATTGCTCGCGCCCACCTTGCGGTAGACGTGGTCGAGGTGCTTCTTCACGGTTCCGGGCGTGATCTGCAGCGCACGGCCGATCTCCGCGTTGGTGGAGCCGCCCATCAGGAGGCGAGCGATCTGTGCCTCGCGCGCGGTCAGGCGCAGGCTTTCGAGTTGCACCACGGCGGGCTCGGCGTCGTCGAGCACGCGCAGCACCAGCGCGTCCGAGGCGTCCCTGCCGGGGACGAAGCGGACCACCAACTGACGGCTTCCTCGACGCGCCACGATCGGCGCGAGGAGGCCCGCCCCGGGTTGCTGCTCCACGCCTGCGTTCGCCTTCGCTCGTTCGCGACGCAGCCATGAGTCGATGCGTTCGGGCAGCTCGCTCTCCGCGCCCGGCCGCCCAAAGTACCGGTACAGCAGGACCAGCGATCCCGGCGTGATCTCGGCGGCGTGATCCCCGAGGGATATCGCAGCCAACTCCGTCGATTCGATCACCGCGCCTGCGGACCGCGCGAGGCGCGTCAGCACATCGCGTTCCTGCAGCAGTCGGTACGTCTGCGCGAGGTACGGGCGGACGAGGTTGAGCGCCGCGCGATCGTCCTCGCTGAAGTCGCGCTGCCCTCGATTCACCACCAGCCCGATCACGCGCCGGCTCGACGAGGGCAGCGTAATCGACATCTGGTCTTCGACGCCGATCGGTCCGTACACGGATCGATAGAGCAGCGACTCATGAAACGCGTCCGCCCCGAGGAAATCGCTGATCTTCCAGGCGGAACCGTCACCCGTCTCGTTGAAGTAGTGGATGAGCGGGTGCTCGTCGGCATGCTGAGCGAACAGCGCCTCGACGCCCGCGGGGTAGACGAAGTCCGCGGGGCGGGTGCGCACCGTCATCGAGGCGTGCTCGATATCGACGTCGTTGAACGTCGTCACGTCGGAGGGCACAACGGTGTCCGCGGCGACGATCGCCGCATCCGGGAACCCCGCGGCGTCCGAGACCTCGGTCAGCCTCCCCACCGCCGTCACGACCTGTTCGAGTCGGTATCCCGGCAACCTGCGCATGCGCCGATATTGCCACGCCTCGACCGGGTGTGGCGCAACTGACAGGGAAGATACCCCGATGGGGGATACGACGGTGGTAATACGAACTGTATGAAACCCGCAAGGATTCCGCGTTCGAGCGTTTCCGCCGGGCGAGGGGTGCGCGAGGCGCCACCAGCCTGAGGGTGGTCGGGGGGAACCATGCGTCCGGTCACACCACGGTTCGGCGGAGGCGCGTCCGCCCTCGTCACCCGGCTCCCCGTCCTGGTGGGCGTGCTCGTCATCGTCGCGTGGGGGCTCGCGCACACCGAGGCAGCGCCCCCTGCGGGCCAGGTGCCGATCGACACCACCTACGTCGACACGCCCTACCTGCTGCGCACGCTCGAGGTCAACGCCGGCACGGGCACCGCGTGCCGGTTCCTGCTCGAGGTGGCACGCCCTCGGTGGCAGGTCCAGCTCCACGACTCGCGCGTGAACCCACCACTGCGCCTCACGTACACTGTCCCGGATCCGAACCTCGGCTTTTTCGAGGATGTGCTCGACGGCACGACGGCGACGCCGCCCGCGGGCTCACACTGGATGCTCATCGGCTCGCAGCGTGCGGCCAACGTCGGCGGCGGCTGTTCCACGGCGGACGCCTCGTTCCGCGCCGACTGGCTCATCGACTGGGTGCGCGCAGCCGCCACGACGCCCACACCGACGCCGTCGCCCTCGCCCACGCCGCCCCCCACCGCGGACTTCACGTGGACGGCTACCGCACCGAACACCGTCGCGTTCGATGGCTCGCCTTCGACCGCCGTTCCCCCGGCCACGATCGTTGGCTACAACTGGAACTTCGGATCGCCCCCCGCGAGCACCGAGCAGAAGCCGACGCACGTCTTCCCCGCGCCGGGTCTCTACGACGTGACACTGACGGTGCAGGACAGCAACGGCCAGACCGACCCCGTCACGAAGCAGGTCCGAGTGCTGGGCGAGCCCGTGGTGAACTCGCTCGCCGACAAGCCGCTCTCCGATCTCACCTCGAAGCTCTGCGACACCGGCGGGACGATCGGCGATCCGCCGGTGCCCGAGTGCACCCTCCGAGCCGCGATCCAGGCCGTGAACAACGGTGGCGGCGCGAGCATCAAGTTCAACATCGCCGCGTCGTCACCCACGATCGCGCTGCTGAGCGCGCTCCCCGAGGTCACGTCGACGGTCTCGATTGATGGACGCACGCAATCCGGCGGCTGGGTCACCATCGACGGCAGCGGTGCTTCCGGGGCGGACGGCCTCGTCTTCCGCGCCGGAAGCAACCAGGTGCACGGCCTCGCACTGACGTCCTTTGCCGAGAGCGCGATCGTTCTCGCCGGCAGCGGATCGACGGTCGCGGGTAACCGCCTCGGGACCGACGTCAGTGGATCGGCGAGCGCCTCGGTGAAATGGGGCGTCGTCATCATCGGCGGAGGCAACACCATCGGCGGAGGCTCTCCTGCCGACATGAACGTGATCCTGGGCTCAAGTGCCGGGCTCCAGCTCAGCAGTGGCGACGGGAACGCCGTCCGCGGAAACCGCATCGGTGTCAACACAGCGGGCACAGCCGTGCTGGTCTCCGGCGGCAGCTTCGGCGTGCTGGTGGGCGGAAGTGACACGACACCCGCACGGAACACGACGATCGCCGACAACGTGATCGCCGGTTACGAGCGCAACGTGGTCGTATTCGGGAACGGCACCGATCACACGCAGGTGACCGGCAACAGGATCGGCACCGTGGCCTCGGGCGGGACCGGTGCGATCGAGAACGTTCGCTTCGACGGGAGTCCGCAGCCCACGATCAGCGGCAACACGATCGTCGGGGTCCGCGCTGGGGGGAGTGACCTCGCGATCGCCGGCAGGATGGAGATCGACGTCGTGGCGGGCTCGAAGCCGGGGACGGTCGGCCTGAGCTTCCGCACTCCGGGCTCCTCGGCGTCGACCGGTGGGAATCCTGGTATCGGCGCTCGGGTGACCGGCAACACGATCGGACTCGACCAGCTGGGGGCGGCGCACCTCCAGTCGTTCACCAACGGCATCCTGCTCTGGTCCGACGCTGCAGGGGCGACGATTGCGGGCAACCGTGTCGCCGGACATGGCGACGATGAGATCGAGATCTACGGTGGTGGCACGAACGCCGTCGACGACAACATCGTCGGGCTGCTGGGGACTCCCGTCTCGCGCGGCGTCACGCTGCACAGCAGCGCCTTCTCGAATATCGGCGTGGGCGCCGGAAACACGGTGGGCGACTCGACCACGGGGATACTCCTGGATGCGGTGACGGACACGCAGGTCAAGAACAACCGCGTCGGCGTCGATGTCGCCGGCACCACCGCCCATCCGAATAACGTGGGCATCGAGGTCCGCGACGGTCTGCGCACCTCGATCGAGGGCAACCAGATCTCGGGGAACCAGCAACAGGGCATCCTGGCCTCCGGGCCGGCCTCCGTGGCCGACAATCGCATCGGCACCACCGGCGACGGGACGGCTCCCATCCCCAACGGCGTGGGCATCCTCGTTGCGCGCGGGAATTCAGCGGTCGGTGCGAACGTGATCGCGTTCAACCGAGGTCGAGGCGTCGACATCGCCGCGGGTGCGGGTGCTGCGGTCGTCACGAACTCGATCTTCGGTAACGGCCAGATCGGCATCGACAATCGCGACAACCTGCCGGCGGCGCCCGCCGTTGCCGGTGTCTTCCGGCCCGCCTCGACCGGGACAACCACGCGCACCTGGGTCCTTGTCAGGGGACTGCCGACCACCGGCGATGGCAAGGTGGAGCTCTTCGGCAACGACGACTGCAGCGGCGCACCGCAGGGCCGAGTCGTCCTCGTCACCCTCGGCGCACTCGATCCGGGCAAGGACTATCGCCTGTTCACCGTGCTTGGGCATCCGGAGTTGCACGGCTACACCGCCACCTTCACCGACACCGGCAGCGTCCGCACCTCCGACATCTCGGGCTGCGTGAGCGACGCCACCTCCACCGATGGGGATGCCGATGGCGTCCCCGACGGCATCGAGGCGCTCGGTCCGTTCGGCCCGGGCGCCGCCGCGAGGCAGGACCAGGTCGCCATCCCCACGGACAGCGGCCAGTTCGTCGGCTTCCAGACCTCGGTGGGCCGCTTCACGTCGCTCAAGCCGGTCGACACGCCGTCGGCGCCGCTGCCGGCGGGCACCTCCCTTGCGTTTGGCGTCGTTGCGTTCCGCATCGAGGGCGTCGCGCCGGGCGGCACCGCCGGCGTCACGGTCGCGCTTCCGACCGGAGCGACGGCCACCGGCTACCTCAAGTACGGGCCGCAGTCCGCGGGCGGCGCATCGAGCTGGTACTCGTTCGCGTTCGATGCGGCATCGGGCACGGGGGTCGGAGCGGCACTCGCACCCTCCGACTACGGCGACGGCGTTCTCAGGCGCGCGGTCGCGCTCACGTTCGTCGATGGCCGGCGCGGCGACGCAAACCTCGCCGTCGATGGGGTGATCGACGACCCCGGGGGCGTAGCCGACGTGCCCGCGAACCAGGTGCCCGCGTGCGCGGCTCGCACGCTGACGCTCGCCGCGGGCGCCACCTCGAGCGTCGCGCCGTCCTGCACCGACGACTCACCGTCGCTGACGTACTCGATCGCCACCCAGGGCACGAAAGGCACGGCGTCGGTGGTGGCGGGACAGCTGCAGTACGTCGCAGGCGCGTCCGCGACGGGCACCGACACGTTCAGCTACCGCGCTTCCGATGGCGTCTCCGACAGCGCCCCGGCGACGGTCACAGTGACGATCACGAGTGCGAACGCCGTTCCCACGTGCCAGCCCCTGGCCGGGAATGTGGCCCCGGGGTCGGCCGTTGATGTCTCGCCCGCGTGTAGCGATGGTGACGGCGACGCGCTCACGTACGCAATCGCATCGCAGGGCACGAAGGGCACGGCCTCGATCGCCGGCGGCAAGCTGCATTACGTGGCGACCACCGGCGCGACCGGCACGGACTCGTTCACGTACACCGCGAACGACGGCCGTGGCGGTACGTCGGTGCCCGCGAGCGTCGCCATCACGATTTCCAGCACGCCACCGCCGCCGGCAGGCGAGTTGCGCGTGACCGTCGAGGACGCCCTCGTCCTCCTGCCACCCGCCGCACGAGGCAACGACGATCGCGAGGCCGACAGCCGCCGGCGCCGGTCGCGCGACACGCTGTCGCGGCTGGGCCTGCCACTCGATGATCGCAGCGAAAGTGCCGGCCTCATCGCGCTGGGGGGAACCTTCCGCGCTGAGGACGGCTCGCGGCTCCGCTGCGGCGACTCCGTCACGCTTGCCCTCGGCCCCATGACCGAGACCGTTGTCGGCGCCTCGTTCCGCAACGTGCTCGGGCAGTGCATCTACGCAAGAAGCTTCCGGGATCGCGATCGCGCCGGTCTCAGCCTCGTGATTCTCGATATCACGCGGGGCCGCTGGGCGGCGGTCGGGCGTCCGAGCCCGGCCCTGACCCCGGCGGTGCTCGGAAGTCCGGTGCGAGTCCTGCTGGGCATCGGATCTCGCGAGGGCTCCGCGTCGGTCACGCTTTCGAAGCGGGGCTCGGCCTGGGTGCTGCGGGACTAGTCGGCGCAGCCATATCGGCCGTCGAGAGGGACGGCCCGGTCGTCAGGACGCCGCCAGAGCCGGGGCGGTTACTCGCGCGTGGGCACTGCCTCAGACGCACGCGCCGACGTGACCACGCGCCCGCGCAGCGCTGCTGACGACGGCAGCGCCAGCACATCACCCGCTCGGAGGTACATCGCACTGTCCCCACCGTTCGCCTCGGCGAGTGCGGCCGCGTAGTCGCCAAGCGCAACCTCGGACGGGCGATAGCGGCTCGCAAGACCGAGCAGCGTCTCGCCGGGCACAACCGTGTGCGTGCCCCCGATCGTCTGAGGCCAGGGGGGCGGAAGCGCGAGGAGCGAGTCGACGGTCAACGGGTCGTCGGTGTACAGCTGGTTCAGGCGCGCGAGCGACGTGAGGTAGTCGTCAGTCGAGACGCCGCTCGGGTGGAAGCGCGTGGCGATCGAGGTCAGGGTGTCGCCCGGACGCACGAGGTGCCTCGGAAGTGCGGCTATCGCGATCGACGTCGGACGTACCCCGGTGTCGAAGGGCGGCCCGGCGGTGACGGGCGTCTGCGGCGCGACGGAGACCGACGCAACGATGGGACCTGCCCCGGGGTGGCGGGCGGTCCACTCCGGCAACCGATCCGCCCGCAGCAGGATCGTCACCCCGTCGAGTTCGAGCACGGGAGCGAAAGAGTCGAGGGCGGGCGAGTCGGCCAGCGCGGTCGCCACCCGATCCCGCAGCGTCCCAGTCCCGCCTCGGCGCATCACGATCCAGTCGACGTACCGGTCGGGCTCCTCCAGGGCAGCGTCCCACTCGCGGAACACGCCCTCCGTCAGGAACGCGTGCGTCGGGAGGTTCGCGACGACGATCTGGTTGTTCGTCGACGAGTCCATCAGCACGCGTCCGCTGTCGTAGTTCGTCTCAAGCCATTGGACGAGGGGACGCGTCACATCGAACGACGTCATTCCCCGTGTCGCCGTTGACAGGTGCGCGGTCACACCGCCGCTGACACCGCGTGTCGCATCAACGTACGTCACCGGGCCCCCCGTCGCGACGAGCGCGTACGACTGCCAGAGCAGGCCCGCCCCGACGACCGCCGCGAGTTCCCGGCGCGTGCCGCCCAGGTAACCCGCAAATGCAGCGAGGGCCGGCACCAGCACCAGGCCGTACCTGATGTTGAACAGGCGCCCGTCGCGGTCCGGCAGGAAGATCACCGTGTCACCCGAGAAGAGGCTGGCTGCCAGCATCGCCGGTGGTCCGAGGATCAGGAGCACACCGAGGTGCTCCGCGCGCAGCCGCCCGCGCACCAGCCAGAGCGCAAACCCGAGGACTCCCGTCGCGGCCAGGGCCGCACCGGCATTCAGCTCGCCCGTCCGCGCCACCTCGAGGAGCGAGCCGAGCAGCTGCCCTTCCGTGGCCGGACGGATGCCGCCCAGCCCCTCGAGCAGCGCTCCGTTGATCGCGGTTGCCGAGAACTCGCCGCGGCGAAAGTAGAGCGCGTCTCCGAAGATCAGCGCGTTCCATACCAGCCAGAGTGCAATGCCGTAGCTGGCAATCAGCCCGAACGTGAACGCGTGCGCGAGGGCAGCATGGGACCCCTCGCAGCGACGCCACGCGATGTAGGCCACGAGCACCGCGCCGCCGGCCGCCATCCCCCACCCCTCGTAGCGCGTGAGCGTCGCGAGCATCGTGAAACCCGCCGCCAGCGCGAGGAAGCGCTGCTCGGCAGGGTCCTGCGCCCACCGCACGAGGGCGTATGTGGCGCCGATTGTCAGCGCGAGGAAGAGCGACTCCGTCATCGGGACCGCCGACATGTAGAGCACGTTCGGGTTCGACGCGAACGCCAGCAGCGAGACGGCCCCTGCGAGGTGGCTCCGTCCCACGTGCAGCCCGAGCGCGTAGCAGCCGATGCCTCCCGCGACGAACGCGAGTCCCGATGGAATCGCGCCCGCGAGGCCGGTGCGGAACGCCCAGTCGTTCCACACGAACGCCAGCATCGCAACGTGGGCGAGCGGCAACCAGCCGCTCCCGAGCTGGCTCAGGCCGGGCTGCGCGCCATCGACCACGAACCGGGCGATCTTGAGGTGCGCGAAGGCGTCGTTGAAGAGCAGCAGGCTCTGGTCGCGCCACACGAGGCTCGTCGTGGCCACGCTCAACATCGAGAGCGCGACCGCAAGCGAGATGACGAGCCGCCTCGACATCTCGAGGCCGCGCGGGCGCGCCACGCGCTCCGCCTGCGCGATGACGCGCGGGACCTCCTCGAACGTCGCGACCGTCACGATGCGTCCCCGGTCACGGGGCCCACCGTCGCAGTCATTGCCTCGGCGCCTCGCGTGGGACCGAGGTCGAGCGATGGCGGCCTCGAGGCCGCGCGCGGGCGGGCCAGCGCCAGATCGAGAAGTCCCGACCTGCGGATCGAGGCCGCCGTCGCAAGGTTGTGCTCGGTCTTCTCCCAGTAGTGGGGCATCGTGACCAGCTGCGCCAGCGCTCGATACGCCGCGAAGCTCTGCAGGAGCCAGTAGGCGGGCAGGAGGATCGCCGTCGGGGCGGCGTAGTAGTGCCGGTTCCGCAGGCACGAGAACGCCCCGAAGGTCACGTACGCGAACGTCGAGGCGATCAGCAGCGCGTTCCCCAGGTACAGCAGCGGCAGGGGAAAGAGCGGCCGGATGGCCGTCCACTGCGTCGCATACCAGATCACGAGGAGCGTCCAGAAGACGGGATTGAGCAGCTGCGTGAGCAGCCCGCCTCCCATCAGCAGCTGCCACGAGAGGAATCCCCGGGTGCCCAGCGCGCGCCAGAGCCGGAGCGGGCGGCGCATGTGGACGAGGTACGTCACCATGTGGCCCTTGTTCCAGCGCGTGCGCTGACGCACCCAGTTCCACAGTCGGCTGTTCGCCTCTTCGAGGGTGGTCGATTCGAGCGTGATGGTGCGGAATCCGGATCGGGCAAAGCGCATCCCGAGGTCGGCGTCCTCGGTCACGTTGTACGCATCCCATCCGCCGATGCGACGCAGGTCCGTCACCCGGAAGTGGTTCGACGTGCCACCGAGGGGGATCGGCACCGACGTGTGTGAAAGCGCGGGCAGCACGAACTCGAACCACGTGGCGTACTCGACCGCGAAGAGGCGCGTCAGGAGGTTCTGCCTGCCGTTGTAGAACGCCAGCGAGCACTGCACGCAGGCGACCTCGTGTCCTGCCTGTGCAAAGGCAGTGGCCGCCGCGCGCAGCTGGCCGGGGTCCGGGACGTCCTCCGCGTCGTAGATCACGAGCAGCTCACCGCGGGCGTAGAGCAGGCCGTAATCGAGGGCGCGCGGCTTTCCCTTCGGCGCGCCGAGGGGCACCACCATCGGGATCGCCCACTCGGGAAAGTCGATCGCATCCGCAACGGCGCGGGTCTCGATGTCGTCCTCCTCGAGGAGAAAGAACACCTCGAGGCGGTCGGTCGGGTAGTCGAACCGCTCGACGGCTGCCAGCAATCGAGGCAGGAGCTGTCCTTCTCGAAACAGCGGGATGAGGACGGTGTACACGGGCAACTCGTCGTCGGGGAGGGCATCGGCTCGCTCGACGCGTACCTGTCGGGGTGCCCACAGGGACAGCGTGAGCAGGTACAGCTTGTACGCCGTGCCGGTCGCGTAGAGCGCCAGCGATGCAGTCACCAGCCCGATCAGCGTCGAGACGTAGCTGGTGGCGACGGCGTACGCGAGGGCAGCCCCGAGCCCGCCGAGGATGAGCGCGTGACGGTACGTGAGCACGCGCCGCGCCGACAGCTCCGGCGGGAGCGTGTGTGCGATCGCGTGGCGGTCCTCCGCCTTGAAGTGCGACGCAAGCGAGGCATGCACCTGTTGCGAGGTCAGGCGCACCTCGCGGATCTCGAGTTGTGATGCGGCTCCGACGTGCTCGCGGATCAGCTCCACCGTGCGTGCGTCCAGGGGTCCGTCACACCCGATGACCAGCTCGTCCTCTGAGCACCGCAGCGGGACGAACCAGCGCTCCTGGAGCAAGTCGCGGGGCAGCAGACGCGCCACGCGCTCGTCCACGGGCAGGACGAGACCACCTTCTTCCGCGGCGGTCTTGCCGCGGGCGCGCGCCGGCGCCGAGAGCGTGGCTGATTTGGCCACGTCCCGGCCGTGTGCCGACGGGTGACGGACCAGGGGCCGACCGTCGCCGTCTGTCTCGAGGGATGTGGTGGAGGGACGCCCTAGCACTCGCGCCACCCGGGGACGCAAGACGCGCGGCACTGGCGCACGCGCAGGCACAGTTCAACGGCAGGAGCCATCTCGGGGCCTCGCTTCCCTGCGAGTCCCCCGCAGCGTCGAGCAAACGGAGATCAGGTCGTCGTTGGCGACCGCACTCCTCTGCGCTGGGGAGCATCCGCGCGCGTCTCGAGGTTCGGCCTCCCCGAGGTGTCGCTCTTCGCGAGGATAGCGGCGCCTCCCTCAGGTCGCACCATGACAGCCTGTCTAGCGTCGCGCGCGGGAAGCGGCCGCCCGAGGTGTCGGCGCGCCCACAACCGGAGCGCAGCGCGCGGGCACCGACTTCGACACGGGCGTCCGAGCAGCGCCGAACAGGCGCGCGACCGCAGGGACGGACGCCCGCACCGGCGCGCACGAGGCCACGGTCGGCGTTGCCACGGTGCGGGCGGCGACGGTCCGCGCGGCCAGAAGCGCAACCGTCGACGCGTCACGCGAGGCCGTCCACGTCCGGAGTCGCTGCATGAGCGCCGACTGAGGCCCGATGTCGAAGCCGCAGTCGGCGCTGGACGCGTCCTCGCGGTACGCCCAGAAGACATATCCCTGCGCCCCCGCGCCGAACGTCGCCTCCATCTTTCGGATCAGCCGGTCGCTCCGGTAGGCGTCGCATCCCTGGATCCCCGCCTCGCCGACGTAGAACGGCCTGCCCGCCTGCGCCGCCGTCACGAGGTCCGCCCGCAGGCAGTTGTACGAACAGCCCACCCGCGGGAGCGCCTCGTCCGGCAGGTCGTAGTCGTGCGCTGTCGCCACGTCCGCGAGGCGCGAGAGCAACGCACCGTAGTGCGCACCCTCGAAGCCGGGCTGACCCGTCCCCATGGAGCCGAGGCTGATGGGTGTCGAGGTGTCGTTGGCTCGGATCCTCGCGACCGCCTCCCCGAGGAAGGCCTCGAAGGCCTGGCGGTCGCTCGAACTGGTCGAACGCGCCTGTGGCTCGTTCGCCACCTCCCACGTGAGCACGCGGCCTCGAGACCCGTAGCGCCCGACCACCTCGTCGATCCATGCGACGTAACTCGAACGATAGCCGTCGTAGGGTGACCGATACCCGGTGCGATACCAGTCCCCGGCATCCTTGCGCTGGCCGCCGTTCGGATAGAGCGACACCGGCCAGTAGTCGCAGTCGCGCCAGTTGTTGCTCAGCACGGGGATCAGCCAGACGCCGTGCGCCTCGGCGGCCGCGAACACCCGGTCGAGGGCGTCCCACTTGCGTTCGCCGTCCGGACCCATGGCGTACGACTGGAAGGCCCAGAAGCGCACCACGCTGACGCCCGCTCCCCGCAGGTGCTCGAAGGTGGCATCGAGGGCCTGTTGATGAGGCATCGACGTCGCGCCGCAGGTGTACACGTCGGCGGCCGCTGCGAGCGCCCAGACGTTCATCCCCACCCAGGGTGCCGAGGGTCCGCGTTGCGCAGCGCCGCTGACTCGTACGCCGAGTTCGGGCGACGAAGTTGGACTTGCCGCGGCGCGCTCACCCCGCGTCATCACAAGGAGCAGAACGGGGATGAGTCGGAGGGCGTACCGCATACGCGTGTCTCCGGGCGCCGGCACGGCGCCTCCGCGGGGATCGTTCCTCCTTTCAGCATCAGCTCCACGAGACGAATCGACAGCGGGTGTTCCCGGAGGATCAGGTTCGATCGCACGCCGTGCCCACGCTGTCGCGGCAGGCGGCGGAGTCGATGGATACGGCGCTGAGGGCCTAGCGCCAAAGCAGCGATTGGGCGATGCGGAGACACCAAGTCCCGACGCTGATTAGGTCGCTCCCACGGCGAGGACGGCCGTACCTTCGCCGAAACGAGCCACGAGGGACGTGGTGCCGCACGATTACTCGCGCATTGACTGTCGTCGGGCCTCACGTTCTAAGCGCTGCTTCCTTCGCGGCCAGGCGGGCTTCCTCGCGCTTCTGCGACTCTCGAGACGCGATCAGCTCGCGGTCATGCCACATGATGGCTGCCTCGTACGTCGGGTCGAGAACTATCGGCGTGAGGCCGTATTGGCTGCTCGCCCCACGGAGCAGGGCTTCACCAGCCGGACGTAGCCGCGCCCACCCAGGGCGGGTGCGTCGAAGAGCCCACCATGCGTTGCCCAGCTCGTGCCAGTCCGCATCCACCTCGGGCGCCAGACGTACCAGTTGGCGCCTGAGGTCGATTAGGCGTTCCTCAGCGCGACGCTGTTCGAAGTCGAGGTAGAACGACCACCTGGCCCGCTCCGCTTCGTCTAAATCACGGTGAAGCGACCTGAGCAGCGCAGTCGCCCAGGCCGCCTCTGGGTGCAAGACCTCGGAACGTGCGGCGACCATGTCGGCCTCCTTGGGCGTCAGACTGTCGTCCAGACGGCTTCCGATGGCGATCCTGACGCCCTTCCAGATCAGATTTAGCTACATCCGCTCGTCGCGCCGCAGTTCATGCACTTCAGGCACGTTCCGTTGCGCACCATCATCATCTGGCCGCACTCCGAGCACGGATCGCCCTCGAACCCTGCCTGTCGGGCGAACGTGCGCCGCACGCTGATCGACGTAATGTCGGCGGTCGCGACGTACGCCGCCTGCCTCGGCGCTGCCAGGGGGCTATCGACCACCGGCGTGGCCGTCACCGGTGCCGGCGCCATGGCGACAGGACCGCTCGCGTCGCCTGCCACCACAACCGGGTCCGCCACCAGCAGCGACGGTTCCGGCAATACGCCGGGGAACTCCACGTCAGTCTCTTCCGCCTCGGCGGTCGAGTCCGTCGAGAGGTCCACCGGGCCGAAGTGCGCGAGGTCGTCGCGTCCGAGGTAGTTCACCGCCAGGTCGCGGAATACATAGTCGATGATCGACGTGGCCATCGAGATCCGGTCGTGCCCGGTGACGAGTCCGTTCGGCTCGAACTTGGTGAACGTGAAGGAGTCGACGTAATCCTCGAGGGGCACACCGCGCTGCAGCCCGATCGAGACTGCGATCGCGAAGCAGTTCATCAGGCTGCGGAACGCCGCCCCATCCTTCGACATCGACACGAAGATCTCACCCAGGCGCGGCCGTCCGGAGCCGTCGCTGGCCTCGAATTCGCCCGTGTGCAGGTAGATCGTGTGTCCGCCGACCTTCGCCTTCTGCGCGTAGCCCCGGCGTCGCGCGGGGAGGCGCTCCTCGTCGCCGCGCCCGAGGCCGGCCTCATCCTGCGACATCAGCGCCAGCCACCGCTCGAGGCGGGCGCGCGGCATCGCGCGGATGATGCGCTCGGCCTCGATGACCGCGGGGTGGTCGACCGCCCCCGAGGCGGCGACCGCCTCGACGGCCACCGCGAGCTGCTCCTCGCGCTCCTCGCCGTCGAGACCCTCGTCGAATTCCTCGTCGTCGAGCACGTCGGCGAGGGCGCCCGAGAGCGGCTGCGAGAGCTTCGAGCCGTCGCGGTAGAGCGCCAGGGCCTTCACCCCGAGACGCGCGGCCTCGTCGTAGACCGCGCGCACGTCGTCGACGCTCGCCTCGGCAGGCATGTTGATCGTCTTGCTGATCGCACCGCTGAGGAACGGCTGCGTCGCCGCCAGCATCCGCACGTGCGCCATCGGCTCGATGAAGCGCGTGCCGTACTTGCCGCACTTTGTCGCGCAGTCGAACACCGCGTAGTGCTCGGGGCGCAGGTGCGGCGCTCCCTCGATGGTCATGCGTCCCAGGATGTGGTCGTTCGCCTCCTCCACCTGCTCTCGCGTGTATCCGAGGGCGCCGAGCAGGTCGAAGCCGGGACTCGCCAGCTGCTCCGAGGTGAAGCCGAGGCTCCCGAGGAACTCGTCGCCGAGGGACCAGCGGTTGAAGACAAAAGCGATGTGGAACGCCGTCCGCAGCATTCCGTCGATGCGGTCCAGCACCGGCTGGGTGAATCCGCGCTGGCTGAGCGTGGTTCGGTTGATGCTCGGCGCCCCGTCGAGGCTGCCCGTACCCGCGCAGTAGGTGACGATCTCGTCCACCTCGTGTCTGTTGTACCCGAGCCGCCGCAGCGCCACCGGCACGGACTCGTTGATGATGCGGAAGTAGCCGCCGCCCGCGAGCTTCTTGAACTTCACGAGGGCGAAGTCGGGCTCGACGCCGGTCGTATCGCAGTCCATCAGCAGGCCGATCGTGCCCGTGGGCGCGATCAGCGTCGCCTGCGCGTTGCGGTAGCCGTGCGCCTCACCGAGCTGGAGCGCGACGTCCCAGGCTCGCCGCGCGGCCGCCGTGAGGTCCGGATCGCACGTGCTCGCGTCGAGGGCGACCGGCAACGCGGTCAGTCCCTCGTACTCGCTCGGCTCGACGCCGTACACGGCGCGCCGGTGGTTGCGCACGACACGCAGCATCGCCGCGCGGTTCTCCTCGAAACGAGGGAACGCGCCGAGTTCGCTGGCCAGCTCCGCCGAGGTCGCGTAGGCCTCGCCGGTCATGATCGCCGTCACTGCCGCGCTCCACGACAGTGCCTCAGCGGAGTCGTACGGGATGCCGAGGACCATCAAGGTGGCCCCCAGGTTCGCGTACCCGAGGCCGAGCGTGCGGTAGTCGTAGGACAGTTGCGCGATCTCGCGGCTCGGGAACTGCGCCATGAGCACGGCGATCTCGAGGACCATCGTCCACAGGCGCACGGCGTACGTGTAGCCCTCGATGTCGAACGCGCCGGACTCGAGGTCCGTGAACCGCAGCAGGTTCAGCGACGCGAGGTTGCACGCCGTGTCGTCGAGGAACATGTATTCGGAGCAGGGGTTGGAGCCGTTGATCCGCCCCCCGGCCGGCGAGGTGTGCCATTCGTTGATCGTGGTGTCGTATTGCACGCCGGGGTCGGCGGAGTGCCAGGCCGCGCGCGCGACGCGGTCCCAGAGCTCCCGTGCCCGCACCGACTTGTGCACCGCACCGTCGGTCCGCCTCGTCAGGTGCCAGTCGCGATCCTCGCGCACCGCGTCGAGGAACTCGCTCGTGACGCGCACCGAGTTGTTGGCGTTCTGGCCCGACACCGTGAGGTAGGCCTCGCCCTCCCAGTCGGTGCTGAACTCGGAGAAGTCGAGGCTCGTCACGCCCTGCGCGGCGAGCTGGAGCACGCGCTCGATGTAGCCCTCGGGTACGCCGTCACGGCGCGCCCTCGAGGCCGCACGCCGCAGCCCTCGGTTCGCCACGGGATCGAGGCCCGCCTGTGCTCCCTCGAAGAGATCGCGGAGGTGCCGCCGGATCACCTTCGAACCGGCGACCAGGGCCGCCACCTTCTGCTCCTCGACGACCTTCCAGTCGATGAACTCCTCGATGTCCGGGTGGTCGACATCGACGATCACCATCTTGGCCGCGCGTCGAGTCGTGCCGCCCGACTTGATCGCGCCGGCCGCGCGGTCGCCAATCTTGAGGAACGACATCAGCCCCGAGGACTTGCCGCCACCGGACAGCGACTCGGTCGAGCCGCGAATCTTCGAGAAGTTGGAGCCGGTCCCGGACCCGTACTTGAAGATGCGCGCCTCGCGCGTCCAGAGGTCCATGATCCCGCCCTCGTTGACGAGGTCGTCGGCGACGCTCTGGATGAAGCACGCGTGCGGCTGCGGTCGCTCGTACGCGCTCGTGGAGCGGCGCGCC
Source organism: Dehalococcoidia bacterium (assembly GCA_046328255.1). Classification (GTDB taxonomy): domain Bacteria; phylum Chloroflexota; class Dehalococcoidia; order UBA2979; family UBA2979; genus RBC038. The sequence continues at coordinate 265,010 of JAXLWY010000001.1, read as the reverse complement.
TCGCCCGTTGCGGGGTCGACGTACCAGTGTCCCTGCGCGGGACCGGTGATGCCGTACGCCCAGTGCAGGCCGGTGTTGAACCATTGCGGCGAGTTCGGGGCCGCGCGCTGCGTCGCGAGCATGTACACCAGCTCGTCGTGGAAGGCGCGAGCATCGTCCTCGGCGTCAAAGTAGCCGTGCTTCCAGCCCCAGTACGCCCACGTCCCGGCGAGGCGTTCGAACACCTGCCGCGCGTCGCGCTCACCGACATTCGTCGCGCCCTCGGCAGCCTCGCTGCGCCAGAGCCAGGAGGGCACGCCCTCCTCGGCCACGGCGTGCCGCTCCGAGGGCACCCCGGCCTTGCGGAAGTACTTCTGCGCCAGGATGTCGACGGCGACCTGCGACCACCCCTTCGGGATCAGCACGTCGCGGGCCTCGAAGACGACCGAGCCGTCCGGGTTGACGATGCGCGACTCGCGAGGTTCGAGGGGCACGCCCTCGAGGGGATCACGGTCGGCGGTGGTGAAGTGGCGAGCGATGCGCATCCGTGCGTGTCCCGTCCTACTGCAAGCGGCCCCGTCGACGCCCGGTCGCGCCTCGAGGGCACTCGAACGCCTTATTATCTGCTCACGTGCTTGATCGCCTGATCGAGCGCGGGGCAGGGATCTCACACCCCGACCGAACCAGTGTCAAGCGAACCAGTTATCAGAGTAAGCAGTTACTCAGATGCCGGCGTGGCGAGATCGTATCAGACCAAATGTTCGTGTCGACGAGGAGACGGCACGCCGGGGGCTCAACGCACTCCGAGTCGACACGAACGCCTCAGCCGCTCGGTTCGCGCCTCGTTGCGAGGATGGCCACCAGTGCCGTCATCGCCAGCGCCCCCGAGGCGAGCACGGGCGATGGACCCACCGCCTGCGTCGAGGCGGTCCAGAGTCGTGAGACGACCGACATTGAATCCCAGGTCGCCGAGAAGGTCCGGTCGAGGGGGCCCGCCTGGTAGTTCTCATCGATGTGGAAGTAGATGCCCGCGGCAGCGATCGCGAGCACGACGACCGCGAGCGAGCGGGCAAGCCGGCGCGGGCCGTCCTCCGGCCGCGCCGCGAGGCGGAGGCGCGAACCCCGTCATGATCAGCGCCAGCCACGGCGGGAGCTGCCAGAACGAGCTCCAGTGGCGGTCCAGGATCAGCTGCGCCACTGTCCCCGCGAGGCCGAGCCAGCCGAGCGCGAGCAGTCCCTGCCGCGCGCTCAGCCGGTCGATCAGCTGCACCCCGGCGCTACCTGTCGAGGACGGCGACGATCTGGTCGACGACGCCCGGCGAGGGGTTGTACTTCGCGAGCTCACCGCGGAGCTTCGTCCAGTTCGTGTCGTCCTTGGAGTAGGGGCGGTACTCAACCACCTCGCGCGACCAGTTGGCCGCCGCGGGCACACCGGCGGCCTCGAGGGCGCGCTGGATCTCGTCGCGGGTCGCGGTGTTCGCGTTCACCCTGGCTACCGCCGCCTTCGCGGTGGCGGCAGCTGTCGCTGCTGACGTCGTCGTGCCCGTGGTCGCTGATCCCGCGGGGCGCGGCGTCGACGTCGTTCCTGTCGCGCCTGTTGAGGCGGGCGTGCTCGTCGAGGCCGCTCGCGCTGCGGGCGTCGAGGTGGTCGCGCTGCCCGACGCGCCGCTGCACGCAGCCGTCAGGGTCGCGCCCGCCAGCGCCAGGATCAGTCCGGTTCGAATCCGCATGACACGTCCCTTCGAGTCGCCACTCTGGCGACCGCATCCACGATCGAACCTACGAGCCGGTCGCGCGAGGCACATGTGACCCTGATTAGTCGTGATGAGCGCCCGCGAAGGCCTCGAGTGAGCTACTCGGCAGTGGGGTCCGGCTGGTGCAGGCCGAAGATGTTGCCCTCGGTGTCCACGCAGTACATCGAGTAGCCCACGCCGGGGATCGGCATCCGAGGCACGACGACCTCACCTCCGGCAGCGGCGGCCTTCGCGGCGTACGTCTCCACGTCATCCACCTGCACCGTGCAGACGAACGCGTTCGTGGCCGCGCCCGAGGCAGGAGCGGGGCCGCGCCGGGGCATCAGGCCGCCATCGATGCCCGGTTCGCCCTCGGCGCCGGTGACGACGCCCCAGTAGCCGTCCATCCACTCGGGAAACTGCCACCCGAACACCGCCGAGTAGAACGCGATCGCGCGCTCGGGCTGCTCGGCCTGGATCTCGAAGTGCACGACGCGAGGCATTGAGGTGCTCCCGTTCTACGCGTTCGCCCCGGGGAGGGACTCGAGGACCGCCGGGTCGCGAGGGATCCGCTCGCTCATGTTGCGATGCCCCGTCCGCGTGATCAGCACGTCGTCCTCAATCCGCACGCCGATGCCCCGCAACTCTCGGGGTGCCTCGGCGTCGGGCGCGATGTAGACGCCGGGCTCGACCGTGAGCACCATCCCCGCCCGTAGCTCGATCGACTCCGCGCCGACGCGGTACGGGCCCTCGTCGTGCACGTCCAGTCCGAGCCAGTGGCTCGTGCCGTGCATGAAGTACGGCCGGTACGCCCCATCCTTCACGAGCCTGTCGACGCGGCCGTCGAGGACCTTGAGTTTGCGCAGGCCCTGCGTCACTACCTTCGCCGCTGCCATGTGCACGTCGAGGAAGGTGCGGCCCGGCGTGCACGCCTCGATCCCGGCCTCCTGCGCCTCCAGCACCACGTCGTAGACGGCGCGCTGCTGCGGCGTGAAGGCGCCTCCGGCGGGGAAGGTGCGGGACACGTCGGCGCTGTAGTGCTCCCACTCGGCGCCTGTATCGAGGAGTAACAGGTCGCGGGCACCGAGCTGGCGCGAGTTCGCGACGTAATGCAGCGTGCAGGAGTTCGGACCCCCCGCCACGATCGAGGGGAACCCGAGTCGCACTGCACCCGAGCGGCGGTACTCCGCCTCGAGGACTGCCTGGACCTCGTACTCGTGCATCCCGGGCCTCGTGGCGCGCATCGCGGCATCGATGCCGGCGCCGGTCACATCGATGGCACGCTGCAGATGCGTCAGCTCCTCGCGAGACTTGATGAGCCGCATCGAGGCGACGAGCGGCGCCGGGTCAATGATCGACTCAAGGGCGTTCGGCGCCGTGCGGCGGCGACCGATCGCCGCCGTGATGATGTCCTGCACCCGGTCGTCCGAGCCGAGTGAGAAGTAGACGGTGTCCGCCTCTACGAGGAGCTTCGGCAGCTCCTGCTCGAGGTCGGCGATCGGGAAGGCAGCGTCGGCCCCGAAGTCGCGCCGCGCGCCCTCGACGCCCGCGCGCGGACCGACCCAGATCTCCATCGCCGGGTCATGAGGGCGCACGAAGAGCACGAACGGCTCCTTGTGGCCGGGGCGCAGCACCGCGACGGCGTCCGGTTCATCGAACCCGGTGAGGTAGTGGAACGTCGAGGACTGGCGGAAGTCGTAGTGGACGTCGCCGTTGCGCAGCACCTCGTGTGCCCCGGCGAAGACCGCCACGCCGCCGCGCATCGAACGCATCAGGCGCGTCCGTCGCTCCGCGAACATCGATGTCCCCCGCTCTCGCCGGTGGTCGCCCGTTCGGTTCACGGTGGGGGAGTCGTTGCGCCTCGTCAAGCGCCGCGGATTCGAGGGCTGCGATATTCGCGCCTGCACGCGGGCGGTGACATTCTGAACCCAGTGACGGAACTCGCGCTGCTGGCCGCTCTGGGAATGGCTGTGGGAGCCTTCGGCACGCTGGTGGGCGCCGGCGGCGGGTTTCTGCTCGTGCCGGTGCTGTTGTTCGCCTATCCCACGGCGCCGCCCGACGTGCTGACGGCGATGTCGTTGCTCGTGGTCTGCGCCAACGCGACCTCGGGCTCCGTGGCATACGCAAGGCAGCGCCGTATCGACCTGATCAGCGGCGCGCAGTTCGCCGTGGCCGGTCTTCCGGGCTCGGTGGCCGGCGTGATCGTGGTGGGCTTCCTGCCGCGCCAGGCATTCGATGTGCTGTTCGCGCTGCTCCTCGGCGGACTCGGGATCTACCTCCTCGTGCCGCGTGCAGTGGCCACCATCCGCGAGCCGCTCACGGGCGAGGGCATTGTCGAACGCATGATCACGGACACCGAGGGACACACGTTCTTCTACTCGTACCGGCGCTGGCAGGGCCTGGCGCTGAGCGCCGGGGTCGGGTTCGTCTCGAGCCTGCTCGGCATCGGCGGCGGCATCATCCACGTCCCCGGGATGGTCCTGCTCCTGCACTTTCCGGTGCACATCGCCACGGCCACGAGTCACTTCGTGCTCGCACTGCTGGCCTTCGGCGGCACGGTCACGCACTTCTTCGACGGCTCGATGGGCTGGAACTTCGACCTCGCACGGGCGGTCGCGATGGCGTTCGGCGCCGCCGTGGGAGCGCAGGGTGGCGCCCGACTCTCGAGTCGAGTGAACGGGCCGCTGATCGTGCGCGCGCTCGGCGGCGCGCTGCTCCTCGTGGCGCTGCGCCTCGCGATCTTCGCGCTCGGGCGCTGACCTCGAAGGCTACAGGCTGAGGGTTCCCGCGAGCACCTCGGGTGGGTACGTCGTGCCGACGATGCCCTTGTCGATCATCGCCTGGTACTCCTCGCGGCTGAACCCGAGGAGGTCGAGGTAGATCTCCTCGTTGTGCTCGCCCAGCCGAGGCGGTGGCAGGCGCACCTCGTCGGGCGTCCGCTCCATCTTGAAGAGGTAGCCCGGATACCGGTGGGTCCCGACGGTCGGCATGTCGATGCTCTTGAACCAGTCGCGCGCGTTCAGCTGCGGGTCCGCGAGCGCTTCCACCTCGTTGTTGACGGGCGCAGCACAGACGCCGGCCGCCTGCAGCTGGTGGAACAGCGCGTCCTTCGTGTGCGGGCGCGTGAGCGCGCCCACTTCCCTGTCGAGGGCGTCACGGTGCTTCCACCGCTCGAGCTGCCCGCGGAAGCGCTCGTCCTCGGCGAGGGCGGGGTTGCCGAGGCTCCTGCACAGCGCCTCGAACATCGCGTCGGAGTCCACGTCGATGGCGATCCACTGGTCGTCGCCGGCCGTCGGGTACACCCCGTGCGGCGCGTGCGAGGGGTGACGGTTGCCCTGCGGCTCCGTCACGCGCCCGTTCATCGTGTAGTCCATGATGAACTCGCCGAGGACCGGCAGGAACGACTCCGCCAGCGGCATCTCGATCTGCTGGCCGCGCCCGGTCCGCTCGCGGTGCCGCAGCGCCATCACGATCGAGAGCGCCCCGAGGACGCCCGCCATCGCATCGGCGGTGAACGCCTCGCCTGTGTAGTCCGGACCCGCCTCCGGATAGCCGCGGATAAGGTGGTGACCGATCATCCCCTCGACGTGCGTGCCGAACGCCCGGAAGTTCTTGTACGGCCCGCTGAGGCCGAAGGCAGGCATCCGCAACACGATCAGCCTCGGGTTGATCTCCTTCGCCGTCTCCCACGTAAACCCGGCGCGCTCGATCGTCACCGGCACGTTGTTCTCGATGAAGCAGTCGCTCACCTTGAGCAGGCGCGTGAACGCCTCGCGACCCTCGGGCGTGGTGAAGTCGCACGCCATCGACTTCTTGTTGCGCGCGTGGGCGTTGAATCCGGCGTTGCGGTTCCAGCGGTCGGTGCCCGGGTCGAAGTCGGGGTACGAGCCGGTCGGCTGCCCGGCCTTGCCCATCGCCTCCGCCTGCTCCTTCGTGATCTGCGAGTCCGCACCCCTCGAGTAGGGCTGGATTCGATTCATCGGCTCGACGCGGATGATCTCGGCGCCCCACTCGCCGAGGAGCTGCGTGACGTGGGGACCCGCCCAGACCACGGTCACATCGGCGATCCGGACGCCTTCGAGGGGGAGTCGTGCGGTCTTGGCCATGTGTCGGTCCTTAGTCCTGGGGCTAGATGATGCCCTGGGCGCGCAGCACCGCGAGGTCGCGCTTCGTGTGCCCGAGCTGGTCCACGTACACCTCGACGTTGTGCTCGCCGAGGAGTGGCGCGCGCCGGGGCTGCGGACGCGGTGAGTCACTCATGATCGTCGGCCGCCCGGGATACTCGAGGGGTCCGGTGAACGGGTGGTCGATCGTGTCCCACATCCCCCGCCCTCGGTAGTGCGGGTCGCCGAGCAGGTCCTCGGTGGTCATGATCGCGCCGGACAGGATCCCGAGCTCCTGCGCGCGCGTGATCACCTCCATCTTGGTGTGCTGCATCAGGTACATGAGGTAGTGCGCCTCCACCTCGTCCACCAGCTCCTGGGGCACGAACGCGGGCGGCCTCAGGATGTCGGGGTTCTCGAGGAGGTCCTCGCGCTCGATCATCTTCAGCAGCGCGGGCAACCGGTTCCCGGCGCCGAGCACGTTCACGTACCCATCGAGGGTGGGGCGCACGCCCGAGCCCATCCGGATCGTGGAACCGCCCCGCTTCGAGGGGTAGCCCGTGTACGCGGCGGCGGCCATGTAGACCGTCCGCCGGTCGCGGAAGCCCGACTGGCACTCGTACACCGCGAGGTCGACGTGGTCGCCCTCGCCGCCCATCTCCACGCGCAGCCGCGCGAGCATCGACGCGTACGCCGCGGCCGCACCGCCGTGATAGTGCGCCGTGTTCCCGCCCAGCTTGATCGGGTACATCGAGATGTGGCCGTTGTTCTGGAGCGGCCCGCCCATCGCCTGCAATGTGATCTCGGATCCGAGGTACTCGTGGTACGGGCCCGTCTGGCCCCACGGGGTGATCGAGGCCATCACGAGGTCGGGTCGCCCCTCCGAGAGCGTGTCCCAGCCCCAGCCCCACGCTGCGGCCTGTCCCGGCGCGAAGTCCTCGAGGACGATGTCCGCCTGCTCGACAAGTCGGCGCACGAGCGCGGCCCCTGTGTGTGTCGAAGGGTCGAGCGTGATCGAGCGCTTGTTCGTGTTCAGGTGCAGGAACAGCCCCGACTTCTCGGGGTGCGGCTCGTCGCCGGGGAACGGTCCGTAGGCGCGCGCCGGGTCGCCCTCAGGCGGCTCGACCTTCAGCACGTCCGCGCCGTAGTCAGCGAGGAGCTTGCCCGCGAAGGGGCCCGCGACGTTGCGCGTGATCTCGAGAACGCGGATCCCTTCGAGCGGTCCCGGCATGGCGGCTCCGTCGTATACGCTTTGCGGTGAGGCGAGCGTATGGTAGCCGCGAACGCGAGTCCGGCAAGCCTGAGGCACGCGGTTTCGAGTCGAATCAGAGTTCGGAATCGAGGTCACGTGCCGCAGGGGACCGTCCAGGCTGCCCAACCCTACGAGCTCCACGGCACCCGCTACTACCAGCTCATCGTGCTCCTCGATGGCGAACCGCGCCCTCGCGAGGCGCGCCTCTCGCATGACATGGCGTATCCGGATCCCGCCCCCGGGGATCGCGTCGAGGTCCACGCCATCCTTGGCATCATCGATAACGTCCGCCCCCTCGAGGCGTAGCCCGGCACCTGCGGACCGTCTCGACGCGCCCCCACCGAGGGCCTACCCCTACGCGCTCTCCTGATTGGGCCGTCCCCGCGTGCGCGCCACCATTGCAGGTGGACCAGAGGAGCGCTCCATGGGCTGGCTGCGCCTGTCTTCGACCGCCACCGCGTCGTTCGATGAGCGACGACGGGCTGCGAAACCCGTCCTTGCGAGCCTGGTGTCGATCAGCGCGCTCGCCCTCTCCCTCGCCGTCGCGAGGGCGGACGAGCCCGCGCCGGTCGCGCGCTCGGCCGAGTACCACGCCGACACCGGCACGCTCCAGATCGACGTCACGGGCGCCGTCACGCCCGCCGGCGTGCAGCTCGAGATTGACGGCGCACCAGTTGCGACCTCAGGCATGTCCGTCGCCGCGGTGGGCGGAGCCGGAGGCAGCGCCGGGACCGTCGTCGTGGCCATCGAGGCCAGCTCGAGCACCGCGGGCGCGCTCCTCGCCAGCGAGCGCGACGTCGCACGTGAGCTGATCAACGCGCTGCCGGAGGGCGTCGCGGTCGGCCTCGTCTCAATCGGTGACAGCGCACGCGAGCTCATGGCCCCCACGACCGACCACGCCGCCACGATCGCGGCTCTCGAGGGGATCACGACGGGCTCCGGCGCCGCCATCTACGACGGGGTGGCGCAGGCCTCGACGATGGCGGCCGCCGGTGGCGCGCCCCGCTCGATCGTTGTGCTGACCTACGGCTGGCACTTCGGCTCGAACCGCGTCTCCCGCGAGGCGAGCCAGCAGGCTGCCCAGTCCTCCGGCGCGGCCGTGCACTCCTTCGCATTCGGCACCGACTACGACGCGCCGTACCTCACCTCGCTCGCCGGGAGCGCAGGGTCCTTCTCGACGCAGCCGAGCGCCGCCACCGCCGCCGCGCTCGGGGCACGCCTCGGTGCGACGGTCTCACGCCTCAGTCTTCGCGTCCCGCTGTCCGAGGGCACGCACGCTGTGAACGTGCTCGGCTCGAGCGGGCCCGCCCTCTCCTTCTCGGTCGCTCGCGTGCCAGGCGTTCGTCCGGCAGCGCAGACCACACCGGCCGAGGTCCCCGACTCACCGAGCTCGGTCCCCGCGGCCGAGGTGGAGGCGCGCGGCTGGGGCGTGTTGCCGTTCGCGCTCGGAATCCTCGTCGTCACCGTCGCCGTCGGCTACGTCATCCACCGCGTCCGTGGCCGGGCGCCCGCCTACGTCACGAGGGCGGACAGCATGCCCTCCTACGACCCGGGCCCTCCGCCGCCTGTCTTGCCCGACGGCCCCGGCGGTCTCCCGCTCCCCGATCCGCAATCGGCGCGTCCCATCGCGGCGGTCGCCGATCCGCCGACGCAGCCAGCCGCGGCCACCGCCGCCTGGCCACCTGCACCGGCCGCCGCAGCAGCCTCGACGGTTGAGTCCGTCGCCGCGTCCGGAATCACCTCGGTTGAGCGCATCGCCCGGGGGCTCAAGCGGCTGCAACTGGCCGTGCGCTACCAGCCCGTCTTCGACAACCAGACCGGCGAACTCGTCGGTGCCGAGGCGCTCCTCCTCGCCGATGCCGAGGGCGCCGCATCGATGACCACGCGCTCGGTGCTGCGCATGGCGACCGCCCAGGGCCCCATTGCCGAGATCACGGAGTTGGTCGTCGGCGACGCCTGCCGCGTCGTCGCAGAACTCCGCGAGGCGGGCGCGTCTCCCTTCCGGATGTCCGTCAACATCTCCGCCGAGCAGCTCCTCGACCGCTCGTTCCTCTCGATCGTGAAGCGCGGGCTCTCCGAGGCGCGCATCGACGCCGCCCAGCTCGAGCTGGAGGTGCCCGAGCACAGCCTCCTCGATAGTCCGCGCGCGATCGCCGCGCTCACCGAGGCGTCACGCCTGGGCGTCGGACTGGTCGTCGATGACTACTGGGCCACCGACGCCGACCTCCCGGCGCGCCTTCCGAGCCGCTGGCGGTGAAAGTCGATGTTTCGCTGGCAACGGGAAACGAACGCGCGCAGCGTGAGCTCTCGCGTGTCGTCGCCAGCGCCCACGAGGCGGCACTCTCCGTCACCGCGAAGCGCATCGAAACGATCGAAGACCGCGAGCTGGCGGCTCGACTCGGCTGCGACGCCGTGCAGGGCGACCAGTTCTCGGTGGCGCTTGCCGCCGATGCGCTCATTGCCACCGCCGGACCGATCGCGCAGTTGAACCGACTCACCGAGGCGCACCAGTCGGAGGGAAGCGTCGTCCTCCATCGGAGTGCCGCCTGACTGATCTGATTACCGGTATACGCGCATTCGCGGCCATGCGATAATCCACATCCGGCCAGCGGTCACTCATCTGGCCGGGTTGGCTGGGGGCCGTGATCGACATCCATCCGAGTCGAGCCGCGCAGGTGCTCGCGCTGGCGCTCCTGCTCCTGGGAGGCGCAGCGCTGGCGCCGGCCACCATCGCCGCTCCCGACGCCGCTCCGCCGTTCGATGGCCAGGGCGCCGCTGCCGGGAGCGGACCTCGGGGCTGGGCGGCGCTGCTCGCGCGGGCCGTCCCGGACGCTTCGAGGCGTCCCCTGCCCCATGCACGCTTTGCGCAGGCGCGCGTCGTGTCGCTCTACGGTTTCCCGGGCATCGCCAGCATGGGCGCGCTCGGCGAGGGCACGCCCGAGGATGTCGCCGCCCGCCTCGATGCGCTCGTCACCTCGCATCGTGCGAGCACGACGGGCAGGCACGTCGTGGGCGCGCTCCACCTCATCGTCGCAGTCGCCGAGGTGCGGCCCGGTCCCGACGGGTCCTTCCTCGAACGCCTCGACCCGGCCGTGATCGAGCACTACCTGGCTGTCGCCCGTGCCCACGACCTCCTGCTCTACCTCGATGTGCAGATCGGCTGGGCCGACCCCCTCGAGGAGGCGCGGCGCCTCGAGCCGTTCCTGCGCGATCCCGACGTTCAGCTCTCGCTCGATCCCGAGTTCGCCACGAAACGTGCCGGGTTGCCGCCCGGCAAGGTGCTGGGCACCCTCGAGGCGACGGACGTGAATCGCGTGCAGGAGTACCTCGCGGGGCTCGTCCGCGCGAACGGCCTGCCTCCCAAGATGCTCGTCCTGCACCAGTTCGTCGACTCGATGCTCGCTCAGCCCGAGCGCTACGAGCGGCTGCCCGAGGTGGAGATCGCGATCGACATGGATGGCTACGGCAGCGCCCGATCCAAGCTCGAACACTACGAGCAGTTCGCGCTCGCGCCGTACTCTGCTCGTCCCGCGATCAAGCTCTTCTATCGCTGGGACGCGCCGCTGCTGACACCCGAGCAGCTGGGCGCTCTCCCACAACCGCCCGGCCTCGTCATCTACCAGTAGCGGCGCGCGCTCCGGCCTGAGCGCTACCATCCCCGATCTCGACTCGTCAGCAACGCCGGGAGGTGCGCATGAAGGCAATCGTGGTCGACCCCACCGCTCCGGGCGGCCTGCGCCTCGGCGAGGCGCCCGAGCCGGAACCGCGCCCCGACCAGGTCCTCGTCGAGGCCCGCTATCTCGCCTTGAACTACGGCGACCTCAACGGCGCGAAGAACCGGCCCGCGGGCTACGTGCCCGGCTGGGACGCCTCGGGAGTGGTGTCGCGAGCCGCCGCGAACGGCGACGGACCCGCGATCGGCACTCGAGTGGTGACAACCATGGGCACGCAGGCCGGGTGGGCCGAGCGCCGCGCCGTCGACCTCGATGAGCTGGCCGTGGTGCCCGATGACGTCGATCTCGCCGAGGCGTCCACGCTCCCGATCGCGGGCGTCACGGCGCTCCGCGCGCTCACTCGCAGCGGTGCGCTGCTCGGTCGCCGCGTGCTGGTCACCGGCGCCTCGGGCGGCGTGGGACGCTTCGCCGTGCAGCTGGCCGCCCTCGGCGGCGCGCACGTCATCGCGAGCGTCGGCTCGGTGGCCCGAGGCGAGGGCCTCGCCGCACTCGGCGCCGACGAGGTGGTCGTGGGCCTCGAGGGCGTGGCGGCGCCGCTGCACGTCGTGATCGACAACGTCGGCGGCCCGCAGCTCGCCGCTGCCCTGGCGCCTCCTCGGCGAGGGCGGCGTGATCCAGTGCATCGGCACCACTTCCCAGCAGGAGGCGTCGTTTCCCTCGCTTGTCGGCATGAAGCGCAGCATCGAGGCGTTCACGAAGGGCCCGCACGCGCGCGAGGACATGGAGTACCTGCTGAGGCTCGTCCGCGCGGGCAAGCTCGAGGTCGACATCGGCTGGCGCGGCTCGTGGTCACGTATCGCCGAGGCCGCCGGCGCGCTCTTTGGCCGGCAGGTCGCGGGCAAGGCCGTGCTGGATGTCGACTGACCCTCCGCCCCGCCGAGGTGGGACGTCAGCGTGAGTTCCGGCCAGTCCGGTCTCCGGCACGCCTTCACCGCGCTCCAGTCCGCCGACTACCGCTGGTTCTCGCTCTCGCTGCTGCTCACCTCGCTGGGCGCGCAGCTCCTGCAGATCGCCGTCCTCTGGCAGGTCTACGTCCTCACGGGGAGCGCGCTGCTCCTGGGACTCACGGGCCTCGCGAGGGCGGTCCCGCACATCATCCTGTCGCTCGTCGGCGGTGTGGTTGCCGACCGTGTCGATCGAGTCCGCCTGATCCAGGTCGGACAGATCGGCAACGCCGTCCTCGTGCTGGTGCTCGCGGGCCTGACCTTCGCGGGCGGCGTGCAGATGTGGCACCTCTACGCGATCACGGTGCTGAACGCCGCGCTGACGGCCCTGACCCAACCCGCGCGCACGGCCCTCATTCCCAGGCTCGTCCCCGGCACCAACCTGGTCAACGCGATCGGGCTGAACGCAACCATCCAGCAGGTGTCGCAGATCGTCGGCCCCGCCCTCGCCGGGATCGCTATCGATGTGTTCGGCCTCGGCTGGACGTACGCCGTCAATGGGACGACCTACCTCGTCGCGATGGCGGCGATCGCCGCCATCCGAGTCGGCACGGCCCCACCGGCGCCCGTCGGCACTCGCGAGGGGCCGTGGCAGAGCTTCATGGAGGGCATGCGCTTCGTTGGGGCGCGTCCGGCGATCGTCTCCCTTCTCGCCCTCGACGTGGGGGCGACGCTGCTCGGCTCCTACCGGGCGCTGCTGCCCTCGTCGCGACCGCCCTCGACGTGGGGTCGACGGGGTTCGGCGTGCTGAGCGGCTCGCCGGGAGTCGGCACCTGGTCGGCGCGGCCTTCATCCTGTCGAGGGGTGACATGCGCTACAAGGGCCTGTACACCGTCGCGGGCGTGCTCGGCTACTGCGTCGCCCTCGCGCTCCTCGCAGTCTCGCCGTCGTTCCTCGTCGCCGCGCTGGCGGCGGCGCTGCTCGGCGCCACGAACTCGATCCAGATGATCCCGAGGAACAGCGCCATCCTCGCGATGTCACCGGACGCTCTGCGCGGCCGCGTCGAGGCGTTCCGCAGCATGCTCGCGGGCGGCGCGCCGCCGCTCGGTTACACGTTGAGCGGCATCCTCGCGACGGCGTTCGGCACACCGCTGGCGTTGCTGCTCGGGGCTGGCGCCTGCGTGGCGTTCGTCGGCCTCATCGTCGTGACGCGTCGCGAGTTGCGCGACCCCGAGCTCGGGATGACGCCGCCGCCGGCGTCCGCTACCCGTCGAGGCGTGCCCAGCGAAACGTCGAGGGTGTGACGACGATCAGCGTCGGCTCGCCGGGCTGCGACCCGTTGCCGGGTGCCTCCCCGAGGTAGGCCTCGGCCTCGGCACCCTGTAGCAGCCGCGCCTGTCCATAGACCACGACGCACGTCGGGCCGTCGTTCACCGCGAGGGAGACCCCCGGATTCTTTCGCGCGTTCTTCACCTTTGCGGCGGAGTCGGCGGTCGCGATCACGACGTCGCCCGCGTCGTTGTAGGTGTAGCGCAGCACTGATTGCTGCGGGCTGCCGTCACGGCGTCCGGTCGCCAGGATGCCGAGCGAGTGGCTGCGGAGGAACGCCTCGGCCTGTGCCTTGCGCTCCTCGTACGTCTTGCGTGGCGGCGTGGTCATCGGTCGTCCCCCGTGCCCGTCGGGCGTGCACCTGCTCGATGGTGGCGAGCATCGTGCGCGACGCGACGGCGTGGTGTCCAGTCCGCGCGCTGGGCCGACGGAGGCGCCTTCGTCGGATCGTGCGGAGCCCGCCGGACGAACGCGCGCCTTGTCGATTCGCGCTGGGCCGGACGAAGGACTCGCCGACTTCGGCATCTCGAACCGCCCGCCGCTCCCTGGAGCGCGAGGCCCCTGCGCACTGCTGGGCGCGCCTATCGAGGTCGTTCGCGCCCTCGAATGCCCGGGGGGCCCGAGGACGAGCGCCAGAACTGATGGCTAGTCGACGCCCTGGTCGGCCATCTGCCAGACGAGGCCAAGCGACGGGTCGTTGACGAGCGCGACGAATCCGCGTTCGCGCAGCTGCTGCAGCGTGCGCGCGGCCGCCCACTCGGAACATGCGACCGCGGCCGCAACGTCGGCCGAGGTACGAGGCGCACCTTCGACTGCAGACAGGACGAGGTCGTACGAAGGCCTGCTCATGACTACTCCACTCGCTGCGCGCGAGCCGTCTCCCTGCGCTCCTCGAACGGCTGCCGCGTGCCGGGCTCGTCCCTGCCCTCGGATGTGTGTCGGGTTCGTGCGTACGGATTCTCGATGGTGTCGTGATGCTGGCGCGGTCCGCGGCAAAGCGTGACGCCGAGACTTGCCGGGAATCTAACGATTTCCTTCACATCCCCGAAACATCACAATGCAACTAAGGCCGAGGGGGCCGTGCGCGCCCTACCCGCCGCCGATCGGCGGTACGAGGTAGATCTCGGCGGTCGGCGCCACCTCGAGGACGAGCTCGCCGCCCTCGAGGATCGACCCGTCGATCGCGATCGCCATGTCCTCGCGGATGGCGCCGTCCTCGATCACGCGGTCGATCAGGGCGGGGCACTCGAGGGCGACCGCAGCGAATACCTGGCGCAGCGTCGCGCCCCGCACGTCGAAGCTCGCGCGCCCCCCTGTGAGGGCGCGCAACGAGGACGGCACGTGCACGACCGGCATCGCTAGGCCTTCGGCACGTCCTCGGCGTCCAGCAGGTCGAGGATCACGCGCGGCGACGCGGGCAACTTCGTCGTGCGCACGCCGATCGCGTCGTGGATCGCGTTCGCGATCGCGCCCAGCGGCGGCACGATCGGCACCTCGCCCACGCCTCGGACGCCGTAGGGATGACCCGGGTTGGGAACTTCGACGAGCACCGTGTCGATCATCGGCAGGTCGTTCGCGACGGGCATGCGGTAGTCGAGGAAGGACGAGTTCACCATCCGACCCGTTGAGTCGTAGACGTACTCCTCGTTCAGCGCCATGCCGATGCCCTGCACGGCGCCGCCCTGGATCTGCCCCTCCACGTACGAGGGGTGCACCGCCTTGCCGACGTCCTGCACGGCCGTATAGCGCAGGACCGTCACCTTTCCGGTGTCGCGGTCGACGTGCACGTCGGCGATGTGCGCCCCGAAGCACGCCCCTACTTTGCCCACGTTCGTCGAGACGAGGTCGGCCTGGCCCTGGATCATCCCGCCCGTTCCCGGCAGCCGGCGCGCGGCCTCCTTGAAGGTCATCACCTTGCCGTCGGGGCCGTGTAGCGAGGCGTCGGATGGGTCGTAGGTCACCTGGTCGGCGGCGCACTCCCAGATCCTGGCCACGCGCGCCTCGAGTTGTGCACGCACGTCCATTGCCGCTTCGTAAACCGCCCATCCCGTCGCGAAGGTCGTGCGGCTGCCGCCCGTGTTGCCCGTGAACCCGATCGTGTCGGTGTCCCCCACCAGCGAGTTGATGTCCTCGTACGGGATGCCCATCGCCTCGGCGAACTGCATCGCGAGGGCGGCGCGTTGCCCGCCGATGTCGACCGACCCCGTCACGAGCGTCACGCGGCCGTCCGCGTGCACGATCGCGTACGCGCTCGACTCGCCGCCGCCATTCTGCCAGAAGCCCATCGCCACGCCGCGACCGATGTCGGCGCCGACGGTCTCCGAGCGGTAGTGCGGATGCGACATCACCGCCTGCATCACCTCGCGGGCACCCACCGAGCCCTGGACGGCGCCGTCCGAGCGCGGCATGCCCATCGAGGTGCAGTTGCGCAGGCGCAGCTCCATCGGGTCCAGGTCCAGCCGCTCCGCCAGCTCGTCGAGGATCGACTCGACGGGAACGCGCCCGCGGGCGCACCGGGCGCGCGGTAGGCGGCCGTCTTCGGCCGGTTCAGCACCACGTCGAGGCCCACGATCCGCTGGTTCGGTACCACGTACGGCCCGAGGGCACACCGCGCGCCGCCCGCGACCGGAGAGCCCGGGTACGCGCCCGCCTCGTACTCGAGGCGAATGTCCGCCGCGAGGATGGTGCCGTCCTTCTTCGCGCCGAGCTTGATCCAGGAGCGCGTCCCCGAGGTCGGCCCCGTCGCCTCCAGCACCTCGGTGCGGTTCATCGTCATCTGGACGGGTCGCCCGCTCTTCTTCGACAGCAGCGCCGCCAGCGGCTCGAGGTAGATCACGTTCTTTGCCCCGAAGCCGCCGCCGATCTCGGCAGGGATCACGCGCAGGTCGCCGAGCGGAATGTTCAGCACGCGCGCGACGCCCTGCCGCACGCCGAAGGCCCCCTGGGTGCTGGTCCAGATCGTGACCTTGCCGTCGCGGTTCCACTGCGCGGTCGCGTTGTGCGGCTCGATGTAGCCCTGGTGCGCCATCGAGGTCTCGTACGTCTGCTCGAGCACCACGTCCGAGGCGGCGAAGCCGGCCTCGAGGTCCCCGAATCCGAGCGTCGTCGTGCGCGCCACGTTCGAGGGGCGTCCGTCCACCTCGCACAGCCCCGCGACGAGCGACGCAAGGCCGTCGTCGTGGAGGATCGGCGCGTCCGGCGCCAGTGCATCCTCGAGCGTGACGACCGGCGGCAGCACCTCGTACTCCACCTCGATGAGTGCGGCGGCGTCCTCGGCGATGTGCGGGTCGGTCGCGCAGACGGCGGCGATGGGGTGCCCTCGGAAGAGCGCCTTGCCGCCCGCGAGGATCCGGTCCGACTCCCACTGCGAGGGTTGCGGGCCGCGGATGGTCTGCATCACCGGCTCGGTGGGCGCCGGGAGATCCACTGCCGTGACCACCGCGTGCACCCCCGGCAGTGCGAGTGCCCTCGAGACGTCGATCCGCTTGATCCGAGCGTGCGCGTGCGGGCTCCGCGTCACGCGTCCGTAGAGCATGCCCGGCAGTCGCACGTCGGCGCCGTAGATCGCGCGGCCGGTCACCTTGTCGACCCCGTCCGGACGCACGGGGCGCGTGCCGACGACGCGAAACTCGGTGGGCGGAGCGATCTCGGTGGTGGTCATGGCGTGTGTCCTCGGCCTGCGGTCACTCGGGCGTCGGGCGCATGATACCGCGCCCGCACGGGCTTCCGAGGTGGGACGCGGGGGCGCAGCTCAGATCGCGCGCGCGACCTCGACGGGATCGAGGGGCAGGCGCAGCGTCATCGTGGTGCCCTCGCCCGGCGCGCTCGCCGCCTCGAGCGTGCCGCCGTGCGCCAGCGCGAGGTGCCGCGCGATCGCCAGCCCGAGTCCGAACCCCTTCGATGTGTCGCTCTTCGCGAACCGTTCGAAGACTCGCGGCAGCAGATCCGGGTCGATACCGGGCCCTGAGTCGTGGACCGCGACGCGCACCCAGGGGCCGTCGATCACCGCGTCGACGTCGATGCGCCCGCCTCGAGGGGTATAGCGCAGCGCGTTCTCGAGGAGGTTCGCGAGCACCTCGCGGATGCGTACGGGATCCACGTCGAGCAGCGGCAGGCCCGGCGCAATGCTCGTCGCAAGCGTCACGCCCGCGCTCATGGCGTTCGAGGCAAGCCCGGCCACGGTCTCGCCGATGAGGACGCCGAGGTCGGTGGGCTCGCGGTGTAATGGCAGCGTTCCCGCCTCGGACAGCGCGAGCGTGCGCAGGTCGTCGACCAGCCTCGTGAGGATCGCGGTCTCCTGGAGGAGCAGGCGCAGGCGCGCCTCGTCGGGAGCGTGCACGCCGTCCTGGATCGCCTCGAGCTCGCCGCGGAGGATCGCGAGCGGCTGGCGCAGCTCATGGCTGACGTCGGCGAGCAGCGAGCGCCGCTGCTCGTGGCTCACCTCGAGTCGTGACGCCATGACGTTGAAGGCGCGCACCAGCGCCCGCACCGCCCCCGGCCCGCGCGAGGGCTCCGCGACGCGGGCGCTGTAGTCGCCGCCCGCGACGCGCCCCGCCGCCTCCGAGAGTGCGTTGAGCGGCCTCGCGATCCGCGTCATCCCGCGTCCCGAGAACGCCACGATGAACACCACCGCCGCGACGACGATCCCGATCACCCAGTGCGGCCTGGCCGGGGCAGCCGGACCGCCGAACATCGAGGACAGCACGAACGCGCCGAGGGTGATGACTCCCAGCATCGTGAGCACGAACGTGGCGACGAACAGGCACCCGAGCGGCGCCACGAATCCGTAGTGGCGGCCCCATGCGCGCTCCGGCGGCCACGACTCGTTGGCCGGCCACCACGGCGGGCGGTGTCGGGGCGGTCCGACTGGCACCGTCAGTCGCGATCGTCGGCGAAGCGGTAGCCGACGCCGTACACCGTCTGGAGGTGCGTCGGCGCGTGCGGGTCCACCTCGATCTTGCGCCGCAGGTTCTTCACGTGCGCGTCGATCGCGCGTTCGTACGACTCGAAGGCCACACCGTGTACCGCGTCGAGCAGCTGGCTGCGGGTGAAGATGCGGCCCGGCCGGCGCGCCATCGTCGTCAGGAGCTGGAACTCGGTGGCCGTCAGCTCCACGAGGCGTCCGCCGACCTCCACCCGCATCGAGGGCACGTCGATGCGCAGGTCGCCCGCCACCACGAGGTCGCTCGACTCCTCGACGCGCTCGGTCCGCCGCAGGACCGCGCGCACGCGGGCCACGAGCTCGCGAGGGCTGAACGGCTTGGTGATGTAGTCGTCGGCCCCCAGCTCGAGGCCGAGCACGCGGTCGAGTTCGTCGTCGCGCGCCGTCAGCATCACGATCGGCACCGCCGACTCCCGCCGCAGCGCGCGTCACCTCGAGCCCGTCGAGCCCCGGCAGTCCGAGGTCGAGCACGATCAGATCCGGATGCCGCCCGCGCGCCGTCTCGAGGGCGGACGGCCCATCCGAGGCGGTGAGCACGGCGAAGCCCGCGCGGTCGAGGTAGTCCCGCGCGAGCTCCACGATGCGTTCTTCGTCATCGACCAGCAGGATCGTCGTCACGTCGAGATCCTCAATGACTCGTCCTCGTGGCTGGATCGTAGGGGTGTGCCCGGGGCCGGGGCGCCGGGCACACCTGATTGATGAAAGTCGGGGCTACGCGCTCGCGCCGCCCGATGGCGGTTCCGTTGAGCCCGTGCCGCTCGCGCCACCCGTGCCGCTCTCCTGCCCGCGGTGCCACTCGTCGTGGCGCCGCCGCGCCGCCTCCTCGAAGGCCGCGTGGTCGCCCCAGCGGCCCGGCCCGCCCCATGGGCCGCCCCGGTGTCCGCCTCGGAAGCCGAACGCGAAGAGCTTGAAGATCAGCCCGATGAAGAGGAAGAAGAAGATGAAGCTGAGGAACCCGAACGGGTGCCAGCCGCCCCATCCATAGCCGTATCCGGGATACATCCCGCGCACCATCATGGTCCCTCCCTCGGCGCCGGGCGGCAGCGTCTGCATCATCGGCGCCACCCCGTGCGCCCCGAGGCCGGCCTGGTACGCCATCGTCCCGACGCCGCCGACGAGCGCCACGAGCAGGACCACCCCCGCCAGCACTCCGAACCAACGCATTTGCCAGCTCCTTTCGTGAGCCCTTCGACGCCTCCTATCGTGGCGGCCGATTGTGAATCGATTGCGGAGGGCTCAAGGAGGACTCCCGGAGAACGTTCCCGGGACGGCGCCATTTGCGAGGCGTGGCATAATGGCCCGCGGCGTCGAGGGCATGTCGACATGCCACGCCGAAACACCGGACCGCCACCGCTGGATGGAGTGCGGATGCAGGCTCTGAGGTACGCACGCGCCTCGTCGGTCGCCGACGCCGTGCAGATGCTGCGCGACGGCGGCGAAACCGCGCGTGTGCTCGCGGGCGGCACCGACGTCATCGTGCAGGCGCGCGAGCGACGTCGCGAGGTGCGGCTGCTCGTCGATGTGAAGCGCATCCCCGAGTTGACGGCGCTGGCGATCGGACCGGACGGCCTCGATGTCGGCGCTGCGACGCCGCTCTATGCGGTCTATGGCAACGCCGAGGTCCGGCGCCGCTACCCGGCCCTCGTCGAGGCGGCACATTCGATCGGTGGGACCGCGGTCCAGGGCCGCGCGAGCCTCGGCGGGAACCTTGCCAACGCCTCACCCGCCGCCGACTCGATTCCGGCGATGATTGCCCTCGGCGGGATGGCGCGAATCGCGGGGCCGAACGGGCGTCGCGAGGTGGCCGTCGCCGAGTTCTGTACCGGGCCCGGGCGCTCAGCCCTCGAGCCCGGTGAGTTCATCATCTCGCTCCACTTCCCGCCGCCGGCTCCGGGCAGCGGTGCAGCGTGGGAGCGCTTCATCCCGCGCAACGAGATGGACATCGCCGTCGTCAACGCGGCGGCGTACCTCGCCCTCGAGGGCGACACGGTCACCGACGCGCGACTCGCCCTCGGTGCGGTCGCTCCGACGCCGCTCGCCCTGACCGATGTGGCCGCGGGGCTCGTCGGGCATCCGCTCGACGACGCCGCCATCGATCGCGCGAGCGCTGCCGCCTCGGCAGCCGCCCGCCCGATCTCCGACATGCGGGGCTCCGAGGACCAGCGCCGACGCCTCGCAGGCGTGCTCATGGGGCGCGTGCTCCGAACGGCGGCCGCGCGCGCTCGCGGCGAGGAGGCACCGAAGTGACCACCGGGATCTCGTCCGACGAGCGCATCGTCGTCAGCGCCACGATCAACGGCGACGAGCGGTCGTGGCTCTCGTCGTCGCGCGACTCGCTTCTCGAGGCCCTGCGCGAACGCCTCGCGCTGACGGGGTCGAAGGAGGGATGTAACAACGGCAACTGCGGCGCCTGCTCCGTGATCCTCGATGGTCGCCTCGTGAACTCCTGCCTCGTCATGGCCGCCGAGGTCGAGGGTTCGACCATCACCACCGTCGAGGGGCTGGCCGCCGCCGAGGCGCTGCACCCCGTGTAGCAGGCCTTCCTCGAGCAGGCCGCCCTCCAGTGCGGGATCTGCACGCCGGGCTTCGTGGTCGCCTCGAAGGCGCTGCTCGACGCGAATCCCGCGCCCTCCGAGGAGGAGATCCGCTTCTGGCTCGCGGGCAACCTCTGTCGCTGCACCGGCTACGACAAGATCATCCGCGCCGTGCAGCAGGCCGCCGAGGACATTCGCACCGGCGGCACGCACGCGCTGGGCGCCACACACACCGCCGTCGAGTCTGCCGACATCGAGTCGAACGCAGCCCTCGAGGACGAATGAGCGGAACGATCCGAATGAACCGAGTAGCACGCAGGAAAGGGGGTGCATGAATGGGAGCACTCGACGGGAAGGTGGCGCTCGTCGCCGGCGCGAGCCGCGGCATCGGCGCCGACATCGCGAAGTACCTCGGCGCTGCGGGCGCGAAGGTCGCCGTCGGCGCGCGCACCGAGCAGCAGCGTGACCCGCGCCTGCCGGGGACGATCCACTCGGTGGTCCAGGAGATCAAGGACGCGGGCGGCGACGGCATGCCGGTCGTCCTCGACATGCGCCAGTCCGAGAGCATCCAGAACGCGATCAAGAGCGTCGTTGATGCCTACGGGCGCTTCGACATCCTCGTGAACAACGCCGCCATCTTCGTCCCCGGCAACCTCGAGACCGTCGAGGAGCGCCACATCAACCTCAGTCTCGAGGTGAACGTCCGCTCGTACATCCTTGCGATGCGTTACGCGGTCCCCGAGATGCGCAAGGCCGGCGGGGGCCACATCATCAACATCTCCTCGCGCGGCGCGTTCCCCCTCGGCCCCGGCCCCTACACCGAGGACCAGCAGAAACGCGGCGGCGACATCTTCTACGGCGGCGAAAAGATCGGCCTCGAGCACTTCTCGCAGCGCATGGCGGCGATGTACCAGGCGGAGAACATCTCGGTGAACGTGCTCTCGCCCGACACCGGCGTGCGCACGCCGGGCAACCGCATGGCCTCCAACAGCCGCGAGAACCCGGACCTGAACTTCGAGACCGCCGACGACATGGGGCAGGCCACCGTCTGGATCTGCCAGCAGCCGCCCACCTACACGGGCAACATCCTCTTCGACAAGATCGTGCTGCACGCGGCCGGCATCCCGCTCAAGGGGCCGTTCCGCTAGCGAGTCGCGAGCACGTGGCGACCTTGCCGTCCGCGCGACGCCGAGGTCGCCCGAGCCACGCCCGCATCAGGGGCGCGCCAGTGACGACGTTCTTTCCCGGCGCCCGGGCCTACAACGAGTACATGGGGGGCTGGTCCGAGCGCCTCGCTCCCCCCTTTGCCGATTTCGCCGGCGTGGAGGCCGGCGAGGGGCGGCACCGCGTCCTCGATGTGGGATGCGGCCCCGGCGCGCTGACCGCCGAGCTTGCCCGGCGGCTGGGGGCCGCGTCCGTCTCGGCGATCGACCCCACGCCTGACTTCGTCCACGCGACGCGGAACCGCCTGCCCGGCGTTGACGTCCGTGACGCGAGCGCCGAGGACCTGCCGTTTCCCGACGCCACATTCGACGTGGCGATGGCGCAGCTGGTGGTCCACTTCATGCTCGACCCCGTCGCCGGGCTCGGGGAGATGGCGCGAGTCACGCGCCCGGGCGGCGTCGTCGCCGCGTGCGTGTGGGACTACGGCGGCGCGCGAGGGCCGCTCGGTCCGTTCTGGGAGGCCGCACGCGCCCTCGATCCCGACGTCGATCAGGAGTCCGACCGAGCGGGCGCCCGCGAGGGAGCGCTCGCCGCGTTGTTCGCTGCGGCGAACCTCGAGGCGGTAGAGGCGGTTGCGATCCCGGTCACGTGCGAGTTCGCTTCCTTCGATGCGTGGTGGCATCCCTTCACGTTGCGCGTGGGGCCCGCGGGTGTAGTGTACACGTCGCCACGCTCGATCCGCAGCAGGTGAGTGCCCTGCGCGAGGGGTGCCGCTCGCTGCTGCCCTCGAACGGCCCGTTCACCCTC
The DNA here is from genome assembly GCA_046328255.1 of Dehalococcoidia bacterium. GTDB lineage: Bacteria > Chloroflexota > Dehalococcoidia > UBA2979 > UBA2979 > RBC038. The sequence continues at coordinate 242,549 of JAXLWY010000001.1, read as the reverse complement.
GATGCTCACGCGTGGGCCGCTCGAGGGATGGTTCGATAGCGCCGACCGTCAGTCCCGGCGCTCTCCGAGGTCGAGCACGTGCCCGTCCGAGGCGGCGCGCAGCGTGGCGCCCAGCCCGTTCGGCATCGGCGCCGCGAGCTTCGCCCAGAAGTCGGGAAACGTCTTCGACACGCACGAGGGGTTGAGGATCCGCATGCCCGGCACGAACAGCCCCAGCGTGGCGAAGCACATCGCGACGCGGTGGTCGTCGTAGGTCTCGATGGTCGCGCCGTGCAGCGCCGAACTGGACGTGGGGTGCACAAGGAGCGTGTCGCCGTCCACCTCGACGTGCGCGCCGCATCGCGTCAGCCCCTCGTACAGCGCCTCGACGCGGTCGCACTCCTGCACGCGCAGCCTGCCGAGGTCCACGAACCGCGTCGGTCGGTCGAGCAGCGGCGCAAGCGTGATCGCCGTCATGATCGAGTCGGCGAGGTCGGTGAGTCGCGACACCACCTCGGGAGCGCGCCCCTCGGCGGCCGCGTTGCAGTAGGCGGCGTAGCGCTGGTCGAACTGCCAGCCCGAGGACGGCCAGTTGGCCACGACGACGGGCGCCGGCCCGTCGCCTCGGAGCCGCGCCGCGAGGTTGGCGCCGATGAAGTAGCTCGCGCTCGAGGTGTCGCCCTCGATGGCGTACTCACCCGCCACGGGGAACACGCCGAGCATCTGCTCGGTCATGGTCACGTAGGGGGACTCGTCGGCGTTGGCGTCGGTGACGCGCACCTGCCATCCGCCGGGCCTCGATGAGAGCAGCAACGCCGAGGCGAACTGCGAGCTCTCGGCGACGCTCACGTCGCACGCGCCCGGCCTCGGACCGTCGCCCACCACGATCGCGGGCAGGTGGTCGCCCGGCGCATCGACGTGGTATCCGAGCTGGCGCAGGGCGGCGAAGAGCGCCGACTGGGGCCGCTCGTGCATCCGAGGGCTGCCGCTCAGCCGGTAGGCGCCCTTCCCGAGGGCGACGAACGCGGTCAGGAAGCGCGCCGCCGTCCCCGCGCTGCCGACGAACAACTCGAGTGGTGCATCGAGCGAGCCGCCATCGGCGATCCGCCCGCCGCCGCTGACCTCGATCGTGCAGTTCGAGGGCTCGGCGGGGTCGTCCTCGACGCGCACGTCGAGGCCGAGCGCGCGCAGCGCCTCCACCATCACCTGCGTGTCGTCGGACCAGAGTGCGCCCCGCAGCGTGATCGTGCCGTGCGCGTGCGCTGCCAGGATGAGCGCGCGGTTGGTCTCGCTCTTCGACCCCGGCACCGTCATGCGCGCCCGGAGGGGAGCGGCGGGCGGCACGATCTTGAGGGCCTCGGGCAGTGTCATGGCGCGATCCTCCTCGCTCATTCTCCGGTGGCTATGCACCCTTCGAGGCAGGCGTGCCGCCCGAGGCGTAGTCGCGCACGACCTCGGCCAGGACGTCCCGATGGCATGGCTCGTGCGAGCTGCAGAGGAGCACGACCCCGGTCGTCGCGGCCATGCGCGCCACCCAGTCGAGCAGCTCCGGGCGCGCCTCGACCTGCGCGCGGTACTTCGAGGCCAGCTCGTCCCAGGGGAGCCCCTCCTTCTGGTACGCGTCCAGCAGGTCGTTCGTTGGGGCGAGCTCGCGCTCCCACTGATCGACCGCGCCCTTTGCCACCCCTCGAGGCCAGCGCCGCATGACGAGCAGGCGCGGATAGGCTTCCTCGGGCGGATGGTACACGGACCCGGTCACGATTCGGAGCGCGTCCCCGGTCACGCCGTGCGCTCCACCAACGGCAGGATCGTGTGGCGCATCGTCATCGGCAGCTCGGGATCCTCGCCACCGGCGAGCGACCCGATCGCGGCCAGCTCACCGGCGAGCGCGTACAGGTGGGGCGCCTGCAACACGAGCAGATCCTGCGCGCGCTGCGCACCGCGCCCGGGCATCCGAGACGTGCGCAGCACGTCGCCGAGGTGCTCCGCCGTCAGCCCCTCGAGGTAGGGCGTGCCGCGCTCGGTGGCCGCGCGTAACGCGTCGAGCGCCTCGCCGTATGCGGGCGCCGAGGCGGGGTCGCCGAACCGCACGCGCGCCGAGGCAAGCCACGGATCGGCCTCGAGGCCCTGGGCGTGGACGCTCCAGTACTGGTCTTCCTGCTCCGCGATGTGTGCCACGATCCACCCGCCTGCGTTCACGCGGTCGAACGCGCCTCGTTGCGCGGGTACCGGCACCGAGGCGGCCACGGTCGCGAACGCCTCCCGCGCGTCGAGCACGAACCGCACGAGGAGCGGCGCGGGCCCCCCAGCCGCGTCGCCGTCGAGGGGTGCACCGTACGCGTTCGACATCGGTCCCGGCAGTCCGAGGTCCGCTCGCCGCAGCAGCGACGACGCCACCGACAGCTCACCGCAGTGAGCGAACAGGTGCGCCACGGCGCGCAGCAGGAGGTCGCCGACGCGCTGCCCCTCGAGGAAGGAGCCACGCCGCGCGGGCGCCACGCGGGCGAGCGCGGCACGATCGATGCCCTCGAGGGCGCGCGCGGCGCGCTCGCGCACGCGCTCGTAAGTGGCCTGGGCCTCGGTGAACCCGACCGGCCTCGAGGATGGTTCGGCGTCGAAGGCGGCGCACCAGGGGTCGCGCTCATCCCCGGTGGCGTAGGCGTTGATCCAGTGGTCGAGCTTCGACGCCCCGTGCGCGGCGGTCCACGAGGCGGGACTCAGCCGTCCGATCGCGCCCCCACGACCCGGCGGCGGCACGTTCTCGATGTGGCGTCCGAACTCGGACATCGCATCGAGGAGCAGCCGCACCGCGATCGGCGTTCGGTCGTCCGGGAACGGGGCCATCACGCGAGGCTCCGATTGCAGTCGGTGATCACGAGCCGATGATACGCGCTCGCTCACCCCGCCACCGGCGGCGAGCGCGTCACCTCGAGGTGGTGCCGATCAGGCGGCTCGCCGGCCCCCGAGGCGTGGCGAGAGCTCGGTCGGAGCGCTCGCGACACCCCGAGGGCGGGTGAACCTCGGCCGCGGCAGCGCAGCACGCTCCGCCGGCGGCACCAGAACCGAGTCGCTCCACTGCTGCGTCAGGATGACACTCACCGCGCCGAGCATGGCGCCGAGGACCAGGACGAGAAGCATGAAGCACCTCCTGCGGTGACCGGCCGCAGCGGGGGCTGCGACCCGTAGAACGCATGTGCGTTCCGAACAGGAGCAATGTAGAACAGGCGTGCGAACAGGGTCAAGCCTCAGGCGGCACTACTTGAATGTTCGCGGGCCAATCGAGGTCTGGCCGCCGAGGTAGGGGCGAAGGGGCGCGGGCACCTCGATGGTTCCGTCCTCCGAGCGCGTACTGCTCGAGGGCGTGGCGAGCACTCGAGGCAGCGCGGTGCCGGAGCCGTTCAGGGTGTGGAGATGGCGGACCGTCCCTCCCGCGTCGCGGTAGCGCAGGTTCGCGCGGCGCGCCTGGAAGCCCTCGAAGTTGGAGACCGAGGACACCTCGAGCCACTCGCCGGCGCCCGGCGCGCACCTCGATGTCGTAGGTCATCGCGGCGGAGAAGGTGAGGTCGGTCGTCGCGAGGCGGATCACGCGGAAGCGGAACCCGAGGCGGCGCACGACCTCGAAGGCGTCGTCGAGCAGCTCCTCGAGCGCGGCCCACGACGCGCCCTCGGGCGTGAAGCGCACCAGCTCGACCTTGTCGAACTGGTAGCCGCGCTTGATCCCGCGCACCTCTCGCCCGGCGCCGAACTGCTCGCGACGGAACGAGGGCGAGTACGCGCAGTAACGCAGCGGCAGGTCGGCCTCGTTGAGGATCTCGTCGCGGTACATGTTGGTGACGGGCACCTCGGCAGTGGGAATCAGCCAGAGGTCGGTCCCCTCGAGGTGGAACATGGTGTCGGCGAACTTCGGCAGCTGGCCCGTGCAGACCAGGCTCTCGGGGCGCACCAGCGCCTGCGGGTACACCTCCTCGTAGCCGCGCGCGCGGTGGAGGTCGAGCATCCACGCGATAAGGGCGCGCTGGAGCCTCGCGCCGTCGCCGCGCAGGAGGTAGAACGCCGAGCCGGCGAGCTTGGTGCCGCGCGCGAAGTCGATGAGGCCGAGGCGCTCGCCGATCTCCCAGTGCGGCCGCCTGCCGGGCTCAATGACGGGCGTGGGCTCGTCGGCGACGCGTCGAGGCGGCTCGGGGCGCCGCTCCCAGGCAGTGCCCTCGCCCTCGATCACGATGACGGCGTCCTCCTCGAGGCCCACGGGGACGTCGGGGTGTGGCAGGTTGGGCCCCTGCAGCAGCAGCGCGTCCAATTCGGTGTCGACGCCGCGCAGGCGCCCCTCGAGGTCATCGAGTCGTCCGCCGACGGCGCGCTGGGCCTCGATCAGGCGCGCGCGCTCGTCGGGGTCCTTGGCGCCGCCGATCGCCTTGCTCGCGGTGTTCCGCTCGGCGCGCATCGCCTCGACTTCCTGGAGCAGCGAACGGCGGTCCGAGTCGAGTTCAAGGATGCGGTCGAGCGGCGCGTCCGACTTCCGGTTGGCGAGGGAGCGGCGTACTTCGTCGGTGCGCTCGCGGAGCGTCTGGATCGAGAGCATCAGGCGGCCGTTCCGGTGCGATTCATCTGGAGTCCTGCGCGGCGGCGATAGCGGCGAGCCCGAGGCGACGCACGTCATCGGGGATCGCGGTCGGGGGCCCGTCGGGCGGCGCCAGCTCCGAGGCCTCGCGCAGGGCGTCCTCGGAGACCCACGTCCAGCCGTCGGAGGGGGGGAGCTCGAGGGCGGCCCCGGCGACGGGCCGGGTGAAGTAGACGAAGTCGATGTGCTGGTGCGGCGTCGAGGTGCCGCCGTCGCGCTCGATGTCGTACACGCCGATGGTGACGGGCGGCGGGAGCTGCGGCGGCTCGGTGATTCCGAGTGCCGTCCAGCCGAGCACGTCCACCTCGATGCCGGTCTCTTCGAGGACCTCGCGACGCACGGCCTGGATCGGGTCCTCGTCCGCCTCGATGTGCCCGCCGGGCGGAAGCCACAGCCCGAGGCGGTGCCAGTGGAGGGCGGTGCGCCCGCCCTCGCTGACGAAGCCGCTCACGGTAAAGTGTCGCTCCATCGCCGGACCCTCCCTTGCGAGGAGCCTACGTTTCGCGGCTGAGTGAGGCAATCCGACGCGAGCCGAGGTGGGCCGTGGCGCTTCCGGTCGCTCCGCCGTTGATTGATTTCGGTCGTGCGTCCCCGCCAGATGCGGATCTTGACTGATGGCCGATTTCGCCTGGAAACGGCGGCCGTTCAGCCTCGTCGCGTGGCGCCACCGGGGACGTCGAGAAGAGCGCGAGGGACATCGAGCGGGACAGGGGTGCGGTTGAACCGTCGCACCCACGCCCCGAAGCTATCGGCATGAACACACCCCCGACCGCCTCTGTCGAGATGCTCATCCGGAGACCTGCTGCGGACGTGTTCGAGGCGTTCGTGAATCCGGAGATCACGTCGAAGTTCTGGTTCAGCGCGGGGAGCGCCAGGCTGGAGGCCGAACGCTCGGTCACGTGGACATGGGAGAGCTACGGCTTCTCCGTGGACGTCCTCGTGCGGGCCGTCGAGCCGAACACGCGCATCCTCGTGGAGTGGAACGCCTACGGCACTCCGACGCCGATCGAGTGGACCTTTCGGGCGCGCGACGATGGCACGACCTTCGTGACCGTCACGAACCGAGGCTTTCCGGGGACCGATGAGGAGGCGATCGCGACCGCACTCGGCGCCACGGAGGGATTCGCGTTCGTGCTCGCGGGCGCGAAGGCATTTCTCGAGCACGGCATCGAACTGGGGCTTGTTCCAGACCGGTTTCCCGACGGGATGCCGAGCGCCTGAGTCGCCCTCGGCCTCACGAGGGGGCGCACAGACCACGCACGTGCTCGGATTGCCGGGTGCGGGGCTTGGCCGAGCACCGGGTCAGCCGCGATGATGCGGCCCATGGCGAAGACTCGGATCCTGGTGATTGGTGACACGCACGTGTACCGCTGGGAGGACGTCCCGGCGCCGATCCAGGCGATGGTGGCGGAGGCGGACATCGCGGTCCACTGCGGCGACATCGTGCGGTTCGAGGTGTCGGACGGGTTCAGGGCAGCGGCGAAGCGCGCGTTCGTGGTCCACGGCAACTCGGATCCGGTGGAGCTGCGTCAGGGGCTGCCGTACCGCGAGCGCTTCGAGGTGGACGGCGTGCGCATCGGCGTGACGCACCCCTCGTGGGCGGGGCCGGAGTTCCCCTCCGATGTGCTGCTGGGCGACTTCCCCGAGGGCGTGGATGTCGTCCTCTACGGCCACACGCACTATCCCATCGACGAGGTCATCGACGGGGTGCACTACCTCAACGGGGGGCAGGGGTACCCGAGCTTCCTTGTGCCGTGCACGGCGGCATGGCTGACGATCGAGGACGGGACGATCACGACCGAGGTGGTCGAGGTGCTGCCGGCGCTGTGAGGTCGATAGCTCGCGCCCGCGGGCGTCCGCGGAGCTGAGGTCGCGCTCCGCTCGGCGGACCCACCCGCCCACGCTTCTCTCTCTGTGGGCCTGCGGCCCTCGCGCCCCGATCTCGCCTCGCGCGTGCACCGGAAGTCGGTCGAGGTGCCGCTGGTGGTCTGAGGTCGGTGTGTCCTCGGTGCAGGCGCGGCCGGGGCGCACCGCCGTGCGCCCGTCCTCGGAGGCCGGTGTGGCGGGCTAGGCAGCTTCCTTCAGGATGTCGCGCGCCTTGAGAGGCTGGATGGGGCGAGCGTTGCCGCCCTTGAAGAGCTCGAGGAAGGCCGACACCTGCTGCTGGGAGACGGTCGTCGGCGACTGCATGACGTGCCAGCGCACGCCCTCGGAGCAGGGCGGCGTGGTGAGGGAGCCCGAGTAGCGGAACATCTGGCGGTTGCCGGGGAGGACGCTGAGGAGGTCGAAGCTGGGGACCGCGCGCTTGTCGCCCTCGTTCTTCGGGAGGGCGGTCCAGATCGGGGCGAGCGCACTGTTGTCCTGGCCGAGGGCGTGGAGAACGCCGATGACGGCGAGGTCGCCCCTCCCGTTCTTGTGGACGAAGTGCGTCTCCATCGCGGCCTGCCTGCCCTCGATGGTGTGCTCCGAGGGAGCATGGAAGTGGAACTGCAGGAGGTCGTAGGGCGTGCCGTCGATCTCGATTGTGCTGCCCCTGTCGAGGTTGGCCTGGATCGTGTGGCCGTTGTTGACCACCGACAGAGGCGAGTTGGGGTTCCATCGGAAGACGGTCCGTCCGCCCGCGACCTGCTGCGTGAAGGAGATGTCGATGGGGGACTGCGTGGAGCCGGTGGCGCAGATCGCGTTCTCAGGCGCGAGGTGGGCCCAGCCCTCGGGGCCGGTGGCGCCCTCGTAGCTCCAGTGCGCCCCGGGAGCGGCGGCGTGCGCATCGGCGGTAGGCGCCCCGGGAGCCGGCGCGACTGAGGACGCGGCGTGCGCGTCGGCAGGAACTCCACCGGCGGGTGCGTTCGAGGCGGGCTCTCCGTGGGCGGCGGCAGTCTCCTTCGAGGCGACGCCCGAGGCGTTCTGGAGCTTGCGCATGTCGGTCTTGAGCGAGTTGAGCTCGTCCCGGACGGCGGTGAGGTCCTCGGGGGTGACGCCGGAGCCGCAGGCGGCGGCGATCAGCGCGACCGTGCCTGCGAGGGACCAGCGCGTGGCCCGCTGACCGAACACGCGTCGGCTATAGCGGGTCGAGAGTGCGTCGTGCACGCGCTCGGTCATCGGGGGTCCTTCCGCTGTCCGATGGGTCGGGCGGTCGACTTACGCCGCCTCGGCCTGGTCGTGCCGGTCGTCCCAGCCGTAGCGTGCGACGCGCAGGCCGCTCGCGGTGCGGAACTCCCTCGTGAGTGGCGGTGGCGTTTCGGTGGTCGCGTCCCTCAGTTTGAACGAGGCGACCTGTTCGGTGAGGTTGGTCGCCATCTTGCCGAGCTCGAGGGAGGCGGCGGCGACGTCGCTGACCTGGCGGCGGAGGGTGGTGGCCGAGGCCGTCATCTCCTCGGCGCTGGCTGCCATCTGCTCGGTGCTGGCCGAGACCTGCTCGGTGGCAGCGGAGTTCTGCTCGGCGACGGCGGCGATAGCGCTGACGGAGTCGGCGACCGAGGAGGCGGTGGCCTCCATCTCGGTGGTGGCGCTGGAGTTCTGCTCCACGACGCCGCGGATGTCCTCGATGCGGCGGGCCATCTTCTCGCCGGCCTCGCGCATGCTGGCGGCGGCGCGGGTGATCTGCGAGATCTGGCTCGAGACCTGGCGTGAGGCGCCGAGGACGCGCTCGAGGGCCTCGCCGGCCTCGGCGGCGGCGGCGGTGCCCGCGCTCATCTCCTGGGTGCCCTGCTGCATGGCGGCGACGGTGGAGTCGACGCCGGACTGGACGCCCTCGATGAGCGAGGCGATCTCCTTGGTGGCATTGGCGACGCGCTCGGCGAGCTGACGCACCTCGTCTGCGACGACGGCGAAGCCGCGCCCCTGGTCGCCTGCGCGCGCGGCCTCGATGGCGGCGTTGAGCGCGAGGAGGTTTGTCTGGGCGGCGATGTCGTCGATGACCGCGACGATCTTCCCGATCTCCTCGGAGCGGGAGCCGAGGGAGGCGACCTGCTCGGAGGCCGTGGCGAGAGCGGCCTGGATGCGCTCGATGCCGTTGACGGTTCGGTTGACCGAGACCGCGCCCTCCTGGGCGATGCCGGCGGCGTTCTGGGCCTCGGCCTCGGCCTCCTCGGCACGGGTAGCGACTTCGCGGGCGGACTGCGCGACCTGCTCGGACGCGGTGGTGACCTCGGTGATGGAGGTGGTCTGCTCGGCAGCGCCGGCGGCCACCTGGCCGATGGCGTTGGTCAGCTCGTCGACGGAGCGGTTGACGTTCTGGACACCGGCGGACTGCTGGGTCGCGCCGTCGGCGAGCTGGGTGGTCGTAGTGGCGACCTCGGATGCGGCGCGTGCGACCTCGTCGGCGCCCTTTGCGACCGCCTCGGTGGCTTCTTCGGCCTCGGCGGCGACGGTGGAGAGCTGGGTCTTCTGTGCCTCGAGGCCCTCGGCGGTCTCGCGGACTCCGCCGATGGCGCGGGAGAGGAAGTCGATCATGCGCTCGAAGGAGGCGGCCATGTCGCCGATCTCGTCCTTCGAGGTGACGTGGATGTCCTGGACGAGGTCGCCCTGGGCGATGCCCTCGGCGGCGCGCTTCATCTGGGTGACCCCGCGGGAGACGCCCCGGGAGATCCAGAATCCGGTTCCGGCGGCGAGGACGGTGGCGAGGACGCCCATGGCGATGGTGATGCGCTGCGCCTGGGCCTCGGCGGCATCGGCGGCGGTCTGGACGCGCTCGATCTCGGCGTCGACCTCGTTGATGTAGGTCTGTGCGGCGTCGAGGCTGGGGACGAACGGGATGGAGACGTACAGGGCGCGGGCTTCTTCGTCGCGGCCGGCCTGCTTGAGGCCGAACGCCACCTCGTTGCCCGCGAGGTAACCGTCGGCGCCCGACCAGAACGTGTCGAATTGGGCGAGGGCGTCCCGCTGTGCGTCATTGAAGGCGCGCGTGCGGGCGTCCGCCACTGCGGTGGCGACGCGCTCGGTCTGCACTCGGTACGTGGCGAGCATCTCGGCCTGCTGCCCGCTGTCGGGAGTGAGGATCATCCATGCGCCATCGTCGTCGGCGGCGCGGACGGCGGCGGGGATGCCTGCAGCGGACGCGCGGGCAGGGTAGAGCTCGTTGGTCAGTCGGCGGGTGGCGGTGTCGTGCTTCGCCGCGGCGACCGCGGTGAGGACGAGGGCGCCGACGAACAGGATGCTGACGAGCGCGAAGCCCCCCAACAACTTCGTGCGAATCGACAGGTGCATGCGATGTCTCCCCGGCTGCGCGTGCGAGAGCGCCCGAGGTCGGGGCTCCGCCTGATCGTCGGGGGGCGAGGGAAGAACGTCCTCGGGGAATGCCCCCGCGGTGGGGACGGCATACCCCTACATCGGCGGTGAGCCGATGGGATGGTCAGTGCGCGGTCAGCCTCGGGCTGCGGGGCTAGACTTCGTGGACGACCATGCCGAACGGCTGCCAGCGGAAGGTGCGGAATCGGATGTGCTTGATCCCGGCGGCGCGGGCGTAGTCCTTGGCGCGGGCGGCGAGCCCGGCGGGGACGTAGACATCGAGGGGAGCCTGCTCGTTCTCGAGGCGCGACCAGACGTAGAGGGCCTGCTCGCGGGTCAGGGTCTCCCGGGTCTCGACCTGCACCACCATCGCGGGCTTGTTGCCGGGGTAGGAGGTGACCACGATGTCGGGCCAGACCTTCTCGCCGCTGAACTCGAGCGCCATGGAGGGCGTCGGGAGGTTGATGTGCGTGCGGAGGCCGGGCTGGGCCATGTTGGGGAAGCCGTAGCGATCCTGGGCGATACGCTGGACGGTCTTTTCGAGGGTGAAGCGGCGCATCTCCTCGGAGCGGCGCCACGGCGACTCGACGCGCCAGGTGCTGGTGCGGCGGGGGCCCTTCGCGGAGAAGGCGGCCATCGCGCGCCACTCGCCGCGGAGGAAGATGACGAGGAACGGCAGCAGCAGCGGAATCGCCGCCAGGACGGTCGCGCCGAGCTTGAAGTGGAGCGGCTTGTACTCAAGGACCGTTGGACCGGGGATGAGGACGACGGCGACGAAGAAGATCGCGGCGATGCCGACGATGCCGATCAGCGACATCGGGGTGAGGTAGGGCGGGAGCTCCGGGATCACGGGCAGCGGAGGCGCCTCGATCTGGGCGGCGATCGCCTGCGGGGCGCGACGCGCGCGCGGAGCCGCGGCGGCGGGAGCGGCTGCGGCGGCCACCGGTGCGCCCTCGGCGGCAGCGGGAGCTGCGGCGCCTTCGCTCGATGCCGCGGGGGCGGCAGTGGTGGCCGCGGGAGCGGCGGCGCCTCCGGCGAGCTTCTGTACCTCGTTGCGGGCGCCTGCGGGGTCTGAGTACCACTGGGCGTTGATGCCCGTGAAGACCTGCTGGTCGGCAGGCACGTCGGCCTCGGGGAAGATGGCGCTGACGGGACAGGCGGGCTCGCAGGCACCGCAGTCGATGCACTCGGCGGGGTTGATGTAGAGCATGCGGTCGGCGCCGGACTCGAAGTGGATGCAGTCGACGGGGCAGACCTCGACGCAGGACTGGTCCGTGGTGTCGATACAGGGCTGCGTGATGACGAACGGCACCGGCTGACCTCCGAGGCCCATGTGTACTTGTGGCACGCGTGCGCGGGCACGCCGCTTCGCCCTGACGGGCTTCGACCAGCAATCTCGACGCCATCCTATCGATGCGGCGTGCGAGCGTCCATGAACCCCTACCCCAGCCCTCTCCCAGCGGGGGAGGGTGCCGACAGCTCGATGACGTACGTGGAGAGGTTCTCAGCGGGAGCCCTCACCCCGTCCCTCTTCCAGAGGGCGAGGGTGCCGGAACGTTGTCCCATCGCGTCTGAACCCTCTCACGCTGGGAGAGGGCAGGGTGAGGGGTGCCGGCTCAGACGACGCCCATCGCCTCGGCCTCGAGGGTGGCGGCCTCCCAGTCGGACATCGCGCGGGCGAGCTGCGCCTTCAGGTCGTCCTGGCGGCGCACGTCCTCGGTGAGGCGCGTGCGGTCGGCGCGCTGGTAGTACGCGGGGTTCGCGAGCTCGCGGTCGAGGAGGGCGAGCGCGGCCTCGATGTCCGCGATCGAGCGCTCGAGCCGATCGACGTCGCGCTTCAGGCGGGCCTCGGTGGCGCGTCGGTCCTTGCGCTCGGCGTAGTCCTGCGCGCTGGTGACGGCAGCCTTGGCCGGCGTGCGACGCGCGCTGTTCGAGGCGGCGACGAGGAAGTCCTCGCCCTCGCGGGCCAGGTATTCCTCGTAAGTGCCGCGGAAGTCCTCGACGCCTGTGGCGCTGATCGCGAGGACGCGCGTGCCCACTGTGCTCACAAAGTTGCGGTCGTGGCTGACGAACAGGAGCGTGCCCGGATAGCGCACGAGCGCCTGCATCAGCGCCTCGCGCGACTCGAGATCCAGGTGGTTGGTGGGCTCGTCGAGGATGAGCAGGTTGGGCTTGCGCAGCATGAGCGCGCCGAGGATCAGCCTCGATGATTCGCCGCCGCTGAGGTCGGCGACGTTCTTGTCGGAGTCGTCGCCGCCGAGGAGGACGCGCCCGAGCATGCCTCGGATGGCGGAGAGCTCGCTGGTGCCGCCCGCGCCGGACATCCACTGGAAGGCGGTGACCTCGCCGCTGAGGAGCTCGGCGTGATCCTGGGCGAAGTAGCCCGGGTGCACCTCGTGGCCGAGTGTGATGGTGCCGGCGTCCGCCTCGAGGTGACCGAGGATGAGCTTGAGCAGGGTCGACTTGCCGATGCCGTTCGGGCCGACGATCGCGACGCGGTCGCCGCGCTCGACGGTGAAGCCGACGTCGCGCAGGACCTGCCGGTCGCCGAAGGACTTCGAGAGGTGCGCGATCTTCAGCACCTCGCGGCCCGAGGGGCGCACGATGCCGAAGGCGAAGGCGGGTGCGCGCCTCGATGAGCGCTTGATCTCGGGCAGTTCGATCTTTTCGACCTGCTTCTTGCGGGCCGAGGCCTGGCGAGCCTTGGTGGCCTTGGCGCGGAAGCGGTCGATGAACTCCTGCAGCTCCTCCACCTTCGCCTCGGTGCGGGCGGCGTCGGCCTCGCGCTGGGCGACGGCGAGCTCCTTGGCGGCCTCGAAGGCGTCGTAGTTGCCGGTGTAGAGGCGCAGCTCCTGGTAATCGAGGTCGGCGATGACGTTGCAGACCGCGTTAAGGAAGTGGCGGTCGTGGGAGATGACGACGAACGACGAGTTGAGGTTGCGCAGGTAGCCCTCGAGCCAGCGAATCGAGGCGAGGTCGAGGTGGTTCGTGGGCTCGTCGAGGAGGAGGAGGTCGGGCTGCGAGAAGAGGACCTGCGCGAGGAGGACGCGCAGGCGGTAGCCGCCGGAGAGCTGGCTCATGCGGAAGACGTGCTGCGACTCGTCGACGCCGAGGCCGGTGAGGAGCGTGGCCGCCTCGGCGTCCGCGCTGTAGCCGTGGAGGGCCTCGATCTCGTGCTCCAGTTCGGCGAGGCGTTCGCCGGAGCGGGCGTCGGAGTGCGGCGCCTCGAGGAGTGCGCGCTGCTCGTCGCGGGCGGCCCAGAGCGCGGGGCGTCCCATGAGGACCACGTCGAGGGCCATGGCGCTGTCGAGGCGGAAGTGGTCCTGCCCCAGTGTGCCGATCGTGAGCCCGCCGATGCGGCCCACCGAGCCCTCGTCCGGCGGGAGCTCGCCGGACATGATCCGGAAGAGCGTCGACTTGCCTGCGCCGTTGGAGCCGACGAGGCCGTAGTGGGTGCGCGCACCGAGCTGCCAGTTGATGCCCTTGAAGAGGGTCTGGCCGCCAAAGCGCATCCCGATGTCGACGAGCGTGAGCATCCGAGCTCCTTGAGGAGGTGTGCGAGCGCAGCGCTCGGGGACTGGATCCAGTGTGGGGCCTCGGGCGGCGGACGCCAATCGGTGCCCGGCCACGGGGCGGCGGGCGCGATAGGGCGCTCGGAGGGTGCAAAGCCTTGCGTTCCTACCCCGAGGGTGCGTTGGCCTCGGAGCGCGGGCATCGGGTGGGCCACCGCCGCGGTGGGCCACCGCCGCGGTGGGCCGTGCGGCGGGAGCGACGTACACTGCGAGACCCCGAGCCCTCGAGGAGATGGAGCGCCTGTGCCGGTGAGCAGCACGGCGGACGCTGAAGCGACTCCCACCGCCGGACCGGGGCAGCCCTCGGTGGCGAAAGTGGGCGCCTCGGCGGCCGCGATGCCCTCGGAAGCAGCACGCGCAGGTGGGACGAAGCTCTTCTACGGGTGGTGGATCGTCGCGGCGGCGGCCGGCATCCAGCTGATCTCGGGAGCGCTGCTCGGGCAGGCGTTCGGCGCGTATGTCGCGGTGCTGCGTGCCGACTTCGGATGGAGCGCCACGTCGCTGTCGGCCGCGGCGTCGCTGCGCGAGATGGAGTCCGGGATCACCGGGCCGTTCCAGGGCTGGATGTACAACCGCTGGGGCGCGCGCAACCTCGCGAGGGCGGGGCTGATCATCTTTGCCGGCGGGTTCGTGCTGTTCAGCCGGGTGCAGACACTGCCGCAGTTCCTCGGGGTGTTCGTGCTGATGGCGCTGGGGATGAGCCTGTCCGGCTATCTCACGCTGACCTCGGTGGCGGTGCAGTGGTTCGAGCGGCGTCGAGCGACGGCGCTGGCGCTGACGGCGGCAGGCGGCGCGATCGGGGGCATCCTCGTCCGGGCGACCGTCGCACTGATCGAGGCGTACGGCTGGCGGACGACCACGCTGATCTCGGCGGTGATCATCCTCGTCGTGGGGTTGCCGCTGTCGCAACTGATCCGCGAGCGGCCCTCGGACATGGGGCTGCGGCCGGACGGCGAGGACGCAAGCGCACCCCTCGCGGAGCGACCTCGAAGCCGGCATGCGCCGCCTCCGGGGACGCGCGACTTCACCCTCGGCGAGGCGGTGCGGACGCGGGCGTTCTGGTTCGTCGGGCTCGGGCACGCCTCGGCGCTCTTTGTCGTGTCGGCGTTGAACGTGCACCTGATCACGTATCTCAAGGAAGGACTCGGGCACACACTCGGGTTCGCGTCGACGGTGGCGCTGGTGCTGCCGATGATGTTCCTCATCGGAACGCTCCTCGGCGGCCCGTTCGGTGATCGATACAGCAAGCGCTGGCTGGCGGTGGGGTGCATGTTCGCGCACGCGGGCGCGATCGCGATGCTGGCGAACGTGGCGAGCACGCCGCTGATCCTCGTGGCGGCGGTGGTGCACGGGCTGGCGTGGGGCCTGCGCGGCCCCCAGATGGCGGCGCTGCGCGCGGACTACTTCGGGAGCGAGTCGTTCGCCACGATCATGGGCGTCTCGAACGCGGTGATCATCATCGGGACCATCTCAGGACCAATCATCGCGGGGTTTGTGTACGACCAGACCGGGAGCTACCGGATCGGGTTCGACATCCTCGCGGCGCTGGCGGTGGCAGGGTCGGCGTTCTTCATCCTCGCGCCCGCGCCCCGGCGACCGAGCGTCGACACGCCTCGATGATGGACGCGCCTCGATAACGCGATGCACCGCGGTCGGCGATCGAAGGCGGAATGCCCGAGAGGCCTGTCACGCAGGGCCGTGCATGGCGTTACAGTTCCTGCGATTCGCGTTCCGAGTCGGGGCAGGCCGCCACGACGCACGTGTTGAAGCGACGTAATGCGCGCACAGAGAGGGCAGCATGACCCCGAACTTCACTCACCCCGAGACGCTGGCGCTGCACGCCGGGTATCGCGCCGACCCGGCGACCGGCGCCGTGGCGGTGCCGATCTACCAGACGACGAGCTACCAGTTCCGCGACACGCAGCACGCCGAGAACCTGTTCGCGCTGAAGGAACTGGGGAACATCTACACGCGGATCATGAACCCGACGACCGCGGTGCTCGAGGACCGGCTCGCCGCCCTCGAGGGGGGCGTGGGCGCGCTGGCGCTGGCGTCGGGGCAGGCGGCGACGGCGATGTCGATTCAGAACATCGCGCAGGCCGGGGACAACGTGGTGTCCTCGACGGACCTCTACGGGGGGACGTGGAACCTGTTCGCCAACACGATGCCGGCGATGGGCATCGAGGTGCGGTTCGTGGATCCGGCGGACCCGCAGGCGTTCGCGCGCGCGACCGACGAGCGCACCCGGGCGTACTACGCGGAGACGCTGCCGAATCCGAAGCTGCGCGCGTTCCCCATCCGCGAGGTGGCGGACATCGGGAACTCGCTCGGCGTGCCGCTGATCGTGGACAACACGGCCGCGCCGCTGATCTGCCGACCGCTCGAGCACGGCGCGAGCATCGTGATGTACTCGACGACGAAGTACATCGGCGGGCACGGGACTTCGATCGGCGGCCTGCTCATCGATGGCGGCACGTTCGACTGGGAGGCACACGCCGACCGCTTCCCGCTGCTGAACACGCCCGACCCGAGCTACCACGGCGCGGTGTGGACGCAGGCGGTGAAGCCGCTCGGTCCGATCGCGTACATCCTCAAGGCGCGCACCACACTGCTGCGCGACATGGGTGCGGCGATGAGTCCCTTCAACGCCTGGCTGTTCCTGCAGGGTGTCGAGACGCTGCCGCTGCGGATGGAGCGCCACTGCTCGAACGCGCTGGCGGTCGCGCAGTACCTCGGCAAGCACGCGAACGTGGCGAACGTGATCCACCCGAGCGTGCAGACGGGCGAGGAGCGACGTCGAGCGGATGCCTATCTCACGGGCGGCGCCGGCGGACTCGTCGGGTTCGAGCTCAAGGGCGGGCGCGAGGCAGGACGCCGCTTCATCGATGCGCTGGAGCTCTTCTACCACGTGGCGAACATCGGCGACGCTCGGTCGCTCGCCATCCACCCGGCGACGACGACGCACTCGCAGCTCTCGCCGGAGGACCAGCTGGCGACAGGCGTGACGGACGGCTACGTGCGCCTGTCGGTGGGCATCGAGCATATCGACGAGATCATCGCGGACCTCGAGCAGGCACTCGCGAAGGCGGGCTAACCTCGAGGCAGCGAACCGACTGAGCGGGCGGAGCGGGCGAGGGAGCGGGGATGCCGATCAAGATCCCGAACGACCTGCCGGCGCGTGCGGTCCTCGAGGCGGAGGGCGTCGACGTCATTCGTGAGTCGGACGCAATTCGCCAGGACATCCGCCCGCTCCGCCTCGCGCTGTTGAACCTCATGCCGAACAAGATTCGGACCGAGACGCAGATCGCGAGGCTGGTCGGATCGACGCCGCTGCAGGTGGAGATGACGCTCCTCAAGACGGCGTCGCACGAGACGCGCAACACTCCAGAGGACCACCTGCTCACGTTCTACCGGACGTGGGCGGACGTGCGGGACGAGTACTTCGATGGGCTGATCGTGACCGGTGCGCCCATCGAGACGCTGCCGTTCGAGGATGTCGACTACTGGGACGAGCTCACGCAGATCCTCGACTGGTCGCTCGAGCACGTGTACAGCGCGTTCTACATCTGCTGGGGTGCGCAGGCGGCGCTGCAGCACTTCTACGGCGTGCCGAAGTACCAGTTGCCCCGGAAGCGGTTCGGTGTGTTCGAGCACGAGATTGTGCGCCTGCATACGCCATTGCTGCGGGGGTTCAACGACCGCTTCCCGATCCCTGTCTCGCGTCACACCGAGGTGCGCAGCGAGGACATCCCGGAGGTGCCGGGCTTGCACATCCTCGCGGAGTCCGAGGGCTCGGGGCTGTGCCTCGTGGAGGACGTGCGGCGGCGCGCGGTGTACATGTTCAACCACCTCGAGTACGACGCGACGACGCTCAAGGAGGAGTACGAGCGCGACCTTCGCGAGGGCCTCGACATCCAGCTGCCGTGCAACTACTTCCCGGGTGACGACCCCTCGAGGGAGCCGCCGAACATGTGGCGGGCGAACGCGCACCTGCTGTTCTGGAACTGGATCGGCGCGGTGTACCAGGGGACACCGTACGACGTGGGAGCGATCCGGCCGGAGCCCGACCTGCCTCGGTGGCCGCGCGCGACGTAACGGAAGGCCATCAGTCGGTGGCGCAGGCCCTCCGCACGAGCTCGGTGATGCGGGCCTCCTCGACGGGCGTGAGCTCGAGCAGGGCGTAGGACGTCGGCCACATCGCGCCGTCGTCGAGGCGTGCGGCGTCGTTGAAGCCGAGCGTGCTGTAGCGGGCCTTGAACTTCGCCGCGTTCTGGAAGAAGCAGAGCACGTTGCCATCGAGCGCGTAGGCGGGCATCCCGTACCAGGTGCGGGGCACGAGCTGGGGCGCGGCCTCCTTGATGAGGACGTGCAGGCGCTCGGCGATGGCGCGGTCGGGCTGCGGCATCTCCGCGATCTTGGCGAGCACGTCGTTCTCTCCCTCGGCTTTCCGGGCCGCGGGTGAGCGGCGCGCGGCGATCTTGCGCTCGGCCGCGTATTCGCGCATGGCGGCGCGTTCGTCCTCGGTGAAGGCGCCGGCGTCTGCGGTCGTTCCTGGGGAGGTGCGGGTGCGAGCCTTCGCCGGCTTGTCCTCGGGCATGCGGAGTAACTCCGTTCCGGTCGCTCTCGGGCGACACATTCCGCGGAGGGTGCATTCCCAGCGTAGGACAGTCGTGGGAGGGTGCGGCTTCGAGAAGGTGATTCCGCCTCGAGCTGTGCCTAGTACAGGGGCCGGATGATGACGTAGGCGACGGTGGCGAGGAGTGCGGCGGCAGGGAAGGTGAGCACCCAGGCGGTGACAATGTTGCCGGCGATTCCCCAGCGGACGGCCGAGAGGTGCTTGGTGGCGCCCACACCGAGGATGGCCGTGGTAATCGTGTGGGTGGTGGAAATCGGGAGGCCGAGGCGCGAGGTCGCGAAGAGCACCGAGGACGCGACGGTCTCGGCGGCGAACCCGGCGGGCGGATCGAGGTCGATGACCTTGCGGCCGAGGGTGCGGATGATGCGCCAGCCGCCGGAGTAGGTGCCGAGCGCGAGGACGGCGGCGGAGCTCCAGAAGACCCACTCGGGGACGTGCGTGGGACTGGCCTGGTACCCGCCCGTGTAGAGCGCGAGGACGATGATGCCCATCGTCTTGGCGGCGTCCTGCATGCCGTGGCCGATCGACATGGCAGCGGCCGAGGCGGTCTGTGCGAGCCGGAATCCGCGGTTCAACCGGCCCGGGTGTCCGCGTCGAAAGCCCCACATGATGGCGACCATCAGGAGACCGCCGAGGGTGAACCCCACCAGCGGGGAGACCACCATCGGGACGATCACCTTCTCGATGATGCCGGCCCAGTGCACCTCGCCGCCGATGCCGAATCGCTGCGCGCCGAGCGTGGCGCCGACCAGCCCTCCGAAGAGCGCGTGCGACGAGGAGGAAGGGATGCCCATCCTCCAGGTGATGAGATTCCAGGTGATGGCGCCGAGCACTCCGGCGAGCACGATCGCGAGGCTCGGCAGCCCGGTGGGGAGCGCGACGAGGCCGGCGCCGACGGTCGCGGCGACGTTGCCGCCGAGGTGCGCGCCGATGAAGTTACCGATGGCAGCCATCGAGAGGCCGACGCGCGGCGTCAGGGCCCGCGTGGAGACCGAGGTGGCGATCGCGTTGGCGGCGTCGTGGAAGCCGTTCGTGTAGTCGAAGGCGCTGGCGGCGACGATCACGGCGATGACGGCGAGCGCCTGCTCGCTCACGGTGCGCCTCGCGAGGCGGGGGTCATCAGGATTCCTTCACTACGATCGTCTCGACGGCGTTGGCGATGTGCTCGAAGCCATCGCAGGCCGCCTCGAGGACGTCGCCGACTTCTTTCATCTTCATGACCGTGAGTGCGTCGTATTCGCCGGAGAACAGGCGCGCCTGCAGGTTGCGGTAGATGGCGTCGCCCTCGTTCTCCAGGCGGTTGCAGTCGATCCAGTAGGCCTCGAGGTCCTTCATCGGCTTGAGGCGCGCCATCGCGTCGGCGGTGAGGTGCGCCTGCTGATCGAGGACTCGCACGAGATCGTGCATGCCCTCGGGGAGCGCGGCTATATCCGTGAGGCCGTAGAGGAAGAGGAGGCTGCCCACGGCCTCGAGGTGGTCCATCACGTCATCGAGGAGCGAGCCCAGGCGGTAGATGTCCTCGCGGTCGAAGGGCGTGATGAAGGTAGAGTTGAGCTTCTTGAAGAGCGTGTGGGTGATCTCATCGGCGGCGTCCTCGAGGACGACGAGTCGGTCGCTCACGGACTTCACGTCGCCGCCGGGCGCGTTGAGTTCGGAGAGCACGGCGGTACCCGCGACGAGCTTCTGCGCGGCGCCGAGGAAGAGATCGTAGAAGGAGTCGTCGCGCGGACGGAGCGAGAAGGGCATGGCGGTCTCCTTGCCCGGCCTGTCGCGCCCGACGTGTGCGGCGGGTCGCGAGGGCGTCGACGGATGCGCCACGCGCACGGACGCGGGGCGGGCGTGGCTACGGTACTCTTCGGACCGGCTGCGGTCATGGTAGGGGTACGCGGTTGTCGCCCTCGGCGCAGCGGTCGCCCTCGGGCGATTACACTCGCGGCAAAGCGCTGTCGTGGGCCCGCCGCCGGGCGGGGGTGGAGGTCAGAGTGACGGCGAACGATCGACCGCGCGCACTCGGCGACGTGGTTGTGCTCGACCTCACGACTTCGATCGCGGGCGCGTGGTGCTCGCGGCTGCTCGCGGATTTCGGTGCCGATGTGGTGATGGCGGAGCCGCCGGGTGGAAGCCCGTTGCGACGCCTCGAGCCGTTGGCGCGCGACCCGAAGAGCGGCGCGAACGTCAGCGTGGTCGCGTCGTACGTGCTGGCGAACAAGCAGTCGGTTGTGATCGACGTGGCCGATGAGGCAGGCGCGAGCGTCCTCGAGAGACTGACGGCACGGGCGGATGTCGTGCTGACGAACAGCGAACCCGCGCGTGTGATCGCCGATCGCGTGCTCGCGCGCGAACCGCGGCTGATCCACGTCTCGGTCACGCCACACGGCCTCGATGGCGGGCGTGCGGGATGGGCCGGGAACGACCTGACGGCATGGGCGCTCTCGGGGTGGGCGTCGATCAACGGGCTGGCCGACCGGACGCCGCTCAAGGGCAGCGGGAACGTCGCCTCGATGGTCGCGGGCGTCGGGACGTTCGCGGCGACGCTGGCCGCCCTGGTGGCGCGCGACCGCGACGGACTCGGGCAGCGCGTCGACGTGGCGGAGACCGAGGTGCTGGCGACCACGTTCAGCCCCTCGATGCTGCGCTCGCTGTACACGGGAAAGGCCGAGGCGCGCGACGCGCGCGTCGACATGACGACGGGGCCGGTGGCGGTGCGGGACGGCTACTTCGCGCTCACGATCAGTCGTGCGCACTTCTGGCGCGACGCGATGACGCTGCTCGGGTTGCCCGACCTCGCGGAGGACCAGCGCTTCGAGGCGAGCTGGTACCGCCAGCAGCACAAGGCCGACTACGTTCCTCGAGTGGAGGAGCGCATGGCGGGATGGACGAAGATGGAGCTGTTCGACGCGCTGGCGACGCTGCGCGTGGTCGCCGGACCGGTGCTGACGATGGACGAGCTGGCTGAGAACCCGCACCTCCGCGCTCGTGGGTACTACGTGCGACCGTCCGGGGACGGCGGCGACGCCATCGAGTTCCCGGGGGCGCCGTTCAAGATGTCGAAGACGCCGTGGACGCTACTGCACGCCGCGCCCGAGGTCGGCGCGGACAGCGCGCTCGGTGCGGTGATCTCCGAGGTCGTTCCCTCGATGGAGGTCGGGCGATGAGCGGGCCGCTCGCCGGTTATCGAGGCGTAGTGCTGACGCAGGCGTGGGCGGGCGCGTTCTGCACCGAGCTGCTGGCCATGATGGGCGCGGAGATCATCCAGGTGGAGGTGCGCAAGCGGCCGGACTCGTGGCGTGGCGGCTATGACGCACCGCTCGCCTCGGGTGTGGCGAGCCTCGCGACCGCCGTGCATCCGTGGAACAACAGCGCGCTGTTCAACGCGGTCAACCTCGGGAAGCAGTCGATCACGCTCGACCTGGCGACTCCCGAGGGGATGGCGATGTTCAAGCGGCTGGTTCCCGAGGCGGACTTCCTGGTGGAGAACTTCTCGCCTCGCGTGCTGGGCAACCTCGGGATTGCGTACGGAGACCCGTGCGCAATCCGGCCGGACATCATCGTCGCGAGCCTCTCGGCGTACGGGGCGACGGGGCCGTACTTCAACGTGCCTGGCATTGGAGGCACGATCGAGCCCACCTCGGGGATGTCGGGGCTGCTGGGCTACGAGGACGGGCAGCCGCTGAACTCGGGCTCGATGTTCCCGGATCCGACGGCCGGGTGGTACGGGTTCTCGTCGATCCTCGCGGCGCTGCATCATCGCGAACGGACCGGCGAGGGACAGAGCATCGACCTCTCGATGATGGAGGCGAACCTCACTGTGATCGGCGACGCGGCCCTCGAGTACGCCTCGACGGGCCACGTGCGCGGTCCGATGGGGAATCGCCATCGCACGTTCGCGCCGCACGGGATCTACCCGGCGCGTGGCCAGTCGAACGGGGGCCCCGGGCGGACCGGGGGCATCGAGGGTCACGAGCAGTGGATCGCGCTGGCGGCGGAGAGCGAGGCGCAGTGGCGCACGCTCTGCCAGATCGCGAGGGCCGGCGGCACGCCGGGCACGCACCTCGAATGGGTGGACGACGCGCGGTTCGCGGACAACGCGGCGCGCAAGGCCCACGAGGACGAGCTCGACGCCGCGATAGCGGCGTGGACGGCGACCGAGGCCCGGGACGACCTTGCGCGGCGGCTCGCCGAGGCGGGCGTGCCCGCGGCGCCCGTCCTCGACGCGCTGGAGGTGGCGCAGGACGCGGTCTTCCGCGAGCGCGGCCTCATCAGCGAGGTAACGCATCCCGAGGCGGGAACGTGGCCGCAGATCGGCGTGCCGTTCCGCCTCGGACGGACGCCGGCGGCAGTCGCGCGTCCGGCGCCGCTGCAGGGAGAGCACACGGCCGAGGTGCTCGCGCGCTTCCTCGGGACGACGCAGGCGGAGTACGAGGAGCTGGTGCGCAAGGGCGTGACGGGCTCGGGGCCGCCGGACTAGCGGACCGACCTCGAGGACACACGGGCAACGCATCACAGGGGGGCGACCTCGATGGAGTACAGGCAGATCACGTACGACGTGGTCGATCGGATCGCGCGGGTGTCGATGAACCGTCCGCGCGTGAAGAACGCGCAGAGCCGTGTGCTCGTCGAGGAGCTGGATGACGCGTTCGCGCGGGCGCGCGACGACGCAGGCGTGCGCGTCGTGGTCCTGCGCGGCGAGGGCGACTCGTTCTCAGCGGGGCACGACCTCGGCAGTGCCGAGCAGCGCGCGGATCGCGAGGCGCGACCCGACGAGCCGGGGCTGCGCGGGCGGTACGGCGGATCGTGGGATCGCAACATCGAGCTGACGATGCGCTGGCGCAACCTGCCGAAGCCGACGATCGCCGCGGTGCACGGCGACTGCATCTTCGCGGGATGGATGATCGCCTCGGCGATGGACGTGATCTTCGCGGCGGATGACACGCGCTTCCTGCCGACCAACTTCCAGTACTTCTCGGTGCCGTGGGATCTCGGGATCCGGCGCGCGAAGGAAGTGCTGTTTCAGAGTCGCTTCCTGTCGGCCCAGGATGGGGCCGACTACGGGTTCGTGAATCGCGTCGTGCCGCTCGCCGACCTCGATGCCGAGGTGATGGAGTACGCGGACAGCGTGGCGCAGAACGATCCGTTCCAGTTGCGCATGATCAAGCTCGCGATCAACCAGGCGCAGGACGCGCAGGGCTTCACGCAGCACATCTATGGCGCGTTCGGGCTGCACATCCTGTCGTCCGTGGGGGAGTCCGATCCGCAGGCTGACCTGCCGGAGATCGAAGGGCGGCGTCGGCGACCGATGGTGCAGCGGGCGATCGAGAACCAGCGCCGCGCGGAGGCGAAGCGCCCTCGAGAGTAGGTCGCACCGATGGATGCGGTCGACGCGCGCGACGTAACGAGTGACGCAGGCAAGGCCGGACTGTCCGCCTCCGGCGTTGTGGCGGACGTGCTTCCGGGCCCCGCGCTCAGCATCGTGGTCCCCGCGTACAACGAGGAGGCGTACCTCCCGAGCTGCCTCGCGCACATCGCGAGCGCGGTAGCGACCGAGCCTGCAGGAAGCGTCGAGGTGATCGTCGTCGACAACGCGAGTTCCGACGGCACCTCGATGGTGGCGGCGGGCTTCCCGGGCGTCCGCGTCGTCAGCGAACCGGCGAAGGGCCTGACTCGGGCGCGTGAACGCGGCATCGAGGAGGCGCGCGGCGAGATCGTCGCCTACGTGGATGCGGACACGCGGATGCCTGAGGGCTGGATCGGCCGTGTCGCCGAAGAGTTCCGAGGCGCGTCCGATGTGGTCTGCGTGAGCGGGCCCTACGTGTACTTCGACCAGTCGCCGGTCGCGCGCTTCCTCGTGTGGTTGTACTGGCGGCTGCTCGCGTACCCGAGCTACCTCGTGACGGGGTACATGGCCGTGGGGGGCAACTTCGCGGTGCGTCGTGACGCCGTGGCGGAGATCGGCGGGTTCGACGAGACGATCGAGTTCTACGGCGAGGACACCGATATCGCGCGCAGGCTCCATCGCGTGGGGCGCGTGCGGTTCGTGCTGTCGCTGGCGATGCCCACCTCGGCGCGACGCTTTCACCAGGAGGGGTTCTTCCGGACGGCGGGGCGGTACGCGTCCAACTTCCTGTCCGAGGTGGTGCTCGGGCGTCCATTGACGGGGTCGTACACCGACGTGCGGAGGGCGCCGGGGAGCGTCGACCCGGAGCCGGAGGGTTCGGAGCGCGCCGTGGCCGGACTCGCGACTCGATATCGGCGGACGGGGGCGCACTCGCGGGCAGACGCAGGGATGGCGGTCGCGATTGTCACGTTCGTGACGGGGCTGGTGATCAGCTTCTTCGCGGCGGACTATGCGACGGAACGCGCGAGCAGTCCGGTGACCGACCTCGTGCTCTCGAACGTGCGCGTGATGGACGTCGACGTGCTGTTCGCCGGCGGGACGGTGCTCGTCTGCGTGCTCGCCGCGCTGGTGCTGTGGCTGTATCCGGAACGTACGGCCTTTGCCCTCGCGAGCCTGGGACTGTTCTACATCGTGCGGTCGGTCTTCATCTCGCTGACACACATCGGGCCGTTCCCGACGGCGGTGGCGCCAGGATTCGGTGGTCCGGTCGGGCGCTTCCTCTTCTCGGGGGCGGACCTGTTCTTCTCGGGACACACGGGCGCGCCGTTCCTCCTCAGCCTGATGTTCTGGGACCGGGGCTGGGTGCGGTACACGTTCCTGGCGTCGTCACTGGCGATGGCGGTGATCGTGTTGCTGGGCCACCTGCATTACTCGATCGACGTGCTGGCGGCCTTCTTCATTACCTATACGATCTTCAAGATGTCCGAGTCGCTGTTCGGGCGGCAGCTCACGTGGGCGCGCCTGGCCGAGGCCGCACCCGCAGTCGACGCAGCGCGAGAATCTGGCGAGCGAGTCCGATGAACGAGCGGGTGCGCAGCAGGTCTCGGAGCATCAGGACGTCGGAACGCACGCCCTGGGCGAAGCCGTACTTTGCGAACTTGAGCGGGCTCTCGAGGCCCTCCAGGGGCACGATAGCGACTCGATAGCGGCGCGCAATCCAGAGGTCGTTCAGGTAGACCTCGAAGCCGAATCGGGGGAGCGCACGGATCTCGTCGAGGCGGCCCGCGAGGATGCGGCGATCGAAGGAGCGCTCGCCCGAGAGGTAGTCGAGACCGAGCCACCTCCAGACGCGAAGCGTGTGTCCGCGGAGACTGATCGACGCGTCGGCGTTGCCCTCGAGGACCGGCGTGATCAGCGCCGTGATGTGTTCGGACGCCAGGCCTCGGAGGTCGGCGTCGAGAAACAGGACATACGGGTGCGTTGCCACCTCGAGGGCGGAGGCGAGTGCGCGGCTCTTGCCGAGATTGCGGTCGTGCGTGACGACCGAGATGCCCTCGATGCTCGCCAGCACCGTCCCGGTGGCGTCCGTGGAGCCGTCGTTGACGACGATGACCTCGGCGATGAGCGGGTGCGCGAGGGCGGTCTGCACGACCGGCGCGATGCGGATCTGCTCGTTGTAGGCGGGGATGATGCAGGAGACCCCGCGCAGTGCATCGCTACTCACGGAGCCATCTTCGCAGGGCCCAGACCAGCCCGACGACCATGATGAGGACGAAGCTGGCGAGCGAGAACCGGCCGATGTAGGAGTCCACCTGCATGTAGTAGCGGCCGAAGAGGTACCCGATGGCGACGAGGACAGCGCTCTTCACGAGGGTGCCGGCGAGGTTGTACTGCAGAAACGTGCGCATCGGCATCGATGAGGCGCCCGCGGCGATCAGGACCGCGAACCCGACCGAGTGCGTGAGCTTGGCGACGAGCAGGGTCTTCCCGCCGTGCTGATCGAAGTGGCGGCTCACCGCCTCGAGCTGGCGCGGCCCGGCGCCGAAGCGGGCGCCCCACCGATTCAGCAGCCGCGCGTTGGCGAGGTTCCCCACGAGGTAGTAGAGGACGTCGCCAAAGAGATCGGCCACGACCACCACCGCGAAGACGATGACCACGTTGAGGTAGCCCTGGCTCGCGAGGAAGGCGGCGAGGATTGTGACGATGGGCCCCTCGACGACGGCGAGCGGGAAGAGCAGCAGGTATCCATACAGGACGATGAGCTCACGGACGGCGTCGACGGTCAGCATCACGCCTCGATGCTACGGCGTCGGGTCCGCGGGAGCGCGCGGTAGCTAGCGTGCGGGCGCCTGGCCATCGGACGACCAGGTGACCTCGACAGGGGGCGGGCTCAGGAGGGTCTGTATCACGGTGCAGTACTGCTCGGTGCGCCGTGCGAGGGCGGCTCGGTCGCGCTCGGACATCGTGGGGGCATCGAGCTCGAAGCGGACGCGGATGGCGGCGAACCCGACGGGTGCCGCGCGGGAGAGCCCGAGCGTGCCTCGCAGGTCCAGGTCGCCCTCGACGTGGACGCGCACCGCCTCGACGGGGAGTCCGCTCGAGGCCGCGATCATCTGGCAGGTGACCTGCGCGCAGGCGGCGAGCGCGCCGAGGAGGAGGTCGCCCGAGCACGCGGCCGTGCCCTCGCCGCCCACGCCGGTGTGCGCCTGCGCCTCGTAGACGGCGCGGCCGATATCGACGGAGCAGGCTATACAGCCTTCGTCGCCGCTGGCGTCGGCGCTCAGGGTGACGATCGCGGCGGTGGGCTCGGGCGCGGTACTGCTCTTTCAGGGGAGCCTGGATCTCGCGTAGTGACGGTTCGTTCATCGAGGCTCCGTATCGATGACGGGCGCCGCTGGCGGTCGCCGTCGCGCCGGTCCAACCCATCATCGCGCGTTGGGGCGGGGCGCATGCGGCGCAGTCGCGTTAAAGCGAGGCCGCGCGCGGGGAAGAGGGCACGCCTGAAGCGCGACCAGCTCGTCGAGCGTGTTGATATGCGCGCCGGCTCGGGGACGGACGTGGGGACAGAGGCAACGCCGCTCTGCTGGCGGTGGACACACCTGCTACGCCATGGCGTCCGCCCCGCTCGCCGGCCGCCTGAATCGCAGGTAGAGCGACGGGCGTAATAACGAAGAGGTTGAGGAACGTGTGCTCGTCACGAGCCCGCCGAGAATCACGATCGCCATCGGGTATTCGATCTCGTGACCGGCGATGTTGCCTTCGATCACCAGGGGACGAGCGCCAGCCCCATCGACAGGGACGTCATGAGGATTGGCGAAAGGCGTTCCTCCGCACCGCGCAAGGCGAGCGCGGGTCCGAACGCCATTCCCTCCTCTTTCTCCAGATGCTGATAGTGGCTGATCAACATGATCCCGTTCCGTGCGGACACGCCGAGGACCGTGAAGAACCCGACCAGCGACCCCAGCGAGATGATGCCGCCGTTTGCGTACGCGGCCAGGATGCCGCCGACGAGCGCTGCGGGTAGGAGCACCGCGCTCAGCGCTGCAAGCCGCCCACTGCCGAACGATGTGTAGAGCAGGAGCACCACGCCGATCAGCGATGGTGCCGAATCTCAGGAGGGTGGCTCTGGCCGCTCTGGCGCTCGGCGAACTCACCGGGCGATCTCCGTGTGGTAGCCGAGCGGCAAAGCCACGTCCTCCACGACGCGCCGGACCTCGCGCGCCACCGCTCCGAGATCGCCCGTCGGGACGTCGCCGCTGACATCCAGCCGGCGGGAGGCGTTCTCACGGTCGATGCCGTTCGTCGCCGGCTGCATCTGGATCTCCGCGATGTCCTTCATGCGCACCCGCTCGCCGTGAGGGGTGTCGATAAGCAGGTTCTCGACATCGGAGATGCTGTCTCGAGCGGACGGAATGCTCCAGACAACCACGTCGTAGGCCCGGCCCAGGCGGAACATGTCGCCGACTTCCTCACCGGAAAGCAGAGTGGACATGGCACGCCGGACGTCGCCCGGCTTCAATCCGTGTTTCTGGGCGGCCGCGACATCGACCTCCACGTTGAGGCGAGGAATGGCGGTGCGGAGTGTGATGGGGATTCTTGAGCCCCGCCACGGTGTGCAGGCGCGCCCTCGATCTCCGACTTCTCACGGAGGACCGCGAGGTCCGGCCCGTAGGTGCGCACCACGATCGAGTGTCCGGCGCCGGTCAGCACCTCGCGGACGCGTTCCTTCAGGTACGTCTGGACGTCCTTCTGCAGGCCGGGATATCCGTCGACCGTCGACTGGATTGAGGCGACGGGTCTTGGTCATAGTCGACCTTCTCAGCGACGCTGATCCAGTTCTCGCCGAAGTCGACGCCGACCACCTCGTCGGCGATGAGGGCCTGTCCGATGTGAGCGCCGAAGTTGCGCAATACCTGGATCGCGCGCAGTTCCTTGCCTGGCCGCGGTCGTGATCCGACGCATCTCGGGCTGCGAGGTGCCCGGTCGAGTGAGCCAGTGCATCAGGAAGTCGCGCTCCTTGAACGAGGGGAGCAACCTGGCCGAGCGTCGGCGCCACGAGGACGCCGGCGAGCACCACGAGCGCAACGGTGGCATACGCGGTGCCTGGTTCCGGACGAGCGGCTCGAGGGCGCGCCGGTACAACCGCTTGAGCGGCGGGAGGATCGGGGCGTCCTTGGCCTCGAGGCGGCGTTGCGGAGCAGGATGTATGAGAGTGCCGGAGTCACGGTCATCGCTACGACCATCGAGGCGAGCATGGCGAGGGCGTAGGAAAGGGCAAGTGGTCGGAAGAACGACCCGGAGAGGCCCTGCAGGAAGAACACGGGCATGAGCGTCAGTACCGAGATCAGGGTGGCATAGACGATGGCGCTACGGACTTCCAGCGAGGCCGACAGCACCACGGCGGTTACCGACCGCGTGTTCTCCGCGCGCGCGAGGCGCAGCCTCCGGACGATGTTCTCGACGTCGATGATCGCGTCGTCGACGAGCTCTCCGAGGGCGATCAGCGAATCCCGCGAGCACCATCACGTTGGATCGTCGCGCCGCGTTCGTAGAGCACGAGGCCCGCGGCAACTGGCGACATAGGAATCGCGATCACGCTGACGAGCGCCGCCCGCCACTCGAACAGGAAGAGCGCGATCACGACGATGACGAGCATCGCTCCGAGCAGGAGCGCCTTTCAACAGTTGTCGATCGAGGTCTGGATGAAGGTTGCGGGCCGGAAGATCGTCGTGTCGATATCGATGCCGTCGAGCCCGGGCCTCAGCTCGTCGATCACCCGCTCGACCCCGGCGGTGACATCGAGCGTGTTCCCCCAGGGGAACTTCCTCGATGATCAACATCAGCCCGGGGCCGTCGTTGATCACCGAGTCGCCCCAGAGCGGCTGGTGGTCCACCTTGACCGCCGCGATGTCGCCCAGGGTCAGCTGCCGGCCGTCGCGTTCCGCGACGACGACTCGGGCGAGATCGGCCGGCGTGGAGATAGGGAGCCAGGCCGACGGCGAGGCGCTGGTTCGGCGTTCGACGAACCTGCCGGTGCCAACCGTGTTGCCGTAGCCGGCGTAGTGCAGCAGTCCGGAGTCGAGGGCTTCGGCCGTGACGTCCATCACCTCGTTCAGGCTGACGTTGTTGCGCTCCATCAGGGCCGGGTCGACCTTGCACCTGCATCACCCGCAGCTGCTCGCCCCAGATCGCAACGTTGGCAACCCCGGGTACGCGCAGCAGGTGCTCGCGGATGTGCCAGTAGGTCGTCATCGACATCTCGATGATCGAGTACTTCTTCGAGGTCAAGCCGATCTTCATCGTTCGGCTCGTGGACGAGAGCGGTGACAGCATGAACGGCGGGGCGGCCCACGTCGGCAGGTTCGGTGTGACAACCTGAAGGCGTTCCTGGACCTGCTGGCGCGCACCGATCAGGTCCGCACCCGGCTCGAAGATGAGAAACTTCACCCGGACAGCTGTGGGACTGACTTTGAGCGGATCACCGCCACGTCATCCACGCCGCTGAGTGCCTGCTCGATAGGCACGGTGATGAGCTGCTCCACCTCCTCTGCGGAGAGCCTGAGTGATGAGGTCTGAATCGCAACTCGAGGGGTGCGAACTCAGGAAGACATCCACCGGCATTTGCTGGAGGCGGGAAGATACCGAACATTATGAGGTAACGGCACGGCGAGGTGGCCCGGTGGCGATGCTCGTCGCGACAACCAACGCAGCATGAGTCGCCCGACGCCCGCGCCGACGAAGCCTGTCCGGCGGCTACTTGCCGATGCTTAAATTCGAGCTGCATAGCCCGCTGCGCCCACAGAGACGACTTCTGTGCTGATGCCGGGTCCGGCTGGTGAGCACGACCGTTGGACCGTCGATGGCGTCGACGCCTCACCTTCTGGCGAACGGTGAAGACGCGGGGCTCGGGAGCTCCAGGCCCAGATTGCGCCGTCCTTGTCGTAGATGATGGCCCCGTACGGGATGGTTGTTCGCTGCTGACCATCGACGGTCCGAGCTCTGGACCCTGGCCGTCTCGATACCGAGGCGTTGCGCAGCCCTGGTGACCGAGAGCCTGTTCAGGCCCTCCGCCATCTTCTCCACTTTCGCCGGCGACTCCTTTGACGCTTTCGCCGGCGGCGCCCGCGCCCGCCAGGAGCACGGCACAGGCGACGACGCCGCTCAGCCACGCGAGCCTTGAACTCTGCGTCATCCTTCTTCGGTCCCTCCTAGCCGCCAACGAGCACGTCGGAGACGCCCACCGGCCGGGCCAACCTCAGGTAGAGGGCCGGGAGCGCGACGAGCGTTACGAACGGAGCAGCAACCAGGCCACCCACCACCACCACCGCCATCGGGCGCAGCACTTCGAGTCCAGCGATGTCGCCCATCAGAATTAGCGGCAGCAACGCGGTGATGGCGACGCCGCTGCTGGCGAGCGAAGGGCAGTTGCTCGGCAGCTCCGCGAAGAACGAGCCTGCCGAAATGGCAGGTGGCCTGACCCGCAGTCGCTGATATCGGCGGAAGAGCAACAGCCCGTGCCGGAGCGTGATCCCGAGCACTGCGACGAATCCTACCCAGGCCCCGATGCTCACCTCGCCCCTCGCCAGGGCCAGCGCGGCAAGTCCGCCGGCGGCCGCAAACGGTGCGGTCACGAGCAGGAGGAACGCAAGGCGCCAGTTGTCGAAGGCCGCCTGCATCAGGAGGAATGCGACGGCGACGGCCACCAGGGCCACGCCGATCGCCTCGGACTGAGCGGCGAGCGAGAGCGACCCTCCGCGACGAGGCGCGCGAAGGTCTCGAACGGCATCTTCTGCGTTGCCTTGATCCCTGCTCCGAAGGGCTGTCCGGACCGACGCCTCTGGTGCCCGGTGCCGTCGTGATCCGAATGTCGAGGTGAAGGCGAGACGGCGTCATGCTCGATGACGGAGCGAAAGACGACCGCGATATCGGCACGTCGGCGAGCTCGACGTCCGCCGCTGGGCGCACGATCAGCAGGTCTTCTCGGCCTCGCGTTCATCGAGTCGCGGCAAGGCCTGGGCCCAACATCACCTCGAAGACTTTCCGCCCTCGAGGAGGCCCCGGCTCCAGGTCCCGATGCTGCTGCTGCTGCGCGATGACGTGGTCGCTGCTGCAGGCCGTAGCGGCCTGCTCTCCTGATCGAGGTCGATTCTCGACCGACGGCCTCGACGGTCGCAAGACGGCCGCCGACGTCACACCGGGAATGTCCTTCGCCATCGCGGCCATCTTGTCGGCGAGGGGGTTCGCGCACATCGGGCACCTGGCCGGCCACCGGGCGCACGATCACGTTGTCGCCGGCGTCGGCGTAGGTGCTGTCGATACGCTCGGCGGTGTAGGTCGCGGTCCGCGGAGCTCCCAGGGCCGGGATAGCCCGCGGCGACGTCGTCGACGGCAGCGAGTGTCGATGCGTACGGCGCGGCCGGCCGGTCGTTGACCCACACCGTGGCGGAGTTCGCACTGACGACATCCTGGGCGAGGATGGCGCGGCCAACGTGGGCGCCCGCACCTCGGATTCCGGGGAGAGCGCGCAGCTCGTTCACCATGCGGCCGGCAGCGCTTTGTCGCTCCCAGCGAGGTACCGGGCGCTCCCTCGAGGCGGACGAGATCCGCTCGTCTGGAGCCTGGAACGAGTGCCTGGTAGGTGAACGGCGCCGCCGCGGCTGGGCAGCAGCGCCAGTGCGAGGAGCACCACGGGCGCGGTGATGGGCATCTGCACGGCAGGGTCAACGGCCCACAGCGTGCGGCGAGGCCGCCTGCTGTGCCTGCTGCGGAGGCCGTGCCACCCGACCCGCGCAGCAAGGATGGCGCTCAGCACGGGCGTGACCAGTAGCGCCACGAGGCCCGAGGCCGCGAGGGCGATGAGATACACCGTGGCAAGCGGTGGAATGAAAGCGCCGAGGCGGCCAGTCAGAAGGATGCGGAATCAGTGAGCACCGCGGCGATCGCCGCATAGAGCAACGGCGCGCGATCGTCGTCGAGCGCGGCGAGCACTGCGGCCTGAACGCCCGCCTCGTCCTCCCGCGCTCGAGACTCGCTGACGAGCCGCTTCGGCTGTTCCGATCGCATCGTCAACGATCACGCCGAGTGCGAGGACGAGCCCACCGATCACCATCGCGTTCAGCGTGATGTCCCTGTAACCGATCACCGCGAAGGCTGCGGCGGCTGACACGGCAATCGTCGCCAACGCGATAAGGCCGACGCGCCAGTTCGAAGCAAGCGCAAGGGTGACGAGGGCCAGCAGCGCGGCTCCCATCAAGGCCGCACGCTGCGTGTTCGTCTCGGCCCGGGCCACGTAGTCGCTGGCCCGATACAGGTTGAGGTCGACGTCGATACCCGCGAGTCCGCCGGCGAGTTCCGTGAACGCCCGCTCGACGCCCACGGTCACATCGCGAGAGCTCGCCCACGCGTACCGGTCGATGACGAGGAGCACGCCGTTCCCGCCTGCCACCACGGCGTCACCAATCAGGGGCTGGTGATCCTCGGTGACCCGTGCCACGTCACCCAGGGTCGCTTCGCTCGAGCCCTCCATCGCGACGCCCTCGAGGTCGACAGCCTCCGAGATCGAGGGGATGTGCTGCACGCTGATGCGCTGGTTCGGAGTGTCCACGAACCCGCCAGAACCCGGCGTCGACGCCTCGAGAAAGCTCAGCGGCGACACCCACAGTGCGTTGCCGGTGGTGGCGATGAGGTCCTGCAGCGTGACCTGTTCGTCAGCCAGCTTCCGGGGGTTGGCCTGCACCTGCAGCTGGCGTTCGCGCTGTCCGTAGATCGAAACGTTCGCGACGCCGGGGACGCCGAGGAGGCGAGGCACGACGGTCCAGCGTGCGACCGTCGACAGATCGACGAGCGATACCTGTTTCGAGGACAGCCCGACGTTCAACACGCGGCTCTCGGAGGCGAGTGGATTGACCATCACCGGTGGGCGCGACACGTTGGGGAGCGCGTGGGCCTGCGTCATCCGCTCCTGGACCATCTGGCGCGCCCTGAAGAGGTCCGTTCCCGGCTCGAACGTCATCACGATGGAGGACAGGCCGGAGATCGACCTCGAGTGGATGTCCGACACCCAGGCGACGCCATTGAGGAGGTCGGCCTCCATCGGAACGGTGATGAGCTGCTCGACCTCCTCCGCGGAGAGCCCGAGGGCCTCAGTCTGGACCTCCACGCGCACTGGCGAGAACTCGGGCAGCGCTTCGACGTTGGCGGCCTGAAGCTGGGAGTAACCGAGGGCTATCAGCGCGCCCGCCAGCACGAGGACCATGAGCTTGCGCGAGAGAGTCGCGTCGACGGCCCGCTGTAGCATGGGGAACTCCTCGATGCTCACGGCACGCTTCCGCTCGTGTGAAGCGCGAGCGCATACGACGCCGATGGCGTGAACAGTAGGGCCAGAAGTCAAGTGCCCGATGGCCGGTCAGCACGGTTCGAAAGGCGATTGTCACGCTCGTAGGTGGCCCTGAAGCCGTTTCTGCGTCACTCGACAGGGCGAAGCCGGATTGAGCTCGAATTCCCCATGGCGCTGTCAGGCTCGCGCCGCTTGACGGCCAACAATGTCGCCCTATGGTCCGTCGCGTGTCGGGCGAAACGAGCGGGGCCCAGGGCCCGTTCGGGTGCGGGAGGATCGCCTTGTTCGAGTGGCACGGAACGAGGCGCGCTTTCGCGCGGGGCGGTTACATGCCGGTCGGCATTCTGGCGGGCGTCGCTGCGATGGCATGCCT
This sequence comes from Dehalococcoidia bacterium, assembly GCA_046328255.1. Taxonomy (GTDB): domain Bacteria; phylum Chloroflexota; class Dehalococcoidia; order UBA2979; family UBA2979; genus RBC038. Next base: position 208,474 of record JAXLWY010000001.1, on the reverse strand, counting down.
GGGGCTGACGGGCGCCGTCGTGTCGCCGGTCCCTGCGGACATCGACTTCTGCCCACCCCTGGCGAGTCTACACGCCGCGGACTTTCGACGACCGACGGAGATCACCAACGAGTACTTCCCGCTCGTGCCGGGGACGCAGGTACTGATGGAAGGCCGTTCGAACCTCGGCAAGGGGACCGTGACCCACGACGTGTCGTTCACCGTGACCGACATGGTCAAGACGATCGATGGCGTTCGCACCGTCGCGGTCTGGGATCGCGATGTTCACAGCGGCAAGCTGCTCGAGGAAGAGCTCGCGTTCTTTGCCCAGGACAGCTCCGGGCGGGTGTGGAACTTCGGCGAGTACCCCGAGGAGATTGACGAGGACTTCATCCAGGCGCCTTCGACCTGGCTCAGCGGCGTGAACAAGGCCGTCGCGGGGATTCACATGGTCAGTCACCCGCGCGCCGATGAACGGTGGTACCTCCAGGGGTGGGCTCCCGAGGTTGCGTTCTACGACTGCGCCAACCTGTGGAAGACGGGCGAGACGATCAGCGTGCCCGCGGGCCAGTTCTCGGACGTGGTAGTCACCCGAGAGAACAGCCCGCTGGACGACACCGGCGGCAAGGCGATCCAGCTCAAGTACCACGTCAAGCACATCGGTATCGCCCAGGTCGGGGCCGACGCCGCCGATCCACAGCAGGAGGTGCTCCTGCTGACGGCCCGTCGCGAGCTGACGCTCGAGGAGCGCCGCGCCGCCAACCAGCGAGCGCTTGAGCTCGACGAGCGCGCGTACAGGATCGCACCAACAGTGTGGACCGGCTCGTCGCGGGCCACGCTGAACACACCGCGCTAGGCGCCGTCGACACCGGGGCAGGCGTCGCTCCCTCGATGCCGGCCCTCCGGAGTGGCGCCGCCCGGTGACGCGAGGCCTGCCGACGGTGTCCGGGGACCCGACGTGCAGGTCAGCACGAGCAATACGGCCGAGGACTAGGCGGCCCCTCGAAGTGCTTCAACGGGCTCGAGACGCGCCGCCCGCATCGCCGGGTACAGCCCCGAAACGAGGCCGGTGACGCCGCCCAGGAAGGGCGCGGCGAGGGGGACCCCCGCATTGAGCACCGGCGTCCATCCGAGGTAGGCCGACGCGGCGACGACCACGAGCGTGCCCACGCTCCCGCCGAGGATCCCGCCCGCGAAGCCCATCATTCCGCTCTCGCACAGGAACTGCGTCGCGATGTGAGCCCTCGAAGCACCGAGGGCGCGCCGCAGGCCGATCTCGCCCGTCCGCTCGATGACCGAAATCAGGGTGACGTTCGCGATCCCGATCGCGCCCACGGTCAGGGACACGAGCCCGAGTACGAGGAACAGGACGCTGAGGTCGTTCTCCACCGCGTCGCGCACTCGCTGCGGCTCCGGCGGCGACGCGACCTGGACCGCCCGCGGATCGTCGGGGCGGAGGGCAAGTGGCGCCTGCTGGGCGATGAGCGTCGTCGCACCGACTGCCGTCTCAACGACAACCGACTGCGGGCTGCGCAGGCGATATTCGGATCGCGCCGTCCCCTCGGGGATGATGACCGCGCCCAGGAGGTCCGGCTGGCGAGCGGTGCTCTCGAGGATCCCGATCACGAGGAAGACGTTGTCGCCGATGCGGATCGAAGGCAACTGCTCGACCCTCGCGATGCCGAGGCGGTCGGCGGCTGCGGGGCCCAGAACCGCCACGCGTTCACGGCGGGTGGAGTGCCCCTCGTCGGGGAACCGGCCCGATCGGAGTTGCGCCCGGACCGCCGTAAAGAGCGTCGGTGACACCGCCTGCACTGCGAGCTTGAAATCGGACTGCCGCTGTGGGTCGAAAATGGGGGACGTGCTCACGAGGGAATCGCCGACGTCGACCGCGCTCTTGTTGCCCGCCGCGACGACTCCGTTCAAGCGCATGAGCCGGGCCGGGGCGTCCCACGGCAGCAGGTCCGCCTGCTGGGACGTCGAGGCGAAGCGGGCGCTCACGACCACCTCGGTGGCGGCGAGCGCGTCGAACTGCCCCAGCACGCGGTTGCCCGCCGTGCTCGCAAGACCCAGCGTTGCGACGAGCGCACCGAGTCCGATGGCCATGCCGACCACGGTGAGCAGCATCCGTCCTGGTCTCGCGAAGAGCCCCGCGATGACCTCGTCCGCCATATCGCGGAAGGAGACGCCCGGAACGAGTGGTGGTTGCGTGTTTCCCGCTGGCGGGGCAGCAGTCGGTGCTCCGCCTATCGGCACCGCCGAACTTGAGCTGAGCGGTGCACCGGTGTTGCTCGAAGCGTCAACCGCGAACACGTACGGGCGCCGGTGCGAACCGTCTTCCGCGCTCAGGCCGGGTCCCGAGCGGCGGAGAGCGTGTATCAGCCGCACGAGACGGCTCATGCGACTTCCGAGAGCACGCCGTCAACGATTCGCACACGGCGCTGCGCCTGCGCGGCGACGCCCGTGTCGTGCGTAATCATGATGATCGTCAGGCCTCGGCGTTGCAGATCCTGCAACAGCGCCATGATTGACGACCCGCTCGCGGAGTCGAGGTTGCCGGTTGGCTCGTCGCAGAGAAGGAGTCGAGGTGACCCCATGACGGCGCGCGCGATGGCGACGCGCTGGCGCTCGCCACCCGAGAGCCGCGATGGGAAGAAGTCGGCGCGATGCTCGAGGCCGACCTCGGCCAGCGCGGCCATCGCCCGGTCTGCCCGCCCGTCCCGGGAGTGGTGCCGGTACACCTCCGCGAGCATCACGTTCTCCAGCACCGACCGGTAGTTCAGCATGTGGAATGTCTGGAAGACGAACCCGATCGTCTGCGAGCGGAGTCCCGCGCGCTGACGGTCGGTGAGCGAGGCAACATCGATCCCGTCGAGGGTGTACGTCCCCGATGTCTGCACGTCGAGGCACCCGAGGATGTTGAGGAGCGTCGACTTCCCGGAGCCTGACGGTCCGACGATGGACAGCCACTCACCTGGTTCAACGCGTACCGTCGCGTCGCGAAGCGCGTCCACCAGCGGGTCTGTTCCGAATCGTCGGCCCAGCTGGTGAACATCCACGACCGGCTGCCCGGTTGCTGACGTCATTGCTTACCGGCGGTGCGCTGCTCGAATCCCACGACGACGAGGTCGCCCGCACGCAGCGTACCCTCGACAGGGGTCACGTGGACGTAGCCGCTGGCCGAGAGTCCTGCGGTGACCTTGACTGCGGTAAGCGTCCCTGACGCATCGGAGCGCTGGACGCGAGTCGAGCCGTCGGGGGCCAGGCTGAGCGCGCTGACGGGGACAGCGAGGACATTGCCTCCGGAGCGCTCGATCGCGATGGTGAGACGAACCGACGCGCCGACGAGTGAGGGCGGGGCGCGATCGACGACGACCTCGAAGTACACATGGAAGGCATCCACGCCATCCGTGCCCGGAGCCGGCGCGATTCGCCTGACGACGCCCTCCGCCTTGATTCCAAGCTGGGGCTCGTCGATGGCGACCGTCATCCCCTGCTTGATGAGGGAGAAGGACTCGATCGGCAGCGAGCCGTCGATTGCGACGGTCGAGTCCGTCACGGTCATGAAGACGCCGCTCGCTTCCTGCCCGCGGATCACCCCAACCTCGGCCACCCGAACAGGCACACTCTGGAGAAACAGGATCTCGTTGGCCGGGACCTGGATGCCGGCCCGGCGTCGGGCGTTGTCCAGTTCCGAGGCAACGGCGCTCACGGAGCGAGCACGCACGTCGGCGGCAGCGCTCGAGCTGGCGATGGCTGCCTCCGCCGACTGGACCGCCGCGGCGGCCTTGCTGGCCTCGGACCGGGCGAGAGCGGCCGCTGCCTGGGCGTCGTTCAGGAGCCGGGTTGTCGACAGCCTGACAACCTCCTGGTTTGCCTTCGCCGTCGCGAGTTCTCGTTCCGCGGTCGCGATCTCCGCCGGCGTTGCCACCGTACCGGGCGTGCCTTCCCGAACCTTGTCCAGGTTCCTCTGCTTGGCGGTCAGCTCGGTGCTTCCCGCCGCCATCGCCGCATCGAGGTTGGCCTGCGCGACCGAGATGGCGAGCGGGTCGCCTCCTGCGATCGCGACATTCAGGGCGTCGGTGCCACTCTGCTGTGCGTGCGCGAGCGACTGTTTGGCGTTCACGTCTGCCTGAGCAGCCGAGATCTCCGTTGCGGTCGACGGTGTCGTCTTCGGTGGTGCCTTGAGCGCCGCCACGGCCGCCTCGCGCGCGGCGACCTCGGCGGCCGCGAGTCCGCGTTGCGCCTCGGCTTCGGCCGCCGCGAGCGCGAACTGGTCGGGCGCACGGAGTGCGGACGCGGTCAACGACGACTGCGATGTCTGTGCCGCCACGAGATCGGCGGCGGCGGTAGCGCGCTGTCCCTGGGCACCGAGCAACTCGACGCGGTGCGCCGCCATCTCAAGCTCGAGCTGGCGAATCTGCGTCAGTTGCTCCTGTGTCGCCTGGAACGGTTCGTAGCCCGCGGCTCGATACCAGCGTTCGACGGCCGCCTCAGTCTGCCGGTCGTACACCCCGTCGACACGCCCCGGATCCACCCCGAGACGTGCGAGGGCCTCTTCGAGCTGGAAGACATCTTCACCGCTGAGGCCGGGGCCGAGGTCGCGGAATGATGGCTGTACTCCCTGCAGCAGGAATACCGGACGACCGGACGCGCTGAGCAGTTGCTCTCCCTCCTTGAGCTCAGTCCCGAGCAGAGGAGGTCGACCGACGACCGCGGGGCCGGGTCGGAGGGCCGACGGGGGCAACAGGAGCTTCTGGGGTGAGCCGAACCGCGCGGTCCCTCGCGTCACGACGGTGGTCGTGAGTTCGCGGTTCTCTGCCGGGACCAGGATCGGCGACGGCGGGGGTGGCGCCGTTCGCGCGGCCACCTCGGCGGGCGACCGCACCTGTGTGCCGGCGAGCCAGCCGGCAAGTCCCGAGATGATGAATACGGCGAGCACCAAGATGGACGTCTGTCGGCGACTCACGTTCGCCCCCTCGCTCGGCTGAGGCTCAGGCTAGGGTCCCTTTCTGTCGTTCGCCTATCGGGTGGCGCGGGGGCCTGCTTGATGTCCAGCTTTTGCCGGTGCCCGCGCCGAGGGGTGCAATCTACCGGACGGAGCCAATACTCTCCAGCACAAAAGGAATAAGCCACGCTGGGTCCGGCTCACCCGATCGAGGTTCGGCGTCGATTGAGCCGGGCGGCTGTCAGCGCTGGGGGGAGCACTGTGAACACTGCCGCGAGTGCGAGGGGCGCACTGCCGATCCGAGTGATGTCCGGCCTCATCGTTCTCGTACTCGGACTCACCGGGGCGTGTGGCAGTCCGGCAGGACCAGCCGCCGCGCCGAATCCGCCGGGCGTGGGCCGGACCGAGGCGTTCGGGCTCACCGAGCAGGAGCTCGCCTCGCGGATAGAGGCTGTCGAGGGGAGCATCGCCGCCTGCATGGTCGCCGCAGGCTTCGAATACGTCCCGGTCGACGTCGTCACAGTCAAGCAGGCGATGTCGGCCCTCGGTCGTGCGCCGGGCCTGAGTGACGAGGACTACGTGGCCCGGTTCGGCTACGGCATCTCCACGCAACAGGACAACCCCGGACGAGCAACGAGTGTCGGAGACGTCAACGCGCGGCTCTTTGCCCGACTTTCGCCGGCGGACAGGGTCGCCTACGCGCGCACGCTGCTCGGTGATGACACCACGGCGACCTTCGTCGTGTCGCTGGACCGCGAGAACTTCTCAACCACCGGTGGGTGCACCCGCACTGCTGTGGCGAAGCACTTTGACGAGAGTCAGCTCGCCGCCTCGTACATCAACCCCACCACAGTGCTCGTCGAGCAGCACCCACGCATGATCGCCGCCCAGCGTGAATGGCAGACGTGCATGCGGACGGCGGGATTCGACTACGGCCGGCAGGAGCAGGCCGAGGAGAAGATCACCCAGCGATTCCTTGCGATCACGAAGGGTGCCGACCTTGCGACGCTGCAAGGCAGTGACAGGGACGCGATCACGGCTCTCCAGGGGGAAGAGCGCGCAATCGCAGCTGCCGACTTCAAGTGCTCTGCTCGTTACGTGGACAAGGTCGAGGAACAGGTCGAGTTTGAGATCACTGGTCGCCGCGCGCGATAGCACCCGAGTGAAGCTACGCGGCGCGGCGCTCCTCGAGGGGCTCCTCCTGCACCTCGGGAGCGGAAACGGCGAGCGACCGCGACGAGCCACGCCGGCGGCGCTCGGCGTCGAGCTCGGCCCAGAGCATCGAAAGGACAATCAGCAGACCGGTGACGACCACCGGGGTAACGAAGACTTCAAGCATGCGGCAGGCTCCCCGGGGTTCAGCGATCGCTGCTCTTCGGCACAGATGACAGGTAATCTCCTCTCGACCTCACCCTGCTATCAGGGGAATGCCGAGCGCGGCCCGGGAAGCCCCACTCTTTCGATCGCCGCGCGCGCGACATTGTCCCGGAAGCCTGTGAGCCTCGGCGTGGGACTTGTTTTCCCCGACGTTTCCCCTCCGCCCGAAAGCGCGTTCTGTGGCCTCGGACCTGTGCCCGGTAGTGTTGGCGACTTCCCAGCGATTGTCGTCACTTCGAGTCGTGCGACTAGAATCCGCGGAGAACGACGTCGAGCGCCCGCGCCCGCCCGGATGCCCTGCCTGCGCAACGCAATGAGCTGAGAAGAAGGGCCGCCCGTGACACTCCCCAGGTTGCTCATCCTCCTTGCCGTACTGGTGCTCGTCGTGGCTGCTGGGGCCGGATACTGGTACCTCACGCCGCCGGCTCCCGACCCCGCCTTTGCCGGGACCTATGCACCGACGATTAACCCGTCGGAATTCAGCCCGAACATCACAAACCGGTTCGTGACGATGGTTCCCGGGATGAAGCTGACATACGAGTCAAAAGGTGAAGAGGGACTTGAGGTCATCGAGATTTCCGTGACGGCCGAGACCAGGATGATCATGGGCGTAGAGACAAGGAAAGTGCTCGATCGGGCGACTGTCAACAGTGTTCTGGTTGAAGACACCCGTGACTACATTGCTCAAGATAAAGCCGGAAATGTCTGGTACTTTGGCGAAGAGGTAGACAACTACAAGGACGGAAAGATCAACAACCACAACGGGAGCTGGATAGCCGGCGTCGATGGTGCGCTGCCCGGGATCTGGATGCTGGCGAATCCGAAGGTCGGCGACAAGTACCGCCAGGAGTACTACAAAGGTCAGGCCGAAGACGTTGCTCGAGTGGTCTCCACATCCGAGACCCTGACCGTGCGCGGCAAGACCTACAAGGACTGTTTGAAGACTCTCGACACGAGCCTGATCGAGACCAGCCTTCGCGAGGAGAAGTACTACTGCGCGGAGGTGGGCGCGCAGGGTCTCGTCGTTGATCCGGCCGAGCACGTGCGGGACGAGCTGGTCTCCATCACCGGAAGGCCTTAGCGCTCTGTTGTTCGATGCGGACGCCCCCGGCCGCGGCGGATGTGGCGGCCGCATCCGCCGCAGTTGTGTTCTATGTACGACCTCTTGAGGCACGCGTCCGGGCTATCCACCGAGTCACCCTGACGAAGAGCTTCCGCCCATGGGGAACTCTCGACGCGCTCGCGCCCCATCGCGGGCGATCCCGGTCTACGTCCTACGCGCGGACGAACTCGTGGAGTAACCCGACGACGCCCACGTAGGTAGTGATCGTCATCGCACTCTTGTTGCCGGCGGCGAGGCCGCGCCGCCAGCTCGGGGCGAGCGCCGCCTGGTCGTTATGGGCAGTTTGAAGCTCGGCGGGCGCCTTGGCGGTCATCCCCGCTTCTACAGTTACACGGTCGAATGGCGTTGCACGGTCCCGTGAAGGAGAGCGGAACCGACGGCGCCACCGCTAATGCCCTGCGATTACTGGGCTGTAGGCGACGTGGAGCGGGAGACGAGATTCGAACTCGCGACCCTTTGCTTGGGAAGCAAATGCTCTGCCAGCTGAGCTACTCCCGCTCGAGAGTGGACTCATTGAAGGGGGTCCACGGGTGGAGCGTCAACGCGCGGTTCGCGCGCAGCAGTGACGCCTTCGGGGATTGCGGGTGCGCGAGCGGACCGGGAGGTGGGGCCGCCCCCCCCACCTCCGGTCGTTCGTGGCGGTCGCTAGGGGGCGACCGGCGGCACGATGGTCACGAGCGACGTCTTGTTGTTGGTCTCGTCGCTCTCGGGGATGCGGTTGAACGGGTCAACCTCAGCCCTGTTCGTGTACTCGCCCACCTTCGTGGCGGGAAGGCGGACGACCACTTCCACGATGTACTCGGCGCCTGCGGCCATGCTGGCACCGAGGTCGCAGACGAGCCGGCCGGCGCCATCGATGGCACATCGACCGCTCCCCTTGATGATGGACCAGGCCGCCACGCTCGTACCGGTCGGCGGCGTGTCAATCAACGTCACGCTGTCGGGCGGGGGCGGCGTGGCCGAGCCACCGACGTTCTTGATGTGGACGAGGTAGTAGATCCGGCCGCTGACGTTGAACGCCGGCTGGCCGGGCTTCAGCTCCTTGGTGACGGTGAGGTCGGGGAGCGTGCGCACCGTGAAGCACTCGGTGGTGCCATTGGTGTGCGTCACCGGTGCGTACAGGGCGTCGCCCGAGTAGACGGTGCGCCAGCAGTACTTGCCGGTCGCCTGGGTGTCGGCGGGGGCCGTCGACGCGGAGGTCGCGGTGCCACCGACGATTGCCACCGGTGCGCCGACCTGCGTGCCACCGGCGCTGCAGTTACCACCATTGGCGGTCACCGTGGCCGGCTGGCAGAGGAAGAACGTGATGGTCCCGGTGGGCGCCGGGTTGCTGCCCGACAGGGTGGCGGTGTCCTTTGCCGGTGTCCCGGCGGCCACGATGGCGTTCGGGGTGGACTGGGTCTGGATCGTCGTCTCCGGGCAGTTCACGACGATGGACGCGCTCGCGGAGTTGTTCGCCGCGTTCGTGTCACCCGTGGCGGTGACCGTCGCCGTGTTGTTCAGCTGCGGGCAATCGGCCTTCGTGGTCGTCTTCGAGACGTGCACCACCGCGGAGCCGGGGAAGCCCAGCGTGGGCAGCTCGCAATTCAGTACGTCGTTGACACCGGGCGTCACGGTGCAGTCGGCGCTGTCATCCGTCCAGCCCGTGCCGGGGAGGGTGTCAGCGACGAAGACGTTCGTGGCGGTACCGGGGCCCAGGTTCGTCACCGTGATGGTGAACGTCGCGACCTGGGTCGCGTTGATCGGGCCGTTGCCCGACTTCTCGATCTTCACATCGGCGCAGTTGACCTGGATCGACGCCGAGGACGAGTTGTTGGCTGCGTCGGTGTCGACGTCGGCGGTCACGGTGGCGGTGTTATCGAGCTTGGGACAGTCGGTGGCCTTCGTGGCCCTCGAGACGTGGACCGTGGCCGAGCCGGGGAAGACCAGGCTCGGGATCGTGCAGTTGAGCACGTCGTTGACGCCCGGTGTGACCGTGCAGTCAGCGCTGTCGTCGGTCCAGCCGGTGCCCGGCAGGGTGTCGGCGACCTTCACGTTGGTGGCGGTCGTGGGTCCGTTGTTGGTGACAACGATGGTCCACGTGGCAGTGTCACCGACGTTCAGCGGGCCGTTGCCCGTCTTGACGATCTTGACGTCGCCGCAGGTCACGGCGATGGATGCACTTGCGGAGTTGTTGGCTGCGTCGGTGTCGACGTCGGCGGTCACGGTGGCCGTGTTGTCGATCTTGGGGCAGTCGGCCGCCTTTGTGGCCCTCGAGACGTGGACTGTGGCCGCGCCGGGGAAGACCAGGCTCGGAATCGTGCAGTTGAGCACGTCGTTGACGCCCGGTGTGACCGTGCAGTCAGCGCTGTCGTCGGTCCAGCCGGTGCCCGGCAGGGTGTCGGCGACCTTCACGTTGGTGGCGGTCGTCGGGCCGTTGTTGGTCACGAGGATGGTCCACGTGGCCGTCTGACCGGCGGTCAGCGGGCCGTTGCCGGACTTCTCGATCTTTACATCGCCACAGTTGACGACGATCGACGCGGACGCCGAGTTGTCGTTCTGATTGGTGTCACCGGTGGCGGTCACGGTGGCGGTGTTGTCGATCTTCGGGCAATCCTGCGCCGTCGTGGTCCTCGAGACGTGGACCACCACTGAGCCGGGGAAGCCGATGCTCGCGAAGGTGCAGGCGAGGGCGTCGTTCGCGCCGGGGGTGACGGTGCAATCGGCGCTGTCATCGGTCCAGCCGGTGCCGGCGAGGGTGTCGGCCACCTTGACGTTGGTGGCCGTGCCGGGCCCGAGGTTGGTGACCGTGATCGTGAAGGTGGCCGTGCCGCCGGCGGCGAGCGGTCCGTTGCCGGACTTCTCGATCTTCACGTTCGGGCAGTTCACGACGATGGTGGCCGAGCTCGCGTTGTTGGCGAGCTTGGTCTGATCCTCGTTGGTGGCGGCGACCGTGGCCGTGTTCGGCAGCGACTTGCAGTCGGCGGCAACGGTGGTCGTCGAGACGTTGATCGTCTTCGTGGCCAGCGCCGCGAGGTCCCCGAAGGTACAGCTGAGTACGTTCGCGACGATGCCGCACGAGGCGGCGTCGGGACCGCCGAGCGTCCAGCCGTTGGTGACGGCGGGCAGGTTGTCGGTCAGCGTGACCGCGGTGGCCGTCCCCGGCCCGAGGTTGGTGACGACGATGTTGAACTGGGCGACGTCACCGGCATTGATCGTCGCGTTCGCCGCTGTCTTCTCGACCTTGATGTCGGGGCAGACGATCGGGATCGTGAATGTCGGTGCCGAGCTGGCCTCGGTCCCCGGTTGATCCGGGTAGGTGGCGAAGGCCGAGACGCCGACCTTCGGTGAGGTCCCACACTGGTTGGTCTCGAGTGGGATGTTGAAGGTGAACTGACCAGCACAGCTGCCGTTCGGGGCCAGGACCGTGTTGGTAGAGCCGGGGCTACACGCGGTCAGCGACGCGCGGATATCGGTCGGCGCGCCGCTCCCGAGGCCGGTGCACAGAGCGCCGACGCACGGGAACTGCCTGGTGATGGTAGTGAGTGACGCGTTCGTGTCGCCCTGGTTGTTCACCGAGAACTGGCAGGTGATGAGCGAACCGGGCTGCGCGGGAGACGGGGAGCACGACAGGGTCGTCCCCAGGCCCGTCGATGCGAGGGCGAAGCTCGCCCCGAGGACGCCGAGCCCGATGAACACCGAGAGCGCAATCGCCATGGTGGCAAATCGGGCTCCCTGTGGCAGCGCTCGCCATCTATCTGGAGGACCGTTCCTGGACAACATCGTGAGGACTTCCTTGTTCACGCTCGCGAATGCCGTTGTTTGTTCGCAGCGTGGACGGCGGCAACTGCATGCACGCCACCACACCCGGGCGAGTAAGGGAACTCGCAGGCACGCTACTCATCAGGCGAGGTGAACCCTGGGGAAGGGAGAAGGGTAAGCCGGGCCCCGTCTCTGCTCACTGCTCCCTGATCTTCCGGTGCGCGTCCTTGCGCTCCCAAGAGAGACCGAGTCAGGTCTCCAGGCGAGGTCCTCCTTCCTCACTTGTACGTCGCGGCCGTTCGTGCTGCCGGGGCCGGGGAGTCCCTCGGTGCACATGAGCGACCGCGCTGTACGGCCGCCTGCGACGGTTCGATGTGTTTGCGTCTCTGAACGCCTCAAATTGTGTATACCAGTCGCCCCACAGTGAAACAACATGCAAGTGCGTCACCCTCGAGGGGCGCGGACGCGGCGATAGAGGGCAGGCGCCTTGCACGCAGTACGCTTGCGCCCTCCACGGGATGCGGGAGGAGCCGGCGGGACGATGGTCGTGGTCAACCTCGCACGGTGGTGCATCGAAAGCCACGCGCTCGATCCGGCGACCGCCGACCGGCCGGCGTTCACGTTTGCGCGCACGTACTCGGATGCCGCGAGCGACCTCCAATGGACGTATCGCGAGCTGTGGTCCGAGGTCGAGCGGGTGGCGCGAGGTCTGCGCGCGAGCGGACTGGCAACCGGTGAGCGCGTGCTGCTGCGGATGCCGCACTCACCGGCGTACGCGTTTGCGTTCTTCGGGGCGAACCTTGCAGGGCTGGTGCCGATCCCGGCGTCGCCGCAGCTGACCGCCGAGGAGGTGCGATTCCTGCTCGATGACTCCGGCGCGGCGGCGGTGTTGATGAGTGCCGACGGCGGCCCTGAGGTGACAGTGCGCTCCGACCTGCCCCCGGGCGTGCGCGCGCTCGTCCTCGAGGAGCTGCCGCCTGCGGATGGCGCGGCGCTACCTGAGACTCACGCGGAGGACCCCGCATTCCTGATCTACACCTCGGGGACCACGGCGCGCGCGAAGGGCGTGCTGCACGCGCAGCGCACGGTCCTCGGGCGGGCGCTCATGCGGGATGCCTGGGAGGGGTTCGGGCGATCGGACGTCACGCTGCACGCGGGGACTCTGAACTGGTCGTACACGCTCGGAGTGGGGCTCATGGACGCGTGGACTGCGGGCGCGCACGCCGTCCTGTTCGGCGGGACGTACGACGCCGGCGGCTGGTCGCGGCTCGTGGAACGCCTCGGTGTCACCGTGTTCGCCGCGGTGCCGACGGTCTACCGGCAGTGGCTGAAGTACGGACCGCCGCCCGCGGAGCTGCGACGTGCGCTCGCGTCGCTGCGGCACGGGCTCTGCGCGGGCGAAGCGCTGCCGCCCGCGCTCCTCGAGGAGTGGCGCGCAGCGACCGGACTCGAGCTCTACGAAGCCCTCGGGATGACCGAGGTGTCGACGTACGTATCGTCGGGGCCGGGCATGCCCGTGCGGGCGGGCTCGCCGGGTCGCCTCAGCCGGGGCGCCGCCTCGCCATCCTCGACGAGGCGGGCGGCGAGCAGCCACCGCGGCAGGCGAGGTCGGCCTGCTCGCGGTCCATCGAAGCGATCCCGGGCTCATGCTCGGGTACTGGAACCGCCGGCCGAGGAGGCCGCCGTCTTCCGCGGCGACTGGTTTGTCGGCGGCGACGTCGCGAGCATCGACGAGGACGGGTACGTCTGGTTCCAGGGTCGCGCGGATGACGTCATCAAGTCGTTCGGGTACCGGCTGTCGCCCGTGGAAATCGAGGCGGCGCTCGCCTCGTGCGCTGGCGTGGGCGACGTCGCCGTCGTGGGCGTGACCGTCGAGGACGGCAAGACGCTCGTGAGCGCCGCCGTGGTGCGCGAGGACTCGGCGGCCGGGGCAGCCCTCGACGAGGCACGCCTGCGCGCTCATGCCGCTGCGCACCTCGCAGGATACAAGCAGCCGCACGCCTTCCACCTTGTGACAGCGCTGCCTCGACGGCCAACGGCAAGGTGCAGCGCGCCGTGCTGGCGAAGCAGCTGCGCGATACCTCGTGATGGTGCGTCGTGAGCGCGTGATGATTCGAAGGCGGCCAGCTGATGACGGCGATGGAGCAGATCGAGCCGACGCTGGAGACCGTGAGGCCGGGGACCGCTTTACGCGGGAGTACCGACTCGCCTCGGACGCGTACCCGGACTACTTCGATGCGGGCGCCGTCGACTGGAACTGGCTGCGTCTCGAGGACGGGCGGGCGACGCCGCACTCCGTGGCCTTCGAGGACGGCAATCGCACCTTCTCCCAGCGCTACCTCAGCGGGCGCAAGCTCAACGCTCACATCCGGCACGTCTTCTACGCGCCGCCTGTCGAACCGCTCGACGTCAGCGACAGCGTGGAGGTCGAGCGCACGTACGTCCGGCGCGGGCGCGAGCACGTCGAGTTCCTGGCGCTCGTGCGCGACTCGGCGGGACGCATGTTGATGGCGTCCGAGAACGACTGGGTGATGAACTCGGCGGTGCGTCACGCCGAGGACTCGCCTGCCGAGGCGTTGCGACGCCTCGAGCGAGCGCGCGGCCGCCTCGAGCGTTCACGATGGCGGCCTCGGAGGCCGCGCGGGCGCTGCGAGTCGGCGACGAGCTGCCGGATCTGGAGAGGGGCGCGTGGCCTGGGAGCCACCGGGCGGCCACGGTCCGAACTCGGTGCATAGCGACGAGTACGCGCGGCGCGTCCTCGGGACGCGGGGCGCGATCGTGCTGGGGTCGTCGATCCTGGGGTACGTGTACGAGGTGCTGGGGCGCGCGCTCGGCCCGAGCTGGCTCGAGCGGGGGGCCCTCGACGCGCGGTTCGTGGCGCCGATCGTGCGCGACGACCTCGTGACCGCGCACGCGCGCGTGTCCGAGGTCGTGCGGGATGCCGACGGAGAGCGCCTGGACTTCGAGGTGTGGGTCGCGAACGGCGCCGAGGACGGCCGCACCTCGATCGTGGGTACGGCGAGCTACCAGCTCTCCGAACTCGGCTAGCCCTCGAGGCCCGGGACCAGCAGAACGCGAACCGGCCCGGACCGCCGTGAGGCAGTCCGGGCCGATCCGCGCCCCCGGGTGAGGAAGCGGCGTGGGGCTGGGGAGGGCTAGCCGAGGATGGCCTTGCCCTCGCACTTCAGGGACTTCAGCGTCGACTCGATCTTGGTGACCACCTCGGCGGGCACGGGCGAGTAGTTGAGCTGCTTCGCGGTCGCGGATGCCGACTGGTCGTGGAACGCCCACCACATGAAGTGGACCAGCGGCGCCTGCTTCTCGCAGGATGCGCGGTCCTTCGCGACGAGGAGGTAGGTGAAGGAGGCGACCGGGTACGCGGTGTCGCCTTCGGCGTTCACGATCGAGACACGGTAGTCGTCGGGGATGGTCGCCTTCGATGCGGCGGCGGTGACGCTGTCGAGGTTGGGGGTGACGAACTTGCCGGCCCGGTTCTTGATGTCGGCGTAGGGAAGCTTGTTCTCGATGGCGTAGTTCAGCTCGACGTACCCGATCGAGTTCGGGGTCTGCTTCACCACCTGCGTGACGCCAGCGTTCCCCTGGCCGCCCTGCCCCGCGGGCCAGTTCGGGTTCTTGTTCGTGCCGACCTTCGACTTCCAGTCGGGGCTGACGTTCGACAGCCAGTCGGTGAAGACGAAGCTGGTGCCGGAGCCGTCCGAGCGGTGCACGACCTGGATGTCGTTGGCCGGGAGGTTCACGCCGGGGTTCGTGGCCGCGATGGCGGCGTCGTTCCACTTCTTGATGTCGCCGAGGAAGATCTTGCCGACGGTCGCACCGTCGAGCTTGAGCGGGGTGGTGATGCCCTGGATGTTGTAGGTGAGCACCACCGCGCCGACGACCATCGGAACGTGGGTGGTGTCGGGAGCCTTCTTCAGCTCGTCGTCGGACATCGGTGCGTCGGAGGCGCCGAAGTCGACGGTCTTCTCGGTGTACTGCTGAATGCCGCCACCGGAGCCGATGGCCTGGTAGTTGATCTGGACGCCCTTCGCGACACCGCGCTTGTAGTTGTCGAACCAGGCCTGGTAGACGGGCGCCGGGAACGTAGCGCCTGCGCCGGTCAGGCTGGCCTTGTCGTCCTTGCCAATGTTGGCGGTGAGGCCACCCGGTGCGGCGGTGCCTGCTGCGCCGGGACTCGAGGGGCTGGTGGTCGGTGGGGTGGGACCACCTCCGGTAGTGCATGCGGCGCCGAGGAGCAGGGCCGCGCCGATGGCGACTCCCTGCCACGCAAGTGTCCGAACTCGAACGGTCATCCCTCTGGGCTCCTTGCCTCTGGTGCTGATACGGGGTTCGCAGACCCGAGTGTGTGGTGCGGCTGTGACCAAAGGGTCGGGTGCGGCGGTCAACGCGCGATTAACGGCCTCGTCAACGGGGGGTTAAAGCTGACCTGTCTGCCGGTCAGCCGATGACCGCGAGGTCCCTGGACTCGTCCGCGAAGATCGCCTCGACCTCCGCGAGCGCGTCGCGGGCGTCGATGGCCCAGTCGGCCTCGACGTCGGTGGTGGTGGCCGGGCTCGACGTGTCACCGAGCCACGGGAGGAGGCGCGCGGCCTCGGGATCCGTGTGGTACTGCCTCGCGAGCCAGTACTCGTCGTCGGCGAGCGCCATCAGAGTCATGCCGTCGAGAAATGCCTGCGCCAGGGACTGCAACAATCGGTGCACTGGAGAACCTCCGTGGTCTCTTCCTTCTTGCTTTCGCACTCACCGTAGGAACGGGGGCGGAGACCACGTGATCGGGGCGTTCAGGGGCCGTGAAAACCAGGACAACGGCGGGAGCGCAATCACGGATCGGAGGT
Organism: Dehalococcoidia bacterium; assembly: GCA_046328255.1. Lineage (GTDB taxonomy): Bacteria > Chloroflexota > Dehalococcoidia > UBA2979 > UBA2979 > RBC038. The sequence goes on along the minus strand of JAXLWY010000001.1, from coordinate 192,453 downwards.
CGAGCGCGCGACGAGCGCGCTAGCCGGAGGCGCCCGGCGCTGCCTCGAGGGGTGCGATTGGCAGCGTGAAGCGGAGCGTGGCGCCGGGGCCGGGTTCATCGGCGACCCAGATCCGGCCGCCGTGCCTCGCGACGATGTGGCGCGCGATTGCGAGTCCGAATCCGAAGCCCGCGCGCCGGCCGTCGCCGCCTCGAGCGGGGTCGCCGGTGTAGAGGCGCTCGAAGACGCGTTCCCGCTCGGAGGGGAGGATGCCGGGACCGCGATCGCGAACCTCAAAGGTAACGGAGCCATCGGACTGGCCGGCGCGGAAGGCCCGCGCGTCGATGCGGCCACCGGGCGGACTGAACTTGAGGGCGTTGTCGAGGAGAACCGTCAGCACCTCGACGATGCGGTCCAGGTCGGCGAGCACCGGCGGGAGATCCTGGTCGGCGTCGTTCGCTATCTCGATGTGCTGCGCGTCGGCGAGCGGCGCCACGAGTTGCACAGCGACGCGTAGCAGCTCGGCAGGCGCGCAGGGCGCGGGATCGAACGCCTCGACGGCCGCCTCGATCCTCGAGAGGTGGAGGGAGCGATCGATGACCGTGGCGAGTCGATCGAGCTCGGTGATGAGCTGACGCTCGTAGCGCTGGCGGCGCTCGTTGTCCTCGATGCCGCTTTCGAGGGTCTCGGCGAGCGCGCGTGCGGCGGCGACGGGCGTGCGCAACTCGTGAGAGAGGTTGGCGACGAGCTCGGAGCGCGCGCGGTCGGCCCGACGCGTGTCGGGCCGCTCGGTGAGCACGAGCGCAACGCGCGGGGGAGCGCTCGACAGGGGGACGGCAATCGCGCGGACAGTGCGTTGTCCGGAGAGCATGACCTCGCTTGCGACGCCCGCAGCGGCGTGCGCGAGCCGGTCGAGCTCCGTGCTCCACGCCACCTGGACGAGCGAGCGCCCGACGAGCGGCGCGCCATTGGAGGAGAGCAACGACGCGGCGGCGTTGGCCGCGAGGACCGTCTGGTTCTCATCGAGGATGAGGACGGCGTCGCTCAATGGCTCGACAAGCGTGGACGCCTCGATGCCGGCCCACGCCGGGGGTTGTGTGGTGGGCTGGGGGAGGGCTGCCGCGGGCGCCACTCGAAGCGGCGGTGTCGCTCGGCGCCACACCTCGATGATGACCAGCGGCGAGGCCCTCGTCAGCAGCGCCGACGAGCGGCGACGCGTGCACCGAGGAAGGCGCAGACCGCGTCGAGGAGTGCCGCCGCGAGCGCTCGCAGCACGTGATCGGTGCCATCTCGGCGAATCGATAGCCGAAGCCGCGCACCGTCTGGATCAGCACAGGGTGTGCGGGGTCGGCCTCGAAGCCTGCGCAGCCAGCGGACGTGGACATCGACCGCGCGAGTCGCCCGGGCGTAGGTGTAGCCCCAGACGCGCTCGAGCAGCACGTCGCGAGTGAGGACCTGCCCGGGATGGCGCATCAGGTACTCGAGGAGGAGGAACTCGCGAGGGCGGAGCGTGACCTCGACGCCGTCCTGCGCACCTCGTGGTGCGCGTCACGTCCACCTCGATGCCGCCGCCCGCAAGCACGTCGCTCGAGGCGGCGTCCGCACGAGGACCGGCCACGCGCGACAGCTCATCGCGCCGGAGGAGCGCCGAGACGCGGGCGCGCAGCTCGCGCATCGAGAAGGGCTTGGTGACGTAATCATCCGCACCGAGGTCGAGGCCCGCGATCACGTCCTGCTCGGAGGCGCGCGCGCGGTGAGCAGGATGATGGGGACGGGCTGCTCGTTGTGCACGAGGCGGCAGACGCCGCTGCCGGACATCCGCGGGAGCATGAGGTCGAGGACGATGAGGTCCGGGCGTTCTTCGCGCGCCTTCGCGAGGCCGTTCACGCCACTGGTGGCGGTGGTCGCCCTGGTGGCCGTCGCGCTCGAGGTTGTAGGCCACCGCGTCGAGGAGCGTGGCGTCGTCCTCCACGACCAGCACTCGGCCCACGGTGCCTTCCTCGAACACGCATGTCCGGCGTGCGCGACGGCAAGCGACTTGTTGCGTGGCCCACCGGCCGCGTCTAGGCGACGGCCGGGCGCCGCTGCACTCAGCGAGGCGCCACGATCTCGACTTCGGACCCAGGAGGTCGCCGTTTCGAGTCATGCCAGCGGACGTCCGGCATCGCGTCGGTGCGGACGAGGCAGTGATCGGCCGACTCGAGGGCATCGATGAGCGTGGCGCGCGGAATCGAGGCCAGCGGATCGGCCGAAGGACATGATCGAGGTGGCGTCGTGAGGAAGGAACTCGTCGACGAAGGGCCTCGGCGTGCCGTTGTACGAGCCGTGATGCGAGACCTTGTAGAGGCGCGTGCGCTTCAGGAGCTCGCTCCACTCGGTGTTCGCCAGCACCTCGGACCAGGTGCCCCACTCGGCGTCTCCGGCGAGGAGCACGACGGCGCCACCGAACTCGAGGGCGACGACGAGGTTGGTCCCGTTGATCGCGTCCTCGAGGGCCGCGGCGGTCGAGAAGTCGGCCTCGGCGCGCGCCTTGAGGGCGGCCGCCGCGTCGGCGGCAAGCGCGGGGAAGGCCGCGTCCATCTCCGCGGTGAGAGTCGATGGCGGTCCGAGAAGAGGCGAATCGCCCGCGTGGGAGCGGACGCGTCGCCCTCGGCGGTTGCGTGCGCCGGCTCGGACTCGAAGCTCGGGGAAGTACTTGCTGCTCGGTGGATCGAGGTCCTTGATCACCTCGGGGTCGTGCGAGGGGGCCCAGGGCGCACGGTCACGCCCGGCAGTAGCGGTGTGGCGAAGGAGCGCTCGTTCCGTTCGAAGGCGGTAGCGATGCTCCGGATCGCCGGCGAAGCCGTTGAGCAGCGTCTCCTCGGCGTTGCGGTTCGAGAAGGAGTTGATGGCGAGCCATCCGAGGGCGGTGTCGGCGCTGTCGGGGCCTACGCCGAAGCGCGCGTGGAGCATCGCAGCGACGCGCTGACTGCGGCGGAGGGCGTCGGCGGCGGGGATCGCCTTGTTCGACCAGGGCATCCAGACCTCGCCGACCTCGACCGTGTCCCAGATCTTCCTGGTCGAAGCCGATGCGGGATCGAAGTGCCGGTGGCTCATGATCACGATGTCGATGCGCGGGTGGCCTTGCCTCGTCACCGCGCTCACGAGGTCGGCGGCGACCTCCGAGAGTGGGTGTGCGCCGCCGGACATGTGCGCGCCGCAGTCGACGAGGATGGTGCGTTCGCCCTCGGGGTAGGGGATGAAGAGCAGGATGCAGTCGCCGAAGCCGACGTTGTAGAGGCGCGCGCGGATCGAGGCCGGACCCCCGCCGCGGCGTCGCGTCCGGCCTCGGGCGGCGAGGACTCAGGCACGTCGGCCATCGAGGGACCTCAGGTTCAGGTGCGTCGTGATGCGCGTGGCCCAGTCGGCGCTCCACGCAATCGATGGGCGGCGGTGTTCGACAGGTGGCGGCGAAGCCGCGCAACGCCTCGAGGCGTGCGCCCTCGGCGGGCAGGGCTTGAGATCACGTAGCGCACGCGCCCACCGCCGTCCGTGATGACCGTGGCGCCACCCATCGGCACGATCCCGCCGAGGTCGCCACCGTCATCCGTGCGTTGCGTGAACTGGACCGTGACCTGCGACTGGAGGTAGCCGTCGCTATCGAGACGCTGTCCGGTGTAGAAGCCATCGACCGCGATCGGTACGCCCTCGGCGAGACCGAGCGCGGCTCGATGCGCGTCCGCCCAGGCATGGAGTTGCCGAGCCCACGCGCGCTGATCCTCCGGGTTGGCCCACTCGGCGGGATGCGCACCCGCGACGTCGGGCGTGTCGGAGTCGAGGCCGGTCGAATCGACCTCGGAGGCCGGGGGGACGTCCGCCGCGCGGCGACGAAGGTCGAACTCGTGCGCGGCATCGAGGAGGCGCGCCTGCACGAAGGGCAGCGGGGCGAAGTCGGCGGGGTCGACCGGCTCGATGCGAAGCGAGCGCTGGGAGAGCGAGGCGACCCCTCGAGGGTAGACGCCGCGGGTGCGGAAGCCCTCGATGAGGTTGGCGCGCAGTCCGCGTTCGTCATCGGGGAAGAGATCGAAGTCGGCGGTGACGAGCGCGCGCAGGTAGTCGCTGAAGGTGATGTCGACCGGTGGGAGGTAGTCGAAGGCGCGGATGCAGATGTTGGTGATGCGCGACGCGGTGCGCTCGGCGACGCGGACGAGGCGGCTGACGAGATCGGGATGGAGCGCGCCGGGATGGAGGACGCCCGTGCCCGCGGTGGCGATGCGCAGGTACTCGGCGATGGCGTCCTGGTAGGACCGCAGGAAGCCATCGATGACGGCCGCGACGAGGATGGCGCCGCGGTCGTGCTCCTCGTCGGCGCGTGCGTAGGCGCCGGGGTCGGGTGCCGTGAGCGCGGTGCGCAGGGCCGCGTTGTCACCGCGGGCGTAGCCGAACTGGCTCGCCAGCTCGAGGAGCGGGCTCGCCTCGTTGACCGCGCGGTCCGCGAGGTCGCCCCGACTGCGGTTGATGTGCTCCGCGACGACGGCCGGGTACGTGAAGTGCTGGAGGATGGCGACGATGTCGGCGAAGCCCTCGTGGAAGGCGAGCACATCGGGGTTGGTCGGGTTTGAGAAGTGGGGACGCAGGCGCTTGAGCACGGCGTGCGTGGTCTCGTGGGCGATGATGTCGTGCGAGAGCGCGGTGAAGACGACCTGGTTCGGCAGGTTGGCGCCCTGGCCCTCGGCGGCGGCGGTGAAGTAGCCGAAGAGGAGCGCGAACAGCTCCTCGTCGAAGTAGGCGTTCTCGCCGATGAAGGCGTGCGGGTAGATGCGGAGGCGGCGCCGCCCTCGCCAGCGGAAGGGGCGTCCGAGGCCGCGCTCGAAGGTCTCGAGCACACGCATGGCGACGGCGTACACCATCTGCTGGTGAAAGCGCGGATCGTCCTCGGATACCTCGAGGCCGCCGCCAATCAGCACGTCGGGACTGTCGACGTCGATCGGTGCGTAGTAACAGTCGCGCACCGCGTCGTAGTCGATGACCTCGATCAGGCGACCGGCAGGACCGGGTTCGACGCGCTCGTACGGGAGGTCGGCAACCACCGAGCGGCCCGAGCGGTCGACCATGGGGTCCGAAGGCAGCACGCGCAGGGGCCGCCTCGCGGGTGTGCGGGCCGTCGACCTCGACTCGCGAGGTGGGCCGGCCGGGACAGCCGGGCCGGGCTCGGCGGGCGAACGCCCTCGAGGGGTGGCGCGACGGCGCGTGGTCATCGGGACTCCGTTCGCAGCGAGGCGATGAGCGCGCGCTCCTCGGGCGAGCGGCGCGGACGTGACGCGGACTCCTCGACGGCGGCAGGTGGCGCGCCGATCACGTACCGGACGTCGCCGGCCGAGTCGCCGACCAGCGTGACGCCTCGAACGCCGTGGCCGCGCCTCGGGCTGCGTGGCATGGACGATGACACGTGCCACGAGGTTGCTCGCGGCATCCACCTGGTACGCGCCCTCGATGGTGACGACGTCGGCCAACGGGCGCCTTGATGAAAGACCGAGGGCAGGACCGGCCCGCCGCACGGCAGCCTCCATGTCCGGAAGCCAGGTCGAGCGTCGCGCGCCCTGCTCGGCGAGGAGCCGCGCGCGCAGAGCCTCGAGATCCGGCGAGCCGTGCTGCCACGCGCGCCGCCACTCGATTGCCGTCTGGGCGTGGAGGAGCGCCTCGGCCGCGTGCGGGAAGCGGAGCGGCGGACCCTCCCAGCGGGGGAGCAGCAGGGCGCCCTCGGCGAGGGAGCCTGCCTCCGTGGGAATCATCCCGCGGCGGTGGAACGCCTCGATCAGATGCGCGCGGAGGCGAGCGTGCGACTGCGCGAAGAGCATCGAGTCGGTCAGGAGGAGTGCGCGGAGGACATCGAAGCAGCGTGGTGCGATCGGCGGAAGGTAGTCGAGCGCCGCGATCGTCGCACGGAGGAGGTCGGCGGCAAGCGCGGCCGCGTCGCCCGCGAGCCGGTGCACGAGATCGGGGTGGCGATGCCCAGCCTCGCCGCTGTCCCCCGCGAGGCGCACGAGGTCGCGCGATTGCTCCTCGAAGGCGGTCACGAGCGCCTGCAGGATCGCGGACGTGAGCAGGGCGCCTCGAGCGTGCGGTTCCTCCTCGGACTGGTAGCGGTGGGGATCAGGTTCGTCCGGGAACGTGCGGATCGAAGACCCGAGGTCGGCGGCCTGGCCGAACTGCTGCCCCAGGCGAAGAAGGTCGGTACCGGCGAGGGCGCTGCCCTGCGCGCGGACCGCGCGTTCGACGACCTCGGGTTCTGCGAATCGCGCGAGGATCGCGACGAGGTCGGCGACGCCCTCGTAGATGGCGGCGAGGTCGGAGCCACGGGTGGGGTCCGCCTCGAACGTCGTGGTCGATGTGAAGTCCCACGGGCGGAGGGCGGTGAGGACCGGGTGCGCCACCTCGTGGGCAACGACGTCATAGGCGAGGCTCGTGTAGACACGCTGCCCCGGGAGGTTGGCACCCGGGTTCGTGTCGTCCGCGGTGAAGTAGCCGAAATGGAGGGAGAAGCGCGCGGGATCGAAGTAGGCGTTCGTGATCTCCGAGGCCGCAGGCAGCAGCCGCAGCCGGCGCAGGCCGTCCCAGGCGAGCGGACGTCCGAGGCCGCGCTCGAACGCTTCGAGGACACGCATGGCGACGGCGTAGCTCATCTGCTGGCGGAAGCGCGGGTCGCCCTCGGACGGGGGGACGCCCCTCGAAATCAGGATGTCGGGGGCGTCGAGGTCGAGCGGAGGCGAGAGCGTGTCGGTCGTCTCGTCGTAGTCGACGACCTCGACGAGGCGGCCGGCGGGACCGGGCGTGACGCGCTCGTACGGGACGCGGGAGACGACCGGATCGCGGAAGCGGTCCGTCATCGGGTCTGCGGTGAAGATCTGCAGCGGGCGCCGCGAGCTCTCGCGGATTGCCGATGACGCCTCGCGGACGGACGAGGGCGCCTCGGTGGTGCGGGTGCGGCGAGGAGTACCCCTCGAGTGCGGCGTGGCGATCGCGGGCTCCCTCCCGATCGCGGGGATGCGGTGGCGGCGGCATCATACCTCGATGCTTCGCAGCGTCGCGTCTACGCGCGGTCAGAGGATGCATGGAGGTGTATGCAGGCGTTGGCGACCCCTCGAACAGCGTGGCCTAGACTGCGGCAGTGCGCCTGTCGCGACAGGCATTCGGCGGCACGACATCGACGGTTGGTGTGGCCGCAGGGAGCAGCGAGTGCAGGCGGACGCGACGAGCGAGGCGCCCATCGAGGCCGCGAGCGGACGGAACCTCGTGCTCTGCCTCGATGGGACGAGCAACGAGCCCGAGACCGGGATGACGAACGTGGCGCGTCTGTTCGAGATCGCGGTCAAGGACGATCAGCAGCGGGTGTTCTATCACCCCGGCGTGGGGACGATGGGCGCACGCAGCGCGACGACGCAGACGGGCAAGGCGCTCACTCGCCTCGCGGGGCTCGCGATCGGGTACGGCGTGCAGGACAACATCGAGGAGGCGTACCGCTTCCTGGTGCGCGAGTACGTGGCGGGTGATCGCATCTACATCTTCGGGTTCAGTCGCGGCGCGTACACCGCGAGGGCCCTCGCGGGGCTGTTGCGTACGGTCGGACTGCTGCGTCCGGAAGCGGAGAACCTCGTACGCCCTCAAGCTCTACTCGCGGGGCGGGGAGGGACGGCGGGGAGTGCGGGGACTGCGGGGACGCGCGACCGCGACTCCGAGCGCGCGTACTGGAGACTGCGCGAGCACTTCGATGACAGCTTTGGCAACCCTGCCTTCCGAACCGTTTCGCGCCACAGGTGCACTACCTCGGGGTGTGGGACACGGTGAAGAGCGTGGATGGCTCAACCTCAAGGCGCGCTGGGTGCAGGCGCGGTGGCCGTTCACGCGCAACATCGCAAACGTGGCGCACGCGCGGCACGCGCTGGCGCTCGACGAATGGCGGCGCCACTTCGAGGCGTACCGGTTTGCCCTGGATCCGGCGGCGCTGCGGAGCGCGACGTGCAGGAAGTGTGGTTCCGCGGCGTGCACAGCGACGTTCGGGGACGTACCCGGACGACCACCGGCTCGCCGACATCGCGCTGCGCTGATCCTCGACGATGCGATCGACCTCGGACTGCGGTTCGACGAGCGGAAGTACCTGCAGCACGTCACCGTGCCTCGAGGCGTGGCGCTACCCGCCGAGCACGCACTCGGCGCGATCCACACGCATCCGGCCGTGTGGCGGCTGATCGGCTGGAGCCGCCGGCAGCCGCCGCCGACCGACGTCGCGATCCCGCAGCGCGGCGGAGCGGGACACCGGGACCGCCGCGTGACGGGCTTCGACCTCGGGGCGTACGCGCGCGCCCTCGCAGCGGATGAGCGTGCGTCGAGGGTGGGCGTGAGGTGCGCTACGTGGATGAGACGTCGTCGACGATGGACGACGCGCGGACGGGTGCAGCCCTCGGAGGGGCGCCCGGCACGGTCTACGTCGCGGGCGCACAGGCCGCGGGGCGGGCCGCGCCGGACGGAACTGGGGTGTCGGCGGCCTCGGTGGAGACCAGCGACGTACCACCTGCGCACTGCCGAGGCGGCAACCGCGCCGCTGTACTCGCTCGCGGGGGGACTCGCGGTTGGTGACGCCGTCCTCCAGGTGGCGCACGTGCCAACCGTGCTCAAGTGGCCGAACGACGTGCAGCATCTCGCACCGGATGGCCCTCGGAAGTTGAGCGGCGTGCTGGCGGAGTCGCGCCCCACCACCGGGGGCGCCGGCACCGACGTGTTTCTCGGGATCGGGATCAACGTGCGCGCAGCTGCGCTGCCGGACGACCTCGACGCGATCGCGACCAGCATCGAGAGGGCGGGCGGAGGCGTGCCCGCGCTCGAGGTCCTGCTCGCCGCGCTCTCGCGCGCCCTCGGTCGGTGGAGCGCCGTCCTCGAGGAGTCGCCGCCGGAGCTCGTCGAGGCGTGGAAGCTTCGGCTGGCGACGATCGGGCAACGGGTGCGCCTCGCGACGCCGGGCGGCCCGGTCGAGGGCGACGCGATCGACGTGTCGCCCACCGGAGAGCTGGTGCTGCGCCACCTCGATGGGCGGATCGAGCGCTATAGCGCGGGCGACGTGACGACGCTCAGCGGCGGTACGCCCTCGTAGGTCGCGGCGACGACGGCCCTCGATGGCGAGGGCCCCGAGGACAGGGGATCACGCGCGCGACGGCGTCGCGGCTCCGTGCCTCCGATGGACGCCGCGAATATCGGCGTTGCCTCGCCGCCGGGATGTCCGCGACGAGAGCGGTACGACTGACTAGAGCTGGACGACCCCGAAGGAGTGACCGCCGGGCGCCTCGATGATGGCTACCGTGGGCTGGCCGGGGCGATCCGTTCGAGGCACGACAATGCGCGCCCCGTGCGCGGCGGCCCGCACCAGGGTGTCGTCGAGGTCGGCCACTCGCACGTAGACGCTGGTGAAGGGCGCGCGTCCGCTCGAAAGCTGGCGGATGGCCCCCGAGACCACGATGTCATTGGGAATCACCTGCGACGCCCCGGTATCGATGCCGATCAGCGCTTCGTTCGAGGCGTCGACGGACCAGTCGAAGACGTCGCGGAGGAAGGCCGCCGTGGCCGGCGCGTCGAGCGATCCGATCTGGAAGAAGACGATGGGACTCGGCACGCGATACCTCGATCCACGCACGCCGACAGGCTAGCGGATCGCCGGAATCGAGGACGCCATCTGCGTTACGGACGTGGCGGAGGGGGTGGGATTCGAACCCACGGAGACTTGCGCCTCGACGGTTTTCAAGACCGCTTCCTTCAACCGCTCGGACACCCCTCCGAGGGTCCATCGTAGCGGGCGGCTGTGCGGCGCACTCGGGTGCTCTTGCGCGGTTCGGGCCGTATCGTGGTGGGTGAAGCCTGGAGCGGGATCGGATGCACGTCGGGGCTGCGTTCAAGCGATGGCCGCTCGCCGTGGTGCGGCGGAGTGCGCTGCTGCTCCTCCTCGCTTGGCTGCCGTCGCTCGTCTACGTCGGACACTGGGACTCCCTCGCGACCCCGTCGGCTGCGCATGCCGTCGCGCATGCCGGCGGCGCTGCCCCGGATGGGTCGCATGCACAGCACTGTCACGGCGGCTTCGATCGCTGCTCGGGGAGCGAGGCGCCGGCCCCGGCGCTGACGCACGGCCTCGAGGTCGGCGGCGCGCCGGTCGTCTCGGTGGCGCGTCCGGCGGCCGGTGACGATCGCGCGCTTGTCGGGCACTCGATGACTCCGATCCTGCCCCCTCCTCGGGCGGCCGTCTGACTCCTCGTCAAACGGTCCGGGGGAAGGATTCACCGTGCGTTCTGTTCGAATGTGGTTACTGGTGCTTGGATTCGGGGCCTCGGTCGGCTTCGGCGCGGCGTGCTCGACGGGTGCCGCCGCCGGCGGCTCGAACGCGGGCATCGTCGCAGCGCTGAACAACATCGATGGCGTCGGGTTTCACGCCATCGATGACGCCATCGGCAAGCCGGGCGCGAAGATCGACGCCAGCTGGCTGGGGAAGGTGCGCAACGCGCGCATCGCCGTGGCGGCGACGACCTGGCCGAAGGACCTCCAGACCCAGTCGAAGGCCTTTCTCGATGCAAGCGCGACGTTGCAGACGGCCCTCGACAAGGACGACGCCGCCGGCGCGGCGAAGCCCGCGCGTGACGCTCACGAGGCGCAGCACACGCTCAGTGCCGACGCGTACAACTATCTGGCGAAGGCGTCGGGCATTGCCACCCCGCATCCGGCGGGGCACTAGCGGCGCGTGACCATTCGTGGCGGCCTCCGGGTCGCGCTGGTGCTCTCCATCCTGGCGGCGTTGCTCGTCGACGCGCGCGACGTGCTGGCGCACTCCGAGTACAGGCGCTCGGAGCCGGCGGCGGGCACGCGCGTGGGGCCGCCCACGCGCGTCGATGTCTGGTTCACGCAGGAGTTGTTCCGGCGCGCGGGTGCGAACGCCATCGAGGTCCGCGCGAGCGACGATCGGCGCGTCGACCAGGGCGAGGCCGAGGTCGATGCCGACGACCGCACGCACCTCTCGGTCGGCGTGGCGCCCCTCGATGCCGGGACGTACCGGGTGACGTGGCGGTCGCTGTCCGCCCTCGACGGCGACACGGCCGAGGGCAACTTCGAGTTCACGGTCGACCCCTCGGCGCCCACGCCGGGCGCGGCTACGGCCGCGTCAGCCGTTTCCTCGACCTCGGACGAACCGGGCTCGACGCTCGTCGGTGAGCCCTCCGGAGCGCGAGGCCTGTGGTGGGTCGTCGTCGCCGCTGCAGCCCTCGCGGTCACAGGCGTGCTCGGAATCCGTGCGGTGAGGGCGCCGTTCGAGGATGGCACGAGATGAGCACGGCACAACGGGCGCTGCTCGTCGCGTTGGCCGTGCTCGTGGGGCTCGCGTGGTGGGGAGCTGCGTGGGACGTGCGTGACGCCGAAGCGCACGCCGTCCTCGTGCGGTCGCAACCGGCCGCCGAGTCTCGCCTGGATGCGTCGCCGCCCGCGATCGACCTCTGGTTCTCGGAGCCGCTCGAGGCTCGCTTCAGCACATTCGAGGTGCTGGATGCCGCGGGAAAGCTGCGGACCGTCGACGGGATCGCGGTGGACACGCAGGACGCGCACCACCTCTCAGGGCTCCCTCGGCGGTTGCCGGGAGGGGTGTACACGGTCGCGTACCGGACCGTGTCACAGGACGACGGACACGAGTGGACGGGGACCTTCGCGTTCACCGTCCTGAACCCCGATGGGTCGGTGCCGAGCGGGCAGGCGTTTGCCACGGATGTCGAGCGCGGGTCGGAGTCGGCGCTGATTGCCGGTCGCTGGTTGCTGTTCCTCGGACTCTCGGTGCTCGTGGGCGGTGCGCTCCTCGTGCTCCTCGATGGTTGCGCGCGCCGAGGCGAGGCTGACGTGATTGCGGACGACGCGGCGCTGCTGCAACTGCGCCTGGCGATCGCCGCACTGCCTGCCATCGTGGGCGGCCTCGTGCTGACGCTGGTGAACCAGGTGCTGGCGCTCGATGCGAGCGCTGGCGAGGTGCTGATCGGCTCGCGCTTCGGCGTGTCGTGGCTGGCGCGGTCGAGCGTGCTGTTGCTCGTGATCGCGATCATCGCGGCGACGCTCTCGATGGGCGTGCGCCACGTCCTCGCGAGGCGGGCCGCGATGGTCGGACTGCCGGTGCTGGGGATGACCGGCATGGCGACAATGGTCGCGCAGAGTCACGCGGCGGCAGCGCCCGGGTGGGCGTGGGCGATCGCATTCGACCTCGTGCATTTCGCTGCGGCCGGTGCGTGGATCGGCGGCCTGATCGGCGTCGCGGCACTGTTCGTCCGAGGCGTGGGGCGAGGGACTGCGCACCAGGAGGCGCTCCTGCGTCGGTGGGTGCTGCCCTTCTCGACGCTGGCGGCGCTGCTGGTCTTCGTGCTCGTGCTCACGGGTGTGCTGCGATCGCTGGGCGAGCTGCCGACCGCGAGCGCGGTCGTGTCGACGGCCTACGGGCGCGCTCTCCTTGTCAAGCTCGCGCTGATCGCGCCGGTGCTGCTGATCGCCTGGGTCAACCGGCGCGCGACGCAGCGACTCGGGAACGTGCAGGCCTCGGCGGCGCGGTTCCGGAGGACGCTCGCCCTCGAGGCGGGCATCGGCGTGCTCGTGCTGCTCTCGGTGGCGTGGCTCGGGCAGCTGCCCACGGCGCGCGGCTTCGAGCAGCCGAAGGGGCCCGGCGCGGGCACCATCACCGACTTCAACGGGATCGCGGATTCGAGTGACCTGCAGGTGCACCTCCAGGTTTCGCCCGCGACGCTGGGCGCCAATCAGCTCCGTGTGCACGTGTACCACCCGGACGGCTCGTCGACCGGCGAGATCTCGAGGGTGCGCCTGACGATTGCGACGGGCGCCCTCAGCGGTGGTCAGCAGATTGACGCCGCGCCCCAGGGCAACGGCGTCTTCCTCGCGAACGAGGGATTCTTCAGCCTGGCGCTGCAGTGGAACGTGCGCGTCGAGGTGGAGCGCCCGGGCCACGATGACGTCGCAATCGCCTTTGATGTGCCGATCGCCGAGGGGGCGCGTGGAGCCTCGAAGGCAGGGCCGTTCTCGAATCCGGCGCCGCAGTTGACGCTCAACGCGCTGCTTGCGCTTGTGCTCGCGATGATCGGCGCGGCGGTGATGGTGGGCTGGTCGCGGCGTGGCGGGAGCACCTCGAGGGCCACGGGCGCGGTGCTGGTCGGCGTCGGCGTGATGCTATGGGTCTCCGTCGAGCGGCATCCACCGGATGCCGCCGGCTTCCCGGCCAACCCCGTGCCGTCCGATGCCGCCTCGCAGGCCCGTGGTCAGGCGCTGTTCGCGCAGTACTGCGTGGAGTGCCACGGGCCCACCGGCGAGGGCAATGGACCCCTGGCGGCGACGCTGAACCCGCCGCCCGCCTCGATGGCCGTGCACATCCCGCTTCATCCCGACGGGCAGGCCTACATCTTCATCAGCAAGGGGTTCCCCGGGACGGCGATGCCGGCGTGGGAGTCGAGGCTGTCCGAGCAGCAGCGCTGGGACTTGGTGAACTACCTGCGCGCGCTGACATCGACGCAGGTGCGCTGACCTCTTCGCCGCCGCGGCGGCCCAGAGCGCGGACGCGAGATGCAGCGCGCCCGTCGTTCGCGGATCTAGCCCACGAGACACGGACCGGACAGCGCGCACGCAGGGAGCACGCCGGAGGTGTACAACGTTCGCGCCTCGTGGCTCCGGAGTGGGGTCCGAGGCGTGGCCTGCGATGCATCGAGGAGGCGAGCGTGCAAGAACTCGAGACCGTGCCGTACCTGCTGTACGAGCCCGAGGAGTCGGGCATCCTGTGGATCCGCTTCAACCGCCCCGAGCGCCTCAACGCGGCGGTGGGCGGCTCGGAGCGGACAGGCACGCTCGCGAAGGTCGGCGAGTACATGCGTGCCGGCGACGACGACCCGAACGTGAAGGTGATCGTGCTGACGGGCGTCGGGCGCGGATTCTGCGCGGGCGTCGATGTCCGGGGCGCCGAGGGCTTCGTGCCGGGTGACAACTACCTCGGGAACGCGCCGGCGCAGCCGGGTCCGGACCAGAACCGCGAGCGGTTCTACTACGGTCTGACGAAGCTGATCAAGGACCTGTCGTTCATCCGCAAGCCCACGATCGCGATGGTGAACGGACCGGCGGCGGGCTTCGGGATGGACATGGCTCTCCAGTGCGACATCCGCTACGGGAGCGAGAACACCCAGTTCATCACGTACCACCAGGTGGGACAGATCATCGAGAACGGTGGCGCGTACTACCTGCCGAGGCTGGCAGGACTGGGACGCGCACTCGAGTTCGCGTTCACGGGGCATCTCGATGCGCAGCGCGCGGTTGAGTGGGGGGTCCTCAACCGGCTCGTGCCGGCGGCGGACCTGGAGACCGAGGTGCGTGCGCTGTGCGCTCGGATCATGCGGATGCCGCCAATGACGTTGTGGATCAACAAGCGTGTGATCCGGGCCGCCCTCGATAGTTCGCTGGAGACGACGGCGGTGCTCACATCGAACGCGTCGGGCATCCTTGCGACGTCCGAGGACGCGAACGAGGCGCGACAGGCGCTGGTCGAGCGTCGGGACCCGATCTTCCAGGCGCGCTAGGCGTCCCCGACGAGTTGGTCGCAGGGGCGGGGCACGGCCGCCCCTGCGATGGTCCCTCGAGAGGGACGTGTGTGGCGAGGGCGGTCAGGTGCCGCAGGTCTGGAAGGGTTCGATGAGGATGCGCTTGTGTCCGGCGAGCGTGAGGCCACCGGGCGCGACGAAGGTGAGCAGCGGCACAAACATCTGGTGCGTGTAGCTGACGTTCACCTGCACGGCGTCGCAGGCACTGCCGGCGTCGCCCGCGACCGAGGGGTTCGGGTACAGCGGATACTGCCACGACTCGACGGTCACGGTGACGAGAGCGGAGCCAGGACCGCCGCCCGGCACACCCGTCGTGGCGGTGCGGGCCGCCTGGATGATGCAGTTGATCCGGTTGCCGGTGATGCCCGGGCAGTCGACCTCGCCCGTCGAGGCGAAGCGTGCGCCCTCGAGTGATGCGTGCTGCACCGTGGCCCACGCCTGTGCGATCTGGGCGAACTCGACGATGCCCAGCGTGAGGGCCATGAACACCATGCCCACGATGCTGAACTCGACCAGCGCCTGGCCCGAGTCCGTCCGCACACGGGAGAGCCACCCGCGGAGGCGCGTCACTTGATCAACCTCGTGGAGATGATCTGGCCGATCTGGGTGAAGGCTGCCTGCAGGTCGAGGGCGGTGGGCGCCTCGAAGAAGTGGTCGTTGGTGCCCGCGGTCGAGGAGGCGACGCACTTCCCGAGGTTGCGGTCGAGGAGGTCACCCGTGCTGGTTCGGCCGGTGCCGGCGAGACCGGTGATCTGCCCCGTGTTGCAGAGCGTGGCGCTTGCGGCGCCCTCGAGGCTGTAGCCGATGACGAAGATCTCGACGCCGGCGAGCTTGTGCGCCTGCGCCGCGTTGTAGGTCATCAGGTCGATGTTGTCGATTTTCGAGTCCGAGGTCCCCGTCGAGGGCGGCTTGCACGTCGTGGA
This sequence comes from Dehalococcoidia bacterium, assembly GCA_046328255.1. GTDB lineage: Bacteria > Chloroflexota > Dehalococcoidia > UBA2979 > UBA2979 > RBC038. The sequence goes on along the minus strand of JAXLWY010000001.1, from coordinate 176,921 downwards.
GGGCGACGGGAATGGCTGAGTCGCGCTGAGGTTGTTGTCGAAGTCGGACATGACGACGAGCACTTTGCGAGCGGTCGCGCGCGCGCCGGGTCCGGTGCGAATGCGCGTCCCTGCCTCGTAGACGCCGGTGCAGATGTTCGTTCCGGAACCACCGGCGGCGACCATCGCGGCGATGCCGCTCGTGAGCGTGGCTTTGGTCCCGGTGAGATTGATGACCTTGCTCGAGGGCGCGGTGAAGTCGATGCAGCCGCTGGCGCCCGTGTCGTTGTAGCAACCGCGGGTGGGCGCGAGGGAGCCCATCACGACGCCGGTGCCGTCGATTCCCACGATGTTGAGCAGCGTGTTGGCACCGTCGCGCTCTTCCTTGATCGGGCATCCGGCGTTGGTCTGCGTGCCGTTGCAGCCGCTGTCCATCGAGCCCGTGTCGTCGAGCGACAGCCCGAGGTCCATCGAGGAGCCCGAACCAGCGGTGGCGGAACCGCTCACCTGCACGGCGGTCCCACCGATGAGCAGCGCCTTGATGCCGGGCACCAGCGGCAGGAAGACCAGGTCCTTGTTCTTGTGCGCCGTGAGCTGGATCTGGCCTGTGGCGGGGTAGCTAATCGGGTCCAGGGTCGCCGACGGGTCGTTGGCCGTGAGGTACTCAGTGGCGCGAGTGGTGACGTTGGTCGTGTTGGGAAGCTCGACGATGGCAGCCAGTGCGGCCGCGTCAACGTCGCGGCGCAGCTCGGCACGGGCGACGAACATCAGCCCCACATCCAGGGCGAGCCCGCACATCCCGAAGAGGGCGACGGTCCAGAGCGCGACCATGATGAAGACCTGGCCGCGTTCCTCGGAGCGTGCTCGGCGTAGCTGTGTCATCGGCGTCTCCGTGGCCATCGGGTTTCCGTGCCTAGCTCAAGCGTCGCATCACGGTGGCCGAGCACATCAGCCACGGGTTGGGCAGGACGGCGGGAATACCGACGATGAGCGGGTGGTTGTAACAGACCTGCATCTTGACCGAGCTGGGCCCCGGCGTCGTGGCGCGCGTGATGCACATGCCGGGGGCACCGACGTTGCAGCTGGTGGGAATGGTGTTGGGGAGGTTGGCGGTCTCCACCGTCACGATGCTCTGCAGTTCGCTGTCGGTGCCGCCGCGGACACCGAGGCGTGCCGCATCGCGCGCCGCGGTGAGGACCTGGAGGTAGGCGTTGGTGGCGTGACCCACCTCAACGGTGCCGAAGAGGAGGAAGATCAGCATCGGAGAGGTCACGGCGAACTCGACGAGTGCCTGGCCGCGCTCACTCGAGGTGAGGCGCGCAGCACACGCTCGCTTCCACTGCCCGAACCCGCGCAGGATCGCCACGACGCCCATCCTGAGTCCCCCATCGATTCCCCCAGTCGGGGGATACGAGGACTATCGGCGCGGGGCAGCCGAGGAATGAGCGCAGGTGCGTGGGATGCGCGTGGTTCTTGCCGAAATCTTGCGACGGCCATCGAGCGTCACGATGGATGTGATTCGGGCCAGGCGTCAGAGTCGAGGCGCTGAGTTCGCCTCGAAGCCGTCGCCCTCGCCGCCGAGGCCAAACAGGTACATCAGGACGAACCACAGGCCCTTGGCGGGTCGATAGGCGAGCACGGTCACCGGGATCGAGGCGATGGCGATGGTCCACATCGGATCGAGGCCGGCCCTCGCGATGAGGTGCGTCTGCAGTTCGAGGACGGCGGCGGCCATCGCGACGAGGGCGGCGATGCCGTAGCCGATCGCCATCGCACCGAGCCACGCGCCGTCCTCGAGCTGGTGGCGAACGCCGCAGTTCGGGCAGCGCTCGTAGAGCTCGAAGGTGGAGCGGAACATCGAGGCGCGGCTGCAGGCGGGGCAGCGACCGAGGACGAATCCGGCCAGCAGCAGCGCCATCGCCCGGCGGTACGTGATCCCCTCGCGCATGGATGTAGCGTACGGCCCTCGCGTGTGAACCACGCGAGTGGCCGTTCGCGTACTGCTCGACGGCCGGCTATACCGTCGCGAGAGTCTTCAGGACCTGGTCCTGGACGTTCGGCGGCACCTCGACGTAGCGGTCGAACTCGATGGTGAAGCGGCCACGACCGTGGCTGATCGCGCGGAGGTCGGTGGCGTAGCGCTGCACCTCGGCGAGCGGGACCTCGGCCTCGATGTCGCTCACGCTCCCCTGCGGATTCACACCGTGGACGTGTCCGCGTCGGCCGCTGAGGTCGTTCATGACGTCGCCCACATAGTCACTGGGGATGTGGATCTTGAGCCGCATCACCGGTTCGAGGAGCACGGGACGCGCGTTCAGGACGCCCTGGTGGAGCGCCTGCGCCGCCGCGATCTTGAACGCCATCTCCGAGGAGTCGACGGCGTGGTACGAGCCATCGAGGAGCGTCACGCGGAGGTCCACGATCGGTGACTTCGAGAGCGGGCCGGTCGGCAGGTTCTCGACGACACCTTTCTCAACCGCGGGGATGAAGTTCTTCGGAACCGTGCCGCCGACGACGCGATCGGCGAACTCGAAGCCCGCGCCTCGCGCCGCCGGTTCGATCTCGATGACCACGTGGCCGTACTGGCCGTGGCCGCCCGTCTGCTTCTTGTGCTTGAACTCAGACTTGGTGGCCGTCGTGACGGTCTCGCGGTAGGGGACGCGCGGGAGCGCGATATCGACGCCGACGCCGTAGTTCTTCTCGAGGCGCGCGGCGACGATCCCGGCCTGCGCCTCGCCGATGGTGGTCATGATCAACTCGGCGGTGTCCGGGTCGCGCTCGACGTGGATCGTCGGGTCCTGCTCCATCAGCCGCGCGAGGGCAGTCGAGAGCTTGTCGACGTCGGCCTTGCCTCGAGGGTGGATCGCGGATCGATAGGTGGGCGCGGGGAACGGCAGCGGGGGCGCCTTCACCGCCTGCGCGGGATTCGCGACGAGGGTGTCGCCGGTGAGGGTGGCCTGCAGCTTGGCGGCCACGCCGATGTCGCCGGCCACGAGCTGCGGCACCTCGATCTGCTCGCGGCCGCGCTGCAGGAAGAGGTGGCCGAGGCGCTCGGCGACGTTGTGCTGCACGTTGTGCGGGTGCGCGTCGGCGCCAAGCGTGCCGGAGAGCACCTTCATGTACGTGAGCCGACCGACGAACGGGTCGGCGGTCGTCTTGAAGACGCGGATCACGAGGGGCGTGCCCGCCTCGGTGAGGGCCGTCTTGCCGCCCTCGAGGGGGTGCTCGCGGCCCAGTGGCGAGGGGAAGATGCGCGCGATGTCATCGAGGAGTGCGCGCACGCCGACGGATGAGAGCGCGGCGATCGGGAGGACCGGGGCCACCTCGCCGCGCGCGAACGCGTCGTGCAGGGCGCGCGCGAGCTCCTCGTCTGCGATGGATTCGCCCTCGAGGTACTTGTTCAGCAGTTCGTCGTCGGTCTCGGCGACCGACTCGGCGAGCGTGTCACGCGCGGCACCGATCGTGTCGGCGAGGTCGGCCGGTGCGGCGCTCGATGTGCCGTCCGGCTTCCGAACCTCGCCGGAGAGCAGGTCGACGGTGGCCGAGATGTCGTGCGCGATGCCGACGGGGATCGCGAGGGGCACGACGCGCGTGCCGAATCGGGCACGCAGCGCATCGAGGACCGCCTGGAAGTCAGTGTTCTCGCGGTCGAGCCTCGTGACCAGGAACAACCTCGGCAGCCCGCTGGCGAGAGCGAGCTCCCACGCCGACTCGGTGCCCGCCTGCACGCCGGCGGCAGCATCGACGGCGATCAGTGCCGCGTCGGCCGCGGCCACGCCGGCGACGACCTCGCCAACGAAGTCGGGGTAGCCGGGGGTATCGAGGAGGTTGACGCGGACGTCGTTCCACTCGATCGGCAGGATCGAGGTGGACACCGAGTAGGAGTGTGCGTGCTCCTGGTCATCGAAGTCGGAGACCGTGTTCCGGTCCTCGACGCGGCCCATGCGCGTGAGCGCTCCCGACGCGAACAGCATCGACTCCGCGAGCGCGGTCTTCCCTGCCCCGCTGTGCCCCATGAGGACGACGTTGCGCAGCTGTTCCGACGTGTAGGCTTTCAAAGCGCGACCTCCCTCGTAATGAGGCGATGGTACAGGTCGCGTTCAAGCCCCCCGCAGTCGATCGTCATGTGCAGTCCCGCAATCGAGGCGGGAGCGACGCTCCCTCGTCAGGACGCGGGGCGGAGGTCGAGCACCTCGAGCTGGAGAGTGCCACGCAGGTTGTCACGGCGGAACGTGTAGACGATGTCGGCGCGTTCCCCATCGGCCACGGCGAATTCGGCGTTGCCGAACGAGATCGCGCGCCAGGTGACGCGGCCCTCGCGCAGCTGGAACTGCAGGTGCGAGCCATCCTTGCCGACCGCCCTTGAGGAGCGGATCTCGACGCCGGGGGACATAAAGGTCGGGGCGGAGTTGCCCTGTCCGTGCGGGCCGAGTCGTCCCAGCCAGCGCAGCGTGTCGCCGTTGACCGTGTGCAGCGGGAGTTCCGCGTCCACCTCGATGGTGGGGGCGAGCGTGGAGACATCGAGGTGCCGGGCGGCGTCCTCGATCAGGCGTGCGCGCAGCTCGGGCAGGCGCGCGGCGTCGATCGTGAAGCCGGCGGCGGCGCGGTGTCCGCCGAAGCGCTTGAAGAGGTCGGGGTGACGTCGCAGCAGCGCGGTGATGTCGAACTCCGGGATCGAGCGGCACGAGGCGCGGCCCTCGCCGTCGACGAGCTGCATCACGATGGCGGGCCGGTGGAACTGGTCTGCGAGGCGCGACGCGACGAGACCGACGATGCCCTGCGAGATCGCCTCGTCCGCCACGACGACGAGCGCGGCCTCCCGCTCCTCGGGACGCAGCACCTCGGCGGCGCGCGCGAAGGCGGCCTGCGTCTCGTCACGGCGCTGGCGGTTCAGCTCCTCGAGGTGCATCGCGAGGTCGTGCGCGCGCTCCTGGCTCGTCGTGAGCAGCAACTCGAGGGCGTGGCGCGCGTGATCCATCCGGCCCGCGGCGTTGATGCGCGGGCCGAGCGCCCAGCCGCACATGTCGGGGTCGGCCTCCTCGATGTTGACGCGGGCCTCGGCGGCGAGCGCGAGCAACCCGGGACGGCGCGTCCTCGCGAGGGCGGTGAGCCCCAGGCGGACGAGGTCGCGGTTCTCGCTGACGAGCGGTGCGAGGTCGCAGATGGTGCCGAGGGCAACGAGCGCGCGGTGCTCGGACGGGTCGTACGCGACACCGAGACGGTCGTAGAGGTCGTGGATGACCTTGTAGGCGACGCCGCACGCGGCGGGCTCCGAGCCGTACTCGGAGTGGGCGAGCTGGGGGTTCACGAGGGCGAGCGCCTCGGGCAACTGCTCGGGCACGGTGTGGTGATCGAGGATGAGCACGTCCATGCCGAGCTCGTTCGCGAGCGCCACCTCGGCGACGGCGCTCGTGCCGCAGTCGGGGGTGACGTGGCCGGGGGCGCCCGGGCCGTGCAGCGCGCGCACGGCGTTCGAGTTCGGTCCGTAACCCTCGGTGAAGCGGTGCGGGAGGTAGGGGAGGGGACGCGCACCGAGGTCGCGCAACCCCTCGACGAGGATCGTGGTCGACGTGATCCCGTCAACGTCGTAGTCGCCGAGGATGGCGACGATCTCGTGCGCGCGGCACGCCCTCGCGAGGCGGTCCACGGCGACATCGAGGTCCGGCATCAGGCGTGGGTCGGTGAGTTCGTGGGGTTCGCCGAGGTAGTCGCGGCCGTCGGCGAGGTCGCGGGCCTCGCGGTGCCAGAGCAGCACCGAGACGAGATCGGGCCAGGACGCGCCGGCGTACGCCTCGAGCGAGGGCTGTTCGCGGATGCGCCAGAGGCGGCCGCCTGACCCGCGCTCGATGCGGGCCGGGGTGACGAAGGAATCGGCGGTAGCGGTCACGTTCACCCTCGAGGGGTGGGGAGGAGGTGCGACGGCAGAGCGAGCATAGCGGCGTGCCTCGGTAGGAGTTAGACTGGTCGAACCGACCAGTCGAAAGGACAGACGTGATGCGGCGAGTGGGCGCCTACGAGGCGAAGACACACCTGTCGGCGCTCCTCGACGCCGTCGAGCGCGGCGAGACCATCGAGATCACGCGCCACGGCCGTCCGATCGCGCGCCTGACGCCCTCGGAAGGCGGGGGCGGCAACCGCGAGGTGATCGAGAAGCTACGCGCCGTCCGCGAGCAGTTTGGACCAACGGGGATCACCCAGGATGAGGTGACGCAGTGGATCCGCGAGGGGCGCGAGGAGCGCACGCAGCGCATCCTCAATCCCGAACGCGAGTGACGTACGTGCTGGACGCCTCAGCGGCCGCGGCATTCGTGCTTCCCGACGAGGTGCCCTCGGACGATCTCGCGGCGAGCCTAGCGAACGACGACGCCATCGTGCCCGCGAACTGGCCGGCGGAGGTCGTGAACACGGTGCTGAGCGCGAGACGATCGAGGAGGATCGGGGCCGAGGAGTGCGCCGCACTCCTCGCCTCGATCGCCGGTTTTGCGGTCGCGCTCGAGCCGCCCTCGATGGAGCGAACCGCGGGTCCCGTGGCCACGCTCGCGCAAGAGCGAGCACTGACGGTGTACGACGCTGCCTACCTCGAGCTGGCAATCCGACGAGGCGTGCCGCTCGCCACGCTCGACGCGGCGCTCGCGAGGGCGGCGCGGGAGGCGAGCATCGCCGTCATCGAGTAGCCGTCGAGGCGTCTCGAGGCGCCCTCGAGGCGCGGCCTACGGCTCCCAGCGCTTGAAGATCAGGCTCGAGTTGTGGCCGCCGAAGCCGAGCGAGTTCGACATCACGTAGCGGAGCTCGAGGTCGCGCGCGCCCTCGGGGACGTAGTCGAGATCGCAGTCGGGGTCGGGAACCACGAGGTTGCGCGTCGGGTGGATGCGCTGGTCGCGGATCGAGAGGACGGCGACCGCAGCCTCGATGCCTCCCGCGGCGCCGAGGGTGTGACCGGTCATCGACTTGGTGGACGAGATCGGGATGGCTCCCGCCGACTCGCCGAAGACGCGCTTGATCGAGAGCGTCTCGAACTTGTCGTTGAGCGGCGTGCTGGTGCCGTGCGCGTTGATGTAGTCGATGTCGCTCGCGGCCAGACCGGCCTTCGCCAGCGCGACGTTCATCGCTCGGGCCGCGCCCTCGCCGTTCTCGGACGGCTGCGTGATGTGGAACGCGTCGGCAGACTGGCCGTACGCCACCATCTCCGCGAGCGGGGTGGCCCCGCGCGCGAGGGCGAACTCGAGGTCCTCGAGAATGAGCGTGGCGGCGCCCTCGGCGAGCACGAACCCGTCGCGGTGCAGATCGAACGGCCGCGAGGCGTGCTCGGGGTCGTCGTTGCGGTCGGTGGAGACGGCGCGCGCGGCGTGGAACGCGGCGAGGCCCATGCGGGTGATGGGCGCCTCCGCGCCGCCGGTTACCATCGCGACCGCGTCGCCGCGGCGAATCACCTCGAAGGCGGTGCCCACCGCATCGGCGCCCGAGGCGCAGGCGGAGATCGTGTTGTAGTTCGGCCCGCGCAGCCCGAAGCGGATCGAGACCTGGCCCGCGGCCATGTCCGGGATGTACGCCGGCACGAGGAAAGGCGAGATGCGGTCGGGTCCCTTGTCGAAGAGCGTCCTGTAGCCTTCCTCGAGCCAGGACAGCCCGCCGATGCCGACACCGATCATCGCGCCGATCTCGTCGGGCGCCACGCTCACGTCGATCCCCGAGTGCGCGAGCGCCTCGGCGCTGGCGGCAATCGCGAGGTGCGTGAAGCGGTCCTGGCGGCGCGCCTCCTTGCGGTCGATGTAGTTGTGGGCGTCAAAGCCCTTCACCTCGCCCACCACCCGCGAGGCGATGTCGTCGGCCGCGCAGAGCGTCGGGTTGGTGATCCCGTTCTCGGCGGCGAGCAGCGCGCGCCACGATTCCTCGCGGCCGATGCCTACGGGTGTCATCATGCCGACGCCGGTGACCACGACGCGCCTCGGGAAGCCCGCCGCGCGGGCGACGTTCGATGTCATGCTGACTCCCAGCGTTCGAAGATGATGGCGGAGTTGTGCCCACCGAGGCCGACCGACGTGCTCATCGCGCGCCGCACCGGGACATGGCGCGCAACGTTGGGCACAAAGTCGAGGTCGCACTCGGGGTCGGGGACGTCGTAGTTGATGGTCGGCGGGACGATTCCGCGCTGGCACGCGAGGAGACACACGATCGCCTCGACGGCGCCCGCGGCGCCCATCATGTGACCGTGCATCGACTTGGTGGAGGAGACCATCAGCGCGTCGGCGTGCTCGCCAAAGAAGCGGCGGATGGCGCGGGACTCGATGCGGTCGCCGACCGGCGTGCCGGGGCCGTGCGCGTTGATGTAGTCGATGTCCTCGGGCGAGAGGCCGCCACGAGCGAGTGCGCGCTTCATCGCGGCGACGATGCCCGCGCCGTCGTCCTCGGGCGCCGCCATGTCGAAGGCGTCGTTGGCGGAGCCGGCGCCGCGCCACTCGCCGAGGATCGTCGCGCCCCGCGCCTGCGCGTGCTCGAGGGATTCGAGGACCATGACGCCCGCGCCCTCCGCGACGACGAAGCCGTTGCGATTCGCCTCGAACGGACGGACCGCCTTCGTGGCGTCGGCGTGCGAAGCGATCGCCTTCATCGCGGCGAAGCCCGCGTAGTAAATCGGGCGGAGGGGCGCCTCGAAGCCGCCGGCGACGAGCACGTCGGCGTCACCTCGTGCGACCGTCTCAGCCGCCTCGCCGAGGGCGGCGCCGCCGGTCGCGCAGGCGGCGGTGATCGCGAAGTTCGGCCCGCGCGCGCCGAGGGCGATCGCGACGAGGCCCGTGGCGGTGTCGGGCAGCATCTGCGTCGCCATGAACGGCGACACGCGGCGCGGCCCCTTCTCGTCGAGGATGGCCTGCTGCTCCACGATCAGGTGCGCGCCGCCCATGCCAGTCCCGAGAATGACACCGACCCCGCTCGGGGTCCTCGGCGGCGAGGTCCAACCGCGAGGAGGCGACCGCCTGCTGTGAGGCGGCGATCGCGAGGACGTTCGCGCGGTCGATGCGCCTCAGGAGCTTCGCGTCGATGTGCTGCTCGGGGTCGAAGCCCTGGAGCTCACCGCCGATTGCCTGCTCGTACGCCGAGGTGTCGAACGCGGTGACGGGACGGATTCCCGAGCGCCCCTCGACGAGGGCCTGCCACGTCGACTCCACGTCGTTGCCGAGAGGCGTGAGCATGCCCAGTCCGGTGACCACCACTCGCGACACTGGCTATCCCTCGAGTTAGCGCGCGCCCTCGGCGGCGAAGTCCGGGGGCAGCGCCGAGATCGGGATCGGCGGCTCGGTCGCGTCATCGAGGGAAACGGCGACCAGGCTGTCGGCGACGCGCTTCACCATGCGGGCGAGCACGTGGCCCGGCCCCGCCTCGACAAACGTGTCGACGCCCTGGCGCGCCATCGCGCGGACGTTGTCGGCCCAGTAGACGGGCGAGCGCAGCTGGGCGCCGAACTCCTCGCGCAGCTCCTCGGCGGTGCGCAGCTCGTTCGAGGTGATGTTCGAGATGATCGGTCGCACCGGGTCGACGAGCGGGATCTCGTCGATGTGCAGCGCGAACTCGTGCGCCTGCTCGGCGTGGAGCGGCGTGTGTGACGAAACCTTCACCTTGAGCCGGATCACGCGGCCCTGCAGCTCCTTCGCGCGCTCCATCGCGCGCTCGAGGGCGGAGACGTCGCCGGAGATCACCGTCTGCGTGTCGAGGTTGTGGTTGGCGACATCCACGCGATCGAGGGGTGAGCGCGTGGAGTCCTCGCAGATCTGCGCCACGGCGTCGCTGTCGAGGCCGATGATCGAGGCCATCCCGACCGGCCTCGCGGCGTTGAACGCGCTCATCAGGCGCGCGCGCTCGACGACGACCGTCAGTGCGTCGCGGAACGTCAGCGCCTCGGCGGCCACGGCGGCCGAGAAGAGCCCGAGCGAGTGCCCGCCGAAGAGGCGTGGCCGCACGCGGCGACCGACGTCCGAGAGTTTCTCGCGCATCGCCTCGATCATCGCCACCGAGGTGGTGAGGACGGCTGGCTGAGTGTAGGTGGTCTCCGAGAGATCGTCGGCATCCCCCTCGAAGCAGATCTTCACCATGTCGAGGCCGGTGACCTCGCTCGCCTCCTCGTAGGTGCGTCGGGCCTGTTCGGAATGGGCGTAGACAAGCTTGCCCATGCCCGGGGCCTGCGAGCCCTGTCCGGGGAACACCATTGCTACCGGGTCGGTGGTCTGTTCGTCACGATCCGCGCGCAGACGGTCGCTCACGTACCTCTCCCTGGGGGGCCTCGGTTGGTCCGAGCATCATGCCCGCCCTAGCGCTCTCAGTCTAACAGCCGTATCGCGAATGCACTTTCGTGATTACGGCCCGCCGAGGCCGGCCATTCCACCGAATCCACCCATTGCGCCCCCGCCGAGGCCGGCCATCCCTCCGAGCATGCCCCCGCCGAGTCCACCCATGCCCCCCATGCCGCCGAAACCACCCATCGACCCGAACGATGATGCGCTCGAGGTGGCGTCGCCATCGAGGAGGCGCCGCACCGGTCCGAGGTGCGCCAGCAGGTCCGACGCGAGCACGGCGGCGTTCCCGAGAGCCTCGGCGGCCGCACGACCCGCCTCGGAGTGCAGGTAGACGGCGGCGCTCGCAGCGTCGAACGCCTCGATTCCCTGGGCGAGCAGCCCGGCGACGAGTCCGGCGAGGACGTCGCCGGTTCCGCCCTTGGCGAGTCCGGAGCTGGCGGCGCTCGAGATGCGGGCGCGCCCGTCGGGACTCGCGACGACGGTGCAGGCGCCCTTGAGGATGACCACGCTCCTGGAGCGGCGGGCCTGTAGCAGCGCCACGCCGAGCCGGTCCGACTGCACCTCGAGGGTGCTCGCGCCAATCAGCCGCGCCATCTCGCCGGGGTGCGGCGTCAGCACGCGCGGCACCTCGAGGGCGGTGAGCAGGTCGGGCCAGCCGGCGGTCGCCGCGAGGACGTTGAGCGCATCCGCATCGAGGACGAGGCCGCGCAGCGACGGCGCCGCCGACGAAAGCCCGGCCAGGACCGAGCGCACGAACTCCTCGACGGCGGGGGTGTGGGACAGCCCGGGTCCGAGGAGCAGCGAGTCGGCCTCAGGGAGGGCACGGAGGAGGGCGCGCGCCGCCTCGGAGCCGCGCATCGCTCCGGCGGCGGAGGGCAGCGGCTCATGGATCACATCCGGGATGGCGGGCGCGACGAGCGGCTGCACGACGGCGGGCGTCGCGAGGGCGGTCAGGCCGGCACCGGTGCGTGCGGCGGCCTCGGACGCGAGGCGCGCAGCGCCGGGATAGCGACGCGAGCCTGCCGCAACGACCGCGCGGCCGAACGTGCCCTTGTGGGCGTCGTTGGGACGCTTCGGCAGGAGCGCCTGCACCGAGCGGAAGTCGAGTTCCTCGAAGGGCAGGTCTGCCGAGCCGGCGTCGCGCGGGATACCGATGTCCACCGTCACCACGTCGCCCGCGAGGGAGGCGCCCGGCATCTGGAGCAGACCGACCTTGCGGAACCCGAAGGCGATCGTCTGATCGGCGGCGACCGTCGCGGGATCGGCGCGGCCCGTGTCGGGGTCGACGCCGGTGGGGAGATCGAGGGCGATCAGCCTCGGAGCCGCGCTCCCGGAGCGGGCCTCGGCGAGACGCGCGAGCACCGCGGCGAGGTCGCCCTCGATGGGGCGCGCGGTGCCCGTCCCGAGGAGCGCATCGATGACGCAGGAGGATTCGCCGAGCCAGCGCGCCAGCCGCTCGAGGCCGGGGTCGTCCTCGACGGTGGACGTGGCGATGTCGGCATCAACAATCGGGGTCCACAGCTCGGAGTCGGCGGGACGCGGACGGAGGAGGTAGACCGCGACCGTCGCGCCCCAGCTCGCGAGGTGCTTCGCGGCGACCAACCCGTCGCCGCCGTTGTTGCCCGGCCCGACGAGGACGGAGATGCCGCGCCCCTCCTGCGCACCCACCGACATCCACGCCTCCTGCGCGGCGGCGAGGCCGGCTTCCTCCATCAGGGCGCGCTCGGAGACGCCGAGCCGGCCTGCCGCCTCCTCGAGGCTGCGCATCTGGGAGACGGTGACGACCTTCATCGGCAGTGGCCTTCGGCGCTGGAATGGGGATGGGCGGACGTTAGCCGAGGAGGCCGCGCAAGCGCAGCCGGTCGATCAGGCGGACGCGTGCCTCGGCGGGCGGCATCTCGATGATGCGTTGCGCGGCGACCACCGAGGCGATGGCGAACGTGTTGTTGTGCGTCAGCGAGATGTCGATCTCGTCGAGGCCGATCGCGGTCGCGCGAGCAGCCGCCCCGCCGTAGAGGTAGACCAGCGGCTTGCCTCGACGGTCGGGGAGGACCTCGATCTCGCGCCAGCCGACGGAGCGGGCGCCGGTGCCGAGGGCCTTCATCACCGCCTCCTTCGCCGCAAAGCGTGCGGCGAGCTCGGGGACGCGGCCGCGGCAGAACGCGATCTCCTCGGGCGTGAAGACCCGCGCGAGGAAGCGCTCGGGGTGCCTGCGCAGCACCTCGCGGACCCGGTCGATCTCGATCACGTCGATGCCGACGGCGTGTGAGGCCATAATGCGGGAGTCTAGCTTGCGGGGGTCCGAGGCGCCCGCCGTTCCCCTCCGCGAGGAGCGCGATGAACGCCCCACCGACCGTCCGCCTGACCTCGCGCGTGATCGTGCTCGATGCGCGTGACCGCGTCCTGCTCTTCCGCGCCGAGGGGACCTTCGACGACGGCGAGACCGTGATGTGGTTCCCGCCCGGCGGAGGCCTCGAAGCGGGCGAGACGCACGAGCAAGCCGCCATCCGCGAGCTCGCCGAGGAGATCGGTCTCGTGGATGCACCCATCGGGCCGTGTATCTGGACGCGGACGTGGATCGGCGAACTCTCTGCTGGGGAGGGCGTCGTTGCGGCGCGCGAGCGCTACTACCTCTGCCGTCTCGAGTCGCACGAGATCCCCGCAGACCACGTGAATCCGGACGAGCTCGAGCGCGCGAGCACCGCCGGGCACCGCTGGTTCGACATTGAGGAGATCGCGACGACGCCCGGCCTGTTCGTCCCGAGACGCCTCGACGCGCTGCTGCTGCCCATCCTCCGTGGCGAGCTGCCGTCGGAGCCGCGCTTCATCGAGTCGATCGACTCTCGGGCGCGCCGGTAGCGCACCTCGAATCCGCGGGTGTCGACGGGTATCGTGGGCCTCGAGGGCGAGGGCCTCGAGAAGGGCGAGCGGAGGCACCGATGGCGGCTCGGATCATCGATGGTGCGGCGATGGCCGCCGAGGTGCGCGCTGAGATCGCGCAACGCGTGGCTGCGTTCGTCGCCGGCGGGCGCCCGAGGCCCAAGCTCGTGGCCGTCCTCGTGGGCGACGACCCGGGCTCGCAGTCCTACGTGGCGAGCAAGACCAGGGGCTGCGCCGAGGCGGGGATGGACTCGGACACGATTCGCCTGCCGGCGGACACCTCCCACGAGCGCGTACTCGCCGAGGTGCAGCGCCTGAACGCGGACCCCTCGTGCACGGGCATCCTTGTGCAGCTGCCGCTGCCGCCGCAGGTCGATGAGCCCGTGATCGTGCGCGCGATCGACCCGCGCAAGGACGTCGATGGGCTGCATCCGTACAACCTCGGGCTCTTGATGATGGGGCATCTGTACACGGTTCCTGCGACGCCGCTCGGGGTGCAGGCGATGCTGCGGCGGTCGGGCATCGAGGTCGGCGGCACGCGAGTGGTGATCGTGGGGCGCTCGATGCTCGTCGGGCGGCCGCTCTCGGTGCTGCTCTCTCAGAAGGCGGAAGGCGCCAACGCAACGGTCACGCTGGCGCACACCGGCACGCGCGACCTCGGCGCGGTCACGCGCGAGGCCGAGATCCTCATCGTGGCGGCGGGACGGTCCGGCACCGTCGACGCCTCGATGGTGCGACCGGGCGCGGTCGTGATCGACGTGGGCGTGAACCGCATCGCTGACGCGAGCCGGAAGTCGGGGTCACGCCTCGTAGGGGATGTCGACTTTGCCGCGGTGTCGGAGGTGGCCTCGGCGATCACGCCGGTGCCGGGCGGCGTCGGTCCGATGACCGTGGCGATGGTGATCGCGAACACGCTGCGGGCGGCGGGCGGATAGCTCGGCCGGGAGCGCCACGCGGAACTCCCGGCCCGTTCTTCTCGGTCTGTGGCTACTCCTCGCGGCCGCCCGGCCGGCGGCTGCTGCCGATGGCCACGAGCGCGGACAGGACGGCGAGCCCGCCGAACACCCACGGTGCGCTCGACTGTCTCGGAGCCGCGTCGCCGGTACCTGCCTTGGGTGCTGCGGGAGCCGCCTGCGCGGGAGCCGCGCCGGTTGCGCCTCCTGCGGCGGGCACCGTGAACGCGATGTTCATCCCTCGCGAGTAGTGCTGTCCGACGTTACAGAGCAGGATGTAACTGCCCGGCGAGAGGTCGACACTCAGGCTCCCGGTGCCGCCGCTCGCGACGCGATCCATGCGCTTGACGATGGTGATCTGGGCCTCGTCGACGCCGTTGTTGGCGTTGAGGGCGAGCGAGCCGGGTGCTGCAGTCGAGCGGACGACCACCAGCTCGTGCTGGTTCGCGCCGCCGTTCTTTGCGCTGAAGTTCACGGTCCCGGCGGGCGCCGAGGTGGCGCTGGCCTTGATCGAGAACTCGCTCAGCTCGATGTTGATCGCGCCCGCCTGCGCGTATGCGGCGGTCGGCAGCGCCGCCGCCCCGAACGTGAACGCGGCGACCAGGGCCAGCCCTGGCACGAGAGCCACCCCTCGATCGACCGCGCGCCGCCGCCCTGCATTCAACCAGGCCATCCAGTTCCCCCCGTGCGCTACGTACGCCCTGACAATTTGGGCTCGTACGACATGCGTACGAAGGATTAGGCACCGCCGGATTCGTAAGCCGCCCAGCAGAACGGCATTCGGCGTTCCGGTGGCGCGGCTGTCGCGGTGGCGTGGTAGCGGTTGATGCGTGGCGCATTTCCGCCCCACCGCTCCGTCGTGCGATCATGGGTGCATGGAAGAGTTGCTCCAACGCCTGAACGACCTGCGCGCGCGCTTCGACGACGTCCGGGGGCGACTTTGACCTGCCGAGCATCGAGGAGCGGCTCGCGCCGCTGAGGCAGGCGGCGCAGTCTCCCGATCTCTGGAACGACCAGCAGCAGGCACAGCGCACGCTCCAGGAGCTGTCGCGCCTCGAGGGGACGCTCACCACGTGGGGCGACCTCGAGCGGGAGATCGGCGACCTCGAGGGGCTGATCGAGCTGGCCGGCGAGGCGCCGGAGGACGAGCGCCCCGCCCTCGCGGCGGACATCGAGGCGGAGCTCGCGGGCCTCGAGTCGCGCTTCGGCGAGCTCGACCTCCAGCTGACCCTCGGCGCTCCGTACGACCGGCGCAACGCGCTGGTGTCGATTCACGCGGGCGCGGGCGGCACCGAGGCGCAGGACTGGGCCGAGATGCTGCTGCGGATGTACCTCCGCTGGGGCGAGCAGCACCGGTTCAAGGTCGAGATCCTCGCCATCTCCTCGGGGGAGGAGGCGGGAATCAAGTCGGTGGAGCTGCGGCTTGCGGGCGAGTACGCGTACGGGCTGCTGCGCTCGGAGCGAGGCGTGCACCGACTCGTGCGCATCTCGCCGTTCGATGCCTCGGCGTCGCGCCACACCTCGTTCGCCCTCGTGGAGGTGATGCCGGAGGCCGAGGCGGCCGAGGACATCGAGATCGAGATCAACCCGGACGATCTCCGCATCGACACCTATCGTGCGAGCGGGCACGGCGGCCAGAACGTCCAGAAGAACGACACGGCGGTCCGGATCACCCACCTGCCGACCGGCCTCGTCGTGACCTGTCAGAACGAGCGGTCGCAGGGGCGCAACAAGGAATCGGCGATGCTCGTGCTGAAGTCGCGGCTGCTCGAGCTGGAGCTCGAGAAGCGCGAGGCTGAGCGTGCGAAGATTCGAGGGGTGCACGTCGAGGCGGGCTGGGGGAACCAGATCCGATCGTACGTGCTGCAACCGTACAAGATGGTGAAGGACCTGCGCACCGGCGAGGAGACCAGCGACACCACTCGAGTGCTCGACGGGGCCCTCGATGGGTTCATGCGCGCCTACCTCACGTCGCAGGTGGGCCTTGTCTCGAGCGAGGCGCAGGCGGTCTAGCAACTGTGTTGGGGGCGCCTCGGGGCGCGGCCGGGAGGGCACCGAGGTGAGTGACAGAAAGCGCTCCACAAGGCGAAGCGCTGTTCGAGGGCTCGTCGCGCTGCTCCTCGGCATCACGCTGGCGACGGGGCTCGTCGGGCTGCCCTCGACGCGCGCGCACGCCGACGGCATCGAGCTGGTGAGCCAGGCCGAGAAGGCCGACAACCCTGCAGGCATCACGTTCACCGCGCGAGTGCGCGCGGCGGCGGGCCTGAAGAGCGCCCGCCTCGTCTACAAGGTCGGCAACCCGAAGAGCGACGTGGGCGGGTCGGGCGATGTGGCGGTCGCGCCGGGCACCGAGAGCGACCTCTCGTTCGCCCTCGTGACGAACGGCGCCGAGCGCTACATCCCGGTGGGCTCCAGTTTCAAGTACCACTGGGAGCTCGAGGACAACACCGGCGGCAAGTTGTCGACACCGGATCGCGAGTTCGTGTTCCTCGATGGGCGATACCAGTGGAAGTCGCGGACGGAGGGCACATCGCCCCCGGTGACGGTGTACTGGTACGGGACCAACGACGCTCGCGCCACGACCGCACTCGATGCGACGCGCGCGTCGCTTGCCTACACCGGTGACCTCCTGCAGACGAAGGTGGAGTACCCGGTCAAGGTGGTCGTCTACGGCTCGGAGAGCGAGGGCGAGGCGGCGCAGCGCCCTCGAGGGCGCGCCTTCGACGCGAGCGTGCAGACGGGCGGGACCCGCGTCGCGCCGGATCTGATCCTCGTGTTCGATCCGAAGGTCGACATCGTGCGCCACGAGGTGGGCCATGTTGTGACGACGGTGGCGGGCGACGGACCGTTCACCTCGCTGCCCTCGTGGATTGACGAGGGGACGGCGGTCTGGGTGGAGCTCGAGGGGCCGTCGCTGAGCCTGTACAAGGGCGCGGTCGCCCTCGCGATCCAGGCGAACGCGACTCTGAACCTGCGCTCGATGCAGGCGGCGACGAACAAGCCGGAGGAGGTGAACCTCTTCTACGGGCAGTCGTTCTCGACCGTCGACTTCATGATCAGGACGTACGGGCGCGACAAGTACGCGGAGCTGTTCCGCACCTTCAAGGGCGGGATGACGATGGATGACGCGCTCAAGAGCGTCTACGGGTTCGATCAGAACGGGCTCTACAACGAGTGGCGGAAGGCGAACAACCTGCCCGCAGTCGCGTTCTCGACGCCGGTGGCCGGAGGACAGCCCGCCATCGAGGCGACGCGTCCGCCCTCGGAATCCCGACCGGCAGTGCCGGCGCGCCCTCGGGAGCGCAGACGCCGGCGACGAGCGCGCCCGGCGCTCCCGAGGGCGGGCCGAGACCGAGACGCCCGCGGCCGGCGGCGTGCCGACCGCGGGCATCGCCGTCCTCGGTGGCACGATCGTGCTCGCGCTGGTGCTGGGCGGGGCCGCCTACGCGCTGATGCGAGGCAAGTCCTCAGCGGGCGGGTAAGCCTCCGCCACTCGGACCGCGAAGGCGGTTCGCCCTGGGTCAGCGACCGGGGATGAAGAGACCGCTCGCGGGTGCTGGAGGCGGTGCGGCAGCCGCTGCGTTGGCGGCCGCCATCTCGCGCGCCTGCTCGGCCGTGAAGTAGGGACTCGTCGTCGTGCGCTCGCGGATGACCGGTTCCGTGTTGCCCTCGGCGATGCGGCGCACCTGCTCGACCAGCTCGACCTCGGAGAAGAGGCCCGTAAACCGGCGGCCGTTGATCACGATGGTCGGGACCTGGGTGACCGAGCGCTGACCGGCAAGGATGGGGAACTCCGACATCTCGGTGGCGACAAACGTGATCGCGTGCTGCTCGACCGCGAGCGCCGAGGCGACACGCACCATGTAGGCCGAGAGCGGGTCGTAGGGCGCGCACAGCACCTCGAGGGTGATGGGCGACGTGAGCGCGGCGAGCGTGAGCTTCGACTCGGTCTGCAGCGGCGACGCGCCCGCGCCCGCGAGGACCAGCGAGTCGACGAAGACCGGGAAGAGGAGGCCTGAAAAGTACCCCACGAAGTGGAGTCGGGCGCCGTGCGCGCGCATCACCGTCGTGGGCGCGCGATCGATGCCCTCAGCGGCGGCACGGTCCGCGTGCTTCTCGAGGTCGTAGCGGGTAATCGAGAGGAGCGAGCTCAGCGAGACCAGCTCGCGCGCGACCGTGACCACGTCCTCGCAGTGCTCGCAGGGGTCGCGGTCGGGGAGCACGATCGCCGACTCGGGGCGCGTCCAGACCTCGAGACCGACACGACCGGCGAGGTGCTCGATCAGGTGGTTCGCAATCGCGGCCTGGTCCTGCTTCGGGATGATGGGCACGCGCTACTCCCTGTGGCCGGCGAATCGACGCGAGGGCGCGTCCCGAGTCGCCCTCGAAGCGGTGGTGCGGGGCATCCGAGTCACGCCGCGCGCGGCCGGCCTGCCTGCCGCGAACGTGCTCCCGATCCGTCGAAAGCCCCGACCGTGGAGGGGAACACGGCGGGCGGCGACCCATGGTTCCGCAGAGCGATGCCGCAGACCGAGATCCACGTGCCGACGGCCGGCATCCAGAGCGTGGCACGCGAGGGACGGGCGAAACTGAACGCCACGCTCGCGGCGAGCACCGCGGCGGCGGCCACGCCCGTGCCGTCCCAGCCCGGACTCGAGCCGACCTGGCCAGGCGCCGGCCCCGCGACCGGCGCGGTGCGTACCGGGGGCCAGTCCAGAATCCACGTCACGGAGGAACTCCGCGGCCTGATCCCTGTCCTCATCGGATTCCGCCGCGGGCGACTCCACGGCTACTCCTTGCCGCCGGCGAAGCGACGCGCGTGCGGCTCGAGGCGCCCTCGGGGCCGGTGGGCGCTCGGCGACGGCATACTGCGCGAGCCAGAGGCGCTGCGCGGCGGTGAGCACGCTGACGACGGCGAGCAGCCAGAGCCCGAAGCGCAGCCATCCGAAGGCGAGCGCAACGACGAGGACGACGACCCGCTCGGGGCGGGTGAAGATGCCATCGGTGAGCTGGCCCCCGGCCGCCTCGACGCGCGCGCGGACGTAGCTCACCATCAGCGAGCCGACGACGGCGACAAAGGCGAGCGCTGCCTCCTCGGTGAGACCGCGGTGGATCGCGTACCACTGGACGCCGAACAGCATCACGGCTTCCGAGAGCCGGTCGAGGGTGGAGTCGAGGACGCCACCGAACCGCGTCGAGCGACCGGTCGCCCTCGCGAGGCCGCCATCGAGGAAGTCGAGCGAGGCCGCGAGAAGGAGCACGATCCCGCCGGAAACGAGGGAACCCCGCGCGACCAGTCCGGCTGCGGCGACCGTCCCGATGAATCCGAGCAGGCTCACGGCGTTCGGCGTGAACCCGGCAGCCGCCAGCGCGCGCACGATCGGCTCGATCACCCTCGGCGGGGGGCGGTGTGGCATCAGCTGGAAGTTCTGGAAGTTCACAGCGCGGCGGCCTCGGCGAGCTCGGGACGTGGAACGGGCATCGAGCGGCGCTCCTCGATCAGGCGCTCGTAGTAGGAGAGGAGTCGCTGCGTGACTCGCCTCCACGAATAACTATCGGCATGCCGACGTGCGGCACGACCCAGTGTCGCGCGTGCGCCCGCATCGCGCACGAGCGCCGTGAGCGCGTCCGCGAGTGCCATGGTGTCACGAGGACGCACCAGCACGCCATCGACCCCGTGGGTAATCACAGACGCGTACCCCTCGATGTTGGAGGCGACGACGGGGAGTCCGGCCGCCATCGCCTCGAGCAGCACGATCCCCTGCGACTCGTTGCCGGTGGCGGGGGAGCAGAAGATGTGCGCCGTGTGATGCCAGCGAGGCAGTTCGGCATCCGAGGGGCCGTCGACGAACACGATCGAGCGGCGCTGGCTCTCGGCAACCTCGGCCTCGATGCGGCGGCGCCGCCTCGAGGTGGGGCCGACCACGAGCAGCCGCGTGTTGCTGTGCCGCGCGTTGACCATGCCGAAGGCGTGGAGGAGGTCGTCGAGGCCCTTACGCTTCTCGGCGCGGCCGACGTAGAGGATGTTGATGACGCCGTCATCGAACTCCGGAATTGGCCGAATCGAGGGGCTCGACCACCGATCGAGGTCCACGCCGTTTGGGATCACGTTGTAGAAGCCGCGGAAGTACTGGGAGACAAACTGGGCGGCGGGAATCGAGACGGCGATCTTGCCATCCAGCTCATGGAAGCTGCGCTTGAGGAGGCGGCGCCCGTAGCCGTACAGGCGATTGCCGTTCTCGCGGTGAGCGTGGAACGTGCCGACGTTCACCACTCGAGGATTGGCAGCCCTCGAATGGCGGAGCGCCTGGATCGGCAGGGCCGGCATGAGCGGCTCGTGGACGTGGACGAGATCGAACTGCTCCTCGCGGAGGAACGCCGCGACGCGGCGGCCCACGAACGGGTCGAGGGCGATGCGGGCGACGGAGCCCGAGGCGGGCACCGCCGTGGGCCGGCCGCCGACGAAGACGCGCGGGTCCGAGACGGCGCCACCGGCGGGCGCTGCGATGCGCACCTCGTGGCCGAGCGCCTCGTAGGCGCGTGCGGCGCGGTCGATGTGGTTGTTGACGCCGCCCGGCGTCAACCAGTCGTACGGCGAGACAAGCGCGATCTTCATCGAACGCCGCCCGGGACCCGGAAGCGCGAGGCGAATCGCGTCAGCGGTGGACCCAGCACCTTGCGAGGCGTGGTCGAGAGGCCGATCACCTGCTGCATCGCGATACGGCGAGGGCCGAGCTGGCGCAGCGATGGCGCGCGGCGAATCGTCCCGTAGCTCGCGCGCTCCTCGATGGCTGCACGGAGTGCGCCGGCAGGCGGAGCGCCCGCGCCGGCAGCGAAGATGGTGACACCAGAGCCGATCGCATCGAGGAAGTGCGCGTCGCTGCCGCCGGTCTCGGCGAGGGCGTACCGCCCGCGGTTGAGCGCACGTGGTCGATTGCCGGTGAGCGCGCCCGCAAGCGTGGGATTCGCGACCTCGAGGCCGTCCGGGTGCGTGCCGGAGTCCTCGATGGCGAGCACCGCCTCGAGGGCGCGCCGTCCGACGGAGCGCGTGGCCATCGAGAACGGGTGCGGGACCACCGCCAGGCCGCCGGCGCGATGGATCGCCTCGATGGTGGCGGGCAGCGAGCGGAACGAGCGCAGGGGCTCATCCACCCAGAGCGCGAGGAGGTGCCCGGCGAGCGTGGTCACCTCGATGCCGGTGACGAGCTCGAATGAGAACGAGCCGCGCGCGTGCTCCTCGCGGGCCACGAGCGCGCCGCCGACGTCGTCGTGATCCGTCACCGCGAGGACGCTGAGGTCGGTGTGTTCCTCGACGTAACGCAGCACCGCACGGGCGTCCGCCATCCCATCGCCGTGCGCCGTGTGGACCTGGAGGTCGGCGAACAGGTAGCGAGGAGTGGTGCGAGGAGGCTCACGCTCACGCGACCATCTTACGGCCGCCCGCGTCCCGCGGTATGCGCGCGCGCGTGCAGGCCCGACCAGATGGGCGCGGTGACGAACCACTGAGCCGGCGCCGCGGCGATGCCCGCCTCGAGGGCGCGCGCGAGGGCGAGCGTGCCCGCCTCGATGTCGCGCTGGCGGTCGGAGGTGCGAGCGACGGGAAGCGCGGGCTCGAATCGGACCGAGTAGCGGGCGACACCCCGACGCAGGACGAAGCAGGGCACCAGCGCTGCGCCGGTTCGCCTCGCGAGTTCCACCGGGCCCGCGGGCAGCGTCGTGCGCTCCTCGAAGAAGGGGACGCTGATGCCGGTGCGTGCGATGTCGCGGTCCGCGATCAGCGCGACGGTTCCGCCTCGCCGCAGGTGATCGAGGGCCGTGCGCGCGCCCCCGGCCGTCGCCTCGGCATACCGCGCTCCCAGGCCACGCCGAGCCCGTTGGAGGATGGCGTTCACCCTCGGGGACGCGTTGCGCTCGATGAGCGCCAGCACATCGAGGCCGAGCTGCGGCCCGGCCCGCACGGCAAATTCGGGTGCTCCGAGGTGTGCGGTCACGAGCACGACGCCGCAGCCGCGGTCGACCGCCTCGAAGAGGTGCGGCAGGCCCTCGAAGGAGGCGTACTCGTCGAAGGCCCCATCGGCCGGCAGGTGAGCAGTCCGCGCGAGGTCGACCCAGTAGAGCGCGACCGCGCGCGCGCAGCCCCGGGCAGCTCGATCGCGCGCACGAGGGTTCGAGTCGAGGCCCGGGATGTGATCCATGTGATCACGAGTGACGCCTCGGAGACCGGGGGAGACGAGCCAGGCGAGCGTTCCCGCGAGCCAGGCGAGGGGATAGAGAACGCCCGCGGGCAGACGCCCGAAGCCCTCGATGAGGACTCGGAGGAGGGCGGCCTTCATGGGGTCACCGCGGTGAGGTCGACGCCGGCGCGCCCTCGACGTCCAGGCGCGCGCGCGAGCCGGACGCCGCGTCGAGCCAGAGGCTGCGAAAGACGTACCACTGCTCCGGCGCGCGCCGCACGAGCCGCTCGAGGGCGTGGGCAGTGGCCTGCGTCAGCGCGCGTACGTCCTGCTCGCGGTCGCCCGTCGGCTGGAAGCGCACTACCTCGGCGGCCGCCTCGTAGCGCGCCTCGGTCGGTCGCGTGCGCCAGACACCGCCGACGATGACCGGCGCGCCGACCCGCAGCGCGATGCGCGCCGGGCCATCGGGCATCTCGAAGGGAGCGCCGAAGAAGTTGACCGTCACGCCACCACCCGGCTGGGGCACATCGGCGAGGACCGCGAGGACGTCGTTGCGTCGGAGCGCGCGCAGCACCTCGGGACCCGTGCGTCCTGCGGAGACGATGTGCATCCCGAGTCGGCGTCGTGCGCTGACGACGAGGCGATCGACGGCGGGGTTGCCGAACGTGTCGGCGATGGCGGTCATCGGCCAGCGCTGCGCGAGCATCGCGCCCGCGAGGTCCCAGTTCCCGAAGTGCAGCGTGACGAACACGGCGCCGTTGCC
This sequence comes from Dehalococcoidia bacterium, assembly GCA_046328255.1. GTDB lineage: Bacteria > Chloroflexota > Dehalococcoidia > UBA2979 > UBA2979 > RBC038. The sequence goes on along the minus strand of JAXLWY010000001.1, from coordinate 153,886 downwards.
GGTGCGTTGCGCCTCGATGGGCGCCCAGTCATCGAACGCGATCATCCGGGGATGTCTTCGGGCGTGAGCGCGCCGAAACGCAGGAAGTCGACGAGGTACGTGCCGTAGTACGCGAACGAGGCGCGCGCGTACCGCCTCGCGAGCGCGGGGTCGCCCTCGACGACGTGCCCGAGGGCGGCCTGGCTCGAACGGCGGCCGCGCGGCCACAGGGCGTAGGCGGCGAGTCCGGCGAGACGACCGATTCGGTAGGCGAGCGGCAGGGGAGCCGCCGCCGCCGCTCGCATGGCGGTGACCAGCACTGCGTGCGTCAGTCCGAGGCGCGCTCGCGCGACGAGACCAGGCAGTGGCGGGACTCCTCGTGTGCCGGTCGCAGGCCGGTGCTGCCCGAGGCCGGGAGCTACGCCCCCGTGGGTGCGCTCAGGGTAGCGGAGGGCGTGGCTCCGTCGCCGCGGATGAACGCCTCCAGGTTCTCGCGCGCCACCTCGTCGCGCACCTGGCGAGGCGGCGACTTCATGAAGTACGCGGAGGGCTCGTAGATCGGGCCGGACATGCCCCGGTCGAGAGCCAGCTTGGCGCAGCGCACGGCGTCGATGACCACGCCCGCCGAGTTGGGGCTGTCCCACACCTCGAGCTTGGTCTCCAGCATCAGGGGTACGTTGCCGAACGTGGTGCCCTCGATGCGGATGTGGCACCACTTGCGGTCCTGCAGCCAGGGGACGTAGTCCGAGGGCCCCACGTGCACATCGGCGGCCGGCAGCTCGTACTCGATCTGGGAGGTCACGGCGTTGGTCTTCGAGATCTTCTTGGACTCCAGGCGCTCCCGCTCGAGCATGTTCATGAAGTCGGTGTTGCCGCCGAAGTTGAGCTGATACGTGCGGTCGATCCGCACGCCGCGGTCCTGGAAGAGCCGCGCGAGCACTCGATGGAGGATGGTGGCGCCCACCTGCGACTTGATGTCGTCGCCGATGACGGGCAGGCCGCGGTCGCGGAAGCGGTTGCCCCAGTACTCCTCGCGGGCGATGAAGACCGGGATGCAGTTGATGAAGGCGCACCCCGCTTCGAGCACCTGCTCGACGTACCACTTCGTGGCCATCTCCGAGCCGACGGGGAGGTAGTTGATCACGACGTGGGTGTTGGTGTCCTTGAGGATCTTCACGATGTCGGACGTGGAGCCGGGCGCCTTCGTGATGACCTGCGACAGGTACTTGCCGAGGCCATCGTGGGTCATGCCTCGTTCTACGGTGACGCCGGTCTTCGGGACGTCGGCGAACTTGAAGGTGTTGTTCTGGCCCGCGTAGATCGCCTGCGAGAGGTCCTTGCCGACCTTGTCGGCGTCGATGTCGAACGCGGCGGTGAAGTTGATGTCGTTGATGTGGTACCCGCCGAGGACGGGGTGCATCAGCCCCGGGATCTCGTCGCCGGCCTCGGCGCCGCGATAGAACTCGACGCCCTGGACGAGCGACGAGGCGCAGTTGCCCACGCCGATGATGGCCACGTTGATCTTGTCGGGCACTGGGATCCTCCTCGGGCCGGGTTCGCCGCTGGCGACGTGTTTCGCTGGATGCCGGAATCCGCCTCGAAGAGGCGAGCGCGTTCGGGTGTCCGACATCGAGGGTAGGCGCGACTCGTATATTCGTACAGTCGATGGATCAACTACTATCGATAAGTATGGATTATGAGTACCCACAGGTCGCGCAGCTGATCTACCTCCGCGAGGTCGCGCGCTCGGGGTCGTTCACCGCGGCTGCGGAGTACCTCGGCGTCAGCCAGCCGGCGCTGTCACAGTCGCTCGCAGACCTCGAGCGCCGGATCGGGGTGACCCTGTTCGAACGGGCGGGTCGGCGGCGTGAGCTCACCGAGGCGGGGCGCGAGGCGCTCCGGGCGGCCTCGGAAGTGCTCGATCGCCTCGACGTGCTGCGCGACCGCCTGCGCGCCGGCGCGGCTGGCGAGGCGGGGACGCTGCGCGTCGGGATGATCGACGCCGCCAGCCTGTACCTGCTGCCGAGGGCGATGCGCGCCTTCCGCGAGGGCCATCCCGACGTCGAGCTGCGCCTGCTCGTGGACACGTCCGAGCAACTACTGGCGCGGCTGCGCGCGTTTGACCTCGATGTGGCGTTTGTGGTCGGGCCGCTCGAGGAGGACCTCGTGGGCGTGCCCGTCGTGGAGGAGCCGCTGTACGTGTACCGGCCCGCGGAGGCGCCCTCGGGCGAAGCGCCCGAGTGGGCGCTGTACCCATCGGGATCGCGAACGCGGCAGCTGATTGACGAGGCGTTCGCGCGGACCGGAATCCGGCCGAGCGCGACGTTCGAGAGCGCGAATCCCGAGATCCTCAGGCAGGCGATCGCCCTGGGGCTGGCGTGGGGCGTGCTGCCGCCGGGAGTCGCAGAGGGCGCCGAGCCCGCGATCGTGCGCGTGGGTGAGAGCGCGCTGGTGACGAGGACGCTGGTGGCGGCTGGGCGGCGCACCGCGCCCCTCGATGCTCGAGCGGCAGCCCTCGTGGCGCTGGCAGCCCAGGAATCCGCGCGCGGCCTCGGGCGCTGACGCACCGCTCGAGGCGGCGCGTCCCGGAGGTGAGTGCACCGTTCGAGGCGCACGAGATGCCAAAAGCGCCGCTCGAGGCGGCGCTTTCGGATCTCACTCGGACTCGAGGCTAGGCGACGGCGGCCGCCTTGCCGATCTTGAACATCTTCGTGCTGCAGACCGGGCAGGCCCCCGTGGTGGCGGGCTTGCCGTTCTTCATCGTGATGGGCGTTGGATGCACCATCTCACGCTTGGTTCGACACTTCAGGCAATAGGCTTCCATGATCGCTCCCCTGGCCTCCGCGCTTCCATTCTGCCCCCCGATAACGCCTCGGCGAGACGTCATCAGTCGCTGGGAGAGTCGGGATTCCATCCCGGCTGCAGATTCACAGTGCCGGGCCAGATTCACAGTGTCAAACCTGAATCGAGGCTGCGGGGCCGGAATCAGGGATTCTTACTTGCGTTGTAGGCGAGCACGCGGTAGGGGTGCCACTGCCCTGGCACCGCCGTCGCCTGCAGGATTCCGACGAACGTACCGTCGATCCCGTAGGCGCGAACCCTGATCCCGGGAGCGAGGACACGCCGCACCGCGCGGGGCGCCGGGCGGATGTCCTGGCCGCGGCGGAGCGTGGCGACGGACTCGCGCGCGAGGATCACCGCATCGGAATCGAGGAGCGCGATGTCCGGCGCGCAGGCGATCGCATCCCACGCACCCGCCTCGAGGAGTGCTTCGGCGCGCTCGAGGGGGAGCGCGTCCTCGACTCGGAACGGCCCGACCGCCGTCCGGCGCAGCGCGTTCACGTGCCCACCGACGCCGAGCGCGGCGCCGAGGTCGTGTGCGAGCGAGCGGACGTAGTACCCCTTGCTGCACTCGATATCGACGTCCGCCTCGACGGAAGCGTCAGCGACACGGACGTCGAGCAGCCGGAGGGCGTGAGCGGTCACGACTCGGGGCTCGAGGTCGAGCGGTTCGCCCGCGCGAGCAGCGTCGTAGGCCGTGACGCCATCGCGCTTGAGGGCGCTGAAGGCGGGCGGCGTCTGCGCGCGTTCCCCCTCGAACGCCGCGAGGGCGTCGCGCACCGCCTCGAACGTGAGGCGCGAGGCGTCGACGCGCGCGACGACCTCGCCTTCGGCGTCGAAGGTGGTGGTCTCGATGCCGAGCGCGATCGTCGTGCGGTAGCGCTTGCGCGCGTCGACCAGGCCATCGATGAGCCTCGTGGCGTCGCCGACGGCGATCGGGAGGACGCCCGTCGCGAGCGGATCGAGGGTGCCGGCGTGTCCCACGCGCTTCACGCCGACGGCACGGCGGATTCGTTGCACCACATCGAACGAGGTGATGCCGGCGGGCTTGTCGATATTGAGGAAGCCACGGAGCGCGGGCTCGCCCATCGAGGAGCTCCGAGGCTTCGGAGTCGAGCGCGGGGGGGTCAGGGGACCTCGGCCTCGTCCTCGAGGGGTGGGATGGTGGCCGCCACCTCGCGGAGGAGGGTGGCCATGCGGTCGCCCTCGGCGATGGACCGGTCGAGGATGAACTTGAGGTGGGGGATGCGCCGCATGTGCAGGCGGCGGCCGAGTTCGCGATGCATGAACGGCTCGGTGTGTTCGAGCGCGTCGCGGATCTCGTCGGCATTAGCGCTGTCGTCCATCACGCTGACAAAGACGCGCGCCGACTGCAGGTCGGGCGACGTCTCGACGCGGGTGATCGAGAGCATCGTGTCCTGCAGCACCGGGTGCTTGACGTGACGGCGCAGGAGGTCGGCGACCTCGGACTGGATGAGGTCGTCGACCTTGGGCATGCGACGGGTCATGGTCGCCCTCGCGATCCGGCCCGCGTCAGCGGACCTGCTCGAGGTGGTAGGCGAGTATCTCGTCGCCTTCCTCGAAGTCCTGGAAGCCGTCGATCTGGATGCCGCACTCGAAGCCGGTGCTCACGTCGCGGACGTCGTCGTTGAAGCGCTTGAGGCTGCCGATGCGGGACTCGTGGATGACCTGGTTGCGCCGCAGAACGCGCACGAGGGAATTGCGGCTCACGGTGCCATCTCGGACGAACGAACCGGCGATGGCCGCGCGCCGTCCGATCCGGAAGACCTGGCGCACCTCGATGTGGGCGTCCTCGCGCTCCTCGTAGATGGGCTTGAGGAGACCGCGCACGGCCGCCTCCACGTCCTCCACCACCTCGTAGATGATGCGGTAGGGACGGATCTCGACGCCTTCCGTATCCGCGAGGCGTTGCGCGCCGGGCTCGGCATCCGTGTTGAAGGCGATGATCACGCCCTTCGAGGCAGATGCAAGCTGCACGTCGGACTCGTTGACCGTGCCCACCGAGGCGTGGATCACGCGGACGTTGACCTCCTCGACGCCGAGGTCCTCGAGCGTGCGCACGAGCGGCTCGAGAGAGCCCTGCACGTCCACCTTGAGGACGATGTTGAAGTCCTGCACGGCGCCGCGGTGGATCTCGCCGAAGAGGGAGTCGAGGGTGACCGTGGGCCTCGCGAGGACGCCGGCCTCGGCGTCGCGGCGGCGCTGGTCGGCCTCGCGGCGCGCCTCGCGCTCGGTCTTGAATGTGGTGAAGCGCTCGCCGGCCGGCGGCACCTCGGACAGTCCGAGCACGACGGCGGGAACCGAGGGTCCGGCCGTCTGGATGCGATTGCCGGAGCCGTCCTCCATCGCCTTGATCTTGCCGTAGGCGAGCCCGGCGAGGATGACGTCACCGACGTGGAGCGTGCCGGTCTGGACGAGCACGGTGGCGACCGTGCCGCGCTGGCGGTCCGTGCCCGACTCGATCACGATGCCGACGGCGTTCCGCTTCGGGTTGGCCTTCAGGTCCTGGAGGTCGGCGACGAGCTGGACGTTCTCGAGGAGGTCGCCGATCCCGTCGCCCTTGAGGGCGGAGATCGGAACCACGACCGTGTCACCGCCGAACTCCTCGGGGACGAGGCCGACCTCGGTGAGCTGGGTCTTGACGCGGTCCGGGTTCGCGTTCTCGGCGTCCATCTTGTTCATCGCGACGACGAGGGGGACGCCGGCGGAGCGCACGTGGTCGATGGCCTCGCGGGTCTGGGGCATCACGCCGTCGTTGGCGGCGACCACGATGATGGCGACGTCGGTGACCTGCGCGCCGCGCGCGCGCATCTGCGAGAACGCCTCGTGGCCCGGGGTGTCGATGAAGGTGATCACGCGGCCGTCAGGAGCGGTGGCCTGGTAGGCGCCGACGTGCTGCGTGATGCCGCCGGCCTCGCCTGCGGCGACTCGTGCCTTGCGGATGGTGTCGAGAAGTGTGGTCTTGCCGTGGTCGACGTGGCCGAGCACGGTGACGACGGGCGGGCGGGTCTCGAGGTTGTCGCCCTCCTCGATGACACGCACCGAGGTGGCGACGGGAGCGGCGTCGTCCGTCGAGGATGGGGCGCCGGCCGGGGCCGCGAGGGGTGCATCCTCCTCGGCGTTGAAGCCGAGGTCGGTGGCGACGACCGCGGCGGAGTCGAAGTCGATGACCTGGTTGATGGTGGCCATGACGCCACTCTTCATCAGTTCCTTGATGACCTCGATGGGAGAGACGCCGAGGATCTCCGCGAGGTCCTTGACGATGACTGCCTGCGGGATGCGCACGCTGCGGGTCGCGCTCTGTGTCATGGATTCCCTCCCTGGTGGTAGCGCCCTCGAGGCCGCGCTACGGAGCTGCGGGCGCCAGTCGCGAGGCGAACGCCTCGAGCGCCTGGCGGTCGGTGGTGGTCAGCTGCGTCTTGAGCGCCCGCGCGAGGGCTCCGGTGCGGAGAGCACGCTCCCAGCACTCGGTGCGGCTGCAGAGGTAGGCGCCCCGACCGTGAGCGCGCCCGCTCTCGTCGATGGTTACGTGTGAGTCGTCTTCGGTTTGCGCGCGGACGATGCGCACGAGCGTGCGCTTGACCTGCGTCTCGCGGCAGGAGACGCAGGTCCGCTCGGGCTGTTTACGCGGAGGAGCGACCGGCATGCGCTACTCATCCTCGTATTCCGAGTCGTCGTCTTCGTCGTACTCGGGGCCGCCGTGGAGCTCCTCGAGCCCCTCCTCGATCTCATCGTCGGAGATCTCGAAGCGGCGCGTGCGGCGCTCGGGGCGAGCGGCGGCGGCACCGCGCTCGGGGGTGACGGGACCACCGCGGCCACGCCGTCCGCGACGGCGGGCGGCGGTGCCGCCACCTCGGCCTGCACGCTCGTCCTCGAGGTCACGGTCGACGGCCAGCTGGTCACCGAGCGAAGGCCTCCGGGCGCAGGCGCCGAGGCGGCCGGGCGCACGACCTCGGGCAGCGCGGGCGGCGCCTCGGGCGCGGCCTCTTCCTCGGTGGCCGCGATCTCGGCGAGGACTTCCTCCTCCGGTGTCAGGATCCGCTCCTCCTCGACACGCCGTGCCGGCTCGGGCGGCGGCTGGGTGCCGGGAAGGCCCGGCCGTGCGTACTCGGCCTGGGAGGGCGCGAGCGAGCCCGGTGCGGCGGCCGCGACGGGCGGGAGCGTGGGGAGGCCGGGCAGAGGCGCGAGCGGGAGTGCTTCCATGTTGGGCTCGGGCGGCGGATACAGGTCCTGCCCACCCTGGATGAGCACGCTCTCCGCCTGCACCTCGATGCGGCGCCCGGTGAGCTTCGCCGCGAGGCGCGCGTTCTGGCCCTCTTTGCCGATCGCGAGGCTGAGCTGGCGGTCGGGGACCGCGAGATGGGCGGTGTTGGTGGCGGGGTCGATGCGGACCGACACCACCTCGGCGGGACTGAGGGCGTTCGCGACGAACGCGAGCTCGTTCGGATCCCAGCGGATGATGTCGATGCGCTCACCGTTGAGCTCGTTGACGATGTTCTGGATGCGCGAGCCGCGCATGCCGACGCACGCGCCGATCGGGTCCACGCCGTGCTGCCTCGAGATGACCGCGACCTTGCTGCGGTAGCCGGGGTCGCGAGCGATCGCCATCACCTCGACGACCCCGCGCGCGACCTCGGGGATCTCGAGTTCGAACAGGCGGCGGATCAGCTCGGGGTTGGAGCGCGAGACGACGACCTGCGGTCCTCGCGAGGCGCGGTAGACCTCTTTCACGTACACGCGGATGCGCTGGCCGACGCGGTAGTGCTCGGGGCGGACCTGCTCGGAGCCGGGGAGCACGGCCTCGGCGCGCCCGAGGTCGATGATGACCTGGCGGTGGCCCTGCTCCACGCGGAGGACCGTGCCGGTGACGAGCTCGCCCTCCTTGCCGGTGAACTCGCCGAAGACGGCCTCGCGCTCGGCTTCGCGGAGCCGCTGGAGGACGACCTGCTTCGCGGTCTGGGCGGCGATGCGGCCGGTCTGCGGCGAGTCGGCGACTGGCTCGCGCACGACGTCGCCCACGTTCGCGTTGGGGTGACCCATGGCGCGCGCGCGCTCGGGCGACACCTGGATCTCGTCGTCCTCGATGTCGTCGTCGTCCATCACGGTGTAGTGGCGCCAGAGGTCGATGTTGCCGGTGCGGCGGTCGATCTTGACCTCGAGCTCTGCGTACTGGAGGTCGTCCTTCTTGAGGGCGGAGGCCATGGCGGCCTCGACGGCTCCGAAGACGGTGTCGGCATCGAGGTTCTTCTCGGCCGAGAGTTGTGCGATGGCGATCACGAAGTCGTTGGCGGGCAGGGTTGTGTCCTATCCATGGAGGTTGCGGGGTCCTGCGCGATGCCGGGGCGGTCTCACCGAGGGCGCGCGCCCGCCTCGATGGCCATGGCTCTCGAGGGGGCAGCGCTGGGACGCCGGGCCTCGGAAGCGGATTGGGCAAGAAAAAACGTGCGCTCGCGGCGCACGTTCCGTGGGTGCGGAGCCGAGTGCGCTCGTAGTGTAGCACGCGGGACTCGGGATTCCGAGGCGAGCGACGGAGTTCGCGGCGGCGCCTCGGCAGGAACTATACGCAATCGGCGTAAGGCTGACGATAGTCTGACTGGCTGTGCGTCAGGGGGACGCCATGGACGAACCAGTGATCGGGGCGGCCGCGGGACGCGAGGAGCCGGAGCCCGAGGCGCGGCAACTCGAGGCGCCGGAACTCGAGGCGAGCGCCGCGGTCGAGGCGGCTCCCGAGGCGTCGGAGTTCCGTCCGGGGGCTCATCTCCAGGTGGCGTATGTCGGGCCGAACCGGCGCGCCGCGTTCAACTCGACGGTGGTGGGCTTCGAGGGCGGCCTGCTTGCCCTCGACTTGGAACGGCTGCCGCTGGAGCAGCCACTGCCGCCGGTGGATGACGCGGTGATCCTCGTGTCGTCGACTCGAGGTCGGTACACGGCATTCGATGCGGCCGTTCGCGAGGTGCGCGAGGTGGGCGGCGATCCGAAGGCGCTGCTGGTCACACCGCCAGTCGAAGCCCGACGGCCGGAGCGACGCGCTTCGATGCGGGTGCCGCTGTCGATTCCGCTGCGATCCGGCACCTGGCTCGATCCGGTGGGCGCGCAGTACGCGATCACGGGCGCGCGGCTCCTCGATATCAGCACCGGCGGAGCGCTGCTGAGGACGCAGCAGCAGATCCCACCGGGGTCGGTGCTGCGCCTGGTCTTCTCGCTGTACCCCGCGGAGCGCGCGATGCTCGCGCAGGCGATGGTGACGGGCGTGGACTGGGACGAGGCACGCATCGGCGCCTCCCGGTTGCACGTCCAGTTCATCGAGATGTCGGATGAGAACCGGGCGCAGCTCGAGCGCTTCGTGGCGAGCGCGGCAGCGCGGATGCCGAAGAGCGCCTAGGCGCCCTCGAGGGTCGCGATCCGCGCGGTGACCGCGCTCGCGATGGCTGCACGGGGGAGCTTCTCGGCCTCGGCGCCGCGGGGCTGGACCTCGATGGTGCCGTCCTTCAGGTTGCGACTCGAGACCGTGACGCGCAGGGGCAGACCGATGAGGTCGGCGTCGTTGAACTTGACCCCGGCGGACTCGTCGCGGTCGTCGTAGAGCACCTCGAGGCCGGCGGCGCGCAGCTCCTCGTAGAGGGCGTCGGCCTCGGTGGCGACGGCGGGGTCTCGCGATGCACCGAGCGCCACCAGGTGAACCTGGTACGGCGCGATCGTGGCGGGCCAGCGGATGCCGGCGTCGTCGTGGTTGGCCTCGACGGCGGCGGCGACGATGCGATCCACGCCGATGCCGTAGCAGCCCATGATGGGCGTCCTGCGTGTGCCGTCCTCGGCGAGGACGTTGACCTCAAAGGCCTCCGTGTACAGGGTGCCGAGTCGGAAGACGTGGCCCATCTCGATGCCGCGCCGTTCCTCGAGCGTGCCGGCCTCGCAGCGGGCGCAGCGGTGGTTGTGTTTCGCCAGGGCGATGTCGGCGACGATCTCCGGTTCCCAATCGCGGCCAACGTTGACATTGCGGAGGTGTGTGCCCTCGCGGTTGGCGCCGGCGATGAGGTTTGGGCTGTCCATGATCGAGGTGTCGGCGACGACGCGGAAACGACGCTCGAGGCCGATCGGGGAGGCGTATCCGGGGACGGCGCCGAGGTCGCGCAGTCGCGCCTCGGTCATCGGCGCCAGATCGCGTCCACCGAGGGCGTTCGAGAGCTTGACTTCGTTGATGTCAAGGTCGCCGCGGACGACGGCGAAGATGGCCTCCTGCGGATGACCGGGTTGGTGCGGGTCACTGGCTGACAGGAGGACGGCTTTCGCGGTGCGAGTGGCGGGGATACCGAGGAGCTTCGTGAGCGCTTCGATGGTGGTGGTATTCGGAGTTTCGATGTCCTCTCGAGGAGCGGGTGACTCGGCGGCGTGTCCGTCCTCGAGGGATGGGCGAACGAACTCGGCTTTCTCGGCGTTGGCGGCGTAGTTGCAGCGGTCGCAGATGAGGATGGTGTCCTCACCGATGTCGGCAAGGAAGATGAACTCCTGCGAGCCTTTCCCACCGATGGCGCCGGAGTCAGCTTCGACGGGAACGGTAGGGACGCCGCAGCGGGCGAAGATGCGCGTGTACGCCTCGAACATGGCGGCGTAGGAGGCGTCGAGTCCGGCGTCGTCGATGTCGAAGGAATATGCGTCCTTCATCGTGAACTCGCGCACGCGGACGAGGCCACCTCGGGGACGCGCTTCGTCCCGGAACTTGGTCTGCACCTGGTAGAGCGTCGTGGGCAGGTCTCGATAGCTGCGGGCGTGGTCGCGGAAGAGTCGGGTGATCACCTCCTCGTGGGTGGGGGCGAGGACGAGGGTGCGCTCGCGGCGGTCGACGACCTTGAAGAGGGTGGCGCCGAAGAGGTCCATGCGGCCGCTCTGCTCCCAGAGCTCGCCGGGCTGGATGGCGGGCATGAGCACTTCCTGGGCGCCGGCGCGGTCCATCTCTTCGCGGACGATGGCCTCGACCTTGCGCTTGGTGCGGTATCCGAGGGGCATGTAGGTGTAGGAGCCGGCGGCGAGCTGGTCGATGAAGCCGGCGCGGAGGAGGAGGTCGAGGTTGTCGGTGTCGGCGTCGGTGCGCTCGCGGCGGGTGTGTCCGAAGAGTCGTGTCATTCGCATGGGGGCGAGTCTAGCTGTGTGGACAGTTCCGCGCCGGGCACTCGAGGGCGAGCGGGCGGAGGTGGCCCCTCACCCCGGCCCTCTCCCAGGGGGAGAGGGTGGCGGACACCCAATGGTCACGCCTCGTATGGTGAGGGGTTTTGCAGGCGGAAGTCCGAGCCGGGGCGGTACGGCACGGGGACGTTGGGCCTCGGGAGTGCGCGCGTGGTTGTGATAGACAGGATGGCGGCGCTTGCAGCACCAGGGACGCCGGAGCCCTTTTCGAGGGAGAAGGGCGAGCTGCAATGGTCGAGTCCTACCCGCACGCCGAGCTGACGAACGCGCTGTGCTGCGCCGGCGCCGGCTTGCTGCAGGGCTGGAGCGTCAAGCAGATTGCGCTGGCACGCGGACGCTCGCCGCGGACCGTCGAGGGCAGGTGCGGCACCTGTACGCGCGAACCGGCGCTCGAGGTCGCGGACCTCGTGCGCTGGGCGCACGAGCACGCGCACTGTTGCCTCGGCATTCCCGAGGGGTGACCTTGACTGCGTACTTCTACCGTCTCGGCGCTCCCGAGGGGGACCTTTGACTGCGTACTTCTACTCGGGACGCGTATTTCTACGGATTCCGCGACTCGAACCTCGGCCTACCGTCCTTGCCGCAAGCCGTCGCATGAGGCGGCGGCGGAAGGGAAGGTGGAGATGAGCTTGCCGCAATTACGAGGCGAAGTCGGGTCGTCCATGAAGCGACCAGTAGCGCGAGGAGAGCGTAGTGCGTAGGAGGCTGTGGTCGAACGCGCTGGTGTTAGTAGTGCTCGGCATGGCCGTGGCGGTCGGGGTGGAATCGCTCTGGCGCAGGTTCCCCAGATAGGAGCGACCCGACGCCGCCGGCCCTGCCTCCGAGGTCGCTCCCGAAAGGCCCGTATCCGACGGACTACGCAGCGAAGGCCGTCAAAGCGGACCACGATCGATGACTTGCCCCCGCGTGGACAGCGAAGGCACCGCCCTAGTATGGCCTGGTCAGTTGTTTTCCGGACCAACCGTCGTGCGCCCGAGTCAGGGCAGTCTTCTACGTCCAGCTCCCTGACCGGGTTGAGGCACGGTTCGTGACCGTGACCCTCAATGACCCCGGCGGCTACCTCCTTTATGTGTTCGAGGACCCGGCTACGGGCTCTGTCCTGAAGCTCTTTGCGGACGGGAAAGAGGAAGGCCGTGTCATCGAGGGTGATTCCGTGTCCGGGAAGCAGCACTTGGACGGGATCGCAGCATCAGTTAGACTACACGATGACGCTCCGAGTTGCCGTCGCCGCGGCCCTTCTGGGTGCCCTGAGTTATGTTCTCGTCGGGACTGCGCTCGACGTGACGGGCGTCGCGTGCCTACGCGGACCATTCCGACGGGCACATCGTGCAATTCCGTCCAAATGTTGAGGCATTGAATTTCCAACTGATCGACAACTACGGAAACCACCCACCGACGGTCTGCTCGTCGGGCTTCCTACCTCGACATCAAGCGCCCTATCAAATTGGAAGTCCGCCATCCATAATCAGGTTTGAGCTACATCGGGTGTTCAGCGAATATCCGCGTGAGCACCGACAACTTCGCGTCGAGGTGTGGGTCGGGCGCATGCCTGCACCGATCCCTTCAACGCGGCAGGATCCCCGCTGTATGAGATCATCCTTCCGGTCAACATCAGTATGAATCCGGCTTACCAGACAGACGGGCGGCGCACACGACACGGGACATCACCCACGAGCTCGGTCACGCACTGGGTTCGCGGACTACAGCGGATGCCTGAGTGGCGCGACTCTCATGGATGGCTCCGAAAGTTGCTACTACACGACACCGCAGCCACTCGACGTTCAGAATTTCCATGCTGCCTATCACATCGATGCCGCAGATCCCGCAAGTGGGTATTCCCCGGGTCCCGGCAAGATCCATATGAGCTGGAACAACAGCTGGATACATAATGATCGCGGAGTGTCTATCTGGCGCTGGACCGGCAGCCAGCTCTTGTTTGCGGACTGGATTCTGAACCGCGACGTTGCGTACTACGAGTCCCCAACCTTCTATCGAGAGCCGGCGGGATGCTGGTGGTTCATAGCATTCCACGAGGGGTATGCCGAAGATCCGAGCTATCCCCGGGAGATGGAGCGTGGGCGTATATCTGCGTCCAATGATTCGGTGACGCCGGATTAGAGCTGGATTGAGCCTCGACCATTCTCTGGTCCGAGGCTCAATCCGTGGGGAGGCGAGTCGTTGCGATTCTTGTTCATCGGCGCCGTTGTTATGGTCGCAGTCGCTTCCATGAGTTCAGCGTCAGCCCAGGGCTCACCTATGAGGGTCACGTTCCCTTCGCCTGCTCAGGTAGGTGCCACGTTGTATCCGCCAAATTCATCGGTGGTGGACGTGTATGGTCCGTCGATGGCGGTCTTCGCGCGAATGAGGTGCCGTGCACAGAAGTCGACTTGTCGGTAGTGGCTGACGCTCGCTGGCACCGGAAGATCAGCCTCCTGACTGTCGGCTCGCGGGCGCCTCGCTCACGTTCGTTGGCTCTGGTTGGATGGCGTGGGATTACAAGATCGAGTTTGAAGCCGGCGCAACGCGGGCATTCGCCGGGTATGGCGTGACGCCGGCGGGAGTTGTGTACCCGGAGTACGTGTCGGTTCATGTCTAGCCGAGGCATCGAGCCGGCTCGAAGCTGCGTCTATGGCCACACCGACCGCCACTCCGTCACCGACGAGCACCGCGACACCGTCTCCGACTGTCACGCAGCCAGCCGGAGGATGGTGGGACAACTGCCGCAGCGAGGAAGCCCGGCGCTGCTTGTCACCGCCTCGAGTCAGCCGGTAACCACGCTGCTTTTCGCGGATGCGCGGGGTGGGTGCGAAGCTTCGGCGGTGGCGGTGATTCGTGGAGGCGCGTGGTTCGTCTACATCCCCGGAGCGCCGGGCGCGGTCAACGCCGCATTTCCCCCCGATCCCGACGCGCAGATGCCGTTCTTCCTGCGCTGCTAGCCCGCAAGGCGCGCGATCGGCGAGGCCGTAGTCCTTGCCGCCGACTGCGCAGGCGATGGGCCAGGAACTCGCGCTGGTACTCCGCACGGTGCGCACACCTCGAAGGGCGGGCGGGCGAGCGGTCGATGGAATGGGAACCCGCCGTGCGGCGGGTTCTCGGAGCTACCTCGACGGTGGGCGCGCGAGCGTCGAGGGTCAGTTGCCGCCGCCGTCGCCGCCGGGGACGACGATGACGGTGCCGTCATACCCGGGTCGTCGTGCAGGGCGCAGATATAGTGGTACGTGCCGGGCGTCGAAGCAGATCGTGAAGGCCGTCCCGAAGGGGAGCCCGGCCCCGATGACGCCCGAGTTCACGGACTGGGTATCGCTGGTGATGGTTGCGCCCGCGCCATCGACGCCCGCGGGCGCGAATGCTCCGAGCGGTCCGCCGGGGGCTCGGTGCCGAACGTGACGGTGTGCGGCGTCTCGGGGTCGCGGTTCGTCCATGTGAGTGACGAGCCGGCCTTCACGGTCCTGACGGCGGGGTAGAACCGCAGGTTGGCGACGCTGGCGATGTCCGGCAGGAGGGCGCCCGTGCCGGCTGTGATCTCCGAACGCGCGTTCGACTGGAGTGAGTCGGCCACGAGCGCGCGTCCATCCTGGAAGAGGTCACGCTTTTCGGCGGCTGCCTGCCGGTCGTAGAAGGCCTGGTCGTGCGGATAGGCAGTACCTGCGGCTGCACGTGCACGACACCCTTCATGTCAGCGTGGACGAGGCACACGAAGGGAAGTTCCCCGCTGCGGTGAACGTCAGGTCGAAGGTCTGGCCCGGCACCGCCATGAGGCCGCTATTGGTGTAGCCGGTGCCGTTGTAGCTCGGTCCTCCGCGGGCGCCACGGCCACCGGGTTGAAGCTCGGTCCGGGGCCGATCAGGTCCGCGCGGCGCGCCAGACAGGAAGGTCAGGGTATGGATCTCGCCGGCGTCCTGCGTCCACGTGATCTCGTCACCCACGTCGACCCAGAGCTCGCGGGCAGGAACGAGTTGGCCCTCGATGCCCTCGTCGCCGGTGGCGCCGCCGACGGCAGCCTGCCACTGGGTAGCCGCGGCGAGGGCGCGGGCACCTCCGATCCCGCCGAGGGTCAGCAGCAGGAAGCCCACTCCCACGGCGCTCGCACGGATCCAACCGGTTGATCGACTCATCGGAATCCTCCCGTCACCGTAGTCGATGATGGTCAGGAGGGTGCTGCTGCCGTCATAGCTCGTCAATACGCCACTGTGATGCGCCTGGCATGCGCCGTGACGCGGGGCTGGATCGCTGACGGGCTCGAGTAGAGTGGATTGGGTCCAACTCGAGACTGCGCACGGGGAGGCGTCGATGGCGAGCGAGCTGAGTCCGTACCTGCACTTCCGCAACGAGACGCGGGAGGCGATGGAGTTCTACAAGTCGGTGTTCGGCGGCGAGCTGTACATGGCGACGTACGCGGAGTTCCAGGCGAGCGACGACCCGGCGGAGGCGGACAAGATCATGCACGCCTCGCTGCAGTCGCCGACAGGGATCACCTTCATGGCCTCGGACACGCCGAACGCGATGCCGTTCTCGCCGGGCGAGCAGATCAGCATGTCGCTGGCGGGGCAGGACGAGGGCGAGCTGCGGGGATACTGGGAGAAGTTGCAGCCGGGGGCGACGGTGGTGATGCCCCTGGCGGCGGCGCCGTGGGGCGACACGTTCGGGATGCTCAAGGACCGGTACGGAGTCCCATGGATGGTGAACATCTCAGCGCACCCGCCGCAGGGGTAAGCCCGAGCGCGCCTCCATAGTCCATGGTGGCAATGGATCGAGGAGCGGCGTCCTGCGAGGGGCGCCGTTTCTGTGTTCGGGGCTAGCCGACGACGCCCGCCGTTCTCGCCAGCGCCAGTCCCGAGACGAGGAGGTCGGCGGACTCGCGCTGGTCGACCTCGAAGGTGCGGAACGCCGTCGGTGGGAGCGCGCGGGCGAGGGCCTCGAAGTTGACGCCTCCACCTCGAGCGCGGTGCGGGGCGACGCGCCCCGGTTCATGGCGGCCAGAGGCCTGGAGGCCAGGTGCGCGGTGATCGGTGAGGGCGTGCACGTCGTGGATGTGGGCACCGACGAGGCGGGTGGCGAGGAGGGTGCGCCACGCCTCGAGGGGGACGACGCCGATGCGGGCGAGGACCTCCACATGGCCGACGTCGTGCCAGTAGCCGGCGACCTCGGGCGGGTAGTCGGCGAGGAGGTACGCGGCCTCGTCGGGCAGGGGGAACTCGTTGTAGCGGAGGCGCGACTCGAGTCCCAGGGTGAGTCCGGCCTCCGCAGCGCGGGGGGCGAGCTCGGCGAGGGAGCGGCGTGCGGCCTCGAGCCAGGGCGGGGCGGCCTCGGCGCGCTGGCGGCGCGCGAGCTCGATGTGCTCGATCCATGCCTCGGTGAGCGGGGGACCATCGAGGGGTGAGGCGTCGGAGGGGGTGGGGCGCGGGCTCCGCGGATCACCGGGCCCTTCGACAGGCCCTTCGACCGCGCTCAGGGGAGCCCCGGGGCGAACGGATAACTGCGAGCGAGGCGAGGTCTCCGAGCGGGTGCCTTCGAAGGTGGCGTACCACTCGAGGTAGCGCGCGCGGAGCCAGTCCTCGGCGGGGATGGTGACGTCGAGCTGGTAAATGCCGCCGAGGTGGACGACGACGGCCTGCATCCGGGCGCGCGCGGCGAACTCGATGCTGGCGATGTGGTGCGCGACGGCGAGACGGCGCTCCGTCTCGTCGAGGCTCGCAAGATTGAGGGTGCGATTCTCGCGACCGCTGAGACCCGGCGGAGCGCCCTCGACGAGGGACGAGGGGGCGGGGGCGTGGAGCGTGCGTGTTTCGACGCCGAACGCGCGCGCGGCCTCGAGGAGCGTGCGCGCCTGGCGGAGGTCCATGCTGTGGTTGATCTCGATGCCCGCGAAGCCCGCCTCGGCGGCGGCGGCGGGGAAGTCGGCGATGCGGTCGCCCTCGAAGCGAGGCTGGACGGCCCACATCGTGGAGAGCGAGGCGCGGGGGAGGTCGACGGTCACGCCCTGAGTGTACGTGGGGAGAGCCGAGGGTAGGATCGCCTCGACAGGGCCGTCGAGGACGACGGACGAGCCGGGGGGACGCATGACGACGGAGCACGTGTATCTGTTCCTGCACATCACGGGGGCGTTCCTGCTGATGGCGGCGACGGGAGCGACGACCGGGGCCGGGATCGCCCTCGGGCGGACGACGCGTGCGGCGACGGCGGTCGTGCTGCTGCGGATGATGCGGATGTCGGAGCTGATCGTGCGCAGCATCGGCGCGCTGCTGGTGATCGTGTTCGGGTCGCTGCTGGTGGGCCCGACCGGCCACTCCTGGGGCGAGGCGTGGATCTCCGCGACGCTCACCCTCGTGGTGGTGTCGCTGGCTGTCGACCACGGGTACCTGGTGCGGCAGTTGCGAGGGTCGCTCGCGATCGCGGAACGCCTCGGCGATGCGCCCATCTCGCCGGAGCTCGAGGCACGGATGAAGAACCCGATGACGGCGATCGTGGGGACGGTCCTCGACCTGCTGCTCTTCGTGATCCTGTGGCTGATGATCGCGCGACCGGGCGCGGCCTGACCTCGGCGGACCGATGAGCGTCGGAGGGCCGAGGGACGCGGGAGACGAGCGGCGCGCGCGGGCGCCGCACACAGAGGGCACGGACCGCATCGAGGCGTTCACGGACGGCGTGATCGCGATCGTGGTGACGCTGCTGGTGCTCGAGCTGCACGTGCCCGAGGGCGAGGACCTCGAGGCTGGTCTGCTGGCGATGATGCCGAAGTTCGCGTCGCTGATGGTGAGCTTCGTGACGGTGGCGATCTACTGGGTGAACCATCATCACTTCTTCGACCGGCTGCGATTCACCGACTGGCGGTTGCTCTGGGCGAACAACCACTTCCTGTTCTGGCTCTCCCTGATCCCGTTCACGACGGCACTCGTGGGTGACCACACGTTCGACCCGCTGGCGGTGACGGTGTATGCGGGCGACCTGATGCTGACCGGCGCGGCGTTCGTGGTGATGGGACAGTACGCGCTGTTCCACAGCGACCTCGCCGATGAGTCGATCCCGATGTCGGTGCGGCGGCACGAGCGGCGTCGAGGGTGGACGGGCGTGAGCGCTTACCTCATGGCGGGCGTGCTGGCGTGGGTCTGGTTGCCGGGGGCGTTGCTGCTCTTCGCGGCGATCCCGGTGACGTACTTCGTGCCGAGCCTGCTGAATCCGCCGGATAGCGAGGGCTAGCCTCGGCCGGTGTTGGGCGCGGGTGGATCGATGGGCAGTTGCCCTCGATGGAGCGGGGGCGACTGTGCTGCGTGTGTTTCTCGAGGTGGTGTTGCCGGTCGCGCTGGTCGCCGTGATCAGCGGGCTGGTCGGGCGGTGGCGGCAGGTCCCGGTGCCGCCGGTGTCGGCGCTGGTCTTCTACCTGTTCAGTCCCGCGCTCGTGTTCTCCTCGATGGCGACGACGCACGTGCCGGCGGGGACGTCGCTGCGCATCGTGGCGGTGATGGTGGGGACGTACGCCGCGATGTGGGTGGTGTCGACCGCGTGGTCGCTGGTGCGGCGGCACGACCCTTCGATGCGCGCAGCGTTCGCCCTCGGGGCGACGACGCCCAACGTCGGCAACATGGGACTGCCCGTGGCGCAGCTCGCGTTCGGGGACGCAGGACTGCAGGTGGCGATCGTGAACTTCGTGGCGGGCGCGACGCTGACGAACACGGCGGGGATCGCGGTGGCGGCGCTGGCCGGAAACGGCTCGCTCTGGAGGCGCGCGCTGCCCTCCGGGCGCCCTACATCTACGCGGCGATCGCGGGGCTGGCAGAACGTCCTCGGGATCCTGTTGCCGGCGGCGATCGAGGCGCCGGCGAAGACGCTCGCCCCGCGGCGGTGCCGACGATGCTGGTGGTCCTCGGGCTGCGCTGCGCTCGGCAGGTGGTGGGGACGACATCGTGGAGACGGTGGTGGTGAATGTGCGATGCGGTTTCCGTGATCAGCCGCTGGCGGCGTGGGTGGTGGCGACCGCCGGGTCTCGAGGGGGTGACGCGCTCGACGCTGGTGGTGCTGGCGGCGATGCCGACGGCCGTCATTGCGACGATCCTCGCGACGGAGTTCGGGGCACGGCCGGCGTTCGTGGACGCGGGCGCGTGGTGGTGACCTCGACGCCGGCATGCATGGCGACGCCGACAGTTGATCACGCTGCTACGGTGAGGAGAGAACGTTGCCTTCGCCTCCGGCGCGCGCCGCCTTTCCGCCCCTAAGGGCACGGGGTCGATGAGCTGGAAGTCGGGCGCGCCCCTCGTGAGCCTGCGCCTCGAAGCGCTTGCACCATGGACGTGGAGTGCCTGAGGCCGCCGTCCCCCGAGGCCGCGGTGGGGTCGAGGCTCTTCCGACTCGGGAGAACGGGTGCATGGGGTGGTGTCAGCGCGCGACGTGCCGATTGGCGAAGGTGATGGAGTCCGGCGATCGCGATCACGACCCCGGCCGTCGGCGGTACGAGGACGAAGACCTGAGTTGTCGGTGTGCCGATCGCGTAGGCGAGGAGCGAGCCGGCTTCCACGACCAGGATCAGCTGATGCAGCCGGATGCGAACAGCGAGCGCCCATGCCCGCGACCTCGGACAGCAGAAAGCGGCGGCGAGGGCGGCATGCGGAACGAGAACCCAACCTGTGAAGGCGAGCACGAGGAGCACGCTCGGAGCACTGCAGCCGGCCCACAGCATGAACGTAAGTGGAATCGGCGTTCCTCCCGCGATGAGCGCGGCGAGAGCAGCGTGCAGGGGACGCGCTCGATGGTGGTCACGCTTGCAATGCACCTACCGGGGGGGCACCAGTCAGACACCGACGGCGGACGCGGCCTCCTCGATGGGGGCCGACTCGAAGGAGGGTGTAGGCGAGGGGGCGAGAGGCGATCGAGATCACGGACGCGCCGAGGATGGCGTTCGACGCGGTGGCATCGATGATGCCCGCAACTGACGCCGACGCTCGCGATGATGAACGAGAACTCACCGACCTGAGTGAGGCCGGCGGCGACCGTGGCGCCTCGATCTGCGTCCCGCGAGGACGAGCGCGCCGAAGGCGAGCGCGGCGTTGAGCACGACGAGCGCGAGCGCGAGGGTGAGCAAGGAGATTTCCGAGGAGCGAGGCTGGGTCGAGGAGCATGCCGACGGAGCACGAAGAAGAGCGCGGCGAACGCCTCGCGGAGAGGCACGACCTCCTCGGCGGCCGCGCGGCTGGTCTCTGCCCCCGCTTGCGCGGAGCCCGGCGATGCTGCGCCGAGGGCGACCGAGATACCGAACGCGGTCGCGACGGTGGCGATCGCAAGGAAGCGCGATGCTGACAACGGCGAGGATGAACAGCTCTCGGGAGCGGTGGCGGCGACGGACCTGGAGGAAGGTGGGGAGCACTGCGCGCCCGCGATGAGCGTGATCGCGAGGAAGACGCCGGCCTTTGCGAGGGCGAGCGCGACGCTGCCCAGGCCGTCCTCGGTGTGTCCGCTGGTGGCGAGCGCGGGGATGAGCGCGAGCACGAGCACCATCGCGAGGTCCTGGACGATGAGCCAGCCGAGGGCGGCCGACCGGCCGGCGACTCGAGAAGCCGGCGCGCCTCGAGGGTTGCGCGGTGAGGACGACCGTGCTCGCGACGGAGACGGCGAGCGCGAGCACGAGCGCGGGCCGCCACTCGAGGCCGAGCGCCAGGCCGCCGGCCGTGCCGACGAGGGTGGTGGCGGTCACCTGGAGGAGCGCGCCGGGCAGGACCACGCCTCGGACGGCGGGCAGTTTCGATCGGCCGGAAATGCAGGCCGACGCCGAAGAGCAGGAGGACCACGCCGAACTCGGCGAGCACGTGCAGGACGTCGGGGTTCGCAACGTACTCGGGGGTGAAGGACCACCGCGATGCCCGCCAGGAGGAAGCCGAATCGTGGGCAGGCCGACGAGGTGCGCGGCGAGGCCTCCGAGGAGCGCCATGCTGAGTGCAACGGCGATGTCCCCGAGGAGTGCCTGCCTGACCATGGTCCGAGGATAGGGCAAGGTGAGGTGCGGCCCTCGAGGGTCGCACTGTGGCCATCGATGGCCGCACCGCAGGGCGCGATGACGGGCGAGCCGACTCGAAGCCAAGCTCGTGCGGACGCTGTCGCTGTGGCAGGTGACGGTCGCGGGTGGGGATCGTGATCGGCGCGGGGATCACGTGCTGGATCAGGTCGGCGACGGCCGAGGCGGGCAGCCTCGTGTGGGCCTCGTTCCTGCTGGCGGCGATGCTCGGCGGGCTGACGGGGCTGAGCGCATGCGGGCTTCGGCGTCGCCGTACTCCTCGGCGGGCGCGGAGTACGAGTTCACCGCCGCGCGTTCAACGAGTTCTGGGGTCTCTCACCGGGTGGCTGATGATCGCGGGCAACATCAGCGCGGGTGGTGCCGTCTGCGCAGTACGTGAGGCACTGTCGACGTGGACTCCACGCGTGGCCGCGGTGGGCCTGCTCATCGCGCTGACGCTCGTGGTGCTGTCGGGCATCGAGCGATCGATCTGGCTGACGACGGCGCTCGTCACGTTGCTGCAGGTCGGCGGGCTGCGTTGCAAGCAGATGGCCAGCGTACGTCGGTGACTGTTCGCTCCTCGATGGACACCGAGCGGGGTGATGGCGGCGGCAGCGCTGGTGTTCTTTGCGTTCATCGGGTTTGACGAGGTGGTGACGCCTCGGATGAGACGGAGAACCCTCGAGGGTGGTGCCGCGCGCCGTTGCTCGCGCTGGGGATCTCGGCGGTGCTGTACGCGCTGGTCGGGGTGGCGGCGGTGAGTGTGATCGACTGGCAGGAGCTTGCCGCCCTCGGGAGCGTCCGCCAGGTTGGCACCTGGTGATCGGCACGATCAGCGCGCGCGCCTCGGACATCGTGGCGTGGATCGCGCTGGCGTCGACGACGAACACGACGCTCCTCATCCTGACGGCGGCCTCGAGGTTGCTGTTCGACATGGGGCGCAAGGGGGCGCTGCCGTCGTTCCTCGGGCATGCGAACGGGACGACTTCGCGCCGGACGCGGCTGTGGTCGTGGCGGTGGTGATCGCCTCGAAGCCTGCGCTCAGCGGGAACCTCGGGCTGGTGGGCAGCGGTGACCAACTTCGGTACGCGGTGTTTGTGGTGGAACCCGCGGTGTACGACTGGTGGCGCCTGAGGCCGGAGCCGTCGACGTTCCAGCGGGGCCCACGGTGGGTGGCGTGGCCGCGGTGCGCCTCGCGGGGCTGGGCGTGACGCTGCTGCTGGCGGCGTTCCTCGAGGGGCTGGCGTGGGCGATCGGCGGCGCGGTGGTGGCGCTGGGGCTGCTCGTCTGGGTGGTACGCCGAGGGGTGCGTGCGGCCTCGGTGACGGGTGCGGCGTCGGGCGGCTGGTCGCGCTCTGGCGCGGGGGACCGCCCGCCCACCCTTTCCGTGCGTGGGGCTGCGCCCCTCGGCCTGCGTGGAGTGCAATCGTTGTCGCTATAGTCCGCTGAAGATGTAGTGCGTGAGCTACGGGAATTGGCTGGACAAGACATGCGGTTTGCGGTCATCGACGGAGACAACGGGACCTCGGCAGGATGGATCGAGTTATCGAGGTCGGTGTCGTTGTCTTAGGCCCGACTTGGGAAGTCATCGAGGAATCTGATACGCTCGTAAACCCGCAACGGGATGTTGGTCCAACGGCATTATCTACGATGGCTGCGATGGTCACATCTGCACCGACCTTTCCGGAGGTGGCGGGAGTCGTCGGAGAGCTCCTCCACGAATCCGTCCTGGTCGCCCATAACCTTCCATTCGACTCGCGCATCATTTCTAGCGAGTTCGAGCGGATTGGTGCTCAACTCAAACCGGACAGGGTCTGACACGCTTTGACTCACTGGCTGTTTCTTGCCTCGCCGTATGCGCGTCGCTCAATACGTTGCCCTGAACGACCACTACAGAGCACTTGCCGATGCGCGGGCAACGGCGGGCCCGCTTCGCGTGCTCTTTAGATCCAGATGAGGCGCTTGCCGCAGCCGCCGTGCTGAATGCCTCGACGGCGGGGTAATCCTCGGACTCTTCGTCGGGAGGCAGTGGCGGGGCAAGGCGCGATCCTGCCGAGGATTCGCCCACCGCACCGATATCCGACCGGCGACGGTCGGATGATCGCGTACCTTCACGCGCTGAACTGGGTTCTCGATGACGCTGTCATTGATGAGACAGAACGAGCGGAACTTGCGTCCCTCGCTCGAGACTCCTCGGAATCGATCCTGATGACTCGTATGCACTCGCATTATCTGGGCCACCTCGTTTGCTGCAGCGACGCGAGATGGCATCGTCACTGCGGAGCATGACCTACTTACACGGTGGCGCTCGCACTCGGTGTCGACCGTGCGCTTTTGCCAGCAGTCAACGAGGCGCCCATCGAACCGTCGACTGAGAGCGGTATGCGTGTACCACGGGAGAGGACGTGCAGAGGTCGCGGGCCGAGTTGGAGTCGATCGCCGCGCCTTCGCCGGCTTCTTCCTGTGAGCAACGTGACAAAGGCCTACGGGCTTTTAGTCGCGGCTGACCCTGCTACTCAGTCAGAAAGGCGGCCAAGGCGCGAAGTATGGAATCCGGGTGATTGGTGTTCCGGAGTTCCTCGCTGAATCGGGAGGATTGAGGATTAGCGCACCACGCCCTCCTCCCTCTGAGGCGAGCGCGTTCGTGGCCGACGAGCACGGTCTTGGTGACGTGGACGGAGGTGGGGTGGACCCGAGGCACTCGTCGCCTGGATGAACTCCATCGCCTGCCCGAGCGAGAGCGGCGAGTGGGGAAGACGCGCTCGGTCTGCTCGACGTCGAGCCTGCGCATGTTGGTGAGCTTCTTCTCGCGCGTGGCGTTCACGTCGAGGTCGTTCGAGCGGGAGTGCTCGCCGATGATCATGCCCTCGTAGACCTCGGTGCCGGGCGGAATGAAGAGGACGCCGCGCTCCTGCAGGCTGAGCAGGGCGTAGGTCGTCGCGGGGCCGCCGCGGTCTGCGACGAGCGAAATCCCAGGACGCGCGGATCTCGCCGTGCCAGGGCTCGTGGCCCTCGAAGATGTGGTTGAGCAGGCCAGAGCTGCGCCGTGTCTCCGTGAGGAACTCGGTGGAAGCCGATCGCCCCTCGGGGTCGGCACGACGAAGTCGAGGCGGACGCGCCCGGTGCCGTGGTTGACCATCTGCTCGAGGCGGCCCTTGCGGAGGGCCATCAGCTGCTGGACCACGCCGAGGAACTGCTCGGGGACGTCCACCCAGAGGCGCTCCATCGGCTCGAGGATGCGGCCATCCTCCTGGCGCGTCACCACCTCGGGCTTGCCGACCGTGAGCCTTCGAAGCCCTCGCGGCGCATGGTCTCGACGAGGACCGCAGCTCGGAGCTCGCCGCGACCCTGCACGATCCAGGTATCGGGCCGGTCGCCAGGCTCGACGCGAATCGAGACGTTGCCGAGCACCTCGCCGTCGAGGCGGCCTTGATCATCCGCGCGGTGAGCTTGTTGCCGCCGTCCTTGCCGGCGAGCGGCGACGTGTTCGCGCCGATGGTGACCGAGATCGTGGGCTCGTCGACGCGGATCACGGGAGGGGTCGCGGGTCGTCGGGATCGGCGAGCGTCTCGCCGATGGTGACGTCCGGCAGTCCCGCGACGGCGATGATGTCACCGGGGCCGGCCTCTTCGACATCGACGCGCTCGAGGGCCTCGGTCACGAAGAGCTCGGAGAGACGTGCGCGCTCGATCTGGCCGTCAACACGGCACCACGCGATGGTCTGACCTCGACGGACCGTGCCGTGGTGGACGCGGCAGAGCGCGAGCCGCCCGAGGTAGGGCGACGCGTCGAGGTTGGTGACGAGCGCCTGGAAGGGGTGGCCCTCCTCGTAGGTGGGGGCCGGGATGCGGCCGATCATGAGGTCGAACAGCGGACCGAGGTCGGTGCCTGCCTCGGACGGATCGAGCGAGGCGAGGCCGGCGCGGGCGTTGCAGTAGACGATCGGAAATTCGATCTGGTGCTCGTCGGCGTCGAGGTCGAGGAAGAGCTCGTAGACCTCGTCGACGACCTCTTTCACGCGTGCGTCGGGACGGTCGACCTTGTTGATGACAAGGATGATCGACAGCCGCCTCGCGAGGGCGTTGCGCAGCACGAACCGGGTCTGGGGGAGCGGCCCCTCCGAGGCGTCGACGAGGAGCAGGGCGCCGTCGACCATCGAGAGGCCGCGCTCCACCTCGCCACCGAAGTCAGCGTGGCCGGGGGTGTCGATGATGTTGATCTTGACGCCGTTGTGCCGGATGGCTGTGTTCTTCGCGAGGATGGTGATGCCCTTCTCGCGCTCGAGGTCCATCGAATCCATGATCCGGTCGACGACGGCCTCGTGGGCGCTGAAGGTGCCGGACTGGCGGAGGAGGGCATCGACGAGCGTCGTCTTGCCGTGATCGACGTGGGCGATGATGGCGACGTTACGCAGGTCCTCGCGGACGGGCATCGGGCCTCCGGTGGCACATCGGGTGGGGTCGCGAGGGTGCGCGGACGGTGCCGTCGTGCGCCCGGCGACGCGGGCGCTCAGGCGTCGGGCGTGTAACGCGGGGGACCTCGACATCCACGCTACGCCCTCGGAGGTGCGTGGGGCAATGCGGGGAGCCGCAGCCAAGGGCACCTGCGGGCGACCATAGGGGCGCGGAAGGCCGCAAATCAGGGGTTCCGTCAGAGGTGGGCGTCCGCGGAGGGCGCCGCGAGCCGACCATCATTTCACGCGGAATCCCCGGGAGCTCTTGATGAGCGTGCGCGTTTCGGTCGTGCTGGCGGTGGCGTTCGTGCTCGGATCGGGCGTGTTCTTCGGCGTGCTGGTGGGGCAGCCGGCGCACGACCAGTTGGTGCGTGTGCCGTGGGGCCATTTCGTCGTGGTGAGCGGGATCGCGCTGACGGCGCTCGGGCTGGCGGGACTGACGGCGCTCGCGGCGATCCGATACGGCGACGCGCGACTGATCGCGCTTTCGCTGTCGTTCCTGTCGGCGGCGGCCTTCTTCTCGGTGCACGGACTGGCGACACCGGGCTTCCTCGTGGATGCCGAGTACACGGCTGCGGTGGGGTTCTCGGCGCGGATGGCGCTGTTGCTCGGGGCCGCGTTCCTGGCGTTGAGCAGTGTGGATCTGCCCGGCCGCTTTGCCCGCGCGGTGGAGTCGCACGGGAGGTCGATACTCCTCGGATGGAGCGGCGTGCTCGGCGTCTACGCCGTGCTGGCGCTGCTCTTCCCGGCGTCGATTCCGCCTCGGATCATGAGCGAGCAGCTGTTCCTCCGGGGGACGCTGGTGCTGACGTCGGCGGCGGCGCTGCTGGCCTGCGGGCGATACCTCGCCGCCTATCGGGCCTCGGGCCTCGCGATCCACGGCTCGGCCGCGCTTGCGGGCGCGCTGCTCCTCGAGGCGCAGATCGCGATGCACTTCGGCGCGACCTGGCGGCTCTCGTGGTGGACGTACCACGCGCAGCTCCTCGGTGCGTACGGCGCCATCCTCGGCGGGGTGATGGTCGAGGTGGCCCGCGGTCGCGGCGCCATCGAGACCCTGCGCGGGATGACCCTGCCCGAGGCGCTGACGGAGATCGAGGCCCGGTTCTCCCCGACCGTGCGCGCGCTGGCGGAGACGCTCGAGGTGCGCGATCCGTACACGCACGGCCACGGACGGCGGGTGGCGGCGCTCGCCTTCTACGCGGCGGAGCACCTCGGGCTGCCGCCGCGCGAGGTGCGCGGGATCGTCGAGGGGGCGTTGCTGCACGACCTCGGGAAGATCGGTGTGGCTGACTCGGTGCTGCTCAAAGGTGGTCCGTTGAACGACGCGGAGTTCGGCCAGATCAGGCAGCACCCTGCGGTGGGGGAGCGGTTGCTGATCACCTCGCTCTCGGGGGCGGTGGAGCGCGGCGTGGTGCGCCACCACCACGAGCGACTGGATGGCGGCGGCTACCCGGATGGACTCGAGGGCGACTCGATCCCGCTGGGCGCGCGCATCGTCGCGGTCGCCGACGTGTACGACGCGCTGCGATCCAACCGCGCGTACCGCCGCGCGTGGACGCGAGAGGCGACGCTCGAGCTGTTGACCGCGGAAAGCGGGAGCCACTTCGATCCGGCGTGCGTCGAGGCCGTGCTGGCTGTGGCAGAGCGATTCGAGGCGGAGTTCCGCCCGGAGGCCTCCGAGCAGCGCGTGGCGGAGGGGTTCGACGAGCACGGTGACGTGCTTCGCGCGGCGTGAGGCGACCTGCGGTCTCGGTGGTTGTGTTCCCTCGGCGGGTGCGTTACTACTCGGCGATTCCGGGAGGCGGAGCACCGAGGGGGCACGCGTGGCAATCGAAACACCTGAGGAATTGCGTGCGCACCTCGAGCTGGCGGTGCGCGTCGAGCTGAGCACGATTCCGCCGTACCTGTACGCGATGTACTCGATCGAGGACCAGGCCTCGGACGCGGCAGCGCTGCTGCGCAGCATCGTGGCCGAGGAAATGGAGCACGCCGCGCTGGCGGCCAACCTCCTCACGGCGGTTGGGGGCACGCCGAGCTTCGCGGCGATCGACATCCTGCCCGAGTACCCGGCGTTCCTGCCGCACCACAGGCCGCCGCTGCTGCTGGAGCTCGCAAGCGCCTCGAAGGAGCTGATCCGGGACACGTTCATGGCCCTCGAGCGGCCGATGGCGCCGGGCGGGGTGTTCGAGGACGACGAGTACCACTCGCTGGGGCAGTTCTACATGGCGCTCGAGGATGCGTTCGAACGCCTCGATGACGAGGTGGGGCTGTTCGGCGCGCCGCGCGTGGAGCGCCAGCTGGGCGAGGCCTCGTTCTACTCGCCGGTGCGCTACGACGAAGCGGACAGCGGCGGCCTGGTGGCCGTGCATGACCTCGATTCCGCGCTGCAGGCGATCGAGATCATCGTGCACCAGGGGGAGGGGCTGGGCGACGAGCGCTGGGCCGATCCGAGTCACCAGGAGCTGACGCACTACTACAAGCTGCGGATGATCGAGCAGGGCGAGGTGGACCTGGGGCCGGTGCGGCCAACGGTGCGCAATCCGAGGACGGCGGCGTTGCCGGCGGAGCTGCGTCCGGCCTCGGAGCTGTTCAACGCCTCGATGCGATACGTCTTTCTGATCCTCGACCGGGTGTACTCGGGAGGCGGTTCGCGCGAGCAGCTGGTGGATGAGCTGTACCTGCTGATGACGCGGGTGCTCGCGCCGGTCGCCCGCGCGCTCACGTCGAGGGCGGTGGGCGGCGGTGAGGTGGCGGGACCGACGTTCGAGCGGTACGACTTCGGCGGTGCGCAGCCGGAGGGCGTGCTCATGCGGCTCGGCAGGAGCGCCGTCGAGGCGTGCCCGGAGCTCGATGTGGTGGTCGCGGCGCTGGAGCGCCTGGCGCCCCTCGAGGGCTGAGGTCACGCCTCCCGGGCGGCGGACCCGCCCACCCGCGCTGTCTTGAATGCGAGCGGCGCGCCTCATCGAGCGGACCGCTCGAGGTCCCGGGTTTCCGGACTGGCTCGATTCGGACTCGTCCCGGCGGCGGGGTGGTTCCCTTCGGCAAGCTCAGGACGGGCTCGGCTCACCTCGAAGGGATGACGGCCAGGAGGGCGAGGGAGACGCGCCGCAGGTTGAGGGGCGCGCGTCGAGGGGATGCAGCTCGTCCTGCGCTAGTCGGGGCTGAGCTCGTCGGGAGTGGGGGGCTCGAAGCGGGCGTGCCAGCGACGGAGGTCGGCGAGGGGGATGGCGAAGGTGTCGGGCGGGAGATCGGCGTTGCGCGCCTCGAGGCGGCGCTCGAGCTCATCGAGGGGGACATCGAGGTAGTGCACGCAAACGGTGGCGCCGAGGGCCAGCGCTCGGGCACGATAGTCGTCTCGATCCGCGCGTGACCAGAAGCCATTCTCCAGCACCACGTCTACGCCGAGGAGGAGGGCGCGTGCGGCGATGTCCCACTGTGCGGCCTCGACGGCGGCGCGGGCGCGCTCGTCGAAGCCGTGACCGACGATGCGAGCCATCCACTCGTCGGGGGTGAGTCGGAGCGCGGGCAGTTCCACCGCGAGACGGCGCGCCAGCGTCGACTTGCCGGACGCGGGCAGGCCACAGACGAGGTGCAGCGTCGGCATGGGGCCTCCCGTGGCGCGGATTTCGATTACTCGCGCACGACCTTCGCGATCGCGGCGATCTCGCTCGCAAGCTCCGAGGTCGTGACGCCCGCTCTGAGCCCCCGCACTCGCGTCCTCCTCCCGTCACTGAAGACAGGGACGGGACCCGAGAGATCGATCTTCGCGTACGGGTGCGCGTTGTGACTCGCCGGACGGATGCTCGGTGAGCAGGAGGATCAGCCGCGTGCCGACCGTCGGGATCGACGCCGCTGCATCGGCACTCGACGCGTGCCCCGTTCGCGCAGCCGGACTCGACTCGCGGTAGGTGTGCCCGCAAGCACGTCATCGATGTCGAGCACAGGTCGGTGTACGGGAAGGTGGGGCGGGGAACGTCACCGCGAAGGTTCTGCGGGATGCGCAGCGGTTCCAGTCCTCGCGATCCACCGTCGCGACGCGAGCGACCACGATCAGGTCGACCGGGCCGTCGTTGGAGCCGGCGAACCGAACGAGCTCCTCGAGTGTCGCTGGAATCCGGAGGTGCTTCGGCGGTCGTGTTCCTGTGGAGTCGTTCGTGAGCAGTGGACGCGCGAGGCCGTAGCCGCCCGCGACCAGGATAACCGCGCCGGCCGAGCGAACTGCGGCGGCGCCGGCATTGATCTCACGTGCTCCTCCCACGTGCTGCGGACGGAGCCCACTGTACCCCCTGCAACGAGAGGCCTACCCTCGGGGTATGAGCATGAACATGCGGCCGATGGCTGGCGCACCCGGGGGGATGTTCGTCGGGCGCGTGCACCGGCCAGCGCTTCCTCGGACTGGCGTTCGGCCTCGGCGTGTTCGGGGGCTGGTGCTGGCCGTGCTGCTGCCGGCGCTTGCGGCACGCGGCGTCGATGCGTCGTGGGCGAGCTATGCCCAGCTGCACGGTACCTGCAGGCCGTGGGGTTCGTCGGATTGTTCATCGTGGGCGTAGGATACCGGATGTTCCCCGCATTCGCGGGACAGGCGGCGCGTTCCCTCGGCTCGTGGCGCCCTCGTTCTGGCTGCTGGCGACCGGCGTCGTGGCGCGGGCGAGCCGGACAGCCGAGCGGTGACACGGGCTGGGGTGCCGTGCTGTTCGCGGCGAATTGCTGGCTGGAGCTGGCAGGCCTCGCGATATTCGCCGCGCACGTCCTCGGGCGCGGGGGCGATCTCGAGGGATGGAGCGCCGAGAGACGCGATGCCGCCGTACTGGCTGTTCCTGCGGGCAGGTGCGCTGTGGTTCGTGATCCAGGCCGCGCTGGGAGCGTGGTGGATCACCGCGCTCGCTCTCGATGGCGGGCGGGTGATCCGACGGAGCGCGACGCCGTGCTCGTCTTCACGCAGTTCTTCAGCGTGCACCGCATGTTCATCCTCGGCGTCGGACTGCGCGCGTTTCCGACATTCTTCGCGGCGGGCCCGCTGTCTGTCTCGAGAGTGCGCACGGCGTTCGTGCTCACGCAGGCAGGACTGGTGACCGTGGTTGCGATCTCGGTGTGGCGCGCGCGAGCGAGCTCGATGTGGCGTGGGTGATCGAGAACGTCGGGTATGTGTCCCTCGGGGCAGGGCTGGCGCAGGCGACCACGTTCACCGGGATGGTGGCGCGCGCCGCCGAGGATCCGGCCGGCATCGAGGCCATCAGCGTACCTGCTGCAACCCGCGATGGCGTGGCTGACGCTGGCGGGCGTGCTGCTGGCCGGTTTCGCCATCGCGAGGGTCGTGGGCGGCGAGGGATTGCAGACCGCGGAACTCGACAGCGTGCGCCACATCGTGGCGGTGGGCGTGGTGCTGTCCACGATCGTGGGGATGGCCCAGATGATCCTGCCCGAGTTCGCCGGTGAGCGCCTCCTGGGACGGCAGGCGGCGTGGCGAGGGATGGCGTTCGGGGTTGCGCTCACGATCGCGACGGTGCTGCGCGCGGGCGCACGGCCGCTCGCGGCATGGCTGCCCTCGGCCGTGGTGTGGTGGTCGATGTCGGTCGCGGGCGTGCTGGCGCTGGGCGTCGTGGCCGCGCTCGGGTGGTTCTTCCTGCGAGGGTGCGCTCGTACGGGCTGGTGCTCGAGGCGGCGGCGCGGCCGTCCGCGGAGCGTGGCGGCCCTCGAGGATGAGCGCAGACGCGAGGCGGCGCGCCCGCGCGGACATGAAGCTGGCGTTCTTCTGGGCCATCGTCGGGATCCTGGGAACGCTCGCGGTGATGCCCTACGCGCTCGCCCTGCAGCCGGACGTGGCAGAGCAGTCCCCGATCTCACCAGTTGTGGCGCTGGCGCAGGCCTGCAGAACGGCGCGCTCGTCTTCATCCTCTCGTGGCTGGGGCTGCGACTCGGGAGCGCGATCGGCCTCGACTCTCCGTTCGCGCGCGCGCTGGTGTACGGCGGGACGCGGCCCTTGGTGTCCCGACGTGCGGTCATCGAGGTGGTGGTCGTGGGGGTGATCGGGACGCTGGTGACGATCGGGCTGTTGATCGCGATCAATCCCTGGATGCCGCCTGCGACGACACCCAGCGCTCTGCACGTCGAACTGTGGAAGCGAGCGCTGACGCCGATCTACGGCGGAATTGTCGAGGAGCTGCTGGTACGCCTCGGACTGATGACCGTGCTCGCATGGATCGCCTGGCGGGTGGTGGGACCTCGAACGGGGCGGCCGTCGAGCGCGGTGTACTGGTTCGCCGTCGTCGGGGCCGCGTTGCTGTTCGGGGCTGGCCATCTGCCGGCGGTAACGAGGTGTGGCCGCTGACGACCGTGGTGGTCGTGCGCACGATCGGACTGAACGCGCTGCTGGGGACGGGATTTGGCTGGCTCTACTGGCGGTGGGGCCTGGAGCACGCAATGGCGGCGCACTTCCTCGCGGACGTGTTGCACATCCTCGGCGAAGGGGATGACGTTGCTGCCGTGAGGGTGAGGCGGCGGGCTGGCAACTCCTGCCATGCGTTCGCGCCCAGCGTCGATGGGTGCGAACGGAGACACGATGAACGGGATCCGTCCGATGCTGGCAACGCATCCGGCAATGGTCGTGGACCGAGAGCGACTGGCGACCACGCTCGAGGCGTTGCTCGAGTGCGCTGCGACGTGTGCGGTCTGTGCAGATGCGTGCCTTGCGGGCCGACGGTGGAGTCGCTGCGAGGGTGCATAGCCCTCGACCAGGCATGCGCCGAGGTCTGCCTGGCGACGGCGCGCGCTCGTGTGCGGAGATCGATGGAGACACTCGACGTACAGCACGCGCTGATCGAGGCGTGCGTGTCGGCGTGTACCTCGGCGGCGGCCTCGTGCGAGAGTCATGCGGCGATGATGGAGCACTGCCGGCGCTGCGCCGAGGTGTGCCGCGCGTGCGCTGCGGAGTGCCGCCACATGCTCGAGGTGCTGGATCGCGCGGCGCGCACTGCGGCGTGAGCCCTCGGCCCTGCCCCTCTCCCAGGGGGGCCCGGACGGGCCTCGGAGCGGCGGCCGCTAGTCGGGACCGACGAGGGGAAGAGGCGGGTGACGCTGACCTTGTGGGGACGAGCTCGACGAGGTTCACCGAGGCAGCGAGGACAGGTGAGCCGAGTAGTACGCGGGGACGGCTCCATCGCCGACCGGCGTCCAGCGATCCCCAGTGGCCGAGCGCCACGTAGTCGGCAACTGTGGCCCGGATCTGAGCGTCGTGGATCAGGTAGGCGCGATGGTGGTCGTGCGGGCCGGTCACCCGGTGTCCGTGCGCGGCGGCGATCTGCCAGCGCCGCGACCTCGGCATGGGATCGCGGAGTGGGGTCATGTCGAGGAGGTCGAGGTGGGCGCGGCCCCAGACCTCGAGGTCCAGGTGCGGCAGCGCGACGACCTCCTCGAGAGTGAGGCCCAGGACGTGTACACCCTCGACGTCGGCGAAACGCCCTCGGCGGTACACGGGCCGGGCACGGCGAAGTCGTGATTGCCGAGGAGGATCACGGTCGTGAGAGCGGCGAGCAGCGACGCATCCGTCACGTCGTCGAGGAAGGCGGCAGGAACACGGTTGTGATCGAACACATCGCCGACGAGCAGCAGGAGGTCGGCGCGCGGCGTGGGCCGTGCGCAGGACCGCCTGGAGCAGCCGGAGCGTGTGGCGCTCCTCGTCCATGCCGGTGGAATCGGAGCTGTGGACGACTCGTACCGTGGATGGCGGGTCGGCGATGGTCGTGCCTCGGACAGGCGCCGGGCGCGAGGGGTACGTGGCGAGCGAGGGTGGGGTCCAGCGTGGGCGCGAGCGAAACTTGAATCAGAGGCCGCTCCAGGATGCGCATCGCGGTCGTGATTCACATGCAAAGCTCATAGAGGGCTAATCGAGCGCACATGATGGGCCATGTGGCGCCTGGCAACGTCAGTGGTGCGAGAGGGCTCCACCCACGGCGAGCGGCCTGAAGGCCACGCCGTCACGCACCAGCCAGAGGAGTTTTGGCAATGGCAGCACTTGGTTGGAGCAGGACGCGGCTGGTCGTGGCCGGCGGGACCGCGGTCGCAATCGCCGCGACCGCGATGGGCGTCGCGTACGCGCAGACGCCGACGGCAACGCCGACGCGTCAGCAGCGCGCTGAGGACAACCTCAACAAGTTCGCGCAAGAACCTGGGCGTGGACCCCGCGAAGGTGAAGGAGGCGCTCAAGCAGACCGCGCTCCAGCACATCGACGAGGCCGTGGCCGCAGGTCGGATGACCGCGGATCAGGCCCAGAAGGCAAGAACGCGATCGGCCGGCCAGTTCCCGATGGGTCCCGGCGGCTTCGGCTTCAGGGGCGAGGGCGTGAGGCGGACCGGGCGGCGACCACGGACGCCGTGGACCCAGCATGATGGGCGTCGCGCACGGGCGCTGGCCGCATTCCTCGGGATTACGCCGGAGCAGCTCGGACCGAGCTGCAGAGCAAGAGCCTCAAGGACATTGGCGGCGGCGCTACGACAAGTCGGCGGATGACCTCAAGACGTTCATCACGACGACCGCCCAGACGAAGGCGAACAAGGCCGTGACCGCGGGCAAGCTGACGCAGGACCAGGCCACGAAGATGCTCGACATGCTGAAGGCCAACCTCGACGCGATGATCGGTATGCAGGTGCCGGCGTTCGGCCCCGGCAGGCCGGGTGGATTCGGTGGGTTCGTTGGGCCTCGAAGGCCCGCACGGCCAGGGGACGCCTCAGCAGGCGACGCCCAGCACGACTCCGGGTACGTCCTTCAGGGAATCAGAGGGCGACGAGCTACCCGAGGGGCAGCGGCGAGAGCGAGGGGGGCCCAACGGCTCCCTCGTTCTGTGTGTGCGTGGCGTCGGCACCTGAGCCTGCGCCGGTGGAGGCGGTACCGTGGTCATCGCGAGTGCAGCCCGCGGGTCGGGCTCGAAATCGAGTCTCGAAGGGCGTCCGGTGGCGCGTGTGCTGCTGACCGAGGACGAGGAGCGGATGGCGGCGCTGGTCGCCGATGCGCTGCGCGACGACGGCCGCGAGGTGGAGGTCACGCACGACAGCGCGTCGGCGCTGCAGAAGGCGCGCGAGGGCGGCTTCGAGGTGCTGGTCCTCGATGTGATGCTGCCCGACATCGATGGGTTCACAGTCTGCCGTGAGCTGCGCCGATCCGGGGTGCGCACGGCTGTGCTGATGCTGACGGCGCGCGACGCTGTCGAGGACCGCGTGCAGGGCCTCGATGTGGGGGCCGACGACTACCTGGTGAAGCCGTTCGCGGTGGCAGAGCTGCGCGCGCGCGTGCGCGCCCTGGTGCGGCGACCCGCGGGACTGCGCGGCCTCGGCACGCGTCGACGACCTGGTGCTCGATCGGTGAGCGCGGGTGAGCGCGACGGGCACCGCCTCGACCTGACGGCGCGCGAGTTCGGGTTCCTCGCGTTCCTGCTGCGGCACGAGGGCGAGACCCTGACGCGCGCGGAGATCCTCGACGGGGTGTGGGGCGAGGTTCCGAGCCCTACGAGAACGTCGTGGACCTGTGCATCCACTACCTGCGCTGAAGACCGAGCAGCACGGCGCTCGATTGATCCGCACCGTGCGCGGCGTGGGATACGTGCTCCGCGAGCCCGACCCCTCGTGATCCGCGCCGCCCGCCAGCGGATGGGCGGTCGTCCCGACGCCCGCGATTCGCGCGGCGCTGCGCCTCATGGCCTACATCGTGGGTGTGCTGGCGGTGGTGCTGCCGCGACAGGGAGTGTGGTGTACGGGCTGCTCACGAAGCAGCTCGACGAGGGGTCGACGAACAGCTGAGCCGCCTCGCGCGGCCCGGGCCCGGAGGAGGCCCGCTGTTCGAGGACGAGGCTCTGCTCGAGGCGCGTTTGTGGTGCGGAGCTTCGGCAATCGAGGTGCGATCGACCTCGGCGCCGGAGGGCACGCCGGTCGAGGCGGCGATCGAGGCGGCCCGCGCCAGCGCGAGCGGCACCGATCGACGCACGGTGGAACTCGACGGCGAACGCTATCGCGTACAGACGACGGTCCTCACTGCGGGGCGCCTCGGTGCGCTGGCGGGACTCGGTGGCGCGCGTGGCCCGGGCGGACCGGGCGGCGCGAACGGCAACGGCGGCAGCAGGGTGGCCTCGGACCGGGGCCGGCCGGCGAGGTCGTGATACAGGTGGGGCTCTCGCTGGTCGAACGGGAGCGCGAGCAGTGGGTGATCCGGCTGGCGCTCGCCGGCGGTGGTGGCCTCGGCATCGCGCTGACTGCGCTGGGCGCGTTCTTCCTGACGGGGCGAGCGCTGGCGCCCGTGGAGGCCTCGATGTCGCGCCAGCGACGGTTCGTCAGCGACGCCTCGCACGAGCTGCGCACACCGCTGGCGCTGCTGCGACTCGAGCTGGAACGCGAGCCCGCCCTCGAGCGCGAGGCGCGACGGCCGTTGCTGCGGCAGATCGACAGGCTCGGGCGGATGGTGGAGGACCTGCTGTTGCTGGCGCGCGTTGACGAGGGCGCGCTGCCCCTCGAGCGGGAGCCCGTGCCGGTGGCGGACCTGCTGCGGACGGCGGCGGACGAGGCGCGACGCCTGGCTCCCGATGCCCGTGTAAGCCTCGAGGGCGGGGGCGAGGCGTGGGTGAACAGCGATGCAGACCGGCTGCACCAGGCGTTGCTGGTGCTGATCGACAACGCGGCACGCGTGACGCCCGCGGGCGAATCGATTGCCCTCGAAGGGCGGGTCGACGGCGGGTTTGTCGAGATCGCGGTGATCGATGGCGGTCCGGGTGTGCCCCGCGAGCACGCGGGGCAGGTGTTCGAACGGTTCTACCGTGCGGACAAGGCACGCGCGAGCGCAGGGCGGGGCAGGCCTCGGACTGGCGATCGCGCGCGACATCGTGCGGGCGCATGGCCGGGGAGTTGCCTCGACAACCCGGGCAGGCGCACGCACGGTTTGTGATCCGACTGCCTGCACGCTCGACCTCGCGGCGTCAGGAATTCACCGAGCCCGCGCCCGAGTAGGACAGGTCCGCGACTCGCCTTCGCGCAGCGGGGAGGCACGCATCGAGGCGTTCGGTGACGGGCCTTCGCGATCCTCGGTCAGGGTGGAGGAGCTGCGCGTCCCCGACGGTCAGACGCTGGACGCACTGAAGCAGGCTGGGTGTCTTCTTCAGCTGCGCGATGAGTGGCGTGTTCCCGGGTAGCCACTGGAACGGGCGGCGACTGGAACAACCACCATCGCAGCTGCACGGGGACGCGCGGGTGTCGGCCAGCGTGATCGGGGTTACGCGCGGTCCGCCGCGGCGGGCAGCTCGTCGCGGCTGAGGTAGTCGTTGGCTCTTGCCGGAGGATCGGCGGGCAGCTCATCGATCTCGCCGCACGGCGCGCAGGCGATCGCGCTCGCGGCGTTCATCGAACGTCGCGGCGGCGGCCGCCGAGAGGTGTGCGCGTGCCTCGGCAATGTCGCCGCGCGCCCGCGCGGGGGCGGCGAGCTGCGCAGGCATTCGGCGGCCTCGACGGCCCACTCGCGACGCTCGCACTGGTAGAAGCCGTTCCGGTAGTGACGCTCGGCGTCCTCGGGCGCGCCGATTCGCGTCAGTGCGGCGCCCTGTACCCAGAACTCGCCACCATCGCGGAATGGGCTGCGACGACGGTCGAGCTCGTTCCAGCAGCTCGCGAGGGAGCGCGGCAAGGCGCTCGCGGGACGCCCTCCCTTCTCGATGGTCCACAGCGTCACCTGTCGCGCGATGCGCCCGAGGCGTTCACGAGCCTCGGCGCGCCGATCGGACGACGACAGGTCAAGGTGTGCGCGGGCATCGGTGCGTGAACGCTTTCGATGGGAATGGGCAGCCGGACGGGCGCGGGACGTCCGAGGTCGCCCGACCGCTCCTCGAGCTCCGTCGAGACGCCATCGAGGTCGGCGGTGACGTCGGCCACCGGGACTGCGTGTGCCATCGAGGTGTGGGGCACGGGAGGTAAGGTCGCGGGGTCGATGGGCAGGACCACCTCGCTTGCGGAGTGGAGGACGACAACACGCTCCTCGGCGGAGGGCTGGAACAGGAAGCGCGTCCCGAGTCGAGAACCTCCACCTCGAGGGGCAGCGGCGCAATCAGCGGCGTGCGGCGGAGGACGGCGGCGATGCCCATCGCCGTCACGCCGCCGAACATGACCGCTATCGAGATGGTCAGTCCGAGGTTGTTGATGCCCTCGAGGGTGAGGCCGAGCGGCAGGTCATCCTCCGTGTACCCGAAGGAAGAGCGCGCGGAGGTCGAGAGTTGGCCTGGTCCACGGGAACGCCCTCGATGACGTGGGGAACGACAGTGCCGACGACCCGCGGGATCTCGCCTCGATGGAGTGTGGGCATCGGGGCCGATGTGCAGCCCGTGACGGGGCGATACCGAGGAGGACAACTCCGAGGATGCAGGCGCTCCGGGGACCGATGGAGGGCGCACGTGTTCCCCCCCGAGCAGGGCCATCAGGCCTCAATCCCCGCCTGCGGGCGCTGAGTAATGCCCGCCCGATCCGGGTGCGTCAACGAACAGGCACCCAGCAGGTTAATGGTGTTTCAGATTCGCATAAAGCGTCCATGAGGCAGGTTGACACGAACCAGTGACCGGTTACTGTCAGCTATGCCGCAGGAACGACGGTGTGACATCAGCTAGAACGTTGTCAGGAGGGCTGCGCGCCCCGGGCGGGTCCGCGACGCGGGGGGGCAGCAGCTGGCCGAGGCCCATCGTCGATCCGGGGACCAGGCCCGTCGCCGCCCCAGCAGGTGTGGTCGCCTGCGCTGTTGTCTCCCCCAGCAGCGATGCCCTGACTGGCGGCCACTTCGGAAGGGCGGCCAGGCGATGCCGAGGACTCGGGTCCCCTGCGGTTGCGGCGGCGTACCATCAGGGAACAGCGTTCGGCTGCAGGGGATTTCGTCGCTGTTCTGCCGCTCGGTATTCGTGCCGCTGCGCGCACCTGGAAGGCCAGCACAGGACGCGCCATCGATACCTTGCTGATCTCCAGGTATTGGCGTTGTTGCGGCCGCCCTCGATGCCGGGTATTTCCTCGGCACGCTGATCAGGCTGATCGATGCTGCCATCTTGAGGGCGGTGAAGGCGGTCACCGGATAGGCGGCGTCGACCTGCTGGTCATCAGTTCTACGCGCAGCGTTCTTGGCTTTCGTCATGTAGCTTGATCGCGCAGGGTCGAGCAGTTGCGGTGACGTCGTCGGCGCAGCCCTCTTCTGCTCAGGCGATGTAGACCTCGTCTGCATTGCTCGGAGATGCGGTATAGCGTAGGCGTTCGACGTAGTTGCGGCATCGATGCGGCTTCCTCGTAGGTACGGTCGAGGGGCTCGGACGTTCGGTACGTCCTCGTGATCAGGGCGGTCGCGGCGGCGCTTGCCGTCGGGCTCTTCGGACTCAGTACATCGTGCAGGCGCTGCTCGGGGAGTGCGTGTCAGTCGGTGGACACCGGCGGCAGGCGCGAGCGTGGAGCTGCATCGGATGAGACGTAGCCGGCGCCTCAGAGGTTCGCGGCTTGAGGTGAGTCGGAGCCAGGCGGCGTTCGAGTTCGTGCTCGTGCTGCCGATCTTCATCGCGTTCATGCTGGTGGTCGTGGACATGGGCATCCACTGATGTACGGTACGTCTCGGTCTCCAACGCCGTCCGCGAGGAGCGCGCTACGCCTCGGTCAACTGTCCGGGCGGCGCGGCGGGTTGCCAGCGATCGACCTTCACCGGCGAGACGCTGAACGGCATCTCCGACGTCGGGAGCGGGTCATCGAGCGCTCGGGCAACATCCTGTCCTGCGCCGACAGCTTCGATGTGAGCTGGGTCGACACGGCGGTGCTACCCGCGAACAACCACAACTACGACCAGGGTGACACGGTGGTGGTCGAAGTGCAGCACGACTATGTGTTCCTGTTCGTGCCGTACGCCGGTCGTGGCCTGCGCCAGCATGCAGCTCGAGCAGCAGGACGAGGGCGTCATCCCCGCCGTCTCGAATCGCGAGATGCTGAGGAGGCGGGCCGTGCACTCGGCGCACGAGCTTTCTCGGGCGCGTTCCGACGAGCGCGGCCAGATGGCGATCACGATGGTGCTGTCGCTCGTGGTCGTGGTGATATTCTTCTCGCTCGCGTTCGATGCGGGCACCACCAGGTATTTCGACCATCGCAACGCGCAGAACGAGGCGGACGCGGCAGCCCTCGCAGCTGCAGGGATCACCCGCCGACAGCACCACGATCGCGACGAAGGCGGACGCGGCGGTGTCCCTGTCGCTCAGCAAGAACGGGCTCCGTTGCGCGTCGCCGGGTTGCCTGCACATCGCAAGCGGGGTCTGCGCCCACCTGCACCGGCGGTGGTGAGTGCGTGACGGTGCTCTTCCAGGACACGATGTTCTCGGACGGCCTGGCACGACGGGGTGTCGGTGCTCGTGAAGACGGCCTCCCCCGTCGTCTTCGCGGCGCTCACGGGGGCGAGCAACATCTGGATCAGCGCCTCGAGCGCCGCGACCGCGGGTCCGGCGGACCTGTCCAACGTGATGCGCCGGGCGATCGTGGCGCCCCCCGGATGCAGCACCGTGGCATGCAACTACGACGCGAACTCGGACGGGGACTTCTCGGATCGGGCGAGTGTTCTACCGCGTCGACGCGACATGCGTTCGGCCTGAACCGGGATCGCGTGTACGCGTTCCCCGACACGAGCGGCAGGACCGCCATCATCAGGGACCTGCGAGACGAGTCCGCTTCAGGGAGACGCCGATTACCGGTTGCCTCGAGGGGGCGCTCTCGAGGAGTCCGGCGCTTGCGTGCCGGACAGACAGTCACGGTCGGAGCGAACCCGGTGGCGACGCCGACCCAGACGCTGAAGGAGCGCACCAATCGAGGAGCTGAAGAAGCGATTCGGGCAGCAGGAGGTCGGCTGGACCTCGGCGGCGTCACGCCGCCGTGGGACGGCAACTGACGCTGCATGGACCGCCTCGCAGTACGACAAGCCGATCTCACCCACGGACACGACGACCGGCTACGACGTGGTCGGTGGTGCCGCCGCAGGTAAGCGCTACGCCGCGTGGCTCCGCCTTCTCGTACTGCCAGGCAGTGGTGGTTGTGCCGATCATCAGGCGCTGCCGACGAGGCCGGGCTGGAGCATGCACGTGCTTGGCCTCTCGCGACGTTCGCCGTTGCACGCTGGGACTATGGCGATGCCCGCGATGGAGGCTCCCGGCAGCGGTGACTGCCAGGGCGCGGCGCCCGCCGACGTTCCAGTACGCGCTGGTCTGGGGCTATCTCCTCGGGACTGACGCACGTGCGCCGGCGTTCGCGACCCAGAAGATCGGCACCAACCCCACTCGCGCCAACGCTGATCGCCCTCTCCGAGTAGTTGACGACCGTCACCATGGAGGGCACCCGATTGCAGAACATGATGTCCGGCAGCCCTCGGATGGCGGATCGGCGGAGATCCCTCCCTGATCATGATCACCCTCGGCGCCATCGCAGCGGGCCTCTCAGTCGCGTACCTCACGAAACCAGACGAGTTCACCTCGAGGTGGACTCGTCGGTTGCGACCGTGCCGGTGGTCGTTGCGGAGGCCGACATCCCGGTCCGGGACGAGATCCTGCCGAGCAGATGCTCGGCGTGCATAACCTTCCTCTCGCCGCGGTCGGCGCCGATGTCTTCCATGACACCGAGAAGACGCAAGCCGTGGGCAGACAGCGCGCGCTATCCAATCGCCAGGGGAGGCAAGGTCGGACGGACACGGCTGGTCGGGGCGCCCGAAGTGCCGGCGATCTCGTTTCAAGTCCGCCCGGCATGCGCGGCTTCGATCCCGTCAGTCCGGCCGGCAACCTCGAGCCTGATCGCGCCGGGCGACTTTGTGGACATCATGGTGGCGGGGCTCGCCAAGGAGCTGGTGGGTCCCGGTATCCTCGATCGCCAGGGGACGAATGTGCAGACGACGGCGCCGCTCACCGGCGTGTCGCCGGACGCCGAGATCGTGGTCACCGTGCTGCAGAACGTCCAGGTACTGGCGGTCGAGCGCAGCTTCGTGGCCAACGGCGTCACCTACGACCCGACCACGCGAGGTGCGCCGCCGGCGAGCGGCTTCGGCACCGTGACGCTCGCGCTGAAGCCCGATCAGACGCAGCTCATGTGGCTCGCCCGCCAGCACGGCAAGATGACGCTGTCGCTCCGTCGGTTCGGGGAGAACGAGCCGACGAACCTGCAGCCGCTGTCGGGCCCGCAGCAGGGCACGGCGAAGCCATGAGCTTCGTGCCGCTCTCGAAGGCCGACGCGCGAGAGGACATGACATGCCGGACCTGCTGAGGGTCCTGATCACGGACGAAGACCTCGACAGCCGCGTCACGGCTCGGCGGGCGGTCCAACGCGCGCAGCTCGAGGTTGTGGGTGAGACGGGCTTCGGTACGGAGGCGGTGTCGGTCGCGCTGAGCGCGTCACCCGACCTCATCCTGCTCGCGGTCGAGGAGCCTGCAGCGCGCGCCCTCTCCACCGCCGAGGCGATCGCGAACGCGTTGCCGGATACGCCGATGGTCATCTACTCCTCCGTGAGCTCGCCGGAGGCGATCCGGCGCGGCATGGTCTTCGGCGCGCGGGACTACCTGTTCAAGCCGCTCGACGCGACGAAGGTGCGCGAGTCGGTGCTGCAGGCGCTGAGCCAGGAGGAGCGCCGCCAGATGCGGCGCGCGGGCCAGCTGATCGGTGCGCACGGCCGGGGCACGGTGGTGACGGTCACCGGCGCGAAGGGCGGCGTCGGCAAGAGCGTGCTGAGCGTGAACCTCGCGACGGCGCTCCGTCGCGCCACGCAGCGCGCGGTCGTCATCCTCGATGCGGACGTCGACTTCGGTGACGTGGGCTCGATGCTCGACGTGCAGCCCGAGCACTCGATGCTCGACTTCATGCGCCGGGGAGCCGAGGTCGACCGCGAGGTCATGCGCGGTATGGTGACGGCCCACTCGAGCGGCATCGATGTCCTCGGCGCACCCACCGAGGACGCCGAGAACTGGGAGTTCTGCGGGCCGGAGGACATCAAGCGGGTCGTGGACGCGTTCGCGCAGGTCTACGACTTCGT
This sequence comes from Dehalococcoidia bacterium, assembly GCA_046328255.1. GTDB lineage: Bacteria > Chloroflexota > Dehalococcoidia > UBA2979 > UBA2979 > RBC038. Next base: position 111,397 of record JAXLWY010000001.1, on the reverse strand, counting down.
GATCGTCGACACCGGCACGGCGTTCGACCAGCGCGTGCGCGCGTGCATCGAGGCGTCGACGCTGACCCTCGTGGTCACGTCGAGCGATGTCTCGAGCGTGCGCGACACGTCCCTGGCGCTGCGCCGGATGCGGCGCTGGGGCATCGAAGAAGATCGTTACCGCATCGTGTTGAACCGGAGCACGCGGTCCGATGGCCTCTCGCGGAGCGAACTGAGCTCGGCGGTCGGCACCGAGGTGTTCTGGGAGGTCCCCCACGATCGCGCTGTGCCGCCGTCGGTGCAGGTGGGGCATCCGGTGGTCCTGATGGCGGACCGCTCTGCAGCGGCGACCAGCCTCGACAGGCTGGCGCGGGCGATCGCGGGTATCCAGACCTCGGCGGTGGGTGAGCCTGCCGGCCCGTCCTTCCTCAAGCGCGTGCTCTCACGAAAGGGAGTTGAGCGGAATGAATCGAACGTGGGCGCTGCCACCCAGCGTGCTCGCACTCTCAGCTGACGCGCCGGCGCCCGCTTCCCTCGAGGACGACGACTATGAGATGGCGGATCGCGTTCACCAGCAGCTGGTGCGCGACCTCGACGACTCGGTCCTCCGCGACCCCGACCGCGAGCGTGCACGCGCCCGCATCGAGATGGCGACGCGCCAGACGACCACCGACCTGTATCCCGGGCTCGCGGGTGACGCCAAAGAGGAGCTGATATCGAGGGTCGTTGACGAGGTGATCGGGCTCGGGCCAATCGAGCCGCTCCTGCGCGACCCTCGCATCTCCGAAGTCATGGTGAACACGCCCGACGAGGTCTACTTCGAGCGCGACGGCGTGCTCCACCTGAGCGACGCGACGTTCCGCGACGACGCGCACATCATGCGGGTGATCGACCGGATCGTGTCGTCGATCGGGCGTCACGTCGACGAGGCTTCACCGATGGTGGATGCGCGCCTTCACGACGGATCGCGCGTGAACGTCGTCATCCCGCCGCTCGCGCCTCGCAGTCCCGTGATCACCATCCGGCGCTTCCTTGGCGACCGGTACACCATGGATGACCTCGCCTCGATCGGAACGCTGACGCAGGACATGGCCACGTTCCTCAAGGCGTGCGTGATCGCGAGGATGGCGATCGTGGTGTCGGGCGGAACGGGTTCGGGAAAGACGACGCTGCTCAACTCGTTGTCGGGGTTCATCCCCGAGCGAGAGCGCGTGGTCACGATCGAGGACCCGATCGAACTCCGATTGCAGCAGCGGCACGTGATCCCCCTCGAGGCACGTCCACCCTCCACCGAGGGCCGTGGCGAGGTGACCCAGCGGATGCTGCTGCGCAACGCGCTGCGCATGCGCCCCGATCGCATCGTCGTCGGAGAGGTTCGCGGCGCCGAGGCGTTCGACATGCTGCAGGCGATGAACACCGGCCACGATGGGTCGTTGACGACCGTGCACGCGAACACGGTTCGCGACGCGCTCGGGCGCATCGAGAACATGGTGCTCATGGCGGGCCTCGATCTCCCGCTGTCCGCGATTCGGGATCAGATGGCGTCGGCCTTCTATGTGGTCGTCCAGCTGTCGCGCATGCCCGACGGCAGCCGCAAGATCACGAGCATCTCCGAGGTGACCGGCACGGAGGGGCCGACCATCACGATGCAGGAGCTGTTCCAGTTCAAGCAGCGCGGCATCGATCACGAGGGCAGAGTGATCGGCGAGCACCTCGCGACGGGCATTCGACCGACGTTCAGCGATCGCCTCGCCGCCTACGGAATCCACCTCGACCAGTCCATGTTCGGCGTTGGACGGTGGGGCGCGTGAACGTCCTGGTGGTGTCGGCGGGGCTGCTGTTCGGGGCGTCCGTCGGGCTGCTGGTCTATTACTGGGCGCTCGCGACCGCGCCGAGGCGACTCGCCCGCGCTCGGGTGTTCGATACCACCGAAGCGTCCGGCTCGAGCGGACTCGCGCCCGCGCTTCGAGATGTGCGCGGTCGCATCCCCATCGTCGACTCGTTGCCGCTCTCCGCCGCCGCGCGGGCACGGATGGATGTCGAGCTCGATCGCGCCGGTGTGCCGCTCCGGGTCAGCGAATACCTCGCGCTGCGACTCGGAGGCACGCTGGCTGGCGGGCTGGTTGGGCTCGCGGTCGGGGCGTTCGCTCAGCTGCCATTGTGGCTGGGCGCGCTCCTCGCCCTCGGGCTGGTTGTGGTCGGCTGGGTGGCGCCCGGCTGGTGGGTCGAGTCTCAGCGCCGGCGACGCCTGCTGTCGATCGAACGGCAGCTCCCGGACGCGTTGACGCTGATCGCGAAGTCGCTGCGGGCGGGCGCCGGCCTGATGCAGGCCATCGGCTTCGCCGCGGACGAGACGCCCGACCCGTTCGGCGCGGAGCTGATACGCGCGCTGCGCGACCTGCGGCTGGGTGCCGACCCCGATGCCGCATTCATCCAGTTGGCGCAGCGCACCGGTAGTCAGGACATTGATATTGCCGTGACCGCGATCCTGATCCAGCGAAACGTGGGCGGGAACCTGGCCGAGATCCTGAACAACGTCGTCAGGACGATCCGCGAGCGGGAGCGCCTGCGTGCCGAGGTCCGCGTGCTGACTTCGAGACAACGGCTGTCCGCCTGGATGATGGCCGCGATGCCGATCGCCATCGGCGCCCTGTTTGTCTGGGTGAACCCGGTCGCGGGACGGACGCTCATCGATACCACGCCGGGGTTGATCTCCCTCGCGATCGCCGTTGGGTTCGAGCTGCTCGGGCTCTTCCTCGTGAACCGCCTGTCGCACATCGAGATCTAGGACGAAATGGTGCCGTACCTCATCGGACTGCTCCTGTTTGTCTCGGTTGCTCTGTTCGCGCGTGAGCTGCTGCGCCCACGCACGAACAGGATCGCGAGACGGGCGCTCAACGAGGACGGTGCACGCGCGTCCGATCGGACCCTCGGCAGTCCTGTCGCGCGCATTCTGCGGCCATTCGTCGCGCGCTGGGGGCAGCGGATCTCGACGATCCTGCCGCAGAACCTCGTCGCGGCCGTCGATCGCATGTTGATGATGGCCGACCGGCCATGGTCGCTGGGTGGATTTCTCTTCGTGTGGGCGGTTTCCGGGATCGCGAGCATCCTGCTCTTCTATTACGTGGGCGTGAAGTCGGTGGAACTCACGCCGCTGCAGGCGGTGGTCTGGGGCGCGTTCTTCATCCCGATCGGCTTTGTGACTCCGTATGCGTACCTGCGCAACCGTGTGAACCGACGTCACAAGGCGATCGTGCGAGCCATGCCCGACGCAATGGACCTCCTCGTCACCTGCATCGAGGCGGGACTCTCCATCGATGCCGCGTTCGCGATGGTTGCCGAGAAGACGACCGGCCCGCTTGCCCAAGCCCTCACGGCGTATCTGCGCGCCGTCGGCTTCGGACGCGCGAGGCGCGAGGCGCTGCAGGAGGTGGCTGAGCGGACGGGCGTGCCCGAGCTCCTGGGGATCGCGCGCGTGAGCCAGTCGGAGCAGCAGGGCGACTGTGGGTGACGTACTCCGCGTGTATGCTGACGATCTGCGGGTGCAGCGCCGGCAGCGCGCTGAGTCCGCGGCACAACGCGCGCCGGTGCTGATGACGCTTCCGCTCGTCACCTGCTTCTTGCCCGCGATCGGTGCGGTGGTGCTGGTGCCGTCTGTCCTGAACATGGTCCGATTCCTGGGAGGCGCTGGTGGTCCACTGGGAGGTCACTAGCCGGGGGCGAGGAGCCTGCGCTCCGCTCCCGCAGCGCTGCACTCGCCTCCTGGTGGCCCTGCTCGGCGCTGTCATGGTGGAGGACTCTGTTCCCCGTGCGGCGCACGCCGACGGCGAGATCGCGGTCGCCCTCGCCGAGCCCGACGACTCCCAATTCCCCGACGTCACGGTCGTCGTGACCGCCGATCGCGACGGCCGGCCACTCACGTCGCTCGCTGCCGAGAACGTGACGGTCACCGAGGGCGGCCAGCCCGCGCGCGTCGTGTCGGTCCGACGCGCCCAGGACAGCAGGATGTCGCTCGCTGTCGTGTTGACCATCGACACGAGCGGGAGCATGGAGGAGCCACCATCGCTGCGGCGAAGTCGGCTGCGAACGCCCTCGCACAGCGCTTGAACGCGTCGGACGCGGCGGCCGTCGTGTCGTTCAGCGACCGCGTGCAGGTGGCGCAGCCGATCACGCTCGACCGGGCCGCAGTGCAGCGGGCAATCGGAGAGCTCTCCGCCTCGGGGAACACGGCCCTCTACGGCGCCGTTGCCGAGTCGGCACGGGTCGCAGCCGACTCGGAGCGGCGCGAGGAGCGCGCGATCGTCCTGTTGAGTGACGGGCGCGAGTTTGGTGGATCCTCGCAGCTGACGAGGGACCAGGCCCTGCAGCGCGCGGCCCAGGGTGGAGCCGTCGTCTACACCGTGGGCGTGGGGCCCGACATCGACCGCGCGTTCCTCACCGAGCTCGCCACGCGCTCAGGCGGAGGCGTTCTTCGGGGCGTCCGGCGCCGCCGGAGTTCCTCAGATCTGCGCCGCGCTCGAGGAGTTCGCGGTCAGTTCGTCATCACGGCGCGCTCGTCGGCACCGTCGACTGGTGAGTCGAGGCAGATCCGGGTCGAGCTCCGAGATGCGAGCGGCCAGGGCGCTGCGCAGCGCCAGTACGCGAGCAAGCGTCCGGCGCTGGCGACGCGACCTCCCGCGGCGACGGTCGCCCCGGAGTCGACGGCGATCGCCAGCGGCCCCGCGTCGTCCGCGGCCTGGATCAGAATCTCGTCCTTGGGGGCGCGGGCGCTGCGATCCTCCTGCTGCTGGCAGGCGTGTGGCTCGTCAGGCGGCGCCAAATCAGGGTCCGACGATAGCGCCAACGGGTGTCACCGTCCCGGCGCGAGAGGGTGTGGCGTTGCCCCAGCCGGGCGGGACGCTGCAGGTGCTGTCAGGTGCTGCCTCGGGGGCACGCTTCGACATCGAGGCGGCGCCCGCGACGATCGGTACGGCGCCCGAGTGCTGGGTGCGCCTGCCCACGGGGGACGGCGTCGCGCCGCTCCATGCCCGCCTCTGGTGGCGCGACGGGAAGCCGATGCTGCACCACATCGCGGCGGGATATCAGACAAGGGTGAACGGGCAGGCAGTCGTGTGGGCTTCACTCGAGCCGGGCACCGAGATACTGCTCGGCACTGTGGCGCTCCGCTTCACACCGCCGGCCGAGGACGTGGCGCCACACGTCGACAGCGCGGTCTCGGACCTCGACGCGCGCCACGCCCCGGAGGCCTTGCGGCCGGGAGCGTAGGAACGCCGTGATCGACGCCAATCCCTCCACGCCAGCTCTCGCCTCGGGTGTGCCTCGGGCGCCGCTGACCGTGCGGGACACGGGACTGGCGCCGACCGTACTGATCGATCTCGTGGCGAAGGCGATGTTCTACCGCGTGCGACAGACTCCCGGCGAGCTGGGCGAGCTCCTCCACCTGACGCGCTTCGTGATCGAGGAAGTGCTGGCGGCGATGCGCGAGGAGGGCCAGGTCGAGGTGGCCGGGCCGGCGTCCGCCCTCGAGTACTACTTCGCGCTGACGACGCGAGGGCGCGCCCTCGCCGAGGACGCGTTCGGGCGCGGGCGATACGTCGGGCCCGCACCGGTCGCCTTCAACGACTACCTCGCGACGCAGGCGCAGCAGTCCGTGCGGCTGTTGCATCCCACGGCGACGCAGATCCGGCAGCAGCTCGCACCGCTCGTGCTGCGCTCGAGGATCGTCGACGCGATCGGGGCTGCGGTCGTCTCGACGGGCACGGTGCTCCTCTATGGGCCCTCCGGCAACGGGAAGAGCACCATCGCGGCGGCGATCCGGGGCATGCTGCCCGGCGCCGTCGCGATTCCGTACGCGATCGATGTGTCCGGGCAGACCATCAAGTTCTTCGACGGACGAGTGCATGAGCCGCTTCACCGCGGATCGAACACCGCGGAGCCCGTCAGCGACGAGAGCGTTCGTGCAATGGACGGTCGCTACGCGCTGTGCCGCCGGCCGCTCGTGGTGCTGAGCAGCGAGTTGAAGCTGGCCGACCTGGAGCTGGCGTTCTCCGAGGCGGATGCGACGTACATCGCGCCCCCACAGATGCTCGCCAACGGGGGCGTCCTCGTGGTCGACGACCTGGGGCGCCAGCTCGTGCGGCCGGAGGAGTTGCTGAATCGATGGATTGGACCCATCGGGACGGGCTGGGACCACCTTGTGCTGCGCACCGGCGAGACACTCGAGGTGCCGTTCGACTCGCTGCTGGTCTTCGCGACGAACCTCGATCCCCACGACCTTGGTGACGAGGCGTTCGAGCGGCGGATCCGGCACAAGGCGCTGATCTCGAGCCCCACGCGCGACGAGTTCCTCGAGATCCTGCGTCGCGAGGCGGTGGTGCAACGGATCGAGTTCGTTGAGGAGGTGGCGGCAGAGTTCGTCGACGCGTTCTACGAGGATGACTCGTACCTCGGCGAGGGTCGCGCGCCTCGCGGCTCGCACCCTGGGGACATCCTGCGGAACCTGATGGACTTCGCACGGTTCGAGGGGCGTCCACCGGAGATGACCCTCGAACGGTTGCACGAGGCCGCGGAGGCGTTCTTCGTGCTCGACCCGACGTAGCGGCGACCATGTCTGAGCTTGCACGACTCGTGGCGCCGGACACCGCGCGCGTGCCCGAACGTGGTGCGAGCGCGTCGCTCATCGCACGGAACTGGGAGCTGCTCGGCCTGCCGCTGGTGGCGCTCCTGGTGGCGTGGCCCCAGTACGGAGCCCCCATTCAGTACAACGAGTCGATGTTCGTCGTCTTTGGTCGCGAAATCCTCGCCGGCGGCCTCCCCTACCGCGATGTCTTCGACCAGAAGCCACCACTGATCTACTACGTGTACGCCGGGATGCAGGCGCTGACCGGCGACGGATTCTTCGTGACGCGGGTGGCGATCATCCTGGCGACCGGCGTCACGGCGAGCCTCGTGACCCTCGTGGCGCGCGAGTTCTACGGACGGCGGCTCGCGTTCGTCGCGGGACTCGCGTTTGCCCTCACCAACGGGCTGGTCGTCATCACCGTGAACGCCGGCCTCGATCAGCTCACGCTGCTTCCGCTGATGACCGCGACCTACCTCGTGGTGCGATGGCGTCCCGGCGGGTCGGCGTGGCGGCTGACCGCGGCCGGCCTGAGCGCAGCGATCGCGCTCCTGCTGAAGCCGGTCGCGCTGCCGACGGCGCTCGTCCTCGGCGGCCTCGTCCTCGTCGCGAGCCGACGCGTCGGCCCCGCCCTCTGGCTCGCGGGTGCAGCGGCCGCAGTGGGATTCCTCGCGCTGCTCGGCCTGGCGCTCCTCGGGGTCTTGCCCGCGGCCTACGAGGCCATCATCGTCTTTGGTCGCGAGTACGCTTCGTATGGCTGGTCGCTCAGTGCGCCGGGCGAGCGCCTCGGCTTCTGGGTGCTCGCGCTCCTCCCACTCGTGCTCCCAGCAGGCGCCTCGATGGTGCTGTTGACGGCAGAGCGAACCCGGCGTGCTGCGGTGCTGTGGTTGCTCCTGGCGGCCGGCGTGATCGGCGTGGTGCTTCCGGGTGCTTTCCTGCCCTACTACGTCTGGGCAGCCTGCGCGCCGCTAGCGCTGATGGTTCCGGCGGTTTTCGAGTGGCTGCCCACCCGCTCGAGGGCGCAGCGACGGCTCGTGATCCTGCCGGGCGTGTTCATCCTCGTGATCATGGTGTACGTGTCGATCTCTATCCCTGCGGCGATGGTGCCCGGCCCATACGTCGAGGGTGCGCGCGAGCTGGGCGAGACGATCGCGCGAGCCGCACTCCCCGGCGATCGCCTGTACGTGCGCGCGAACGCGCCACAGGTCTACTACTACGCACGGCTGCGTCCCGCGCATCGCTACTTCACACCGCAGGCCATCGCGGTCCGCCCCGACGTCGAAACGGAGATCGTCGAGGCGCTGGCGCACGACCCTCCGGCCTTCGTGGTCATCGATGAGCACGATCCCGGCACGTCCGCGGCGCTGCGCGACCTCCTCAGCACGCGCTACCGCCTGCTGGACGCGTCGGGAGAGCTGGCGGCGTACGCGCGACCCTAGCGACCTATTCCACGCACCCCGCTCGTCGGATCTACACGCTTTCTGTACGAAACCGATCGTGGCCCGTCCGATTCCCCGGGGACGGCCGCGATTATGATTCGTCACGCGGGGGGATAAAGTCCTCTTCGCGCGCGTTCAACGCTTCCCCTGTCAGGTCGTTGTTTGACGGCCTGCGGAAACGAGCGCCGTGACTCAACAGGCAGGTCGACCAGTCCCGGTAGCGCACGTGCTGCGCCCGTCGAGCGCGCCCGAAGTGACGGAGCGCGAGCTCCGCGATGCGCTCGCGCAGGTCACGCGGCTGCAGCGCGAGCTGTCGAGCATGCTCGATCGGTCGCGCGCGCCGTCGCGTACAGCCGGTGAGGCGCCCGTGGGCGTGCTCGCCGACTCCCCGGAGCCCCGGCCGGCGATTCGCCTCCTCGGCACGTTCGAGGTGGACGTGGCCGGCCGCTCGATTCCCGTGGGCAGCGGCGGCAAGTCCGCCGCCGTGCTCAAGTTCCTCGCTGCGTCGGGCACGCAGACCGTCCCCCGGGAGCTGATCCTCGATGCGCTGTGGCCCGATGTCCCCGCCAGCATCGCGGCGAGCCGGCTGCGCTCGGCGCTCCACCAGCTACGCCGGGCGTTCGCCGACGCGCGCGGTCGGCACGGTGTCGAGGACGAGATCGTGTCCTACGAGCACGGCCAGTACCTGCTGTTTCCCGGGCGGATGCTCGTGACCGACGTCGATCTGTTCGAGGACGCCTGGGCGCGCGGACAGCGGCACGACCGTGCGGGCGAGGTCGGGCAGGCAGTCGAGTCGTACTCACGCGCTGAACGCCTGTCCCGGGGCGACTTCCTGGAGCAGGACCAGTACCTCGAGTGGACCACACTGCGACGCGAGCAGTTGCGCGACGCCTACCTCACCCTGCTCGGCCGCCTCGCGGACCTCTCGCTGCAGGCCGGCGATGAACTCGGGGCGATTGCCTGCTGTCACAAGCTGCTCCGTCGCGACAGCTGTAACGAGGAGGCGTACCGGTTGCTGATGGAGGTCCACGGGCGGCGCGGCGACCGCAACGCGGTCAGTCGCTGGTACGACCTCTGTGAGCGCGAGCTGCGGCGGTCGATGGGCGTCCCCGCCTCCGATCTCACTCGCCGCAAGCGCGACGAGGCGCTGCGCCTGACGGGCGGCGGCGACCTCGAGGCGACGCTCGCCAGCGCGGGCTAACTCCGATGCGGCCGCGGCACCTCGGCCACCGCTCGTGGCGCGACGACCACAGCGGGCAGGCGATGATCGAGACGGCGTTGCTGATGCCGTTCATCTTCCTGCTGATCCTGATGGTCATCGAGATGGGCTTCCTGCTCTGGATGAACCTCAACGTGGGCCAGGCCGCCCGCGAGGCGGCGCGCGCCGCGGCAGTGGGTAAGGACGTCGGCGCCAACACGGCGTCGGGCTGCAAGACCGAGACGGATACCGTGAAGGCGCGTGCATTCGCCGCCGCCGTCGGCCGGATCGAGTGTGGCGACGTGAAGGTGTTCTACGTCGATGGCACCGGTCCGACGACCATCGGTCGCGGTGACGACGTGATTGTGAAGATCGATCACGACTACGACTCGTTGACGGGCTTCTTCCGGATGATCGGCGCGAGTGCCTTCCAGATCCACGCGTGCGCGGACGCCCGAGTCGAGACGCCGCCGTCCCCGGGCGAAGCCGCAGCGCATCCCCCGCTCGCACCCGCTGACCGCACCTGCGTGTCGCCAACTGCAACTCCGACGCCATGAGCGCCGACAGGGTCAGGTGCACGGCAGGCGTCGAATGGTCGTCCGAACGCGGACAGACGCTGCCGCTCCTCGGACTCGTGATCGTGATGGCGGCCGTCGCGGCGACGGTCGTGATCGACTTCGGCCTGCTCTACGCCAGCCGTGCGAAGGCGCACGCGGCGGCAGACCTCGCGGCGCTGGCGGCTGTGCAGGATCTGCCTGACACGGTGAAGGCGACCGACGCGGCGCTCGACTGGGCGAAGCGTAATGGCTTCGACGACGCCGCACCGGACGTGACCGTGACCGTCGAGACCTCGGGGGTGCCGTGCGCGCATCCGAACGCGTGCGTGCGGGTCACGATCGAACGCGACTTCGTGTGGACGTTCGGGCGCCTGTTCGCGCTCGCACCGGCGGGTGCGAGGTCGGGCGCCGTCGCCGAGAAGGTGCCGCAGGTGCGCGATATCGTCCTGGTGCTCGACCGCTCGGGCTCGCTGTCGCCGATACCGTGGAGCAGCTACGGCCCGAAACTCAGCCAATTTGCCAACTCGTCGAGTCTCTCGCCGGGAATGACAGCAGACCGGCTCGCGCTGGTGACGTTCCCGCGCAATAACGGGAGCGAGCCCTGCCGATACACACCCGCGCCTCCACCCCCGATTCCACTCGACTCATGCGCGAAGCTCAGCCTGACAGACGACTTCGGACAGCCGGGGCCCGATGACTTCGACGCGGCGCTGACATGGATGCTGGGAGCGTCCGCGAGCAACTCCAACCCGATCCCCGCGATGCAGGCGGCCCATGATGCGCTCGAAGATAATCCCCGGGCCAACCGCGAGGGGATCATCGTGCTGCTGACTGATGGCGACTTCAACTTCAACGGCCCTGTGGCGCCGTTCAACGCAATCCTCGCCGACATCGTCGGGGACGGATGGCGCATCGACGTGATCGGCATCGGCGATAAGCCTCTCTACCGGGCACGCCTCCAGAGCATTGCTTCGCAGACCGGCGGCAGCTACTACCCCGCATTCAGCGCTACCGACGTGGGCGCGCAGCTCGAGGCGATCGCCGGCATATCGGGCATCGCCGTGACCCGGTAGGACCGTCGGGCGCGCTCATTGCGCGCTCACTCCTGGCGAACGCACACCCGTCTACGCTCGCCCCTCGAAATGGGGGCAGCGTGCGCGTTGTCGGCGTCATCGATCGCTCTCGACCGAGCCCGCGAGGGGTGAGCGCGCGCATCCTCGGCGTCTTGTTGCTGCTCGGTGGCGCGTTGGCGCAACGAGCGACCGGGATCGCCGCCGCGCAGGCCGGCCCCGCAGCCTCGGTCATCGAGGCGCGCCACGATCCTGCGGGCCGGATCGTCGTCGAGATCGCGACTTCCGACGCCGCGCTGGTCGCGGGCGGCGTCACTGCCCTCGTCGACGGCGTCCCGAGGACGGCAAAGGCGCTGCCGAGCACGGCTCCGGGACGCGCGGGCCTCGAGGTGAGCGTGCCACCGCTTGCACTCGGCCACCACGAGGTCTCGTTGCGCCTCGGCAAGGCCGCAGCTCCCCTGACGCTGGCCACCGGCATCGAGGTGGTGAACGAGGGCTTGCTGCGTCTCGCGGTGGCGGCCCCGCCCGACCCGACCGCGGTCCTCGATGTGCGCGCCGAGGTCGAGGGGGCGACGGCAGGCCTCGATGTGCGGTTCTTCCTCGATGGTGCGCCGATCGCGCTCGTGCGCCCCAGCGCGTGCGACCGTCGACCCATGGCGCCAGGCACCCGGCACGAAGCGCCTCGAGGCGCGCGCGACCACCGACGGGCGCCTCGTGGCCGTGACGAGCACGTCGGTGTCGGTGGCCGCGCTCGACCCGCTGCTAACGATCGAACACGCGCCCGGCGTCGAATCGGATGTGCTGACGCTGCGCGGGAACGTCCAGGGCGTCGACGCGCCGTCGATGGTGGTGCGCGACAGGCGACCAGCTTCTGCTGAGGACGCTCGAACCCCTCGCGCGTGTGACCGTCCCCGCGAACCGCACCATCACCGTCGAGCTACGGTCGGGTTCCCAGCCCGTCCGCACCGAGCTCGTGGCAACGAAGGCGACGACAGCACCCGCGGCCAGCGGGCTCCACATGCCGTCGCGGAATGTGCTGCTCGTCATGGCGGCCGCTCTCGTTGTGCTGGCGGTGCTTCTCGCGAGGCGGCAGGCGCGATTCCGGAACAGCGCCGTGCTGGCAGCACTCGCGCCGAACCGTCCTGCGCCGCGTCCGGTGTCCGAGTACGCGCCGGTGCAGCTCTTACCCGTGTCACTCGCGCAATTGCCACGCCTCGTCATCCGAGGGCCGCACGGGGTCGTCCGACGCGTGCCCGTGCCCACCGACTCCGCCGTCACGATCGGCAGCAGCGGATCGTGCGACATCCACCTCGATGACGACTCGCTGCGCCCGGTACACGGGCGGCTGACGCCGTTCGCGGACGGCCACTTCGTGCTGCAGGCCATCGGCGCCGACGGCGACATGCCGGCGAGGTGCAGCTCGGAAATGCTGATCGTGCGGCCTCGGGACGAGGTGCACGTCGGCAGCTACGTGCTGGTGATCGAGTGAGCGGCGAGCTCGTGACCATTGAGGACGGAGCCTCACCTCGAGAGGGGGCCTCGTGGTGATGCCGCACGCGTGAACGAGGGGCGCCGGGGGGCGAGGGACCGGCGCCGAGGAACCACCTCGCAAGGGGCGAACGATCCAACGTGAAGGGGGAGGGACAACATGTTGCGATTCGCGAAGCGAACGATACGGAAGGTGCGCCGGTTCGTCGCCGACGAGGTCGGCCAGAACCTGATCGAGACCGCGCTGATCATCGGCGTCGTGTCGCTGGTGCTGGTGCTGGGCTTCATGAACACCGGCGTGCTCGGCGCCGTGCAGGACGTCGGTAAGTCCGTCGTGTGCGAGGCGCAGGGCGGCACGTGGACGGCCGGTACGAAGGGCACCGCGGGGACCTGCTCCTAGTCACTTTGCGGTGCGCGAGAGCGGGCTGGCCACGCGTTGGTCGTGCCCGCACTCTGACTTGAACGGAATCGCTGATGGTTGGACGTGTGATCCGTGCGCCGTTCGCACGCCTCGATCCCGGGGTGGGGCTGCTGGTGGTCGCGCTGGCGTTCGGTCTGCTGACCGCGCTGCTGACGCTCAACTACCTGCAGGGCGCCCGCGGCACGGCGGACGTGACCGATCGCCTCGTCGTGACGGCGAAGACGGCCATCAAGCCCGGGGACAAGATCCAGGCTGCGGACCTCGAGTTGCAGACCGTGCCGACTCGCGACGTGGCGGCAGGGACGTTCACCGCCACGACGGAGGTCGTCGGACGGGTGGCGAAACAGGGAATCGAGGCGGGGTCGCAGGTCGTGGCGACCCGCCTCGTGGACCGCACGACGGAGCCTGCGCTCGCGTTCGCGGTCCCCGAGGGCCTGCGCGCGGTCTCGGTGCCGTTCTCGCCGGTGATGGGCGCGGGAGGACTCGTGGTCCCGGGCGATCACGTCGATGTGCTCGTCTACACGGAGTACGAGTCGCTGTTCGGCCCGGCCGACACGGTCTTCCCGGAGAAGGCGACCAACCATCCGACGGTGGTCACGCTGATGCAGAACGTGCTCGTGCTGGCGCTCGACAAGACCGTGGGACCGCTCGCGGACGCTTCGGGCGCTCCGACTCGCCTCAGTGCGAGCGAGACGCCGAGCCAGGCGCGCACGGTCACCCTTGCGGCCAGCCTGCAGGACTCGCAGTTGCTGTTCCTGGCGGCGCAGAAGGGGACGCTCGGACTCGCGGTGCGGCGCTTCGGTGACGAGACCGAGCAGTCGGTCGCGCCCGAGTTCCGGCTGCGGTCGGCGACGGAGAGCAGCAGCGTGCCGTCCTCGCTGGTCTCGCCCACGGCACGGCCCGCTACAGGAGGAAGGTAGCCCGGTGGACCAGGCTCCAACGGTCATCATCGTCGACCCGAACCCGAACAGCCGCCTCGACACGGCCGAGGCGGTGCTGCGCGCCAACCTCGAGCTGCTGGGTGAGTGCGGCTACGGCACCGAGGCGAGCGTGCTCGCGGTGCGCCAGCATCCCGATGTCGCGCTGCTTGCGATCGAGGACCCGCCCGCGCGGGCGATCACGACGCTGCGTGCCCTCCAGCGGCTGTCGCCGGAGACCGTCGTCATCAGCTACTCCTCGCTCGGGGACGTAGCGATGATGCGCCAGGCGATGCGCCACGGCGCGCGCGACTACCTCGTGCGGCCCGTGCAGCCCGATGCTCTCGGTGAGGCGGTGGCGAGCGCGCTCAGCCAGGAGCTCGATCGCCGCGAGGCGCGCGGCATCCCGGTCGAGCTGCCGACAGCCCGCGGCACGATCGTGACTGTGCACAGCCCGAAGGGCGGCGTCGGGAAGACCACGATCTCGGCCAACCTCGCGCTGGCGCTCCGGCAGATCACGCAGCAGGAGGTGGTCCTCGTCGACGCCGACGCGCAGTTCGGCGACGTGGCGCTGATGCTCGACGTCGAGGTGACACGTGGCATCGGTGTGCTCGCGCGCAACGAGTACGACCTGACGCCGGCCACCATCGAGCAGTACGTCGATCATCACGCCAACGGCCTCTCGATCCTCGGCACGAATGCGGAACCCGAGGACTGGCGCGCCCTCGGACCCGACAACCTCGGCCAGATCGTGAACGCGCTCGCCGAGAAGTACGAGTACGTGCTCATCGATACGCCCGGTAGCCTCAACGAGGTGGTGGAAGCCGCGCTCATGGCGGCGGATCTGATCGTGCTCGTGACGTCGCGCGACGTGTCGAGCGTGAAGGACGCGCGCGCCACGATCGCCATCCTCGATGGCTGGGGCATTCCTCGCGACCGCGTGCGCCTCGTGATCAACGACAGCACGAACGCGCCGCTGGTGACGGCCGCCGAGGCGGAGCACACGATCGGCCTCCCCGCGACGACTGCGCTGCCCTACGACCGCCAGGTGGACGTGGCGCTGCAGACCGGTGCGCCCGTCGTACTGCAGTCGGCGCGGAGCCGGTTCTCGGAGGGGATGTTCGAGCTCGCGCGTTTGATCTCGGGTGTCGCGGGTGAGCCTCGCAGGCGCACGGGGCTCCTGTCGGCGATCGGGATGGGCGGCAGGCGAGGCTCATGACCGGGCCACGCCTCGGTCCCAACGCGCTCGCGGCCGTCGAGCAGCGAGACGAGGAGGCCCGTCGCGCCCTCGTGCTGCGCGCGCACGACCGGCTGTTGCGCGACCTCGACCCGCGCCTGCTCGAGGCGCTCGATTCCTCGCAGGCGCGCGATCGCGTCGAGCGGGCTGCGGCCATCGTGCTTGCCGAGATGGCCCCCGGGATTGCCGACATCCGGCGCCAGGAACTGGTGCGCGCGATCACCGACGAAGCCATCGGCTTCGGGCCGTTGCAGCGCCTCCTCGATGACCCCGACGTCACCGAGGTGATGGTGAACGGTCCGTCCTCGGTGTACTTCGAGCGAGGCGGTGTCCTCTATTCCTCGAACGTGCGGTTCAACGACCAGGACCACATCCGGCGAATCGCCGATCGGATCGTGAGTGCCCTGGGGCGCCGCCTGGACGAGTCGTCGCCGATGGTCGATGCGCGCCTGCCCGACGGCTCGCGCGTGAACGTCGTGATTCCGCCGCTCGCGCCGAAGAGTCCGGCGATCACGGTCCGGAAGTTCGCCGCCGGCCGCCACGGCATCGAGGAGCTGGTGCAGCTCGGATCGATCTCCGAGGCGTTCGCCGGGTTCCTCCGGGCGTGCGTGCTCGCGAAGGTGAACGTCGTGATCTCGGGGGGCACCGGAACGGGGAAGACGACGCTCCTCAACGCGCTGTCGCAGTTCATTCCCGAGGGCGAGCGCATCGTCACGATCGAGGACCCGGTCGAGATCCAGCTGCGACAGGAGCACGTGGTCACCCTCGAGGCGCGCCCGATGGGCAGCGAGGGCCGGGGCGAGTTCACCCAGCGCGATCTCGTTCGCAATGCCCTGCGCATGCGGCCGGATCGGATCGTCGTGGGTGAGGTGCGCGGCCCCGAGGCATTCGACATGCTGCAGGCGATGAACACGGGCCACGAGGGCTCCGTGACGACCGTGCACGCAAACTCGCCTCGCGACGCGCTCTTCCGCATCGAGAACATGGTGATGATGGCGGGGTTCGAGCTGACCTCGCGGGTCATCCGCGAGCAGATGGCGTCGGCCCTGCAGTTGATCATCCAGATCAACCGTCTGTTGGATGGGACACGTCGGGTGGTTGCGGCCACCGAGGTCGGCGGTATCGAGGGCGACGCGATCACCCTGCAGGAGCTGTTCACCTTCGACAACCAGGGAATCGGGGCGGATGGGCGTGTCCAGGGCGGACTGCGCTCGACCGGGCTGCGTGCCCGGTTCGCCGATCGTTTTGCCGCCTTCGGCGTGTCGCCCGAATGGACGCCCGAGGCGAGCGGGGCGGTCGCACTTCGATGACTGCTGCGCCATTGCTGATAGCGCTCATGGCGGGCGCCGCCGGGACGATGACGCTGCTCGGGGTGACGCGTCTCGCCTCCGCGCCCACGAGGCGCGTGCGCCAGCGGCTGGCCGCGACCGCGCCCGCCTCGATGGATTTTCCGGACATCGACCTGCTGCGCGACCGCCGCGCCTCGACGCTCGGACCGCTCGATGCGTTGCTCCGCCGCCGTGAGTGGACCGAGCGCACCCGCGTGCAGCTCGACCGTGCCGGCATCCCGCTGCGCGTCGGCGAGTACGCGATGCTGCGAGGGGGGACGGCCCTCGCGGGCGCCGTCGGGGGGTACGTGGTTGCGTCGGTGATCGGGGTGCGAGGGCTGGCATGGCTGCTCGTCCCGGCGGGCGCGCTCGTTGGTGCCTACGTCCCGGCGCTCTGGGTGGCGGTTCGGATCCGCCGTCGCGCCGAGGAGATCGAGTCGCAGCTCGTGCAGCTCTGCGATGTGATGGCGGCGATGGTGGCGTCCGGCTTCGGCTATCTCCAGTCGCTGCAGACCGCGAGCGAGCGTGTCCCCGAGCCGCTGTCGGGTGAGATCCGACGACTCCTCGACGAGGTCACGCTCGGCGCCGATGTCGACCAGTCGCTTGCCGACCTCAACACACGCCTGAACAGCGCCGACTTCGACATCGTCGCGACGGGGATCGCAATCCAGCGCTCGACCGGCGGTAACCTTGGCGACATCCTCCACGGCGTCGCGAGCACCATTCGAGGCCGGCAGGCGCTGAAGCGCGAGATCGGGTCGCTCACCTCGCAGCAGCGTCTCTCGGCGATCGTGGTCGCCGCAATCCCGTTCGTGCTCGTGACCGTCCTCGGCTTCCTGCTGCCCGATCCGTTCGCACGACTGCTGACCGAACCGTCGGGACGGCTGATGCTCGCGGTCTCGGTCTTGCTCGATGGGATGGCGTTCATCACCATCCGGCGTGTCGCGCGGTTGGACGCATAGCGATGGATCTGCTGATCGCGGCCATGGCCGGCATCGCGGCGTCGGCGCTGCTGGGCGCCGTGATGGTGTGGCAGCGCGGGGCGACCCCGAGTGCGCGACGCCTGAGACGGGTGGCTTCTGGAGGAGGAGCCGATCCGCTCGAGCCGTCGCTTTTCGATCGCGCGCTGCGCCCGTTGCTGCTCCAGGTAGTTGCCGCGGTGGGACGCGCGATGCCACCGCGACTCGCCGCGGCCCTCGAAGGGCGGATGCAGACGGCCGGGCTGACGATGCAGCGTGGCGCGTTCCTGCGCGTGTGGGCCGGCCTCGCACTGGCGCTACCGGTGGCGATTGGCCTGCTGGCCGCGATGCGCGGCCTGGGCGGCGCGCAGCTCGTGCTCTGGACGTTCCTCGGGTTCGTCCTCGGCGCCTACGTACCGTGGTACTGGCTGGCGACTCGCGCGAGGTCGCGCAGCGTAGACATCGATCGCTCGCTGCCTGATGTGATCGACTTCATCGTCACCTCGGTGGAGGCGGGCGTGGGCATGCAGGGCGCGATGCTGAACATGGCGCGCAAGTTCGAGGGCCCGCTCTCGCAGGAGTTCCTGCAGGTCGTCCGCGAGACGAGCCTGGGACGCGCGCGTGATGCCGCCCTCGAGTCGATGGCGGTGCGCTGTCGCTCGTACGATCTGAGCCTGTTCGTGAGCGCGATTGTGCAGGCGGATCAGACGGGCATCTCGATCGCGCGCGTGCTCCGCAGCCAGGCCGAGGAGCTTCGCGAGCGTCGACGCCAGCGCGCCCGGGAGCAGGCCGGCAAGATCCCGGTGAAGATGACCGTGCCGACGGTCACTCTCGTGTTTCCGACGCTCTTCCTGTTGATCCTCGGGCCGGTGCTGCTGCGCGCGATGGAGCTCTTCCGCTCCTAGGCCCCGTCGGCCGAGCGCTGCACCGAGAGCAGTTCGACCTCGAAGTTGAGCGCTTTGCCGGCGAGCGGATGGTTGGCATCGAGCGTGACCGTGGTGTCGGTCATTGCGACGAGCCGCGCCGGACGGCCGCCCACCAGCGGCACCTCGTCGCCCACGCGCGCCTCGGGCGGAGCTTCAGCCCGCGGGGCTTCGAGGATCCACGCAGGGTCGTGCTCCCCGTACGCGTCGCGGGGTTCGAGGCGGAAGCGGCGCCGCTCACCGATTGCCATCGTGCGCAGTTGCGCCTCGAAGGCCGCGAGCAACTGATCCCGCCCGAGGACGAATACGCGAGCCCGGCGTCCCCGCGAGGAGTCGAACACCTCGCCGTTGTCGAGCGTGCCCTCGAAATGAAACTCGACGAGGTCACCGTCATGCCACGTGCCGTCATCCACCATTGCCATCGCGCCATCGTAAGATGCGCCGGCAGCGAATGAGCGGAGGTCGGCGATGGGAACGTTCGAAGAGCACGACGTGCTTGCGATCGGCGGTGGCGCCGTGGACCACGAGGACCTCGTCCTGACAGCGAGCGACGGCAACCAGTTCGCCGCATTCCAGGCGACCGCCTCGACTCCCGCGAATGGAGCGATGGTCGTGATGCCGGACGTGCGCGGCCTCCACCCGTTCTACGAGGAGCTCGCGCTCCGATTCGCGAACGCCGGCTTCGACGCGATCGCCTTCGATTACTTCGGACGGACCGCCGGCGTCGCGAAGCGGCCGGAGGGCTTCGACTACATGCCGCACGTGGCGCAGTGCACTGTGCCCGGCATCTCCGCCGATGTGCAGGCCTGCGTCGATCGCCTCCGAGCGCGTCCCGGGTTCGAGGAGCGGCCCGTGTTCACCCTGGGATTCTGCTTCGGCGGGGGGAACTCGTGGATCATGGCGCAGACCGTCCGCGGCATCACGGGAGTCGTCGGAATGTACGGATCTCCGACGCGCCCACAGCGCGACGGCTCCGAGCCCGTGATTGCGAGGGTGGGCGAGTTCCGGGCGCGGCTCCTCGGGCTGATGGGCGGCGCCGACCAGGGCATCACCGCCGATGACATCGCGCAGTTCGACCAGGCGCTGACCGCCGCGGGTGTCGAGCACAAGCTCGTGACGTACCCGGGCGCGCCCCACTCGTTCTTCGACCGCACGTTCGCCGAGCACCCCGACGCCGTCGACGATGCATGGCGGCGCGTGCTCGACTTCATGCAGGGCGGCGCCTACTGGGCGAGCTGACCGCGCCTTCGAGGTCAGCGTCGTGACCACTGCGTTCGTCACCGACGCGCTGTTCCTCGAGCATCGAAACGACGGGCATCCCGAGCGACCGGAACGTCTTCGCGCCATCCTCGAGCAACTGCAGTCGATGGGTCTCCGGTCGCGGATGGTCGATCTCGAGCCGCGTGACGCGACCGACGATGAGATTCGGCGCGTCCACTCGGCGCGCGTGATCGAGTGGGCGCACGAGCTCGCTGCCGCCGGCGGCGGCTGGGCTGATCTCGACACGTACGTCAATGCCGAGTCGCCCGCCGTCGCGAGACGTGCTGCGGGCGGCGTCCTCGCGGCGACACAGGCCGTCCTTCGAGGCGAGGCGCGCAACGCCTTCGCCGCGGTTCGCCCGCCCGGCCACCATGCGACGCCTCGCCAGTTGATGGGCTTCTGCCTGCTCAACAACGTCGCGATCGCGGCGGGCGCGGCCCTCGATGCGGGCGTGGCGCGCGTCGCGATCGTGGACTGGGACGTGCACCACGGGAACGGGACGCAGGCGATCTTCGATGCGGACCCGCGCGTCCTCTACTTCAGCACGCACGCGTCGCCGTTCTACCCGGGCACCGGTCGCATCGAGGACGCCGGCATCGGCTGGGCGCGGGGCACCAAGCTCAACGCGCCCCTGCCGCCGGGGACGGGCGACGCCGGTTTCCTTGAGGCATACGCGCGCGTCTGCGTCCCAGCCCTGGAGCGGTTCCGACCCGAGCTCATGCTGGTCTCCTCCGGGTGGGATGCACACGCGCGCGACCCGCTCGCGCCGCTGCTGGTCAGCACCGCGGGCTATACCGAGGCGGCGCGGATGGTCCTCGGGGCCGCGGACGCGCTGTGCGACGGTCGCGTGGTCGCGACCCTCGAGGGCGGGTACGACGAGCGCGCGCTGGCGTGGTGCGCGAGCGCGCTCTGCGAGCTGCTCCTCGGTATCCCAGTGACGCCGGACTCCTCACCGGTGTCCGTGCCCGCCTCGGAGCCTGATGTGACGCCGATGGTCGAGGCGCTGCGACGCTAGGGCGGGCTCGAGGGCTAGGCGCTGCTCATCGGCTCATACGCTCAGACGAGCGTGCGCCCGCCGTCGACGGGGATCGTGATCCCCGTAATGTACGAGGCGGCGTCGGACGCGAGGAACACCGCGGCGAGCCCCACATCGCGCATGCGCCCAAATCGGCGCAGGGGGATCGAGGCGGACGCGCGCTCCTCGCGCTCGCGAAACTGGTCCTCAGTCATCTGCTCGGGATCCGGGAACTGACCGGGCGCGATCGCGTTCACGCGCACGCCTCGAGGCGCCCACTCCAGGGCGATCGACTCCGTGAACCGGGTCAGTCCCGCCTTGGCTGCGGCGTAGGCGGAGCTGTTCGGCGCCGGACGGAGCGCGGCGAACGAGGAGATGTTGATCGCGGACCCGGAGCCCTGCGCGAGCAGGTGCGGCCCGAAGACGTGGCACCCCACGAACGCCTGGGTCAGGTTGAGGTCGATGACGCGGTGCCAGTCGTGCTCGGTCATCACGCGGCCTGGTGCGTCCGGGCCCTGCGCGACAGTACCCGGGATCGAGTCGCCGACGCAGTTGACGATCACATCGAGGCCGCCGAGCGCTCGCAGGACGTCGGGTGCGATGGCCTGCATTGCGTCGACGGAAGTGCCGTCCGCGGCCCACCCGAAACCGCGCCGGCCGAGCGCCTGCACCTCGGCAGCGACGCGGGCGGCGTTCGCCTCGCCGAGGCTCGTCACGGCGACGTCTGCGCCGGCCTCCGCCATCGCGAGGGCGATCCCCTTGCCGATGCCTCGCCCGGCTCCGGTGATCAGCACGCGCCTCCCCGTCAGGTCGAAGTCGGTGGTGGCCACGGTTCCTCCTCGCGCTTCCGACCGCGGATCGTAGCGGTGCGCTCGCGCTCGAGCGGCGCGTCGCTCGCCGCCGGGTCAGGCACAAACGTCGTACGATGACGCACTCAACCACGAACGCCAAACCGGGGGCAGCCATGGTTACGGTTCTCAGCACGGAGTCCGAGTCGACGCCGCCGAACGCACGACTCGATGGGGCGAGCCTGTGGCTGCGCAACGACGAGCTGCTCGCTTCGACGGGATGGGAGATCAAGCCCGAAGGCATCTGCCGGGGCGAGATCTGCGTGCCGCTGACCGAGGACCGCGCGAACGCGCTCCTCGTGGAGCGCGATGGTGCGCAGTGGCTCGATGTGCCCGGCTTCGCGGACTACCTCGGGCAGCCCGTTGCACACGACACCGCGACCTCGACCTGGTACTTCGGACCGGGTCCTGAGGAGCGACGAGGGCACCTCGACATGCTGGATGCGCCCGACTTCGAGCTCCCGGACCTCGAGGGCCGCATGCACCGGCTGTCGGATCACCGCGGGAAGAAGGTGCTGCTCGCGCTGTGGGCCTCGTGGTGAGGGTGCCGTTTTGACCTGCCGGTCTGGCAGGAACTCTACAGCGAGCTCAAGGACGAGAACTTCGTCGTGATCAGCGTGGACTGCGACGTCAGGGGCGCCGCGGTCGCACGGGAGTACATCGAGGTGGCGCACCCCGAGCACCCGTCCCTCCTCGACGTGAAGTTCGTGACGCCCGAGCTGTACAACACGCGGAACGTCCCCGCGGTGTTCTGGATCGACGAGGGCGGCTGGATCGTGCGCGGCAACGATCCCGTGTACATGGTGCGTCGAAACCGTGAGACCGGTGAGGCAACGGTGAACGAGCGGTACAAGGACGCCGTGCGGGACTGGGTGCGCAACGGCCCGAAGAGCATCTACGTGACGACGATGCAGGAGACACAGGAGCGCGTGGGCGCCACCGACGAGGCGAACGACCAGGCAATGGCGCACTTCCGCCTCGGCACCTGGCTCGAGGCGCACGAGCACCATCCCGAGGCAGTGCTGCAGTTCAAGCAGGCGCTCGAGCTGAAGCCCGACAACTGGAACTACCGACGGCAGGCGTACAACCTCAGCAGCGCCGACGAGTACGGCCTCACGATTCCCGACGCGATCCAGGCGGTCGGCCCGATGTACGTGAAGCCGCTCCAGCTGCCCGACCCACCCTCGGCGTAACCAGGCCGTGAGGGGGCGCGTGCGCGCCCCCTCGCGCCGGTCCCGCGCCTCCGACTTCCACAAGCGGCACGCAACTGAGAGGCGAAGCGCGTGCATTCGTGCGCCGCCGCACGAGACGCGCTTTCGCTCGCGCTATCGTGTTGGTGCCAGGCTGCACGACGAGGGGCGCGTCGATGGAGTGGGGCCTCGGACCCGCTGTGACCGCGGAGCCATGGACCTGGGAATGGCGTGCCTTTCCCGGCGTCTGGTTGCTCATGGGCGTCGTGGCGGCATGGCTCGTGTTCGAGTGGCGCCGGCCCTCCGCCGTACCGGTGACCGACGAACGCCACGCCCAGCGAAGGCAGGCGGCGGTCGCGGGCTGGCTCGTACTGTGGCTGGCGCTGGACTGGCCGCTCGGGTTGCTCGCGGCGCACCTGCTCGCGGCGTCGTCGGTCCAGTACCTCCTCGTGACGCTCGTCGCCGCGCCACTGCTGCTCTTCGGGCTGCCGAGGCTCCCCACCAGGTCACGCGGAGGAGCACGCGCGAGGCCTGTGGCGCCCGCCCTCGCAGCTGCTCACCGCCGTGGTGTTCGCCGCGGTGATGTTCGGTTCCGCGGTGCCCGTAGTCCTCGACGGCCTGCGGGCGACCAGCGTCGGATCGCTCGTCCTCGTGGCCGCGTGGCTTGTTGCGGCGCTGGCACTCTGGTGGCCGGTGCTGCGGCGCCGCGGTCGGCAGCTGCGATACATGGCCGCGGTTGCGTACCTGTTCGTGCCGTTCATCCTGCCGAAGATCCCGGGCCTCGTGTACATCGTGGCGGACGAGCCGCTCTACCGCGTCTACGCCGCCGCGCCTCGCGTCGCGGGACTCGCGTTCCCGGCGGGCATCGATCAGCGGGCCGCCGGTGCAGTGCTGTGGTCGGCGGGCACCGTCATGGTGTTCGTATCGCTGGGCGTGCTCTTCGCCGCCTGGTACGGCGACGAGCGTCGCGCCAGCGCCCCCGCGAGCCTCGAGATCCCCGCGGATCCCGAGCTGGTGGCCGAGCTGTTCGCCATCCCCGGGGCGTGGATGGCGCTCGAGCGGGTGATCGGGCACCTCCAGGCGAGCCTGCCGCCCGGCACGACGGGCTACGACTTGCGCCTCGCGGTCCGTGAGCACGGGATGGGGCGTCGAGTGGTGGCCGAGCTGCACGCGCCGCTCTCCGACGATGGGAGTGCCGAGGTGTCACGGATCATGCAGCAGGACTTCGATCACTACCTCGCACGGATGACGCCCGCACAGCGCGCGCTGATCGAGGGCCAGCTCGGCTTCGAGGTGGTGCCGTTCCGCACGCGCGCGACCTGAGGCTGACCGACGGGCGCTACAGGGACAGGACCCCGAGGCGCGCCGCCACGGACACGGCCTCGGCGCGGGACTGCACCTCGAGCTTCGCGAGCAGCGCACCCACGTGGAACTTCGCCGTGTGCTCGCTGATCCCGAGCCGGAGGGCGATCGCCCGATTGGTCATGCCGAGCGCGACCAGCGCGAGCACCTCGCGCTCACGGGCGGTGAGCACCGGTCCATCCTCGGGGCCGGCTGAGCGGCGATCGAGGGATGGGTCGACCACGGTCAGTCCGGCGTCGACGGCCACCACGGCGGCCGCGAGTTCCTCCTCGGATGCCTCACGACGTAACCACGCGCGCGCGGGGGTCGGCGGGCCATCGCCGCCGAGAGTCGTGAGGGGCAGGTTGTCGACGAGCAGGACGACGCCGCGGTCCTCGGCGGTCGCTTCTGCGAGGAGCTCCGGCACGCGCGCGTCGATGCCCGCAGGCGCATCGAGGACGAGCACGTCGACCTCGGGGAGCGGCGCACCCGCTCCGAGTTCGCTGATCGCCTCGAACCCGGCGTGATCGAGGAGATCTCGGAGCCCGGCGCGCACCGCCGGACTCCGAGACCAGACCGCGATGGCCGGCATCCCTCGGGCTCTCGTTGTCACCGGGCTCCTTGTTCGGCGCCGATCAGGCGCGCTCGCCCAGGGTCGCCTCCAGCGTGAGCGGCTCGCCGCCGCGGAGGACGCGGAGGTGCACGGTGGCTCCAACGCGCTCGGGTCCGAGCTGCGCCTGCAGATCGGACGCGTCGGTGATGGCAGCGTCCTCCATCCCCACGAGAATGTCACCGGGCAGCAACCCCGCGGCCTCGGCCGGGGTGGCGCCCTCAACGCTGATCACGAGGAGTCCGGTTTCCTGCTCTCCGATCTTCGCCGATAGCGCCGCGGGAAGCGCGATCGGCTGGCTCCCGATGCCGAGGTAGGCGCGACTGATCCGGCCCTTCGAGAGGAGGATGTCGACGACCCGATCGGCCGCCGCAGCCGGGATCGTAATGCCCTGTCCGGGACCGAACCTCGACGTGTTGACGCCGATCAGGCGCCCGGCCGCATCGATAAGCGGTCCGCCCGAGAAGCCGGGGAAGAACGTCGCGTCGCTGCGGAGGAAGCCCTCGATCTGGCGGCCGCGGCGAGTACGCCACTGGCCCCCGATGGCGCTCACGATCCCGAGCGAAGCCTGCACTCCCGCTCCCGGCCGTCCCAGCGCGATGGCGAGCGCGCCGACGCGCGCCGCCTCGGGGGCACGCGCGGCGACCGGAAGGTCGTGCTCGACGCGCAGCACCGCAAGGTCGGTGCCCGGGTCACGTCCGACCACCTCCGCGCGGGCGTCGGAGCCATCGGCGAACGTGATCTGCACTTCGTCTTCCTGCTCGATGACGTGGTCCGCGGTGACGATCACTCCCCCGCTGCGCCAGGCCACGCCCGAGGCCCCGATGCGACGTCGCGCCCCCACGCGAACGGTCCACGGCGAGGCGAGGGCGACCGCCTCGGCGAGAGCATTCGAGAGCGTCTCGCTGGCTGACTGATTGCTGACCATGGCATGCCTCCTCGGCAGATGTTGCGGGTTCGGTGATTCGAGGATGCATTGCGGGCAACCGATTCGAATCACCCGAACGGGCAGGGTGCCAACTCCCGATCACGGCAGGGGCCGGTTGTCAAGTGTGCAGTCTCGCAATCATCGAATACGTGGTCGATCAAGTTTGAAAAGTTCTTTGACACCCTTTACGGTTCCCGAGGCCGGGGCGCCCTCCGCGCGACTGGCCACCGAGACACGGACGTCTGCCGCGGCGCGTGAGGCGCCGTCGGTGGCCCCTGCGGAGGTTCTCATGCGCATCCCTCACGCCCGCGTGGCGCGTCCCGCCCTCTGGCTTGCCCTGGTCCCGATCCTCGTGATCGCCGCCGTCTCCCCGTTCGCCGCACTGGGCGAAGGGCTCATCATCGCCGAGCGTCCCGTGGACCTCGCGATCGAGGCACCCCTCGGTTCGTCGCTGCTGACCGTCGCTGTCCAGTCGATCGGCGGCTACGGAGGCGAGTGCTTCACCTGGGTGCGCAGCGTGGTGCAGCGGGCGACGGGACGAACCATCGGCTTCAGCTACCGCCAGGGATTCCTGGATGCGGGTGCGGTCGAGGTGCAGCTCGACTCCGCGCGCGCGGGCGACATCATCCAGATCGTGAACGACTTCGACGACGGCCCCGGCGCCGACTACCCCGGGCTCCACACCTCGATCGTTCTCAACGTCGACGGTGGTGGAGTGTTCCGGGTGATCGACTCGAACCTCTCGTTCGACGGCATCGTCCGTGTGCGCGACCGCTACAACCCCGTCGCGCTCGCTGCGCGCTACCCGAACCTCAACGTGCACGTCTTCCGCTTCCTCGAGCCCATCGGCGGAGCGACGACGACCAGCGAGGTGGGCGAGCGCCCGCTGCCGTCCTCGTCCGGCGCGACCCCCATGCTCGCCGTCGGCGACCCGCCCGCCGCGCCCTACAGCGTGGGCGCGGCCATCCGCCAGGTGACCGGAGGGTCGGCCGGGTCGCCGCAGCAGGCCACGGGCTCTGCAGTCGTGCGCGCCGAGGGTGATTGCCTGCGCCTCCGCGCAGCGCCGAGCACCTCCGCGGCAGTGCTCACGTGCATCGCCGACGGCGCGACGGTCAGCCTGCTCAGCGGCACGCAGCAGGCCGACGGCGTCCTCTGGCAGTCGCTGGTTGCCTCAGGCCAGACCGGGTGGGCAGCGAGCCAGTACCTCGTGCGGACCGGTGGTGCGGCGACGGTCCCCGCGCCGGCGTTCAGCACGCCGGTCGCGAGCACGCCGGTGGCGAGCGTTGCCGCTCCTGCCCCGGCCGCTCCGCCCGCCGGGATCCCGGCGTCCGCCTCCGAGGGCGCTCCGGCGGTGATCGGCGACCTGCCTGCGGGCGGTGGACTCGCGCTTGTGGTGTACTCGGGCGGTCCCGTGAACGGACTGCTGAGTGTTACCTCGCAGCGGGGCTGCGGAGCCATCTCGATCTGGGCGAGCCGCTCCGGCGGCGGGCTCGTCGGGATGATCCCCGGCGCGCCCGCCCTCGTGAACCGCGAATGGCGGGGCGAGTTCCCCGCGGACAACCTGGCGGCACGCACGCCACTGATCGTGGTGTGTGGCGGGGGGACGCCGGCGCCCTCGGTGGCAGCAGCGCCCGGCCCGGGCGCGCCTCCCACGACATCCGCTCGAGGCGGGACAACGCCGCCCGGCCCGGCCGGGAACGAGTAGCGCGGGCACCTGCCGCACGACTCGACGGCCAGAGCGGCGCGGGTTCGTGGCTGGTACCCTCGGCGCATGATCACCAATGCCGGTGCTGCCGAGATCGGGCCACCCCTGCGTGACGCGGGGCGCCTCCCGCGCCTGTGGAGCGTGCGTGAGGTCGCGGCCGGGATCGCGGTCGCGGTGTTCGGTTCAATCGCGATCATCCTGGCGACCGGCGCGGTTCTCGTGGTGATCCACGGCGTCGAGGGACGGCCTGCGCGCATCGCGGGTGCGATCGCCGCCATCGGCCTCGAGGCCCTGCTCGGCGGCTGGGTGGCCCTCCGCGCCCGCACTCGAGGTATCTCGTGGTCGGAACTCGGATTCGTGCAGCCACTGCGATGGGGTCCGCTCTGGATCGCCTGGGGCGGTTCCTACGCGATCCTCGTCGGGTATGCCCTCGCGCTCGAGGCGTTGAGGATGCTGGGTGTCGATACGTCGGCACTGGCCCGAGGCAACCAGCTGCCGATCGACGCATCGGACGGCGGAGCGGTGCTGCTGATGCTCGGCGTTGCGGTCGTCGCCCTCGCGCCGCTGTGCGAGGAGTTGTTCTTCCGCGCGTTCGTCTTTCGAGGCCTGCGCGGCTACTGGCTGCTCGGCCCGTCGATGTTGTTGAGCGGCCTCATGTTCGGGCTGTTCCACTTCAACATCTCGGTGCTGTTGCCATTCACGCTCATCGGTGTGCTGTTCGCGTGGGCCTACGAGGCATCCGGTTCGGTCTATACGTCGATAGCTGCGCACGGCGCGGTGAACGCCCTCTCGTTCACACTCACGGTGCTGCTCGCGAGCATGCAGGGCGCGCGGGCACTGGCGGCCTCGTGAGCGGACGTATCGAGGCGATGTTCGCTCGTGCTCGGTCCGAGGAGCGTCCCGCGGTCCTCATGTTCACGCCGTGCGGCTACCCCGAGCGCGACGCGGCATACGACGTGATCACGGCAGCCCTCGAGGGCGGCGCCGACGGTATCGAGATTGGCGTGCCCTTCTCGGACCCCCTCGGCGATGGCCCGGCGATCCAGCGCGCGAACGATATCGCGCGAGCGGCGGGATTCGAGCCCCCCGACCTGTGGCCGCTGATCCGACGCCTTCGTGCATCCGGTGTGACCGCCCCGTTGATCCTTATGGGATACTGCAATCCCCTGTTCGCGTACGGGATCGAGGCGTTCGTTCGCGACGCCGCGAGTGCCGGCGCCGACGGCATGATCGTCGTCGACCTCCCACCGGAGGAAGCGGGAGAGCTCGAGGACGCGGCGCGGCGAGCCGGCCTCGCGCTGATCTACCTGCTGGCGCCCACCTCGACTGACGAGCGGATCGAGCTCATCGCGAGGCACGGCAGCGGGTTCATCTACTGCGTCAGCGTGACCGGGGTGACCGGCGCTCGGACCTCGATGTCCGAGCTGCTCCCCGGGTTCATCGCCAGGGTGCGGGCTCGAACCGAGCTGCCGCTGGCAATCGGCTTTGGCATCTCGACGCACGAACATGTGCGCGAGGTGGGACGGCTGGCGGACGGGGCCGTGGTAGGCAGCGCACTGGTTGCCACGGTTGCGAATGCCACTCGAGAGGAACGCGCGGCGCGAGTCCGAGCGTTCGTGGAGGAGATTACCGGCCGTGCAACCGGATGAGCTGGCGTCGCGAGATCGGGCGGGCACCTCGGGTGCGCGCTGCCGCGCGCCCTCCCGGTCAGCGGCCGCGTCGTTTGGACGAGATCACCGGTATTCTCCTCGGTAATCCACCCGAGCCAGCCAGCGGCCAGCAACGAGACGACAGTGACTGATCAGACCACGAGCGCAATGATGGTGCGCGGGATTCGAGGCGCGACCACCGTCGAGGAGAACTCGCGGGAGGCCATCCTCGAGGCCGCCGGCGAGCTCCTGTCGGAGATCGTGCGCCTGAACGATCTCGATCACGATCACGTGGCCTCGATCGTGTTCACGGCGACGCAGGACCTCAACGCCGAGTTCCCTGCGGTTGCCGCGCGCCAACTGGGCTGGACCGACGTGGCTCTCGAGTGCATGGCCGAGATGTACGTGCCGGGGAGCCTGCAGCGCTGCGTGCGCATCCTGATGCACGTGAACACCGCGCGTCCCGCTCGGGAGCTGGTGCACGTGTACCTCCGAGGCGCACGTGCTCTCCGCCCCGACCTCGTGGCGCCGGCCGAGGCCGGGGACGGAGCGCGGGTCAGCGGTTAGCCTCGGCTGTCGAGGTGCCGGCGAACAAACTGATCGAACGCAAGTACGACACCGGGCCGCAACGACGCGGCACCTGCGGTCCGTGGAGGACATGATGATTGTAGTGATGAGAATCGACGCTTCCGAGGAGAACGGCAGCGCGATCTTCGATCGCCTGGCCGCCCTGGGTCTGCGGGGCCAGAAGGTGGTCGGCGTGCAGCGCCAGGTGATTGCCGTCCTCGGGCAGGTCTTCCCGGAGCTGCGTGACGAGCTGTCGACCATGGATGGCGTCGACGAGGTGATCCGCATCTCGAAGCCGTACAAGCTCGCAAGTCGCGAGGTCCACGAGCAGGACACGGTCATCGAGCTGAACTACGGCGTGAAGGTCGGCGGCGGCCATCCCGTGGTCATGGCGGGGCCGTGCGCCATCGAGACCGAGGAGCAGCTGATGGCGGCCGCCCGCGGGGTGCGGGCAGCCGGCGCGCACATCCTCCGTGGCGGGGCGTTCAAGCCTCGCAGTTCGCCCTACTCGTTCCAGGGGTTGGGCGTGCCCGGGCTGAAGCTGTTGCACCAGGCCGGCAAGGAACTGCAGATGCCGGTCATCACCGAGTTGCTCTCGTTGCGCGACGTGGACGCGGTTGCGGAGTACTCCGACATCCTCCAGATCGGCGCGCGCAACATGCAGAACTTCGTGCTCCTCGAGCAGGCGGGCAAGACCGGCAAGCCGGTCCTGCTCAAGCGCGGCATGGGCGCCACCATCGAGGAGTGGCTGCTCGCGGCCGAGTACATCCTCAGCCAGGGCAACCCCAACGTGATGCTGTGCGAGCGCGGGATCCGCACGTTCGAGACCGCGACGCGGAACACCCTCGACCTCAACGCGGTCGCCGTCGCGAAGCGGCTCAGCCATCTCCCGGTGATCTCCGACCCCTCGCACGGGACGGGGCACTGGTACCTCGTGCGACCGCTCTCGCTCGCGAGCATGGCAGTGGGCGCGGACGGCCTCGAGATCGAGGTGCACCCGCAGCCGGATCACGCGCTCTCGGATGGGGCGCAGTCACTCACGCCGGCGAACTTCGCCCAGCTGATGAACGAGGTGGGCTCGCTCTGCGCCTCGATCGGCCGGCCGCTCGCGCGGGTCGGCGAGCCCGTCGCCTGACGCAGTGCCCCGTGGCGGGCGTCGCGGTACCGTATGCGCATGACCACGTCGGATGCGCACTCGGATGCCGCGACGCCCCCCGAGGCTGAGTCGGAACCTCGGGCTCGCCCCCCCGCGATTCTCCTCAAGCTCCCGGACTTCGAGGGTCCCCTCGATCTGCTGCTGCACCTCATCGAGCGCGAGGACCTCGACATCACCGCCGTCTCGCTGCTGGCGGTCACCGAGCAGTACCTCGCGCAACTGCGGTCCGCCGAGTCGATCAACATCGCAGCGCTCGCCGACTTCATCGCGATGGGGGCGAGGCTGCTGCTGCTGAAGTCGCGTGCACTCCTTCCTCGCGAGGAGGCCGTCGAGGACGGCGCGCCGGAGGAAGAGGAGGTCGACCCCGAGGCGCTGGTTGCCGCGTTGCAGGAGTACCGGCGCTATCGGCAGGCGGCGCAGCACCTCGCGACGCTCCAGGACGAGTACCGCGTGGGCTACCGCCGCGAGGCCTCGCCACCTGAGCTCCCGCTCCCCACCGGCCTCGAGGGAGTGCCCGTAGAGCAGCTGGCAGCGCTGTTCCGAGGCGTGCTCGAGCGGCTGCCCCGCGAGGACCGCCGACCCACGGTGCGGCGGGAGCCAATCCGGTTGCGTGACCGCATCGCGAGGCTGGTGAGCCGGCTCGACGCCACGGGCCAGACCTCGTTCCTTGCACTCATCGACGAGGACCGCACGCGCGTCGAGGTAGTGGTCGACTTCCTCGCGGTGCTCGAGCTGATCAAGGCGCGCTACCTCGAGGCGACGCAGGAGGAGTCTTTCGGTGACATCCGCCTGACGAAGGTGGCCGGCGCGCCTGTCGCCACGCTCGCCGCAGTCGAGGAGCAGCTCGAGGCGGACTTCGCCGGCACGTGAGTCCGTCCCACGGTTTCTCGTCGTGCGCGGTTTGAAGGCCCGATCGCGGCGGTGGTACGCTCACGTCACTGCGCAGCTCAAGGGCATATCGTGACGTTATCGGAGGCTGTGCTTGCTCCTGCTGCGTGAACAGCTGCGCCGCAGCGTCGTCGCCGGCGAGCACGCGCTCTCGATCGGCGTCTTCGACGGGGTGCACGGCGGGCACCAGATGCTGATCCGCCGGATGATGGACGAGGCGCGCTCGCGGCGCCTGATGACCGGCGTGCTGACGTTCCATCCGAGTCCCGTCAAGGTGCTGAGGCCGGATGCGCCCTTCTTCTACCTCGATTCCCTCGAGCAGCGGGTGGAGCACCTGCGCGCGCTCGGCACCGACGACGTCACGGTCGTCGACTTCACCTCGGAGCTGGCGCTCGGGTATCGGCGACCACGACTTCGCTGACCGTGCTCGCCGAGGAGGCTCACCTGCGGCTGCTTGTGGTCGGGAGGACTTTGCCCTCGGCCGCGGGCGGCGCGAGGGACCGTGACCCGGCTGACCGAGATCGGCGACCTCGGGTTCGAGGTAGTCAGCGTGCCGTTGCTTGCCGCGTCGGATGACCGCGTGTCCTCGACGCGCGTGCGCGAGGCGCTCGCCGCCGGTGACATGGAAGAGCTGGTCCGCGGGCTGCTGACGAGGCCCTTTACGCTCCACGGCCCGTGATTCCGGGCGACGCGCGCGGCCGCTCGATCGGGTTCCCGACGCTCAACATCGGCGTGGCGGCCGACCGCGCTCCCGCCGAGAACGGCGTCTACGTCACGCGCGCGTGCCTCGAGTGGGCGCGTGCTGGCCGCCGCCACCAACATCGGCGTGCAACCTACGTTCGACAGGCACTCGAGGCGGGTCGAGACGCATCTGCTCGACTTCGAAGGCGACCTCTATGGACAGGTCGTGAGCATCGAACTCCTCGAGCGATTGCGCGACGAGCGGAAGTTCGACGGCATCGACGCGCTCGTGGCTGCCAGATCGTGACGACGTCGCGGTCTCGCGGGCATATTTCATTGACGCATCCGCTCGAGGGGGCTTCGTGAGTCGAGCGCGCGTCGGATGGCGCCGTCGAGGAACAGCTCAGGGCTCTGCTGCGCGGGACCGACTTTGGAGACGCGGCGACGGGCACCACGATGACCGCCGAGCTGCGGGCGCGCCTCGAGGAGGACCGGCCGCTCAAGCGTCTACCGGCTACGACCCCGCTTCGATCGACCTCACGCTCGGCCACACCCTCACGATGCGGAAGCTTCGCCGGTTCCAGGACTTCGGCCATCGAGTCGTTCCTCATCGGCAACTTCACCGGCCTCGTGGGTGATCCGACCGACAAGAACAAGACCCGCCCGATGCTGTCGCCCGAACAGCTGGCGGCAAACAGCGAGACCTACGCCGAGCAGGCGTTCCGCATCCTCGACCGCGAGCGCACCACGGTGCGCCGCAATGCCGACTGGCTCTCGAGCTCCATTCGCCGAGTGATCCGCTTGCGGCGCACTACACCGTCGCGCAGTTCCTGGAGCGGGAGAGCTTCGCGAAGCGCCGGCCACGAGCCCGTCCACCTCAGCGAGTTCCTCTACGCGATCATGCAGGCGCGCGACGCGGTGGAACTCGAGACCGACGTGCGGAGTCGGGGGGCGCGATCAGCTGTTCAACCTCATGGCAGGCCGCCCGCTCCAGCGCGAGTACGGGCAGAAGCCGCAGGTGGTGATCACGTTGCCGCTGCTCGTGGGCACCGACGGCCACGAGAAGATGTCGAAGTCGCTGGGCAACTACATCGCGCTCAACGAGTCGGCGCCGGACATGTTCGGCAAGGTGATGTCTCTGCCGGACCACGCGATGCGCGACTACTTCGTCCTCCTGAGCGTCGATGCCGCTCTCGAGATCGACCGCGTGCTCGAGGGCGCCCCGATGGAGGCGAAGAAGCGGCTCAGCCGCGAGATCACGGCGACCCTGCGGCGAGGACGCAGCCCTGGAAGCGCAGCGCTACTTCGAAGCGACCTTCCAGCGGCGCGAGACACCGACAAGGTCACGGGAGTATGTGCTGAAGCCGGCGACCCCGACTCGGCACGCCTCGACAGGGTCTTGCGCGACGCAGGGCTGACGCCGAAGAGCGCGGCCGAGGTGCGGCTACCTGGGCTGGGCGCCGTCCTCGTGAACGGCGAACGCGCCGCCGACTTCGCCCGAACGGTGACAGCCGGGGACGAGCTCAAGGTGAGTGCATCGATTCCTGCGCCTGGTCGCTGCGGACGGCGCCAGCTGATGCTCGACAGCGCGGATGACCTCGCCTCGGGCGCTGATCAACACCAACATCGCAGAGGCCGAGGTAATCGCGCTCTACTCCGCTGTTTCGGAAGACGCTGATCATCGACACGCGGTCCAACGGCGCCTCGGGTCCCATGGTCTGCGTCGTCGAGATGGTGAACACGACGCAGGAGCGTGCGCACGCTGCGTCGGCTGCGCCGAATTCTCTCGGCCCGGCTCGATCACGATGATCGTGGCTGCGGCGGTCAGGGACCACTTCAGGCGTCTGGGCGCGCATCGACGCCCGGCTCGCTGTGCGGCGGGCCCGCGGGCGTCGCCGAGGCCGAAGGGCATCCCTCGACGAGTTGCGCGCCTCTACGAGCGCCGCGAGCCAGGCGATCACGGGTGAGCGGTACCAGACGCTGTGGGGGCGGCGCGGCCGCGGCGACTGACGAGTCGACTCGCCCAGGCACGCCTCGAGCTGGGCGCGCAGCTCTCCAGGAGTGCGCGCGGGCAGCCGCAAGATCATGTCCTCACGAAGTGACGCGGCCGACTCACCGCGGCCCTCGAAGAGCGGCAGGTCCTCGGCGCGAGCGGCCGAGGCCACGAGGAGCGCAGGGTCATGTACTTCGAGGCCGCGACGATCTCGAAGGCGGCGCGGGGGAGCGTGGTTCGCCGAGGATCGCGAGCTCGCGACGGGAAGCGCTCGCGAGCGTTGCCACCTGGAGCGCGGCGCCGATGGCCGAGGGGTACTCGCCAAGCTGCGTGATCGCGGCCGACGCGATCGCGCGCGCCAGCACCTCGTACTCGGCGCTGTCGAAGTAGCGGCCGAGCCAGAACGCGAGGAGTGCGGCGGCTGCGTTGCCGCTCGGGGTGGAGCCGTCCTGCAGGGAGCTGGCGGAAGAGCAGCGACTCGCCGTCGACGGGAGTGTCGAAGAAGGTGCGGTGTCGGCGTCCGTGAATCGCGCGCGCAGCACCTCGAGCAGCTGGCGCGCCCAGCGCAGGTGCTCGAGATCGCCGGTGGCTCGGTAGAGCCCGACCAGCCAGGCCAGTGTAGGTGTAGTCCTCGAGCATGCCGTCCACGCGGGAGATGCCGTCTTTGTAGGTGTGCCGGAGCGCGTCGTGCCACATCCGGCGGCTGAGGAAGGCTGCGTTGCGCTTCGCGACATCGAGGTAGCGTGGTTCGCGCACTTCGTACGCTGCCTCGGCGAAGGCGCGCAGCGAAGTGCGGAGCCGTTCCACGAGGTGAGGGCCTTGTCGTCGAGGCCAGGGCGCGTCCGCCGAGTTGCGCACTCGAGCATGCGAGCGCGCAGGCCGAGGACTCGCGCGCGCGCCGTCCTCGAAGATAGGCGCGAGTGCCACCTCGGCAAGCGGGCGCGGCGTGCTGAGGACGTTGCTGCGTGCGTCCGAGCTCGGGATGATGCAGGTCCTCGGGATTCGCCGTAGGCGTGACGTCGAACCAGGCGTTGAAGAGCGCCGCGTCGGAGTTGCCGAGGACCGACTCGACCTCCCGCGGGCGTCCACACGAAGAACTTGCCCTCGACGCCCTCGCTGTCGGCGTCCTGCGCGCTGTAGAAGTCGCCCTCGGAGCCGAGCATCTCGCGCGCGAGGTAGTCGAGGGTCTCCCGCGTGACCGCCTCGAAGCGCGCGCGGCCCTCGGCGGTTGGCGCGAGCTGACTCGCGTGGAGGTAGATGCGCGCGAGTTGTGCGTTGTCGTAGAGCATCTTTTCGAAGTGGGGGACGAGCCAGCGTGCATCCGTGCTGTAGCGCGCGAAGCCGCCGCCGAGGTGGTCGTAGATGCCGCCGCTCGCCATCTTGTCGAGCGTCTCGAGCACCATCTCGAGCGGGCTCGGCCCATCGAGGGACTGGGAGACCTCGGCCGTGGCAGCGTGCATGAGCAGGAACTCGAGGATGGCCGGAGCGGGGAACTTCGGCGCGGCCCCAGCCGCCCAGGTCCGGTCGAACGTCCTCGAGAGGCGCGCCACGGCCAGCGCCGGAGCGCCAGCATCGAGGTTGTCGCGGGCAGGCATCGAGTGCAGGCAGCGGCGCGCAGTCGGCTCGTGATATCGGCAGCCGACTCGACGACCTTCGCGCGCGGTTGTCGGTCCAGGCACGGCGCACGGCCTCCAGGACCGCGGGAAGCCGGGGACGCCCGTAGCGGTCGTCGGGGAAGTAGGTGCCCGCGAAGAACGGTTCGCCCTCGGGAGTGAGGAACACGGTCATCGGCCAGCCGCCCTGCCCGGTGACGCACGCCTGGGTGGCGGTCATGTAGGCGGCGTCGATGTCCGGGGCGCTCCTCGCGGTCGACCTTGATGCTGACGAAGCCTTCGTTCAGCTGGGCCGCCGTCGAGGGGTTTTCGAACGACTCGTGCGCCATGACGTGGCACCAGTGGCAGGAGGAGTAGCCGACGGAGAGGAGGATGGGGCGGTCCTCGGCGCGGGCGCGCGCGAACGCCTCCTCGCCCCAGGGGTACCAGTCGACGGGGTTCGAGGCGTGCTGCAGCAGGTAGGGGCTGGTCTCGAGGGCCAGCCGGTTGCGAGGCGTGGGCGCGGTCACGGGGTGCTCGCAACGGCCTCGGATCTGCGGGTCTCCCGCAACCAGCGGGCGCGACGTGGAGCCGCCCACGTGCGGCGGCTCGCGCGTCGAGTGATCCATGCCTCGCTTTCGTCTCGTCCCATGCGGTCCGAGGCCACGGCGAGCGCGGAGGCAACGACTTCGTTGCCGTCGACGAAGGAGTCGTTCTTGTTCAGGCTGTACTGCAAGGCGGCTGCTTTCGCCTGTGCCGTTCGGTAGTGTGGCCAACGAGGCTGGGCGAGCGCGGACTCGAGGAGCGCTTCACCTCGTGCGCCAGCCAGTCTAAAGGCGGTGCTGTCCGGAAACGTGGCGGCCAGCGCCGCGATGATGTCATCGATATCGCGGCGCTGGAGGTAGCGAAGCCGGCTCAGTTCTTCTCCAGCTCGAGGAGCGCCGGGGCACGGCGACGCACGAGGCTGAGCAACTCTGCACTATCCCGAGCGGCGGCCTGCCCGCGCCGTGGGCGTGCGTTTCGCGCGCCGTATGGCGGTCGCTCCTCACGCAGGGTGGGGCGGGGGACGCGCTGGCTCATAATGCATTATCGCACGGACGTTCGGAGATGCCCACCCCTCCGCGGCGGGCGGCGTGACCTCACAGCAGGCCGCGCTCCTTGAGGAGCGTCTGCATCGTGGCGCCGATGTCGGAGGGGGACTGGGAGATGGCGGCGCCCGCTTGCAGCAGCGCGAGCTTCTTCGCCTCGGCGGTCCCGGCCTTTCCGGCGATGATCGCACCCGCGTGGCCCATGCGGCGGCCGGGGGGCGCGGTGGCTCCCGCGATGAAGGCGGCGACCGGCTTCTTCATCTGCGTGATGTACTCGGCGGCTTCCTGCTCGGCGGTGCCGCCGATCTCGCCGATGAGGACGACGGCGGCGGTGTCGGGGTCATTCTCGAAGAGCTCGAGCGCCTCGCGCTGGCTGGTGCCGATGATCGGGTCGCCACCGACGCCGACGCTGCCGGACTGCCCGATGCCGAGGCGGGTGAGCTGGTCGACGGCCTCGTACACGAGCGTGCCGGACCTCGAGATCACGCCGACGCTGCCCGGCATGTACACGTCGACGGGCATGATGCCGGCACGGGCGAGCGCCATCGGGTTGATGACGCCGGGGCAGTTCGGGCCGATGAGGGTCGTGGCGGATCCTCGGAGGTAGCGCTTGACGGCGACCATGTCCCGAACGGGGATGCCCTCGGTGATGCAGATGGCGACGGGCACGCCGGCGTCGGCGGCCTCGAGGATGGCGTCGGCGGCGCCGGCGGCGGGGACGAAGATCAGCGACGCGTTTGCGCCGGTTGCGTCGACGGCCTGGCGCATCGTGTTGAAGACCGGGACGCCCTCGATCTCCTGCCCGCCGCGGCCAGGGGTGACGCCGGCGACGACCTTCGTGCCGTAGTCGAGGGAGTTGCGGGCCTCACGGGCTCCGGCGGCGCCCATGCCCTGGATGACGACCCGGCTGTTCTCGTTGAGTAGGACGCCCATCGAAGTCTCCCCTGCGCGGGTTGGTTGGCGGGTTGTTTGAGCTGGTTGAACGGTGCGCGGTTGCCTCGCGGTGCTATCCGGCTGCCTTCACTGCCATGCGTGCGGCCTCGGCGAACCCGTCCGCGCGGAGGAGCTCGATGCCGGAGTCGTCGAGCACCTTCATGCCGGCGGCGACGTTGGTGCCGGCGAGGCGAACGACCGTCGGCTGCGGGATGTAGCCCTCGCGCTTCGCGATCACGACGCCCTCGGCGATGATGTCGGTCCTCGCGAGGCCGCCGAAGATGTTGACGAGGACGGCGCTGACGTTGGGGTCGGAGCCGATGATGCGGAGCGCGGCGACCACGGCGTCCGGGTTGTTCTGGGTGCCGATGTCGAGGAAGTTGGCGGGTGCGCCGCCCTCGAACATGATGGCGTCCATGGTGGCCATGGCGAGCCCCGCGCCGTTGACGAGGCAGCCGATATTGCCGTCGAGCTTCACGTAGTTCTCGATGCCGTGATCCTGCGCCTCGACCTCGCGGGGGTCCTCCTGCGTGCGGTCGCGCGCGTCGAAGTGGGCGCGCTGGCGGTAGTCGGCGTTGTCGTCGATGGAGAACTTGGCGTCGGCGGCGAGGATGCGGCCGTCCTTCGTCACCGCGAGCGGGTTGATCTCGGCGAGGGAGGCATCGCTTTCGAGGAACGCGCGCACGAGCGCGGTCATCACCGTGGTGGCGGGTCGGAGCAGGTCGCCATCGAGGCCGGTGGCGAAGGCGAGCGAGCGGGCCTGGTAACCCTGGAAGCCGACGGTCGGGTCGACGCGCTGCTGGAAGATCTTCTCGGGGGTGCTGGCGGCGACCTCCTCGATGTCCATGCCTCCGGCCGCAGAGGCGATGACGACCGGCATGCCGGAGGAGTTGTCGATGACCACGCTGAGGTAGAGCTCACGCTCGATGGCGATCTGCTCCTCGACGAGGACCGAGTGCACGGGGAGGCCGGAGGGGCCGGTCTGATGGGTGACGAGCTGCATCCCGATGATGGCGCCCGCTGCCGTGCGTGCCTCGTCGGGGTTGGCGGCCAGCTTGACGCCGCCGCCACGACCGCGGCCGCCGGTGTGGGCCTGCGCCTTCACGACGACGGGCACGCCGAGCTCGCTCGCGACGGCATGCGCCTGCTCGTTGGTGGTGGCGACGCCGCCTCGGGGGATGGGCACCCCGTAGTTCGCGAGGAGAGCCTTGGCCTGGTACTCGTGCAGCTTCATGAACGCCCTCGTCAGCGCGCGTGCGGCGCGGTCGAACTCGATGTGGCTGGGGGGCCAGCCAGAACGGCCCGCCGATGGTAGTCGGGGGTCGGTGTGCGCTCAAGGAGGCGACGTAACGGTGAGCCGCCCTCGCCCAACGGTCCCCCACGGGGAAGCGAGCGCCGGCTGCTGTCCTGATGGAATCTGGCAGTGCGGCCTCGGCAGATTCAGATCTTGATTGATCCGGCCGATTTCGCGTGGAGGGTTGCACGTCTCGGATGATGGCGGGCGGCGGGGGAGCGCCGAGGCCCGGACGGCACGAAGAGACGCCTCGAAGGCGTCAGGCGAGCCATGCGAGATCGAAGTCGTGCAGCGACTCCACGATATGGTGGACGCCCGGCTGGGGCGGCGCGGGATAGGTCGTGCCTCGGGATTGCACGACGCGCATTCCCGCCGCCAGCGCCGATTGCACTCCCGTCACCGAGTCCTCGATCGCAAGGCAGTGCTCGGCCGGGATCCCGAGGCGGTTCGCAGCGTGGAGATAGACGTCCGGCGCGGGCTTGCCGACGCCGCCAACGTCCTGCACCGAAGACACCGCCCGGAAGAAGCGCGACAGCCCCGTGGTGCGCAGCGACGCCTCGATGAGCGGGTGCGACGACTGCGACGCGACGGCCAACGGCAGGTCGAGGTCGGTGAAGCGCTGGAGAAGCGCCTCGGCGCCGTCGATGACCGGCATCGCATCGAGGCCGAGCTGGCGCACGAACTCCTCGAGGACGCGCGTGCGAAGATGTCGCGGTGCATGCCGTAGGTCAGCTCGACCCACTCCGAGAAGCCCCCGCGGCCGATCCAGCCCTCGTACGCCTCGGTGGTGATGACGCCGGGCGCGACGACCGCGCGCGACGCCTCCATGAAGATGCGCTCGCTGTCGACGAGTGTGCCATCGAGGTCGCAGATCACGGCGCGGATGGCCATCGGCAGGTGCGCCTAGTGGCCCGGCAGCGAGGCGGGATCGGCGACCTGGCCCTCGGCGAGGAGCTTCAGCCGCCAGAGCACGTCGCGCAACGACTGGCGACGTAACGGCGCGTGCACGGCCATCTCGAGGGCGGCCCGAGCGGACCGCCGGCCGGCTCGTAGGCGAGCTCGGCGGTGACGTGCACGTTGCGGGCGCCCTCCTCGTGGAGCGCCACCTCGAGGGATTCGAGCGCGGGTTGCGAGCCGTTGACGGAGGCTCGCAGCAGGAGCGCACGGGGCGGTTCGTGTCCCTGGATGAGCAGGTGCGCGCTGCGATCGAGCAGCGGGAGCGGCAGTCGGAAGGCGAGCGCGCCGTCCTCGATGTGCGGGTCGCGGAAGGACATTGGCAGCCACGAGACCATGCGGGCGAAGTCGAGCCACTCGAAGATCGCGTCGGCGCGAGCGTGGATGTGCACGTCCTCGCGGATGTGGTTCACCGGCGGGCGCCGGCTCGTGGCGAGGCGCTCCCGAGTGCACTCACTCGGTGCGACCCCGCATCGCGGGAAACAGGATCACCTCGCGGATCGAGTGCTCGCCGGTGACGAGCATCATCAGGCGCTCGATGCCGATGCCGAGTCCGCCCGCCGGGGGCATCCCGTACTCCAGCGCCTCGAGGAAGTCCTCGTCCGCGACCTCCACCTCGTCGTCACCGCCGGCGGCCTTGGCCGCCTGCGCCGACATCCGCTCGCGCTGCTCCACGGGGTCGTTGAGCTCGGAGTACGCGTTCGCCAGCTCGCGGCCGAGCACGAACAGCTCGAAGCGCTCGACGACGTCGGGGTGGTCCGGCTTCCGCTTGGCGAGGGGTGAGAGCTCGGTGGGGTAGTCGAAGACGAAGGTGGGCTGCACGAGGTGCGGCTCGACCAGCGTCGACATCAGCCCATCGAGGAGCGTTGCCCACGACGCCTTGGGGTCGAAGGGCACGCCTCGATCTCGGGCCACCGCCTGCAGCGAGGCGAGGTCGCGATGCCGCTCGAGGTCGACGCCCGCGTGCTCCAGGAGGGCGTCGCGGTAGGTCGTGCGCCCGAACGGCCGCTCGAGGTTGATGACGTGCTCGCCGTGGGGGAGCTGGAGCGTGCCCGCGACCTCGGTGGCCACGTGGCGTAACAGCTCTTCGACCATGCGCGCGACGTCGTGGTAGTCGGCGTACGCCTCGTAGGACTCGAGGAGCGTGAACTCGGGGTTGTGGCGCGTCGAGACGCCCTCGTTGCGGAAGACGCGACCGATCTCGAAGACGCGGTCGAAGCCACCGATGAGCAGCCGCTTGAGATGCAGCTCGAGGGAGATACGGAGGAAGAGGTCGCGCCCGAGGGCGTTGTGATGCGTGACGAACGGCCGCGCGGCGGCGCCGCCCGCCTCGACCTGGAGGACCGGCGTCTCGACTTCCATGAAGTCGCGCTGGTGGAAGAAGGCGCGCACGGCCGCGACGACGTGTGCGCTTGTCCTGGCGATCTCACGCGAGCGCTCGTTCGAGAGCAGGTCGAGGTGGCGCTGGCGGTAGCGCGCCTCGACGTCCTGGAGGCCGTGCCACTTCTCGGGTGGCGGCCGGAGCGCCTTCGCGAGGACCGCGTACGCCGTGACGGCGACCGTCGGCTCGCCCGTCCGGGTGCGAAAGAGGGGCCCCGAGGCCTCGACGAAGTCGCCGAGGTCGAGCAGCTCCAGCTGCGCGAACGCCTCGTCGCCGACGGCCTCCTTGCGGACGTGCAGCTGGACGCGCCCGCTGCCGTCGCGGACGTCGAGGAAGGCCGCGCGGCCCATCGTGCGCTGCGCCGTGACGCGCCCGGCCACCGTGAGCGTGGCGCTGGTCCGCTCGAGGCCGATCGCCTCGGAGGCCACGAGCTCGGCAACGGCGTCGGCTGCGGAGTGAGTGCGGCCCGTGCGCGCGGGGTACGACTCGCCGAGCGCGGCGAGCCGCTCGCGCTTCTCGAGGCGCTGGGCGATGAGCTCTTCCTCGGACGGCATGTGTCGCCTCGCCAGGCGCCCGCGGGCGCTCGGAACTGGTCGTGGATGGCCTCGATGGTACAGCCGGACGGGACCTGGGCCGACCCTCGGGAGGCGCTAGGGCAGTACCTCGATGGGATCGCCGAGGCGAACCGTCCCGGGCACAACCACCGACGCGTACACGCCGAAGCACGCATCTCGCTCCCGCGCGAGGAGTCGGAGGATGCGCTCGTCCGTGGCGAGCCCGGGCTGTGGCATCGTGACCATCACGCAGCGTTCCGTGGGTGCGGTGATCTCGAGGACCGCGCCTCCGACGGCAAGCCGTCGTCCGACCCAGCCGTCCTCGACGTGGGGCGGCGCATCCGGCGTTTGAATCACCAGGTTCGGACGGAATCGGGCGGCGGGGACGGCGCCTCCGAGGCGGTCCGCCAGCCACTCGAGACTGCTCGTGCTGAGGATGTGGAGCGCCCCGGCATCGAAGTGCGCAACCGTGCGCTCCGGTTCCACGCGCACCGCCTCACC
Source organism: Dehalococcoidia bacterium (assembly GCA_046328255.1). Taxonomy (GTDB): domain Bacteria; phylum Chloroflexota; class Dehalococcoidia; order UBA2979; family UBA2979; genus RBC038. Next base: position 69,134 of record JAXLWY010000001.1, on the reverse strand, counting down.
GACGAGGTCCGAGAGGGCGGCGTCGGCCTCGGCGGAGGGGATGGCGATCGGCCCGCCGGTCGGAGCGCGGAGCCAGAGCGCGCCCGCCTCGTCGACGTCGACGCTGCACTCGAGGAGACCGTCCATACGCCGGAACCGACGCGTCGACTTCCCACTACCGATCTTGCCGTCGGTGCCGTAGACCGCGAAGGCGCGGTCGCCGATCACCCCCCGCGCGTCAAGGTGGAGCGCGGGGACCACGTGGCCGCCCAGGGACTTGACCGGGTAGTACCAGGCTTCGGATACGGCGCCGACGAGCATCATGCCTCCGCGGCGAGGCGCGGTCGGCCAGTCGCCGCCGCCGGATCAGCTGATCGAGGTGATCGTCATCTCCACGGTGCCCCCCGGTGCCTGGATCTTGACCGTCTCGCCGCGCTTCTTACCCAGGAGCGCCTGTCCGAGGGGTGACTCGTCGCTGATGCGGCCCTCGGAGGGGTTGGTCTCGGCAGCACCGACGAGCTGGTACTTACGCCGCTTGTTGTCGGTGGTCCTCAGGGAGACGGTGGAGCCGATGCGCACCTCTTTCGAGCCGTGTGCGGCGCCCTCGTCGATGACCTCGGCCATCTCGAGCATCTTCTCGATTTCCTGGATGCGGCCCTCGAGGAATGCCTGCTGGTTCTTGGCTTCCTCGTACTGGCCGTCGGTCTCGGTCATGCCGAGCTCCTGGGCGTCGCGGATCTGCTGGGCGACGTCGGCGCGGCGCACCGTGCGCAGCTCGTGGAGCTCCGCCTCGAGTCTCTTGATGCCGTCCTGCGTGAGGAGGACGCGGCGCTCGTACATCGATGCTCATCCATTCGAGGCATGCCGTGCCGCCGCCGTCGGGCCCACACCTGACAGCGCGACGCGCTTCCTCGATGTGCGGCTGGGCGGCGAGGCGGGAGGCCGCCGGAACGAACAAGGACTCGCCCAAGTGGGCAAGCCCGTTCGCAATATTCTAAATGCGGCGATACCTCGTCGCAATGTACGGTGTGCACAGAGTTCGTACGGGTCTGCACCAGTTCGGATGCAGGAGTGCCCTCGTCTGGCCTCGTGAGTGCGTGTACCCGGTGGTTGTAGCATCCTGACCGGGTATCGGAGTAGGTGGTATCGCAATTCCTGCTGTGCGGGTGCCGGTGTTCGTCGCGAGCCTGCTCGGCGCGGGCGCGATTGGCGGCGTCCTCGGCGGTGCTGTCGCCCTCGAGGGCACGCGGGTGCTCGATGGGTCCCGCGAGGCCGCGAGCGCCCCGGTGGCCGCCTCTGCCGCCGCGCCGGAGTCCGAGTTCACGCAGCTCCGAGCGGTGATCGAGAAGACGTTGCCGGCGATCGTGACCGTGATTGCCGACCTGCCACAGCGCGGGACCGGCGAGAACGCGGTGCAGACCCGAAACGTCGGGTCGGGCGTCGTGATCGACGACGCGGGCCATGTGGTGACGAATTACCACGTCGTTGAGGGTGCGCAGAGCGTCGCGATCGCCCTCGCGACGGGCGAACAGCGCCCGGCTCGGATCGTGGGCGACGACTCGCCGTTCACGGACCTGGCGGTGCTGCAGATGCCGGCGGGCGGCCTCCGGAGCGTCCCGCTCGCAGCCTCGAAGGACGTGCGCATCGGTGAGCCCGTGGTGGCGATGGGTGGCAGCGCGATCGCGGGCCAGAACTCGGCGGCCTTCGGCATCGTGGCGGGCGTGCGGCGGGCATGGCCTCGGCCAAACGTGACCCTCGAGGACCTGCTGCAGACCGATGCCGCCGTGAACCACGGCGACTCGGGCGGCGCGCTGCTGACTCGAGCGGGCGTGATCGGCCTCCTGACCACCGTGGTGCGCGACGCCGAACGGACTCCCCATCGAGGGGGTGTCGTTCGCGCAGTCGACCGATTCGCTGCGTGCGCCGATCGATGAGATCCGCAGGGAGGCGCTCGCAGCGCGCGCGCGTCGGCCTCGAGCGGCTCGACCAGCACGAGGAGGTCACGGACGACCTCGCCGCTCGCGAGCGCCTGCCGGTCCGGGAGGGCGCGATCGTGCGCGTGATCGCGCCGGGCAGCCCGGCGGCGACCGCAGGCGTCCGCGTTGGCGACATCGTGGTGGGGGTGAACGGCACGCAGGTGGACCTGGGGACGCCGCTCGTGAACCTGCTGAAGGCGCTCCGGCCGGGTGCGCGGGCGGACCTCGCGATCGTGCGCGACGGCCAGCCGGTGCGCGTGTCGGTCACGACGGCGGCGGGCTAGCGTGCCTCCGAACCGCTCCGGCGACGACGAGGGGTACATCGAGGCGCGGCTGCGTCCGCTCGCGGCGCCCGACCTTCCCGAGGGCGAGAGCGACAGCGGCGATCGCATGCTGCTGCGGATGCTCGGTGTGATCATCGGCCTCGGCGTGCTGATCGCCGTCCTCGTGCTTCCGCCCATCTCGATCCTCAACCGGGGATCCGAGGGTGGCGCCGCTTCGCGCGAGCGCAAGCAGCTGCCGGCTTTGCCGCCCGGGCTCGCGGCTCGGTCGTCGCTCTTTGACCTCGCCCTCCCGCCCGACGTGACGGGCCCCGTCACGATCACGGTGCGGATGAGCGCGCCCGCCATCGATGAGAGCGCGCTGTCGGTGTACACGTACGACACCAGCCAGTGGGTGCGCCTCGGACCCGCGCGCGTGGTGGCGCCCGGCATCGCCGAGGTGCTGGCCGAGCGCGTGCCCGGCGACGTGGCGGTCCTCGAACGGCTGGCGCCTGCGAAGACGCTCGGGCTGCTGCTGTCGGCGGGGCAGGTCCCCGATCCTGCCGCGGGGAACCCGGGGATCATCGCCGTACCGGGCGCGCGCCCCGCACTCGATGCGGAGGGCAATCCAACCGTGCTCGAGGTGAACCCGGTGTCGGTGGGACCGGCGCTCGCCTCGGGGCGCACGGTCTACCTCGGGACCGTGATTCCGACGGACTCTCGACCGATCCTCGACACCCTGTTCGGCAACGCCAAGCTGACCGAGCTGCACGCGAAACGCCTCGTGGCCGCCGCGGTTGATGTCGGCGCCGACGGTGTCTACGTCGACTACGGTCCGCTCGACGCCGCGCTGCGCGCCTCGTTCACGAAGTTCGTGTCGCAGCTCGCCTCCTCCGCGAAGGAGCGCGACCTCGGCGTGATCGTCGGCGTCCCCGTGACCGAGGCGGCGAACGGCGGCGCGTACGACTGGCACGCCCTCGCCAACTCCGCCGATGCGCTCTGGGTTCGCGGCCCTGAGGACCCCGAGCAGTACTACGGCCGCCTCGAGGAGGCGCTGCGGGCCGCGAGGGCGAACGACACGCCGATGTCGAAGCTGTCGCTCGTCGTCGATCGTCGCTCGGCGGAACGCACCCCCGAGGGCGTGCGCCGGATGACCCTGCGCGAGGCGCTGACGACCGCGAGCGAGCTGCATCCTCGCCTCGGCGTGAGCATCTCGCCCGGCGACGCCGTCACCATCGAGGGCACGACGATCGGCGGTCCGCGCTCCACCGGCATCCGCTGGGACGACGCCTCGAAGGCCGTGCAGTACCGCTACGAGGGACGCGGCGGTCAGCGCTCGGTCTGGATCGAGAACCGCTTCTCGCTGGCGTTCCGCCTCGACCTGGCGAGCCGCCAGGGACTGGGCGGCGTGGTGGTCGCGGGTGCGGCGGCGGACGAGGGCCTGCCCGACGTCTGGCCTGCCGTCGCGCAGTTCGTCGCGGAGGGCTCGGCGACGCCACTGCTGCCGTACGGGCCGTACCTGCAGCCGACGTGGCGCGCCTCGGCGGGCGCGATCGAGGGCAACGGCGGCCTCGTGGTGTGGCGAGCACCGCAGGAGCCCGGCATCTACGACGTCACGCTCGTGGTCTCCGATGGCGTCATCTTCATCGGCCAGCAGATCGAGCTGCAGGTCGACGAGCCGAGGGCGGCCGCGTTCGTCCCTGCCTCCAGCGTTCCGCGCGCCGCTGCGGGCAACTGACGATGCCCGGCAGCCTGCGGGTCGTGGCGGGCGAGGCGCGCGGTCGCGTCCTGCGCGCGCCGGCCGGTTCGAGCACGCGTCCCACCTCGGGACGGCTCCGCGAGGCGCTGTTCGCCATGCTCGAGGCCGCCGGCGTCGACTTTTCGAACGTGCTCGACCTCTACGCGGGCTCGGGAGCGCTCGGCATCGAGGCCCTGTCTCGCGGCGCCGCGCACTGCACGTTTGTGGAGTTCGATCATGCTGCGGCGAGCACGATCCGCTCGAACCTCGGCATCGTGGGGTTCACCTCGAGGGGAACGGTCGTGCGAGGGCGCGTCGGGAGATGGCGGCCTGCTGACAGGGAGGTGTATACGCTCGTAGTGGCTGATCCACCGTATGATGACGCCGCCGCGTGGGACGCCATCGAGCGGTCCGTGCGCGGGTGCCTTGGCTCGGCCGCCGTGGTGGTGGTTGAGCACGCGGCGCGGCGGACACCACCGCCGTCGCTGGCCGGACTCGCACTCTGGCGGGACCGGCGACAGGGCGAGGGGGCCGTCGCGATCTACCGCGAGGCCGGTGCGAACGGTGGAGAGGATCGGTGATGGTCACGGCGATGTACCCGGGGCGCTTTGACCCCGTCACCAACGGGCACGTCGACATCGTGACTCGCGCCTCCCACATCTTCGAACACGTGATTGTCTCGGTCGCGGAGAGTCGTTCGTCTCTCTTCAGCACCGAGGAGCGGGTCGACCTCTTTCGAGGCGCGGTGCATCACCTCAAGAACGTGTCGGTGCGAGCGCACGCAGGGCTCACGGTGGACACCGCCGTCTCGGAGGGCGCGTCCGTCCTCGTGCGAGGTCTGCGAGGCTATACGGACTTCAGCTACGAGCTCGACATGGCGCTCATGAATCGCAACATGTCGCCTACGATCGAGTCGATCTTCCTGATGACCGATGCGCGCTACTTTTACTTCAGCGCGTCGCGGGCCCGCGAGCTGGCGGGATTCGGGAGGGACATCTCGGAGTTCGTGCCGCCCGGTGTTTCGGAGGCACTGAGGAAGAAGTTCCCGGACGCCTACGGTCGTTAGCTACCTGCGTCCGCCTGGGAGGGACCCCATGGACCTGCTCCACCTGGTCGACCGCCTGGAAGAGCTGGTCGCCGCTGCCCAGAAGATGCCCATCGGCAACCGCGCCATCGTGGATCGGCGCCGCCTGCTCGACGTGGTCGACCAGATGCGGATCGCGATCCCGCAAGAGGTGCGCGAGGCGCAGGACATGATCGACCGCCGCGACGAGCTGCTGCGCCAGGCCGAAGAGGACGCGAAGCTCATCATCGCGCGGGCCGAACAGCGCGCCGAGCGCATGGTCGACGCCCACGAGGTGGCGATCGCGGCCTCGCGACGCGCGGAGGAGATCTCGAACCACACCGAGGCGCGCCTGCAGGAGCGCGTGGAGGAGGCGAATCGCGACATCCAGGAGCGGCTGGCCGACTCCCGCCAGCTGGCGCAGGAGCAGCTGGACGCCGCCGACGACTACGCGCGCGAACTGCTCGAACGGCTGGGCAAGCAGCTGCGGTCCTTCACTCGGTCGGTCGACGCCGGGATCGCGCAGCTCGAGCCCGTGCGCGCGCGCCCTCGCGGGCAGGCGGGCCAGGCGGTGTACGAGGACTACGAGGAGGGCGCGCTCTCCGAGTACGACTACGACGACGCCGAGCCCGTGACGCCTCCCGAGGCGCGCGTCGAGCGGGGGCCACGGCAGTCGCAGGAGCCGTCGGTGCCGGTGGGCGCGCATCGAGGTCGCGCGGTCATCGATGACTTCTCGTACCCCGAGCTGGACGACGACCCGAACGTGCCTCGACAGGGGTAACGCCCTCGACCGTCCGATGGTGCACCCGTTCATACACTGGTGGCTCGGCGTGACGCCGAGGTCAGGAGTACGGGGATGGCACCCGCCGGCGAGCTTCGCGACGAGCATCGAGCGCTGGTGACACGCATCGAGGAGGCGTTCGCTAACGACGCGCTGGTAGTCGGGGCCTGGATCGAGGGGTCGGTCGCGGCGGGAACCGACGACGCAGGCTCGGACCTCGACGTGCACCTCGCGCTCCTTGATCAGGCGTTCGCGGGGTACGGCCGGCCGGCGGATGAACTGCTCGCGCGGATCGCGAGGCCGCTCGGCTTCCTCGATTCCACGTTCGGTGGCGTGCGTGTGGTCGCGAGCACGCTCGAGGGGCCGGTGCGCCTCGACCTGTACCTCGAGCCCGAGGGGAAGATCCGCGAGAACGCGCGATTCCGCGCGCGACGAATGATCTTCGACCGGGCTGAGGTCGCTGCAGCCCTCGAGGAGTCGCCGGAGCCCACGTTCTCGGCGGCCGGTCAGCTGCAGGCGCTCGTGCGTGGCTTCTTCTTCGGGGGGATGTGGCCGGTGCGGATGTGGATGCGGGGCGACTGGGGATCGTTGCTGATGAACGACCTCCGGCTGGTCTACGACTTCATCGTCCCGGCGCGGCTGATTGCCGAGGGCTCGCCCGAGTTCTATCGCGAGCCACACTCGCGGGCGCGCTTCCTGTCCTCGGCGGCGCGAGCTGACATCGACGCGCTGCTCGCCGAGTTGAGCGCCGTGTTCGCGGGACTGCCCCACCCGGACGAGCACGCCCTCGGGCTGGCGCAGGCACACCTCACCGAGGCGTTGTGGGCCGCCCTCCGGCAAGCGGCCGCGCGTACGGGCATCGAGTATCCCGAGGAGTCGGAGCGCGAGTACCGGTCGTACTTTGCGCGCTCCGGCATCCCCATCCGCGCCTCGTGAAGGGCTGGCGTGTCTTATCGCGGGGTTGTAGCGACGTCATGCGGAGCTGCGGCCGGCCCTCCGGGCCGGCTGCCCGCCCACCCACCCCTTTTCTCTGTGGGGGCTGCGCCCCCACACCCCCGCGGGAGGCTCGGTGAACCGGGGACTCGCAAGTCTGCGGGGCAGTCGAATCAACCTCGACACGTGGGCAGCGACGACTGCTGAGCAGGGGAACTATGCGTTCGACGCCGCCTCGCCAGGCCGGGTTGCCCTCTCATCGAGAACGTCGCCAGATCTCCAACGCCGGATGCACTACCGCACGACGATGTTGAGGAGGCGGCCGGGCACGTAGATCACACGCACCACCTCGTGGCCGTCGAGGTGCTCGGCAACCTTTGGGAGGGCCTCGGCGGCGGCGCGCGCGGCGGCCTCCGAGGCGTCGACGGCGAGGCTCAGGCGCTCGCGCACCCGGCCGTTGACCTGCACCGCGATCTCCACCTCGGTGCGCGCGGCGAGCGCCGGGTCGAACGCCGGCCACGGTTGCACGTGCACCGAGCCGGTCGAGGCGCCCTCGGCAGAGGTGCGGGCCCAGAGCTCCTCGGCGATGTGCGGGCACGAGGGCGCGAGCATCAGCAGCAGCAGGCGCACGGCCTCATCCCAGGCATGCCCATCGGCGGTGCCGGTCGCGCGGGCGTCCTGTAGCGAGTTCGTCAGCTCCATCAGCGCCGCGATCATCGTGTTCATGCGGAAGCGCGAGAGGTCCTCGGTGACGCGCTCGAGCGTCGAGTGGGCGGCACGCCGCAGCTCCGAGGCCAGCGGGCCGTTCTCCACTCGAGCGGGGGGGTCGACGACGACCGTCCACAGCCGGTTGAGCCACCTCGAGACGCCCACGATGCCATCGACGTCGTAGGGGCCGCCCTGGTCCCACGGTCCGAGGAACATGAGGTAGGCGCGGAAGCAATCGGCGCCCCAGCGCGCGACCTGGTCGTCGGGCGCCACGACATTGCCCCTCGACTTGGACATGCGCCTGCCGTCGGGCCCCAGGATCTGGCCCTGGCTGAAGTAGCGCGTGAACGGCTCGTCGCCGGGGACCAGTCCGATGTCGCGCGCGAACTTGTAGAAGAAGCGCGCGTAGAGCAGGTGCATCGTGGCGTGTTCGGAGCCGCCCGTGTACTGGTCGACGGGGAGCCAGGCCTCGGCGCCCGCCTTCGAGAACGGCTCGGCCGCGTTGCGCGCGTCGGCGTAGCGCATGAAGTACCACGACGAGCACATGAAGGTGTCCATCGTGTCCGTCTCGCGGCGCGCGGGCTTGCCGCACTCCGGACACGAGGTGTGCACGAACGCCTCGGACAGCGCGAGCGGCGACTCCCCCGTCGGGCGAAACTCGACGTCGTACGGCAGCTCGACCGGGAGCTGGTCGTCGGGCACGGGCAGCGTGCCGCAGTCGTCGCAGTAGACGACCGGGATGGGCGCGCCCCAGTAGCGCTGCCTCGAGATCAGCCAGTCGCGGAGGCGGTAGGTGATGCGAGGTCCGCCCCAGCCCCGCTCCTCGAGGTAGCGCGCGACGGCGGCCTTCATCTCGACGTTGGGCATGCCATCGAACTGGCCCGAGTTCACGGCGAATCCCGGCTCGACGTACGCCTCGGCAAGGCGGGACTTGAACCTGGTGGGGTCGGGAGCGATGACGACCTTCACCTTGAGGCGGTACTGCTTCGCGAAGTCGAAGTCGCGCTGATCGTGAGCGGGGACGCCCATGACTGCGCCCGTGCCGTACGTGGCGAGGGCGTAGTCGGCGACCCAGACCGGGACGCGATCGCCGGTCAGGCGGTTGATGCAGTAGGCGCCGGTGAACACGCCCGTCTTCGTCAGCTCCGTCGACTGGCGCTCGATCTCCGTCTTGCGGGCGGCGGCCTGCACGTACTCCTCGACGGCCTTGCGACGTCGAGGAGTCGTGATCTGCTTCACGAGGGGATGCTCGGGCGCGAGGACCATGAACGTGACTCCGAAGAGCGTGTCGGGTCGCGTGGTGAAGACGCGGATCTCGTCGACCTCCGCCGCGGGGATCTCGAGGGCGAACGAGACCTCGGCGCCCTCGGAGCGCCCGATCCAGTTGCGCTGCATCAGCTTGACGTGATCGGGCCAGTCGAGGTCCTCGTTGGCGAGGAGCTGCTCGGCGTACTGCGTAGTGCGGAAGAACCACTGCGACATCATGCGCTGCTCGACGAGCGTGTCGCAGCGCTCGCAGCGGCCGTCGACCACCTGCTCGTTGGCGAGCGTCGTGTTGCACGAGGGGCACCAGTTGACCAGCGCCTCACCTCGATAGGCGAGGCCCTTGCGATAGAGCTGGCTGAACCACCACTGCGTCCAGCGGTAGTAGTCCGGGGCGCAGGTGATCACCTCGCGATCCCAGTCGAACGACGCGCCCATGCGGCGGAGCTGGCCGCGCATCCGCTCGATGTTGGCGTACGTCCAGTCCTGCGGGTGCAGCCCGCCCTTGATCGCCGCGTTCTCGGCGGGCAGCCCGAACGCGTCGAAGCCCATGGGGAACAGGATGTTGTAGCCCTGCATGCGGCGGAACCGCACGAGCGCGTCCGAGGGCGCCATCGCGAACCAGTGGCCGACGTGCAGGTCGCCCGAGGTGTACGGGAACATGGTCAGCGCGTACCAGTTCTCCTTGCCGGGGACGTGATCGGCGGTGCGGTAGAGGCCCTCGGCGGCCCAGCGCTCCTGCCAGCGAGGCTCGACCACCGAGGGGTCGTAGCGCTCGATGCCGGCGCGAGACGAGGTGGAGGCGGGCGGAGTCGCGGTCATGGTCGGGACCTCTCGAGGGTGGGGCGAGATCTGGGCGGGCGCGCGCGGGCGCTCAGCGGGGGCGAACGCGGCGGCGTCGCGAGCGCGGGTCAGCGCCCCGACGCCGCCTCGGTAAGGGCGAGGCGCGGGGAAGTCGCGAGCGGCGCGCGGGGCAGGACGCAGGAGGGGCGTGCGCTCGAGTGCATGGGCCAAGTGTGCGTTCGCCTCAGGAGTCCGTCAACTCGTGGCCCATCATCGGACGAACAGCAACGCGAGGACGAGCGGCACGCCGAGCGTGACCAGCCCGAGGAGGCGCGTCGCCTCGCGGAGCCGCGTGGGACCCTCGGGAGCCCGCAGGGCGCGTCGCATCTGGAGCGTGACGAGGACGGCGTATGCCGCGAACAGGACCAGGACGCCGAGGAGCAGCGGTGACATCCCTCCGAGGGTAGCGCCGGGGCCGAGAACGCCACAGCGGGCAGTTGTGTTGTCTGCCCTCACCCCTGCCCCTCTCCCGGGGGGCGAGGGGTTCCCTCGGGCGGGGTGCCCCTCGGGAGTCGGGGCCCCTCGGGAGTCGCGGGCAGATGGCGCGGACCTAGTGGCTCGCGATCTGGATCAGGTTGCCGCAGGTGTCGTCGAAGGTGGCGGACCAATAGCCGCCCATCTCGGTGGGCTCCTGCGTGAACGTGACGCCGAGGGCGCGCAGCCGTTCAAACTCGGCGCGGACGTCGTCCACCTCGAACGAGGTCCACGCGATCCCATCGGCGACGAGGGCTGCCTTGAACACGCGCGCGGCCGGATGCGCGTCCGGTTCGAGGAGGAGCTGGACGCCCTCGGGGTTGTCGGGGGAGACGACGGTGAGCCAGCGCTGGTCGCCGAACTCGACGTCGTCCTTCTTCTCGAAGCCAAGCACGTTCGTGTAGAAGCGAAGTGCCTGCTCCTGGTCGTCGACGAGCACGCTCGTCACCACGATTCTCATCGAGCTCCCCTTTCGGGCGCGGCCACGCGGGTTCGCGCAAGGCTACTTCACGCGCACGAGTCGGTTGATCGCGCCGCCGTGGGCGAGCACGTACATGTTGCCCTCGCGGTCGCGGGCGAAGGCGGCGATGCGGAGGTCGGTATCGGCGAGCAGCACCGCCGAGCCGCCCTCGATGGGGACCCCCCAGAGCCTGCCGCTACAGAAGTCGGCGTAGAGGTACCAGCCGTCGACGACCTCGCCTCCCGTGACCGAGCAGCCGTCGGCGTGGCTGTAGACCGCGAGGGGCGCGACCGTGCCCTCGCGTATGCAGTTCGACGCGGGCCGGTAGCACGTGACGCCCTCGAGGGCAGGCCACCCGTGGTTGGCGCCCGCGACCACTCGGTCCACCTCCTCGAAGCGGTCCTGGCCCACGTCGCCGACGAAGAGGCCGCCGGTGACCGGGTCGAAGACCATGCGCCAGGGGTTGCGCAGGCCGTATGCCCAGACCTCCGGGCGTGCTCCGCGCGCGAGGAGGGCCGGGTCGCCGGCGGGACGATAGGGCTGCTCGCGCGTCGCGGCGCGCACATCGAGGCGGATGATCTTGCCGAGGAGCTCCTGCAGGTTCTGCGCTCGATTGCCGGGGTCGCCGCTGGAGCCGCCGTCCCCCAGCCCGAGGTAGAGCAGCCCGTCGGGGCCGAATCGAATCGAGCCGCCGTTGTGGTTCGGGAAGGGCTGGGCGGCCTCGAGGATGATGAGCTCACTCGAGGGGTCGACGGTGTCGGCGGGTGAGACGACGTATCGAGCGAGCATCGTGCGGCGCGGGTTGCCCCTCGATGCGTAGACGTAGACGTAGCGGTTCGAGGCGAACGCGGGGTCGAGGGCGACGTCGAGCAGGCCCTCCTCGTTGCCCGAGCGCAGTGTGACCGCGCGCTGATCGAGGAACATACCGAGCTGGCGGCCGTCGGCGGCCAACTGCGTGACGAGGCCGGACTGGTCGGCGAGAAGGAACGAACCGTCCGGGTATGGTACGAGCTCGACGGGTCGGTCGAAGACCCGCCCTCCGAAGGCCGGGGCGAGGGCGAACGAGCCCGCGACGAGCGGCCCCAACGGACTTCGAGGGGTACCTGTGGGAGCCAGCGCGGTCGGAGCCGGCGCGGTCGAGGTCGAACTCCCGGCGCTCGATGTCGGTGCAGCGTTCGGCGTCGAGGCGCCGGAAGGTGGGGTCGGGACGGGCTGGGTCGTGCATGCGGCGCCCAGGAGGAGGGCGGCGATCGCGAGTCCGAGCGCGGCTCGCAGCATGGGCTCGCAATCCTCGAAGGGGCGGGTCGAGGCGGATGAGGGTGTGGTGGACCTGCGGGGACTCGAACCCCGGACCCCCTCGCTGCCAGCGAGGTGCTCTCCCAGCTGAGCTACAGGCCCACGAGGCGCCTCGGACGGCTCCGGCGTGTGCCTCCCATTCAAGCCGGTCGTTGCGTCGCGGTCAAAGGGGTGACGGGATGAGAGACACGTCCGCGAAGAACCGGACCCCTGGAGCGCGATGCACCAACGACTTGTCGCTGCCGCTACCCGGCGGGCCGATGGATATGATGCAGCCATACTTAATGGGGTCGGAGTTCCCTCGCGGCTGGCTGCGCCGAGGCTCTGCTCAGTTCCGGAGAGCACCGCCCCCACACAAGCGATGCAAAGGGGCGCCTGTGCAAGTCGTGGTTCTGCCCAACCAGCGTCGCTCCGGCATCGGCCGCCTGCCAACACGGGAGAACCGGCGCGCCTGGCTCCCGGAGCAGGCGCGGTTTTGCCCTGTCCTGGAGGATGCGAGCCGCAGCGGATTCCTGGTGTATCCGCCCCTGCATCCGCACGAATCCTACGAGGTACGCCTGACCCGCACGAATTCGTTCGAGATCACCTTCTACGTGGCCGCGCCGGGCGGCGTCCGCGCGTCTGCCTTCGCGGTCGAGATCCAGCCCTCGGCGGGGACGGGTGGTCTCGACCAGACGGAGATCGTCTTTCTCGAGGAGCGGGGCGGGCTCTCGCCGGCACTCGTGCAGGAGATGGTCGACGCGCTGGTCACCAACGTAAACGGTCCCCCGGGAGGAATTGGCCTCCGAGGTGCTCACGATTTCGTGACCGCCAGCGGGTGGGACACGCTGTACTTCGGCTTGCTGAACGAGCCACAACAGCCCGCGATCCCTGTCCTCACGGCGCGGGTCGAGACCGACTGGTACGCGCAGGCGACCGAGTTCCGCTACATCCTCCAGCGAGGTGATGCGATCAGCGTCGCCGGTGACGCCCCCATCGGACAGGTGCTCTTTGTGCCTCGCGAGCCGGTGGAGCTCCGGGTCGGTGGCGACGGAGATCGCGCGCGCTTCCTCGAGGCGCAGCGGGAATACTGGGCCGCGCGTCACGGCAAGGAGCGCATGACGAACTTCGGCACGACGTACTCGCACCACTACCGCGACGAGCAGCGTGCGCATCGCCGGCCAGGCGAGCCCCCGCTCGAGGACGGACCGCCAATCGACGGCGCCCCGGCCGGCTGACGCAGGAGCGCCCCGAGCAATCGGGGCGCTCCGCGTGCGTATCGAGGTTGCTCGCGCTAGGTGCGCTTGACGCCCGGCGCGCCGTCGTCGAGCCAGACGCGACTTGCCATGTTGCTGATGTAGCACACATATGTCCCCATCAGCCCGTGGGTCCGGTAGTTGATCATGTAGTTGTGCCACGCGCTGCGGAGGTACGACTCCGGCCACCAGATGTCCCAGACCTCGGCGTGGATCTTGTCCCACACCTTGAGCCAGGTCGCCTTCTTCGCCTCCAGGTTGGTCTCAGCGCGTTGCTGCAACAGCAGCTTGTCGAGTTCCGCGTCGCCCTTGCTGTTGTAGTTCAGCCCGCCCTTGGTGTGGTACCAGGGGAAGATCCACTGGTCCATCGCGTGCCCCGGGGGGCCCCACACGATGCCGACCGACTCCTCGAAGTTGCGGTCCGAGAGCATGGTCACCTGCGTGGGGTTGTCCACCTGCCGGAACTTGATCTTGACCTCCTTCACGGAGTTCATGATCCCCGGGATGATCACCTGCGACGACGGGTCGCGGTCGTACCAGGTAACGTGCTCGAACTCGAGGGGCTTCTCCGCCGTGTAGCCGGCGGCCTGCAGCATCTTGCTCGCCTCGCTCGGGTTGTACTTGTACCACTGGCCGTTCGACTTGCCCGACGGCTTCTTGTCGAACATGAACGCCCACGGCATCGGCGGATTCGAGAACGCGCCCTCGGGGTCCTTGTTGTCGCCTGCGTTTCGGGCCTGGTCGTACCCGTCACGGTCGAACGCAAGCGAGATCGCGCGGCGAACGCGCGGGTCCTGGAACTTGGCGTTCTTCATCTGGAAGTGCCAGCCGTTGACGTTCGCGCCGCGGCCAGTGGGGTACTTCCAGCCGACCATGGTGTCCGTGCGCTTCTTGTACGTGTTCTGCCAGGTGTCCTCGTCTGTGGCGGACCAGTCCATGAAGTTGTCGGTGAGGAAGCCGGCCTGCACGACGCTCGGATCGTTCTGTACGAGGGTGATGACCTCGTCAACGTACGGCAGGCCCTTCTCGAAGTAGTCGGGGTTCTTCGAGAAGACCGATCGCTCCTTGTTCGTCCACTCCTTCTGGATGAAGGCGCCGGTGCCGATCGCCTTCGACTTGAGCAGGTCCTCGTTGTCGATGAGCTCCTTCACCCACATGAAGGACCAGGACGAGATGTTGACGGGGAAGTCCGACAGCGGCTGGTCCAGCGACACCTTGATCGTGTACTTGTCGGGTGTCTCGATACTGGTAACCGGGGCGAACACGTCTTTCTGCGTGCCGCCCTTCTTGTACCGCTCCATCGAGAGCTTCACGTCCTCGGAGGTGTACTCGCGGCCGTTGGTCGGCGCGACGTTGTGCGTCTTGATGCCCTGCCGCAGGTGGAAGGTAAACGTCTGGTTGTCGGGCGACGCCTCCCACTTCTCAGCGAGATCCGGCTCGACTTCCACGAGGAACGGGTTGGCCAGTGCCCCGGTCCGACCACGAACCAGCTTGTTGTTCGTGTAGTTCATCGTGTGGAAGACGGTGCACGAGAGCGTCCTCGCGATGTCCATGTGCGGCGGATCGAGGTACTGCATGTGCAGTGTCCCGCCGTACTTCGCGTTTGCCGCGGGGTTCCGCTCAGCAGGTGACGCCTCCACCGGTGAGGTGTAGATGCCGGGCTTGAGCCGCACCTGGTCCTTCGGGACCGGCGTCCCCCCGGATTCCGCGACCGCGGTCTGCGCGGTGATCGATTGCCCGCCACCGCCGACGATGGTCTCGTTCTTCCCTTCGTTCGCGCTGCCACATCCGAAGAGGGCTGCTCCGGCGAGACCCAGCGCCCCAAACCCGGCGCCCCGAAGTGCTGCCCGACGGTTCACCGGACGCCGGCTCCAGTACGTCGTCTCGGTCATGCGGATCCCTCCGATACGGCTCATTGCATGCGGTGTTGGCGAATCCTCCACCGGAATCTGCCCAATTGCAACCGGCGTAATCGTGCGGCCTGTTGAAAGGCGTCCAGTTTGTCCGACCGGAGGACGCGGACCATCGCCTTGCGGCTTCCGGGCGTGCCACGGTGACGATGCAGCGTCGGCGACGGTGCTCTGTTCGATCCCCGATCCGTCGAGGGCTGGCTCGGCTCGCGGGGCGATCGAGCAGGTGTCGCTGCGCTCGTGTGTGGCGGGCGGGTGCAGCCGGCGCGGACCATCGTGCGTACGGGCCGGTTTTTCGCGGCCCCGTCTCGAATCCCATCAGAGGGTCGGCTGCGGTGGGTGACTCGTGTCCGGCGTCGCGTGGCCGGGAGCGGGGTCTCGAGGAGCAGCGCACCTCGAGACCCGCTCTTCAGGACGTGCCTCAGATCATCGGGCCGTGGACGCGACTCCGGGTGCGCTGCGTCATCGACATCGTGGCGCGCCTCGAGCGCACGATGAACGCCGCACCGCCCGCCAGGACCACGAGTGCGAGCGCGCCGCCGCCGATGAGATACATCGGCAGGCCTGCTCCCACTTGGAAGGTCAGCTCCTTCGGCTCCGACTCGTTGCCCTCGAAGCTGACCTTCCCGGTCAGTCGGTAAGCGCCGTTCGAGGGGATCTCGACGAACACGTCGAGGGTGGTCTCGTCGCCTCGCGCGATCGACCGCTCGATGCCCGAGATCGCCTTGACCAGGGTGCTGCCCCGGTAGAGCTCGCCAATGAACAGTGCCTTCGAGTCGATCTGCCCGGTGTTGCGGATGCGGGCGACGATCTTGGCGGTGCCGCCGGCCTCGGGCGGGTTGGTGAGCGTGAGGCTGTCGAGCACGCCTCGGCGCGTGAGCGTGCCGCGGGGGTGCAGCGTGAAGCGCTTCTCGGTCGTACCGAGGTCCTTCGTGCCGAACATCACCTGGACGCGCGCGGTGTAGTCGCCGGGCGTCAGCTTCGACGTGTCGAGGCGCGTGGGGACACGCTTGGTCTCACCGGGGTAGATCGTCTCCTCGGCGAACGTCTGGCTCGCCGACGGGCCGCCCGGCGTGGAGACGCTGACGCTGATCTCGGGAACCACGACCACGTTGCCGGAGTTCTGGATCGCGACGACGGTCTCGAGGGGAAGGGCCACCTCCACCTCGGACAGGCTGACGTCGGCGACCGAGCCCTCGAGCTTCTGCGTCCCGGTGACCCGGACGGTGATGGGCAGCTGGGCGCCGATGCTGACGGCGGAACCCTTCGCCGGGTCGCCCGCCGTGGCCTGGTGGCGAAGGACCGTCAGGGTGCCTCGATAGCTGCCGTTCGCGGTGTCCCGAGGCACCGCGAGCTTTGCCACCACCTGGCCTCGACCGCGGGGACCGACGACCAGCTCGGTCACCTCGGTCGTGCGATCGGCGGCGTCTGTGATGGTGATCCACTGAGCGGCGTTGCCATCCTTCTCGAAGACGAAGGTGGACTCGGCGTCGCTGTTGTTGAGGACGCCCACCGTGGAGACGTACTCGCCGCCTCGGAAGGTGTCGGGGAACTCGAGAGAAACCGGGAAGACCGAGAGGCCATCGGCGTGCGCGCTGTGTACCAGCATTCCGCTGATCAGCAGCGCGCACGCTACGGCGAGGATGTGCCGTGATGAGAAGGGGAGATGCCTGGGGAGAAGCGATGTCATGAGTGGCTCCCTGCAAAGAGGAGCCCGAACGGGCTCCTCCCTGCCGTTGAGCTCGCTGCGTCAGGGGATGACGGTCGCGAGCGTGGTCCTGTTGTTTGTCTCGTCGATCTCGGTGATCCGATTGAACGGATCGACCTCGGCGGTGTTGGTCAGCGTCCCGGCCTTCGGGGTGCGGATCACGACCTCGACGACCGTCTCTGCGCCGGGCGCCATGCCGGCGCCGAGGTCACACGAGAGCCGTCCGTTGCCATCGAGGCTGCAGCGCCCGTTCCCGGTCAGGATCGACCAGCTGGTGATGCTGGTGCCCGCCGGCGGGGTGTCGAGGAGGGTGACGTTGGCCGGCGTCGCGGGTGTCGCCTTCGTGCCGACGTTCTTCACCCGCACGAGGTAGTACAGGTTGCCGCCTGCCTTCGGAGTGGGCTGGCCCGGCTTGAGCTCCTTCTTTACGGAGAGGTCGGGCGCCGCGCCGGGTTCGACGGTGCTCAGCGAGCCCTTCTCGATGAAGACCACGCTGTCGTAGAGCGGGTCCGCGGCGTCGGCGATTGCGAGGCGGAGCGTGTTGATCTCGTGCGGCTTCACCGTAGCGCTGCAGGTCAGGGGAACCGTCAGGCCATCCATCTCGCTATCGATGGTGGCCGGGCCGGGATCCGTGCGCGAGTTGTTGCGGTAGAGCGCGGGGTTACTGTTCGGTGTGGTGCCGAACGGGTTCCCGTTGTTCACCGTGTTGATCGAGACGGGCAGCGGGCCGGTCGGGCCAGGGACGGTCGCGCAATTGACGCCGTTGATGAAGAACGCGAACACGTCGTTGTACGGGCTGGGCACAGTCGCCGAAGTGACGTATTCGTTGTATTCCTCAGATCCGAAGACGTAGCGAAACGAGACCCTGTCGCTGTCCGGCACGAAGTCGAACTTGAGGATGGTCGCGTCGTACGTGGTGAAGCCCGAGAGCGTGCTCAAGTCGGCGTCACCCGGCAGGCCCCAGTTGGCCGGCTCGCCGAGGTTCGTCGTGACATCCTCGGCAGTGTTCGGTCCGACGGAGTCAGCGATGTTCCCGGTGCTGAGGATGACGCCGGCGGCGAAGCCCACGCTCCCCGCAGCGCCGGTGAACGTGCCGGCGGCGCGCGGATCGCCGATGTAGGACACGTTCGAGATCGTGACGCCGGCGCCGCCGAGTGACTGAGCGACGGTGGTCGCGGTCTGCGTCGTGAGGTCCGCCGTCGATGTGGCTGCGGAGACGGGCGGGGACGCCGCGAGGGCGCCCGCTCCGAAGATGGCGACCGCGCTCGCCCACGTCGCCATCCGTGGCGAGACGAGCGCGGTCATGTTCGTGATCTTCGGGAGCTTCATTCGGAGCTCGAATCTCACTCGTTGGCCTCTATCTTCCCTGAACTTGAGGCGTCCCGACTTGTTCACGTGGCGAGCACGGTTTCAATGCGTGGGAAGCCATCGAGTGGCCCGACTCACATCGAGAGATGCATCGCCGTATCGCAGGGTTGGGACGAGGTCGATTGACCCCGTCCCAACCTCGTCACTACCGCACTCGCCGAGCGAGCCTAACCGGAGTTACGGCTTCGCCAGCGCGGCGGGCGTCCCGACAGGCGCCGGCGGAATCGGCTGGATGCTCTCCTGGTCCGTCTTGCAGATGCCACGGACCGACTGGAAGAGAATGTCCACCTTGCCGGCGTAGGCGTCCGACGGGAGCGTGCTGGGCGGGTGGATCGAGAAGTCGATCTTGCCGAGCTCGTCCGCGCAGAGGACCTGGGCGCGTGCGTCGCCGAACTCCGCGAGGTTACCCGCGAAGACCGGGTCGATGTGCTCGAGGGTTGCAGGGGTGCGACCGAACGAGACATCGAACTGGTCGATGCACTTCTCACCGGGGAGGGTGGTCGAGCAGACCTTGCCGAAGCGGACGGCAGGCTGCATGCCGATGTTGCCGATGTTGCGCACGGTCGGCGCGTTGTCGGCCGGGTCATCCCAGATCAGGTTGCCGGGGAGGACCTTGGTCAGGCCCGGGGTGATGTTGCCCCAGTCGAGACCCTTGAAGTCAACCTCGCCGTGGATGAAGCAGATCACGTGGAAGAAGTTCGTGATCGGCCTGGCGAGGGTGCCGTTGGAGACGGCGTTTGCAACGACTTTGTAGTCGCCGCAGGGCTGCTCCTTGGAGACGGTCCACTCGGAGTAGTAGATCGCCTTCACGCCCTCGTGGCAGAGGCTGACGATGCCGCGGTTCTGGTCGTCGATTGCCGGGCCGCTGATCTGGCCCGTGTGGAACGCGGCTTCGAGGACCGTTCCTGCCGCGACACTGCTGCCGAGGAGGCCGCACTCAGACTGCGGGATCTTGATGCCGTGAACCTGGGTCTTCAGGGAGCCATCCGGGTGGAAGACATCCCAGTAGACATCGCTGATGTTGCTGATGCCGTTCGGGTGGTCGACGGCCATCCAGACCTGGAAGCGCCGGAGCTCGGGCAGGTCGCCCGGGTTGGCCATGATGTCCATCTGGTTGATGCCGACGATGTTGCTCGTGGTGGGCGAGCCGGTGTCCGGCAGGCGGCACGGGAAGAGCGGCGTCGGCGGGCGAGCGTCGTCGTCGTGCGTGTGCAGAGTGCCGTTGGTGGAGTACTCGAAGGTTGCGTCGGGGTACGGGTTCTGCTGCCCGTCGCCCGGCGCCATGTCCGGGAGCTCCCACTTGCACTCGATGACGGGCGCGACCCCGTCGGCGGAGACCTTTGCCTTCGTGGGCAGAGTGTCATCCGCCTTGACCGAGGCTGTGCCCTGGAGGATGAGCGCTGTAGCGAGGATCACCGCTACCGCCACCGCCAGACGTAGCACGTCCCAAGGGACTGCGAGACGTTTCATGCTGTTCAACCGCCCTCTTGAATGTGGGTATTAAATACAGTGCTGCAAGAGCGTTTGCACTGCAAGCGAAACCCTGTCGGAAAAGCAGTGGCTAAAGCGGTCCCCCTGGTGGCCTCCTCCCGAGGTACAGGGGTGCCGCAACACGGGCGATTCATTCGCCCGGTTCTGTGAGCTATCCACCCGGTATGTCGAAGAGAGTTCGACTGCCCCGAGCATGGCCCGCGGTCCCCTCGCAAAGTGCCCACGCGCATCGATGCGCGAAGGCCGTGGCTTGAAGCAGTGGGCGAACCGAACACAACTCGCACGCAGGCACGAATCGTGGCTGGGGACCGGAACGCCGTTAGCCGCCATACCCTGAGCTGCCTCGTACGTGCTGGCGTACGTGACATTCGAACTAATATCGCCGCCCTTTCGGTATGTCAACGCGGAGCCGTCTCCCGAAGTCGGTGCCGGCAAGCACCGGAAGACGGCCTTTTCGCGACAGTTCATCATGTCGAATCGTCGTGTTTGAATCTGTCCACAGTCGTTGAATATGGGTTATCAACAGTCGGTGGACACGAGTGAGAATGTGATGGACCTGTGCTGTGAGGTCTGACGGGGGTGTGGTGCGCCGCTGATTATGGCGTGTGAGAAGTCGTCAAATGTTTGCCACCTGAAGTCTTCCACGAGTTTCGAACTCGGTGCTATCGTTCCTGCGGGTTCGTTTCCGGGCCGGCACTTGCAGCGGGCTCGGGGCACCCGGGGGAGTCGACGTTGCGCGATCGAGCGCAGAGACGTTGGCGAGCCTCTCCTCCCCAAGAGGTCTTGCAGTCGCCGCTGCGGCACCTGGTGCTCGCGGTCTTCGCGATCGCCGTCGGTGTGCGCGTGTTGCTGTCCGGCGCGGGTGCCGAGTCGGCACCGGGCGGGCCCGAGGGCTCGGCGTCCCCGACGTCGACGGCGGCCGCACCCGGCACGGTCGCGCCGACCTCGGCGGTGGTCGCGGTCGCACCGACGCCATCGAGCACCGCGACGCCGAATGCGGCGATCTCGGGTGCGCCGGCGCCCGCCGGAACGTCACGCCCCGGCGCAGAAGTCCTGAAGTCATCGCCGCCGACCTCGACGGCAGCCTCCGCCTCTGCAACCGGCGCCGTGGGGCTGCCGACGCCGGTGACGCCGAACGTTGCGAGCGGGCCGGGTCTGGCGGGCCGGAAGCCGGCGCTCCTCGAGTCGCCCACGCCCTCACCGACGCCGGTCGGCGCGACGGCGAGTCCCACGGTGAGCCCCACGGCGACTCCGACCGCTGCCGCGACGGCGAGCCCGGGTAAGACCTTTGCCGGTGTCGATGTGCTGGGCGCACTCAAGGTGCCGCTCGCGGCCGGCGACTATGACGATGACGCCGGCGCGGCGATCGAGTTCCACGTCCGTCCCTCGGGAATCGCGGGCACGACCCAGCTCGCGAGCGCCGCGTTCCTCGTGCACCTCGAGGGGGCGCAGGCGGTGGCGGCACTGCACGGCGCGATCCGCGCGGGCACCGAGGGCGGCCCGATCGTGTACACCCGCGCGCTCACCTCGAACGGCGTGATCACGGGCGAGGGCTGCGACGCGCTCCTCGGAACCACGCCCGCCCTGGGTCCACCTTCGGTGGGGCGCGGGCTGGCGGAGACAGGTCAGCTTCCCGCCTCGGCAGCCGCGGCGATCCTCGATGACTGCCGCAAGGGACTGTTGGGCGTGGCCCTTTTCGACTTCCCCGTGCCGCGCGAGCTGCCGCCGGGGCCGTACGTTGCCTGTGGCGCGGCTGTCACGACCTCGGGTGCGGGTGCCTCGCCCGGCTGCCGGCGCTTCACAGTCGATGCCGCGGGCGCGTTCTCCACCGACTCGTCGGGGGATGGCCTCGGCGTGGGCCGGCTGCAGGCGGGCGTGCTCTCCGCGGCGGACGGGGACTTCGAGGTGGGAAACGCCGCAGCGACGATCGTGAACACGGGCAACGTGCCCGCGCGACCCACCATCAGGTTGCGCCCCTTCGTGCTCGAGGGCGAGACGAACGCCGACGTCGTGCCCGGCACCTACCGAGTGGGCCTGCGCGTGCCGGCTCGCGGAACGGCGACGCCGGTGGCGCAGGCAGAGGCGATCGACCTCGAATCGGCAACGGTTGCCGTACGGGAATTCTCCCAGGTCTGTCTCAGGCCGGGCGAGGTGGCGGCACTCGATTTCGGGGTGACGCCGGTGCCCGGGGGCATCCTCAGCCGGGCTCGTACGGCGGTTCGTTGCAGGTCGTCGCGGGCGAGGCATCGAGCTGCGGCGCCCCTCCTCGAGTCTGCCGCCGTCGCTCGTGGTGGTCCCGACGACCGGGCCGTTCGCGCCCGGCTGGACCCCGTCGAAGTCCACCTGGGGACGTGACGCCGACCACGATCGGCACGGCGACCGGCGAGTGACCGTGGTCGCGGACCGGCAGCCAGATGGCTACGCGGCATCGACGGACGACTGCGACGACGACCGTGCCTCGGTGCACCCGGGGGCGATCGATGCGCCCGACGGCGTGGACAACGACTGCGACGGGACTGTCGACGGCACGGGGACGGTGCCCGCGGGATCGGCCGCGCCTGCGGGCACGGCAGTGCCCACCTCGACGGCCGGGGCAGGGGGTGCGGCAGGCGCGGGCGCGAGTGCCACGTCGTCACCCACGCCGACGCCCACCTCGACGGGTACGCCGGTGGCGAGTGCGACCGGGACGCCGAGTCCGACGCCGACCGCCACGGCCACGCCAGGCGCGGACGCGACCGTAACGCCGACCCCGACGCCCGCGCCGACGCCGGACGCCGGGACATCGACGGCGACACCTGCTCCGACGGCGGCCGCGAGGTCCGACTCCCACGCCAACCGCGACCCGCGACGGCATCGGCAACTCCGAGCGCGACCTCGACCGCCGCACCAACAGCGCCCAACCGCACCAACACCGGCCGTGGTGCTGGCGCCCGCACCGCCGGCGCCAGCGCCTGCGGCAACTCCGAGCGGCGGGACCGCGCCGTAGCGGGCTAGCGCTCGCCGAAGCGCAACGACTGCAGCAGGATGCGGCCGCCGGTGGCGGCGTAGTCGAAACCCGGCGACGAGGTCCAGCCGACGCCGTAGACGAAGCCGGGCGCCTTCAGGAAGACAGTCGAGTCGAGCGCTGCGTGGCCACCGGCCGTCCACCGGGTCTGATCGGTGACCTCGAGGCACTCGAGCGCCCTCGAGGGGAAGGCGCACGGCGAGAGGGTGAGCAGGCGCTGCGGGTCACGCGCGTTTGTGCGGACCCAGGCGGCGAGCGGACCGTCCTCGGCGCGGACTCGGCGGAGCACGACGCTCGCCGTGGCGCCGTCCTCGGTGGTGAAGTGGAGATCGAGGTAGGCCGCGGCGCCCTGGTCACGCCGGTCCGCCTGCAACAGCCACTGGTGTGGGTATTCGAACGCCACGCCGATCGACGGCGCGCTGAAGACGGCGTGCGTCGGGTCGGACTCCGCGCCGGGCGTGGCGATGGGCGTGAACATCGGGTCGGGCGGTCGCGAGGAGCAGGCGGTCGCGCTCAGTGCGAAGAGCAGCCACACGATGATCGTCGGCATCCTCGGCAACGCCCGGCCTCCCTGCTCGATGGTTGATATCGACGCGCGCGCTAGGGCGGCCCCGGGACGTCGTCGCGTCGCAGCAGCAGAAGGCGCGCCGGTCGCGTGTCGAGCCACAGGTCGTAGCGCTTCTCGAGCACCACGTCGGTGTACCTGGGGACGGGCTTCGTCGCGATGCTGTACTGCGGATCGATGATGGGGGTGTAGATGGAGAACCACCAGAGGAGGCCGGGCTTCGGTCGGTAGCCGACCTCGGCCAGGGATTCCTCACCGAGGTGGTAGCCATCCCAGGAGGCGCCGGCATCGAGGATGCGATTCGAGATCCCGAGGGCGTTCGCCTCGCGGGCGAGCTCCCAGTTCTGGCGGTGGAACTCCAGATTGTCGCGCGTGCCGGCGACGGCGAACATCGCGAGGAAGGTGGCGACCCACCACCCGAGCGACATCGAGAACGGCACCTCCCGGAGAGCCCAGAGGAGCGCGGCGATCAGCACGGGCACCAGCGGCAGGAAGTAGCGGTCGAGCGTCGGGCTGGCGACGCCCTCGTAGGACCAGTTGCGGAAGTGCGACGAGACGACGAGCGCCCCGCCGAACATGACCAGCACCTGGCTGAGCACGAGGATGATCGCGCGGCGGTCGCCAGGGTCGTAGTCATGCCACCTGACGAGGGCGGCGATCACGAGGAAGCCGGCGGCCACCGCGGCCGCAACGCAGAGCACCGTGAGCACATCGCGGACGCCGTAGCCCAGCAGCTCGGGGCGCGCGGCGATCAGGTCGTTCGGCCCGATGCCGTAGCTGCTCACGAAGTGCGGGGCGAACGGCATCCGACCGCCCATGCCTCGATAGAACGCAACCGAGACGAGCACGAGCGACTGCCAGGCCGCGAAGCCAGCCCAGGCGGGCGCGTTCATCCGACGGGCCAGCGTGGAGAATCCGACCAGCGCCCCGACCGCGAGCGGCAGGGCGAACAGGCCGATGTAGGCGAGCTCGATGGTGTAGAGGCGCAGCCCCTGCAGACCGATGGCGCCCGGGCCGCCCTCGACGAGCTGGCGCTGCATCAGTTGCATCACGGCGGGCTCGCCGTGCACGAGACGCAGCCAGAGCGAGAAGGCAACAAAGGTAACGAACGGCGCGCCCGCGATCGCGATCACGAGGCGGACACCCCTCGAGGTGAGTTGCGCTCGGCCGTCGATGAGGACTGCAAGCAGTGCGCCCGCCGGGATGAAGACACCGGGCTGGCGGATCAGGACTGCGCAGGCGCTCGCGAGGGAGCCGGCGAACACCCAGCCGAGGTGCTCGCGATCGCGTCCCAGCCCTCGGGCGTACGCCCACACCGCGATCGTCAGGAGCGCGACGAATGGGGCGTCGGTCATGAAGGTGAACGCGAGTGAGTATCCCAGCGGGTTGAAGACATAGATCGCGGCGCCGAGGGCGCTCCGCGTTCGACTGCGGGTCAGCTGCAGGAGGAGCCCGTAGATCGCGAACGCGCTGAGGAACCACAGCACCACCACCGAGAGGCGGTAGACGCCGAGGGCAGGCCCGAAGACGAGCGCGAACAGCGTGCCCCATCCCACCTGGAAGAGCAGGTTGGAGCTGGCGACGGCGAGGATCTCGAAGCGGCCCTCACGGAGGAGGATCTCCGAGGAGCGGATGTAGACCCAGTCATCACTGATGGCGACGGGCGCCATCGTCGGGACGATGAACGTCGAGGCGATGAACGCGGCCATCACCGCGACGAAGGCCCAGTGCGCTCCGAGCGACGTCGCCCACTCGCGCACGCGCGTGGGGGCCGGACGGTCGCCGGGGGCAATGGTCGTCACATCGAGGCCGGCCATGAGCCCTCCGCGCGCCCTCGTTGGGTGGTGTGGCGGCTAGATGCCGTTGTGGCGGCGGATGGCCACGAGCTCGCGCAGGGTTCGGAGGGCGGTCGCGGGGTCCGAGCGGAGCCGAGACCCCTCGATGTGCCGCCATTCGACGGGCATCTCGGTGACGCGCCAGCCCTGCCGCTGCGCGACGAGCAACAGCTCGACGTCGAAGGCCCAGCCATCGACGGCGCACTCGGCGACGATCGCACGAGCGGCCTCGCGCGTCAGGAGCTTGAACGGGCACTGCGTGTCCTGCTGCGGTAGTCCGACGATGCGCTGCTGCGTCGCGACGAACATGTGCCCGAGGAGGCGTCGGAGCAGCGGCTGACCGACGCGCTCGTGGCTGCCGTCGCCGTCGACGCGCGCGCCGGCCACCACGTCGGCGCCGCGCGCGAGCTGCTCCTGCGCGTCGACGAACGAGCCCGGGGAGACGGAGAGGTCGGCGTCGATGTAGCCGACCGCGTCCGACTCGGCGGCGAGCAGGCCCGTCCTCAACGCGGCGCCCTTGCCTCGGTTCTGGGGATGCTGGAGGAGCCGGATCCGCGGCTCGACCGTGCGCTCCGCGAAGGCGCGCACGATATCCGCGGTGCGATCCGCACTGCCGTCGTCGACGACCACGACCTCGGTGAGGCCGATGACGTTCGTGAACGAGGCGATCCGCGCGAGGGCGCCCTCGATGCGCGCTTCCTCGTTGAATGCGGGGATCACGATCGAGAGAGTCACGCGCGCCTCCCTGCGGGCGGACGGAAGGCGAGGAGCCGGTAGCCCTGGAAGTTCCAGAGCGAGGCGACGATCACGGCGCCGACTTTCGCCACGTTCAGGGCGATGGGAGTGCTGGAGGCAATCAGCGAGAGGAACCCGTACAGGGCGGTGTTGTACACCGTGACTCCCACGAGGGCCACCACGACGTACGTCCAGAAGGACCGCCAGCGCCGATCGACGCGGAACGTGAACCTGGCGTGCAGCTGGTAGCCGACGTTCGCCGCGATCCCAAACGACACCGTGTTGGCGCCGAGCACGTACAGCCTCGTGGGCTGGTCCGCGGCGAGCAGGATGACGTTGAAGATCGCGAAGTCGACGGCGGTGACGATGGAGCCGACGACGAGAAAACGGCTCAGAGGCCGCCGCTGGAGCGCGTCGAGCGCCGTCGTGGCTCGCGTCAGGGTGCCGTTCACCGTGGGTGAGACACGCGGCGTCCCGCGCAGGTGCATCGCATACCGGGCATCGTATCCGACCGCCCGCCGGGTGGCGATGAGGTGGTCCCCCGAGGTGGTTGCGAGAAGATTGACGGGATGGACGAATCGCGGACGGGTGGTGGAGATGGGGGGGCTCGAACCCCCGACCTCTGCATTGCGAACGCAGCGCTCTCCCAGCTGAGCTACATCCCCAGTCCTGTCTCGAGTATAGGGAGGCGCCTCGGGCTCCGGCAAACCGCGGCTTACTCGAGGAGGCCGGGCAGGGGCTCGATCACCATGCGCCGCTGCTCGATGTCGACCTCGACGATGACGTCGGCGATGGCGGGGACGAGCACGTCACGGGCCCCGTCGCGGCGCACGAGGTAGACGTCGTTCGAGCCCGTCCGCAGCACCTCGGCGAGCGTGCCGATCGCGTCGCCCGCGCGGGTCTCGACGGCGAGGCCCACGAGGTCGTGCGTGTAGTACTCGCCCTCGGGGAGGGGGGGCAGCTCGGACTCCGGGATCTCGATGAGCTCACCGACGAGCTCCTCGGCGGCGGTGCGGTCCTCGAAGCCGCGGAAGAGTACGACGGGGTAGCCGCGCGGGTACTGCACGTCGAGGACCTTGCGCGGGATGCCGCGCAGCAGCAGCGTGACGCCGGGCGCGAAGCGGTCCGGGTTCGAGGTGAGGGGCGTGACCTTGACGTGGCCGCGCACGCCCCAGACGCCGTTGATCTCGCCGACGGCGACCTTCTTGCGCTTGCTGCGGGGCATGCTGCTCCCACCTCGAGGGGATGGCGTGGAGCGCCTGCGAACCCCCTCGCGACCGTGGCGTCGAGGGCTAGTCGATGCTCAGGTGCGCGCGCACGCCGGCACGGGTGGCGGCGACGTGGAGGAGGGATCGCATCGCGTTGGCGATACGCCCGTCGCGGCCGATCACGCGCCCCTTGTCGGTCTCGCCGACGTAAAGGTGGAGGACGACGCGGTCGCCCTGGTCCTCTTCCTCGACGCGGACCTCGTCGGGGTTGTCGGCGAGGGCACGGGCCAGGTACTCGATGAGTTGCTTCACGATGTCGTTACTCGGCGGCGGGCGCGTCGGCGCTTGCGGCGGCCTCCGCTGCTGCCGCGGCTGCGGCTGCCTCGGCGGCTGCGGCTGCAGCAGCGGCCTCCGCGATGGCGGCACTGGCGAGCGGCCTCGGCGGCGGCTGCCGCCTCGCGCTCGGCCTTCGAGGGTTTCGTGGCGTGCTTCGCCGGCGCCGCGATTGCGACGCCGTGGTCGGCGAAGAGGCGGTGGACGGTCTCGGAGGGCTGGGCCCCGACGGAGAGCCAGTGCTGGACGCGCTCCTGGTTAATGACGAAGACCTTCGGGTGCATACGCGGGTTGTAGTGGCCCACGATCTCGACGAAGTCACCGTCGCGCTTGGCGCGCTGATCGGCGATCACCACTCGATAGCTGGGCTGGTGGCCCTTGCCGGTGCGGCGCAATCGGATTCGAAGCAAGAGGGCCCTCCACGTCTGGCCGGTCGCGCGGGTCAAGCCCACGTCATCACGTTGCGAATTACGAGGCGTCGACCGCCCTCGAGGGGCGCTCACGCCGTCGCGCACGACTCAGTCTGCGAAAGCAGGTGCCCGGTCAGAAGCCGAGCAGTCGACGGAGTCCGCCGGCGGCCTTGCCGCCACCGGACATCATCTGCATGAGTTTCTTCGCTTCGCCGTACTGTTTCAAGAGGCGGTTCACATCGGCGGCGGTGGTGCCGGAGCCGATGGCGATGCGGCGGCGTCGGGAGCCGTTCAGGATGTCGGGGTTGCGCCGCTCCTGGACGGTCATCGACTGGATGATCGCCTCGGCCTGCTTCAGGAACGCCTCGTTGATCGAGGCGATCTGGGCCTTGTCCTTCAGCTGCGCCATGCCGGGGATCATGTCGAGCATCCCGGCGATGTTGCCCATGTTCTTGACCTGGCTGAGCTGCTGCAGGAAGTCCTCGAGGTCGAACTGGCCGCTGCGCATGCGCGCGGCGACCTGCTCCACCTGCTTGTCGCCCATCTGCTCGCGCGCGCGCTCGACGAGGGTGACGACGTCGCCCATGCCGAGCACGCGGCTGGCGAAGCGGTCGGGGTGGAAGTCCTCGAGCGCGTCGAGGCGCTCACCAGTGGTGATGAACTTGACGGGGAGGCCGGTCACCTCGCGGACGGAGAGGACGGCGCCGCCTCGAGTGTCGGAGTCGAGCTTGGTGACGACGATGCCGGTGCCCTCGATGGCCTCGTCGAACTCGCGCGCGATGTTGACGGCCTCCTGGCCGGTCATGGCGTCGACGACGATCAGCACTTCGGTGGGGTCCACCTCGTCGGCGAGCGCAGCAAGCTCGTCCATGAGGTCGTCGTCGAGGGCGACCGCGCCGCGGGTGTCGACGATGACGGCGTTCGCGCCGAGGCGTTCGGCCTCCTTGAGCGCGCGCTTCGCCACCTCGGCGGCGGGGGCCTCGGTCTCCTCGAAATAGACGGGAACATCGACCTGGCGGCCGAGCACCTGGAGCTGCTCGGTGGCGGCGACGCGCTCGAAGTCGGTGGCGACGAGGAGCGGCTTCATGCCCTCGCGCTTGAGGCGCATCCCGAGGCGGCCGACGAGCGTGGTCTTGCCGGAGCCCTTGATGCCGCAGACGAGGATCTTGGTCATCCCTTCGCGGCCTTCTCGAGGGGCTTCGTGTCCTTGCCGAGGACGTCGACGAGCTCGTCGTTGACGATGGAGGACGATCTGCTGGCCGGGGGTGATCGACCAGGACCTCGGTGCCGATGGCGCGCTCGCGGACGCGGGCGATGAAGTCGCGGACGACCTTGAAGTTGACGTCGGCCTCGAGGAGGGCGACGCGCACCTCGCGGAGGGCGGCGTCGAGGTCGTCCTCGGAGATACGCCCTCGTGAGCCGAGGCGGAAGGTGCCCTGGAGTCGTTCGGAGAGCGCGTCAAGCATCGAGGGTTGAGTGTAGCGGGTGGGCTGGGGAGGGTGTGCGGCGCGGGGAGGGTGTCGGCGCCGGTCAGCTGCACCCGGGGCGGCGGTGCACTTTGGCGCTTGTCGCCGGTGGTAGCCTCGCCGCGTGAATGGTGAGGCAAGTCCCCAGGAACTGCCGTTCGATAGATACGAATTGGGCGGTGTTGTCGCGCTTGGCGATCCCGGCCTTCTCGCGCCGCGGACCGGGAGGGCTCGTACCGGTTACGGCCTTGCCGCGTCGCAGCGTTCCGATGGGACCTGCCAGTACTGCGGCTGCGACCTGGCACAGACCTATGAGGGTTGGCTGCAGCTCTCTTTGGACCACGTGGTACCCGTCACGTCCGAGACCTCGTTCGGCATTCCACGCGCGTGGCTTCTCGACCTCGTCAACTGCGTCGCATGTTGTCGTACGTGTAATGAGCTGTTGAACGGTTACCGAGTGCCGCACGGTGCTGCGACCTGGGACGTGTTTATCTCGCTTCGGAATCACGCGTTCCGAGAGAAGAAGGCGCTCGCAATTGCACGCCACGCCCTTGAGCGCGACGAGCACCAGAGGCTGCTGGAATCCGGATGGCTTCGACGCGCCGACCTCGGAAGAGGCTAGACCTACTCTTCGATGGGCCCACTCGCCGGCGGAGCCTAAGACTCACAAGGCAAAGCGCGCGATTCGCGCTTGTTTGGATTACGGGCCGCCCCGACAGGCTCAGGGCGAACGGCGGTAGACGGGTGCTCAGGGCAGATGGTTGGTTGCACCATCGCCTTCATCCGTTCGTGCTGAGCTCGTCGAAGCACGCGATCGTGCGAGGAGGCTGATCGAGGACCAGTCGCCGGCAATAAGAGCGAGCTTCTTGGCTCGAGACCAGCCCTTGAGCTGGTGTTCGCAGGCCAGCGCCTCAGCGCGCGTCGAGAACTCCGAGTGCCACGCGAGCGCGACCGGGAGCCGGGTGTGCGTGTAGCCGCCGCCCAATCCGGCCTCGTGCTCCGCCACGCGCTTCTCGAGGTTGTCGGTGTGGCCGATGTAGAACGAGCCGTCGGCGCAAAGGAGCATGTAGACGGCGAAGGTCACGATCGCATCCCAATGGAACTCAGGCCCAGATTCGCGCTTGCTGTAGACGGCGGGCCCTTCGACAGGCTCAGGGCGAGCGGGGGGAGGCGCCCCGATTGAACCCACACGGGCCGCCCCTTCCGAGGCGGCCCGTGGTGATCTCGAGGGCGGGGCGGGGCTACTCGAGGCCGCGTTCCGCGATGAGGGCACAGAGGTCCGCGAGGCGGCACGAGAAGCCGTACTCGTTGTCGTACCAGCCCATCGTCTTCGTCATCTTGCCGTTGTCGATGATCATCGTGCTCGGCAGGTCGAAGATCGCCGAGCCGGGGTGGTCCTTGTAGTCGGAGCTGACGAGCTGCTCGCGCTCCGTGTAGAGGAAGCCCTTCATCGGGCCCTCCGCCGCAGCCTGGAACGCCTCGTTGATCGCGCCAATCGAGGCGGGCTCGACGAGGTCGGTGACGAGGTCGACGACCGAGACGGTGGGCGTCGGGACGCGGAACGCGAGACCGGTGAGGCGGCCCTTCAGCTCCGGGATCATCTTCGTGGCGGCCTCGGCGGCGTTGGTGCTCGTCGGGATGATGTTCAGGGCGGCGGCGCGGGCGCGACGGAGGTCGTCGTGCTTGCGGTCGACGAGGTTCTGATCGTTCGTGTACGAGTGGATAGTCGTCATAAAGCCACGCTCGACGCCGAACGCGTCGTGGAGGACCTTCACCATCGGGACGACGCAGTTAGTGGTGCAGGAGCCGGGGGAGATGACGTGGTGCTGCGAGGGGTCGTACTCCTCGTGGTTGACGCCCATGATCACCATCCAGTCCTCGCCCTTGCCGGCGGCGGAGATGATGACCTTCTTCACAGTGTCGCGGATGTGGAGCGCGGCCGACTTGCGGTCGCGGAACTCCCCCGTGCAGTCGACGACCACATCGACGCTGGCGTCGCCCCACGGGACCTTCGAGGGGTCGCTCTCGCCGAAGACAGCCACCTCGTGCGTGCCGCCCACGAGGAAGGAGCTGGCCCTGTCCTCGATGGTGGCGGGGAAGCGGCCGTAGTCCGAGTCGTACTTCAGGAGGTGGGTGTGCATCGGCACGGGCGTGCGACCGTTGATCGCGACGATCTCGAAGTCGGAGCGATGGTTCTGCCACCAGGCGCGGAAGAACTGGCGTCCCGTTCGACCGAACCCGTTGATCGCCACCCGCATCGTCATCTCGGTACCCTCTCCAGCCTCAAACGGCTCCAGCCTCACCTGACTCCGCGCGAATGTGGGCTTCCGGCCCAGGATCCGCGCTCACTGGCAGCCGCCGAGCAAGGGGCGGGTGCCGACGGACAGACCTCGAACATGAAGGACTGTCGCACGAAGGCTACAGCAGGATGCGCTTCGTCGCGTCTCCCGTTCGCCGCCGAAAATCTATCAAGAGGTGGCGGCGCCTCCCATCCTCGTCGACGTACTCCTCGAGCCTGCAGCGCGGGACCTGAGCTGCGCCAGCATCGGAGGCGGGCGGGGAGAGATGGGCCTCGATGGCGCGCGCGTTTCTGACAACTTCATCGCGAAGATCGGGCCCGGCGGGGAACAGGACGCTCGCGTGGAGGGCGAAGTGCAGCTGCGCGGCCCCGAGGTGGAGCAGCCAGCCGAGGATGAGCTCGGCCCAGCCGAGGTGGAAGGCACGATCGCCGAAGACCAGCGGGTAGCGCTGGTGGTTCGCCTCGGCGGCGGCGAACAGCGCCGAGGCGCCGAAGTTGGGCCTCGCGAGGTCGCTGGCGCCTCGGTAAATGAGGCGCAGGACGGGGTCGCGGGCAATCTCCTCGCCGGCGAAGTAGTTGCCGAGGCCGATCTCGTCGCTCCTCGTTGGGGCGTGCGTCGCGTAGCCGCGGTGTGACCAGGCCTTGAACGCCTCCCACGCGGCGGGGTCCGAGGCGAGCCCGCGCTCGGCAGCGAAGAACTCGGTGGCCTGGCGCACGAGGCCGAGCGACGACTGGTACGAGCCGAGCCGCGCGAGGTGGGCGGCGTCCGAGGTGGTGAGCAGCGCGCGACTCCACATCGACGCCACGGCGGCCATCCGCATCGTGCGGGCGGCGACCTGGTAGCCGGTGGCCGCGAGGCGCACCTGCAGATCGAGGTTGGCGGCGAGCAGGCGCAGGTCCTCGCCGAGGACAAAGCCGGTCTGGCGCCAGGCGTCGTCGGCGTCGGCGGCGAGTTCGGGCGGCTTGCCGAGGAGCGACCACGACTCGGGGACGCGCATGCCGGAGACGCGCTGGGGCGGCTCGGCGATGGGGCGCTCGTCGGGGTGGTCGTGGTCGTTCGGCGTCGTCATCGATGAGTCACGCTGAGCCGGGGCCGAGGAAGTACAGGCGGTCTCGGCGCAAGGGCGGGCATTGGGGCGCCCCGGGAACCGGCTCCGGATACGGTCGTCAGGTCGACGCAGGAAGCGGGACCAGCCCTCGACGCCTGCCGGAGTGCGCGATGTCGTTCATGCGTTCGATGGCGCGTCTCCCGAAGCGCCCCGTCTGGAGGACCGCGATCGCGGTCGTGTGCGCCGCGAAGTCAACGTGGCCGGCCGCCTCCGGCGGGATGCCGAGCCAGCGCGCGACCAGGTGCCGGATCGTGCCGCCGTGCAGAACGACGATCGGCAGGGGACCGTCGACGGGGAGTCCATCCATGAATTCGGCCGCGCGCGCGTAAAGCTCCCTCGCGGTCTCGGCGCCCTCGAAGGGTCTGAAGTCGAGTTCCCACGGTCGCTCGTAGACACCAGGAAGCGCGCTCGCGCCTCGGTGAGCGTGGATCCGCAGCGGCGCCTGTTGTGCTCGCGAAGGCGGAGGTCGTCGAGCGGCGACCTCGAACGCCGCCGCGATGTGCTCGGCAGTCTGGCGGCTGCGAGGCAGGTCGCTTGTGTACACCGCAGGGGCCACGTTTCCGAGTTCCCTGCGGAGGCGCGCGGCGACCAGTCCTGCCTGCTGGTGCCCGAGCGCCGTGAGGGGCGACGCCGTCCATCCGCCCGTCAGTCCCCGGATGTGGTGCTCCGACTGGGCGTGGCGAACGAGGATGATGACTGGCGGCGTGTCCACGGTTCATACCTCGAGGGCGCGCTCGTCTTGGGCGGCTACGGCTAGTCGAAGGCAGAGCGCCCGGGATAGAAGGCGGCGGAGCCGAGTTCCTCCTCGATGCGGAGGAGCTCGTTGCTTCGCGGTGCGGTCGACTCGGCGAGGTTGCCGGTCTTGATCTGGCCGACGCCCGTGGCCTGCGAGGTGCGAGATGAAGGTGTCCTCGGTCTCGCCCGAGCGGTGGGAGATGACGGCGTTCCAGCCAGCATGCTTCGCCATCCGGATCGCCTCGAAGGTCTCGGTGAGCGTGCCGATCTGGTTGACCTTGATCAGGATCGCGTTGGCGGCGCGCTCCTCGATGCCGCGCGCGAGGCGCTCGACGTTGGTGACGAAGAGGTCGTCGCCCACCAGCTGGACCCGCCCGCCGAGGCGGCGCGTGAGCTCGCCCCAGCCGGCCCAGTCGTCCTCGGCCATGCCGTCCTCGATCGAGATGATCGGGTAGGCGTCGGCCCATTCGGTCCAGAGGCCGGCCAGGCCGGCGGAGTCCACGGTGCGACCCTCACGCGCGAGGCTGTACGTGCCGGCGTCGAACAGCTCCGAGGTGGCGGGGTCGAGCGCGATCGCGATGTCGTCACCGGGTCGGCGGCCATGCCTCGATGGCGGCGATCAGGAGGTCCATCGCCTCGCGGTTGGAGCCGAGGGAGGGCGCGAAGCCGCCCTCGTCGCCGACGGTGGTGGGCATGCCGCGCTCGGTCAGCACGCGACGCAGGACGTGGTAGGTCTCGGCGGCCCAGCGCAGGCCCTCGCGGAAGGTGGGCGCGCCGACGGGGACGAGCATGAACTCCTGGAAGTCGGTGGAGTTGGCGGCGTGCGCGCCGCCGTTGAGGACGTTGCACATGGGGACCGGGAGCACGCGCGCGTCTGCGCCGCCGAGGTAGCGATAGAGCGGGATGCCGATCGAGTTCGCGGCGGCCCTCGCGATGGCCATGGAGCATCCGAGGATGGCGTTCGCGCCGAGGCGTGCCTTGTTGGGCGTGCCGTCGGCCTCGATCATCGCCTGGTCGAGCTCGGCCTGGCGGTCGGCGGGCTGATCCAGGAGCAGCGGCGCGAGGTGCTCCTCGACGTTGCGCACGGCCTCGAGGACGCCGCGGCCGAGGTAGCGCTCGGGGTCGCGGTCGCGGAGCTCGACGGCCTCGTACGCGCCGGTGGAGGCGCCGCTGGGGACGATGGCTCGTCCGAGCGCGCCGTCCTCGAGCTGGATATCGACCTCGACAGTGGGGTTGCCGCGTGAGTCGAGCAGCTCGCGCGCGCGCACGTCAACGATTCGCACAGTGGTCCCCCGTTTCCGCGCTCGAATCGGAGGAGCGCGCGCTCATGGGCCGCCTGCGCGCGCCGCGAGGGCAGCGTTCGTTGTGAGGGGCGGGATGGGGCGGCCGAGATGCTCGATTCGTGCTGGCCTGCCGAAGCTCACTCGCTCCTTCGACAGGCCCTTCGACCGCGCTCGAAGGGCCTCAGGGGCGAACGGATGACGGCGCGGGCCAGCCCTTCGACAGCTCGACGAGCTCAGGGGCGAACGGACGAGGCGCGGTCAGTGCTCCTACAAGTTGCTCAGGGACGAGCGGGACCGGGCCCAATAGGGATAACCCGGCTCCGATCGAACTCCTTGCAAATCCAGGTGGCAGACTGTCCGCCGTAACGTTCACGAGGCCTTCATATAGCCACCCTCGGCGGCCCCGCCGCTATGGCACCGCCGTGTGCGCTCTCGGGTGGACCTGCTCGTAGACCTCGCGGAGGTGCTCCTCGGCGAGCTGCGTGTAGACCTGCGTGGTGGAGACGTTGGCGTGGCCGAGGAGCTCCTGCACGTCCCGGACGGAGGCGCCACCTCGGAGCATGTGGGTAGCGAAGGAGTGGCGCAGCGTGTGCGGCGTGACGCGGCCGTCGATGCCGGCGGACCTCGCGTAGCCCTTGAGGATGAGCCAGAAGCCCTGGCGAGTGAGTCGCTCGCTGCGGCGGTTCACGAAGAGCGCCGTCTGGGGCCGGTTCTTCAGGAGCACCGGGCGTGAGTCATCGAGATAGCGCTCGAGTGCCTGCACGGCGTGCTCGTAGACGGGGATCGTCCGCTCTTTCGAGCCCTTTCCGAGACATCGCACGTAGGCCGGCGCCGGCGCGAGATGCAGGCTGTCGACGTTGAGCGACACCAGCTCGGTGACGCGCATGCCGGTGGCGTACATGAGCTCGAGCATTGCCGCGTCGCGAATGGACTCGGCGCTGCTCCCCTTCAGCGGCTCCTGGAGCAGGAGGTCCACTTCCTCGACGCTCATCGGCTTGGGGACGGGCTTCGGCGCGCGTGGACTCGAAACGGACGACGTCGGATCCGTCGTGATGTCGCCGCTATCGAGCAGGAACGCGCAGAACGACTTTACCGCGGCGACCTTCCTTGCCACCGTGGCCTTCGCGTATCCCTTGCCGTTCAGCCACTGGATGTACTGAAGGATGAATTGCCGGTCGAGCGTGTCCTGCGGGTCTTTACCCTCGGGCGTCTGGGATCGCAGGAACTGAACGAAGGCGTTCAGGTCGTTGCGATAGGCGTCCGTGGTGTTCTTCGAAGCACCGCGCTCGGCCGCCATATAGTGGAGAAAGGAATCGACCTTCTCTTCCACGCGGCTCCCTGCCTCCATGCAGTCCTGCCACATAGCACTCTGTGCTTTGCAGGTGCCACCCGTTCCACGGGCGGCTGGTGAGGCTGGACGATAGCGCGCATAAGAACTGTGAGCCACTCGATGGTTCAAGATGCCGCGTGCCTGCAAGGCCACGGCCGTCACGATCGTTGCGACTGCATGCCGGGTCAGTCGCGCGCGGGCACATCCTCGAAGCCCTCGGCGCCGAGGAGCGGGACGAACTGACACCCTCCGAGTGACCGCGTGCGCAGGGACCCCTCGGCGTTCCGTGTGACGACGACCAGTTCCTGCTGCGTGCGGGTTCCGACAGGCACGACCAGTCTGCCGCCGGGCGCGAGTTGCGCGAGCAATGACGGCGGCACAGCGGGCGCCGCGGCAGTGACGATGATCGCGTCGAAGGGGCCGAGGTCGGGCGCACCGAGTTCCTCGGTGGCGGGCAGGCAGCGGACGTTCGTGACGCCGAGCACGGTGAGCGCCTCGGTGGCGCGGAGGCGCAGGTCGTCGAACACCTCGACGGTCACGATGTCATGCGCCAGGCGCGCGAGGACGGCCGCCTGGTAGCCAGAGCCCGTACCGATCTCGAGCACGTGCTCGGAGCCGGTGAGCGCGAGCGCCTCCGTCATCATGCCCACGATCAGCGGCTGCGAGATGGTCTGCGCGAGGCCGATCGGGAGGGGTTCATTCTCGTAGGCGTAGGCCTGCAGGTCCGGCGGGACGAAGCGCTCGCGAGGGATGGCGCGCATCGCCTCGAGGACGCGCGGGTCACTGACCTCGCGCGCGACCTCGAGGACCATTGCCTCGCGTCGGCGGGCCATCGGATCGGTCGGCCTCGGGTGGGGCTGCATCGCGGCGTCCTCGAGGGAAGTGCGGAGACTAGAGGGAGCGCTTCACCGTCTCGGCGAGTCGGCGCGTGAATCCGACGGTAGTGGCGATGTCCTCGACGGTCGCCTCCCGAACGGCCCGCACGGACCCGAACTTCTTCAGCAGCGCGCGCTTGCGGTGCGGCCCGATCCCGGGGATGGAATCGAGCACCGACCTGGTGGCGGCGGTGCCGCGGACCTTGCGGTGGTACGTGATTGCGAAGCGGTGCGCCTCGTCGCGGATGCGCTGGACGAGGTAGAGCGCCTCGGACGTCCTCGGGAGGATGATCGGGTCATCGACGTCCTGGACGAAGATCTCCTCCTCGCGCTTGGCGAGGCCGCACACGGGCACGTC
Organism: Dehalococcoidia bacterium; assembly: GCA_046328255.1. Taxonomy (GTDB): domain Bacteria; phylum Chloroflexota; class Dehalococcoidia; order UBA2979; family UBA2979; genus RBC038. Next base: position 32,103 of record JAXLWY010000001.1, on the reverse strand, counting down.
GCGCAGTCCGAGGTCGCGCATCACGTCCATGGCGGCGCTCAGCTGACCCTTGCCGCCATCGATGATGACGAGTCCGGGGACGGCGTCCCACGGAGAGGGCTGATCGAGGGCGGGCGAGTGCTCGGAACTCCCGCTCTCGAGGGCTTCGGTAGCCTCCTCGGGTTCCTCGCTCTCGATGGCCTCGACTCGATCGAGGGCGACATCGGTGACGGTGACGGGTTCCACCTCGAGCGCCGCTTTGCGCCCGGCGGCCATGCGCTTGAAGCGGCGGGTGAGCACCTCGCGCATCGAGGCGAAATCGTCCTGCCCCTCCACCGTCTTGATGCGGAAGCGGCGGTACTCCGAGGTGGCGGGCTGGCCGTCGTGGAAGACCACCATCGAGGCGACGGTGCTGGTGCCCTGGATCGTCGAGATGTCGTAGCACTCGATGCGCGCGGGTGTGCTCGGGAGGTCAAGCTCATCCTGCAGCATCCCGAGCGCCTGCTGCGTCTTGTCGCGGTCCGAGAGCCAGCGGGTGTGGTGCGCGCGCAACGCCTCGCGCGCGTTCTCCTCGGCGGTCTGCACCAGGCCGCGCAGCTCGCCACGCTCGGGGATGCGGATCTCGACGGCGCCGCCGCGGCGCTCGCGCAGCACCGAGGTCAGCTCAGACTCGTCCTCGGGCGCCTGCGAGAGCAGCACCGTTCGAGGGACGTAGGTGGCGCTCTCGTAGAACTGGGCGAGGAACGCCTCCATGATGGCGGCGCCGCTCTCGTCCTGCGTGCCGTCGAGCATGAACGAATCGGTGTCGGCGACCTGGGTGCCGCGCACGAAGAAGGCCTGCATGCACGCCTCGTTGCCCTCGCGCGCGAGGGCGAACACGTCGGCGTCGAGGGGTGTGGTGGAGGCCATCTGCTGGCGCTCGGTCACCGTGCGGATGGCGCGCGCCTGGTCGCGCAGGCGCGCGGCGCGCTCGAACTCGAGGTTGTCGGCGGCCTGCGCCATGTCGGTCTCGACGCGCTCGAGCACCTCGGTGGAGCGTCCTTCGAGGAAGAGGATGGTCTGGCCGATGACCTCACCGTACTCCTCGGGCGTGCAGTAGGCGGTGCAGGGGGCGATGCAGCGCTTGATGTAGTAGTCGAGGCAGGGACGCGGGTCGGTGCCCGTGATCACCTTGGTGCACGAGCGCCAGGGGAAGAGCTTCTTCGCGACGTCGAGCGATTTCCGGACGGAGCCCGCCGAGGCATACGGCCCGAAGTAGCGCGCACCATCCTTCTCGACTCGACGCGTAATGGTGACGCGAGGCCACGGACTCTCGACGTCGACCTTGAGGTACGGGTAGTGCTTGTCGTCCTTCAGGCGGACGTTGAACATCGGCTGGTGGCGCTTGACGAGCGTCGCCTCGAGGTGGAGCGCCTCCGCCTCGGTGCGCGTGACCACGTGCTCCAGGCGGTGTACCTGCTCGCGGAGGGCGGCGACCTTCGGCTCGAGGCTGCGGCTGGAGCCGAAGTAGGAGCGCACGCGCGCGCGCAGCCGCGTGGCCTTGCCGATGTAGATCACCTCGTCGTGGGCGTCGCGCATGATGTAGACGCCGGGGCGCTCCGGGAGGGCGCGCACCTGCTGCGTCAGCGCCTCGAGGCGCGGGTCGTCAGGCGGGGTGGTCGACGGACTCATGTCACCATTGTAGGCGGCGCCTACGAGGCCCAGTCGCGGTCCCCGAGGTGCGAGGCGTAGGCACGAGCGGCGGCGAGCTGGTCGGCTTCGATGGCGGCGAACTGGCCGAAGACCCAGCCGGGACCGAACGTGGCGAGGTCGAGCGTGCCGCCTCCTGCGAAGGCGTGCGTGGTGCGGGCGCCCGCGGCGAGCGACCCCTCGAGGTCCGCCGGGGCGATCCGGAGGACATACGAGGTGCCGAGGGCGAGTGCGAGCACGAGTCCCGTACCGGGATCGACGAGGGCGGGCGTGCCGTGGACGATGCAGCGGCAGTCCTCGGACAGCGCCCATCCGAGCTGATCCCAGACGCGCTCGACGACATCGGGGTGGGCGCCGAGGCCGAGGTACGGGCTGGGCACATCACCGGGGCGGGCGGTCAGCGGTGCGCCCTCCGAGGTGCGGGCGCGCAGATGGGCGAGCACACCTCGATTGGCAGGGTGGGCTTCGGCAACGGCGATGGAGCGCCCGGGGTCGAGGGGCACGCGCTAGGCGGCGCGAGTGTGCGTGATGTAGTCCTCGATGCCGGTCGTGGCGATCTGCTGGGCGATCGACTCGAGCATGCCGCCCTCGGCGGCGATGGCCTCGAGGAGGTGGGTCACATCGGTCTCGTTGAGGATGGGCGTGTTGGTCAGGCCGGTCACGCGCAGGGCGCGCCGCACCGTCGAGATGGCGTTCTCGACGGGGGTGACCGCCGACATCTGAAGCGCGAGGTCGGCTATCACCTGGGCCCGCAGGATCGTCTCGCTCATGGTGTGCCTCCTCGCGTCGGGGGTTCGTCGAACGAGACCAGCATGGCAGCGCAACAGGTCGGCGGCATGAGGGAAACCCCGCACGGCGAGGCAAGCACGTTGCGCCTCGGGGGTTTGCGCCTGCCCGCTGAGGGTGCGTGTGCCACACTAGAGCCATGCCCGGCAGAAACGACGCGTGCGAGATCGACGTGGACCGCCTCGGGACGGTGTCATACGGCGCGGGTCTCGAGTGGCAGGGTGCTGCCCTCGAGGCCGTGCGCGCCGGGGGGCGCGAGCGCGTGGCGCTGCTCGAGCACGAGCCCGTGTACACCCTCGGTGCCCGCGCGGCGCGAGATAGCCTGCGCGTGAGCGAGTCGGCGCTCCCGGCGCCCCTCGTGGTATCGAGTCGCGGCGGCGACGTCACCTTCCACGGACCCGGCCAGCTCGTCGTCTATCCCGTGCTGCACCTCGGAGCGCGCGGGCTGCGGCCCGGCGACTACGTGCGCGCCCTCGAGGGGTGCGCGATCGACGCGATCGGCGCGCTGGGAGTGCACGGCGAGCGCTGGGCCGGGCGTCCCGGCGTATGGGTCCGGCTCGAGGGCGAACTCGCGAAGGTCGCGGCGATCGGCGTCCGCGTGCAGCACGGCGTGAGTGCGCACGGCCTCGCGATCAACGTGAGCACCGACCTCCGGTGGTTCGCCCCGATCGTGCCGTGGAGCCAGGACGCAGGCGTGACCACGCTCGCGCATGTCCTCGGCCGACGCGTGGACCCCGAGGAGGTGGAGCGCGTGCTGCTCGCTGCGTTCGCGCGGACGTTCAACGCGCGGCTCGTCGAGGGGATGGCTGAATCGAAGGAGCCGGTGCGTGCCTGAGGCGCTGCCGCTCGTGGAACGGCCTCGACGGGAGCCCAAGCCCTCGTGGATTCGCGCGCGGTTCCCGGCCGGTGAGCGCTTCAGTGCGATCACCGGGCTGCTGCGGGATGCCGAGCTGCACACCGTCTGCGAGGAGGCGCGCTGCCCGAACATCGGCGAGTGCTTCAACGCCGGAACCGCGACGTTCATGCTCCTGGGCGACACGTGCACGCGGGCGTGCGGATTCTGCGCCGTCACCTCGGGACGGCCGGGGGTGGTCGACTGGCTCGAGCCGGTGCGGCTCGCGCGGACCGTCGAGCGGCTGGGCCTCGACTACGTGGTGCTCACCTCGGTGAACCGTGACGACCTCGATGACGGGGGCGCCGGACTCTGGGCGGCGGCGATCCGGGCGATTCGCCACGCGCGGCCCTCGACGCAGGTGGAGGTGCTGGTGCCGGACTTCGAGGGCGACCTCGAGGCCCTGCGCACCGTCGTCGAAGCGGGGCCCGTGGTGCTGAACCACAACATCGAGACCGTGCCGCGGCTCTACCCGCGAGTGCGCTTCAAGGCGCGGTATGCGCGCTCGCTCGAGGTGTTGCGCGCGGTGAAGGACATCGATCCCGCGATGCCGACGAAGTCGGGCGTCATGGTCGGCCTCGGGGAGACGTTCGAGGAGCTGGTGGCGGTGTTCGAGGACATGCGTGCGCACGACATCGACCTGCTGACCGTCGGCCAGTACTTGCGCCCCTCGATGAAGCACCTGCCTGTCGCGCGCTACTGGCATCCGGACGAGTTCGCGGCGCTGGCCGAGGCCGCGCGCGCCCTCGGGTTCCAGCACGTCGAGGCGGGGCCGCTCGTGCGCTCGTCCTACCACGCGGGCGAGCAGGCAGCGGCGGGACTGCGAGGGAGCACGCCATGACGGAGCCACGTCCGATGCCGCACCCGCTGCCCGCGGCCGGCGACACCTCGATGGCAAGCGCGGCCGTGCCCGACATCGGAGCGCTGGACGCCCTCGAGACGCGCGACTGGGTGGACTCGCTGCACGATGTGCTGCGGCGGCGCGGGCCGGAGCGCGCGCGGGACCTGCTCGAGAGCCTGCAGATCGAGGCGCAGCGCGCGCGGGTGCCGCTGCCGGTCACCTCGCGGACCCCGTACGTCAACACCATTCCCGCGGATCGCCAGCCCGCGTTTCCCGGCGATCGCGCGCTCGAGCGTCGGATCAAGAGCATCATCCGCTGGAACGCGATGGCGATGGTCGTCGAGGCCAACGAGAAGTCGAGCGGCATCGGCGGGCACATCTCGACGTTCGCCTCGCTGGCGACGCTCCTCGACGTGGGGTTCAACCACTTCTTCCGCGGCCCGGACCACCCGAGCGGCGGCGACCTGATCTACTTCCAGGGCCACGCCGCGCCCGGCGTGTACGCGCGCGCGTACGTCGAGCGGCGGCTGTCGGCGCCGCAGGTGCACAACTTCCGACGCGAGTTCGCACCCGAGGGCGGGCTGTCGTCGTACCCGCATCCCTGGCTGATGCCCGACTTCTGGCAGTTCCCCACCGTCTCGATGGGACTCGGGCCGCTGAGCGCCATCTACCAGGCGCGCTACATGCGCTACCTGGAGGACCGCGGGCTCAAGCCCGAGGGCGGCCAGAAGGTGTGGTGCTTCATCGGCGACGGCGAGACCGACGAGCCGGAGGCGCTGGGCGCGATCTCGCTCGCGGCGCGCGAGCACCTCGACAACCTGGTGTTCGTGGTCAACTGCAACCTGCAGCGCCTCGATGGGCCCGTGCGCGGCAACGGCAACATCGTGCAGGAACTCGAAGCGGTGTTCCGCGGCGTCGGCTGGAACGTGATCAAGGTGATCTGGGGCAGCGAGTGGGACTCGTTGCTGGCGCAGGACACCGAGGGGTTGCTCGCGCAGCGGATGGCCGACGTCGTCGACGGCGAGTACCAGAAGTACACGGTGGCAGGCGGCGCCTACATCCGCGAGCGCTTCTGGGGAGCCGATCCGCGCCTGCTGAAGATGGTCGAGCACCTCTCGGACGATGACCTCTGGCGGATGCGGGTCGGCGGGCACGATCCCGAGAAGGTGTACGCAGCCTACCGCGCCGCGACCGAAGCAAAGGGCGCGCCGACGGTCATCCTCGCGCGGACGATCAAGGGCTACGGCCTCGGCGAGGCGGGCGAGGGCAAGAACGTCACGCATCAGCAGAAGCTGCTGAACCTGCAGGAGCTGATGCAGTTCCGCGACCGCTTCTCGATTCCACTGTCCGACGAGGAGGTGGTGGGGGCGCCGCTGTACCGGCCTGCCGAGGACTCGGCGGAGATGGAGTATCTGCGAGCGCGACGGGCGGCCCTCGGGGGCATGCTGCCGAAGCGTCGCACCGTGCCGAGTCCGCTGGTCGCGCCTCCCGAGGAGCTGTTCGGCGAGTTCATCGCCGGCAGCGGCGACCGCGAGGCCTCGACGACGATGGCCTTCGTGCGGATGCTCGCGGCGATGCTGCGTCAGCCCGGCCTCGGGCCGCACATCGTCCCGATCGTGCCGGACGAGGCGCGCACGTTCGGCATGGAGGCGCTGTTCCGCCAGTTCGGCATCTACTCGCACATGGGGCAGCTCTACGAGCCCGTCGATGCGGACCAGCTGCTGTATTACCGCGAATCGACGGACGGACAGATCCTCGAGGAAGGCATTACCGAGGCGGGCTCGTTCGCCTCGTTCCTGGCGGCGGGCACCGCGTACGCCAACTACGGCGTCCACACGCTCCCCTTCTTTGTCTACTACTCGATGTTCGGGCTGCAGCGGATCGGGGACCTGGCGTGGGCGGCGGGGGACGCGCGCTGCCGCGGGTTCCTCGTCGGCGCGACTTCGGGGCGCACCACGCTGGCCGGCGAGGGACTGCAGCACCAGGACGGCCACAGCCAGCTGCTCGCCTCGGTAGTGCCGAACCTCGTCTCGTACGACCCGGCGTACGCGTACGAGATCGCGGTGATCATCCGCGAGGGCATTCGGCGCATGCACGAGGCGAACGAGGACGTCTTCTATTACCTCACCGTGGGCAACGAGGCGTACACGCAGCCCGATGCCGGACGACCCCAGCGTGCGCGAGGGCATCGTGCGAGGCATCTACCGCCTCCGAGCTGCTGCCGCGCCGAGGGCAGGCCGCGCGTCCAGCTCCTCGGGAGTGGGGCGATCGAACAGGGTGGTGACGGCCCCGCCGCACTCCTCGAGGAGCGGTACGGCGTGGCCGTCGACGTGTACTCGGTGACCTCGTACACCGAGCTGCGGCGCGAGGCGCTCGACGTCGAGCGGTGGAACCGCCACCATCCGCTCGAGGAGGGGCGCGCGTGCCGTTCGTGACGCAGCAACTGGCTGGCGTACCGGGCCTTCGACAGGCCCTTCGACTGCGCTCAGGAAAGTCTCGGGGCGAACGGTTGAGGGCGTGGGCGCGCCGAGCGTCGCCGTCGCGGCCACGGACTACCTCAAGGCGCTGCCCGACTCGATCGCCCGCGCTTCGTTGCCGCGCCGCTGACCTCGCTCGGGACGGACGGCTTCGGGCGGAGCGCGACGCGGGCGGAGCTGCGCGACTTCTTCGAGGTGGACGCGAAGCACATCGCGCTCACGGCGTTGCACGCGCTGGCCTCGAGGAAGCGCTGCCGGCCTCGGTGGTCGCGCGCGCCATCGACGAGCTGGGCACATCAACCCCGAGGAAGCCGAACCCGGCGCGGACATGACCGCAAGGCGCGCACGAGGCAGGACGAGCATGACCCTCGAGTTCCGATTGCCGAGCCTGGGCGAAGAGGATCTGGCGCTGACGTGCTGCGCGTGATGGTCGCGGTAGGCGACATCGTGCCGGCCGAGCAGTCGGTGATGGAGATCGAGACGGACAAGGCACCATCGGTGCCCGCGCCCGCGGCCGGTCGCGTCGCCTCGATCCACGTCAGGCGGGCGACACCGTTGGCGTGGAGCAGCTGGTGCTGGTCCTCGAGGACGGCGGGGCTTCGATGGCCACGCCGGCACGGCGGTCCCTGCCGTCGCGGCCGTGACGCCGGCAACCTCAGCGCCCGCGGCTGCCGCGCCGCTGTTGCGACTCCCGTCGCCGCTGCACGCCGCCATCCGGAACACCGCATACTCCGTGGCCGAGCCCGCACCGGAGCCTCCCGCGACGGCGGTCGCGACAGTCGAGGCATCGACCGCGCCGCCAGCCCCGTGCCGCCGCCAGCAGCGCCGCCGCGCCCTCGATGGGTGGGGCGCCCGCCCGTTCGCGTCGCCTTCGGTGCGGCGGCTGGCGCGCGAGATCGGCGTGGATCTGATCGACAATGCAGGGGACGGGCCGGGCGGTGCGCTCGGACGACGACGTGAAGCGCGCGGCCCGCGAGTTGCGGCCGCGGTGTCGTGGGGCCGCCCTCGACGGGTCAGCGGCTCCGTACCCACGGGCGGCATCGAAGTCCCGCCGCTGCCGGACTTCGCGCAGGCGGGGCCGGTGGAACGCGAACCGCTGACGCGGTTTCGTCGGACGGTGGCGCGCAACATGGCCACCTCGTGGGCGATCATCGCGTACACCCTGCATCGATGGGTGGACGTGACGGAGCTCGAGGCGCTGCGGCAGCGCTACAAGCAGCGCGCCGCCGACGCAGGCGGCAGCCTCACTGTCACGGTGATCCTGCTCAAGATCGTGGCGGCCGCGCTGAAGGCGCATCCGAGGATGAACGCCAGCATCGACCTCGATGCGGGCGAGCTGGTGCTGAAGAAGCACTACGACATCGGGGTCGCCGTGGACACGCCTCGAGGGCTGACCGTGCCGGTGGTACGCGGCGTCGACGACAAGAACATCATCGAGCTGTCCGTAGAGCTGCAGTCGCTGGCCGAACGGGCCCGCGCGGGAGAGCTGACCGTCGAGGAGATGCGTGGCGGCACGTTCACGCTCACCAACCTCGGGGGGATGGGCATTGGCGAGTTCACACCGATCATCAACTGGCCGGAGGTGGGCGTGCTCGGCGTCGGACGTGCCGAGCAGCAGCCTGCCTGGGTGAATGAGGCGTGGCAACCTCGACTGCGGATGCCGCTCTCGCTGTCGCATGACCACCGCGTGATCGACGGCGCCGACGGCGCCCGATTCCTCACCTGGATCGAGGAGGCGATCGCGGAGCCCCTCCTGATCGCGCTGGAGGGCTGAGCATGACCACGGAGCGGACACGGCTCGCGGTGATCGGCGCGGGGCCGGGCGGCTATCCCGCCGCCTTCCTCGCGGCGACGATGGGAATGGACGTCACGCTGATCGACCCGGAGCCGAAGCCGGGCGGCGTGTGCCTGTACCGCGGCTGCATCCCCTCGAAAGCGCTGCTGCACGCGGCGCACGTGATGCAGCAGGCCGAGGAGGCAGCCGAGTTCGGGATTCGCTTCGAGAAGCCCACCGTCGACCTCGCCGCGCTGCGAGGGTGGAAGGACCGCGTCGTCGGGAAGCTGACGGACGGCCTCGGGATGCTCACGCGACAGCGCAGGGTGCGCCACCTGCAGGGCCGTGCTCGATTCACCGACGCGCACACGGTCCACGTTCGCCTCGACGGCGAGCTGGTCGAGGTGGAGTTCGACTACGCCATCATCGCCACGGGCTCGAGTCCGGCGCGCCCGGGCGCGCTCGCGCTCGAGTCCCCGCGGGTGTGGGACTCCACGCGCGCCCTCGAGGTGCCCGAGGTGCCATCGAGCCTGCTGATCGTGGGCGGCGGCTACATCGGACTCGAGCTGGGGAGCGTGTACCGCGCGCTGGGGTCGGCGGTCACGGTGGTCGAGATGACGCAGGGGCTGCTGCCGGGCGCGGACCGCGACCTCGTGGCGCCGGTGGAGAAGCGGCTGCGTGCGCAGGGCGTCGAGTTTCTCCTCGGGACCCGCGTGCAGCAGCTGGACGACACCGGGAGCGGCGTGCGCGTCGACCTCTCGGGCGCGGACGTCGACGGCGCACGCGAGGTCGAGCGCGTCCTCGTGGCGGTGGGGCGGACGCCGAGCTCGCGCGACCTTGGCCTCGAGCAGACCGCGGTGAAGGTCGGCGCGCGCGGGTTCATCGAGGTGGACGCGCAGCGGCGGACGGCGGAGTCCTCGATCTTCGCGATCGGCGACGTGGCGGGTGAGCCGATGCTGGCGCACAAGGCGACGCACGAGGCCCGCGTGGCTGTGGAGACGATCGCGGGCCAGCCCTCGATGCCGGACCCGCCGCGATCCCCGTGCCGTGGTGTTCTCACCGACCCGGAGATTGCGTGGTGCGGCCTGTCCGAGGACGAGGCGCGCAATCGAGGGCAGGCGGTGCAGATCGCGAGCTTCCTGGGCGCCTCGGGCGCGCGACCACCCTCGGCCGGAACGGAAGGGCTGACCAAGCTCGTGCTGGAGCCGGCACCGAGCGGGTGCTCGGCGTGGGGATCGTCGGTGCGGGCGCGGGCGAGCTGATCGCCGAGGGTGTGCTCGCCGTCGAGATGGGCGCGGGCGACCGACCTGCGCCCGCGATCCACGCGCACCCGACGCTCTCCGAGACGGTGATGGAGTCGGCGGAAAAGTTCTCGGGCAGAGCCCGCACTTTACCCTCGAGGTGACGTCGCCAGGTCGCGGGCTAGGGGGAGCGCGTTCCGAGGGCACCGCGCCCTGGGATGCAGGCCTCGCTGCACCCAGGGGATGGCGATAGGGACGCAGGGCTGTGCGCCCCCACGGAGAGTCGATGGTCGGCCCATTTCGCCGACCCGCGCTCTTCGACAGGCTCAGCCAGCGGATGCGGGTGCGCCGTTCTGCCGGCGAGCCCTCGGCGGGTCGTGGAGCCGACACACCGAGGGGATCGGGTAGGCGCGAGGCTGGGCACCCCTACGGGGAGTCGCACGTCGTACGCGAATGCATCTCGATGGCCAGCGGCCTCGATGGGCTGTTCGGGCGAGCGACGTGGCTCTCGATGCATCCCGCGGATCGGGTAGGGGCGCGAGGCCTTGCTCCCCTTCGGGGACTCGCCCGTCATCGGCTTCCCCACGCCTCAGTAGGCTGGGGTCGGGCGACCGCCTACATCTGGTAGATCACCCCGTCCTGGAGGAGTGAGTCGATCTCGGTGGTGGGGACGCCGCGCTCGAGGAGCACCTCGCGCGTGTGCTGGCCGAGCGCAGGGGCCGCGCGATGCGGTCCCGTGGGCGTCTTCGACATCGTGACGATGGGTCCGATGACGCGCTGCGGGCCGGTGACCGCGTGCTCGAGCTCGAAGATCATCTGGTCGGCCTCGACCTGCGGGTTGTCGAACATGTCCTCGGGCCAGGCCACGGGGGCGACGGGGACCTTTGCCTGATCGAAGTCGTGCACCCATTCCTCGACGGTGCGCTCCATGAACTTGGCGCGGATGACTCGCTTCCACTCCTCGGCCTTCTTCTGGTTCGCGGGGTCGTGCGCGTCGTAGCCTGGTTCATCCGAGAGTTCCTGACCGTAGATGCCGAGCACCTTGCGCATACCGTCGCGGTTCGCCCTCGTGAGGGCGCCGAGGACGACCCCGCCGTTCTTCGCCTTGTAGCCGCCGTAGTAGAGCCGGAACGACGCTCGCGCAAGAAGCAGCGCCTTGCGCTTCGCGAGGAGCGCGTCGTACGAGGCGCCGGACTCACGCAGGGCGGCGAGCTCCGCCATCATCGGATCCCGGACCACCGAGTCGTGGACGGGTTCGCGCATGACGGTGCCGTTCATGAGCATGAGCGACGAGCGCAGCAGCGAGGAGGAGAGGCGCTGGCCCTCGCCTGTCAGGTTGCGGTGGTAGAGCGCGGCGCAGATGGCCATCGCGGCGCCGAGGCCGCTGGCGATGTCCGCGATGGGACTCGCGATCAGGTCGGGCGCGCCGTCGTCGTTGAGCTTGGCGTCGAGGGCCATGAGGCCTGAGTAGGCCTGCGCCACGATATCGGAGCCCGCGCGGTAGGCGTCCGGGCCGCCCTCCCCGAATCCCGTGTTCTGCCAGTAGATGATGTCGGGGCGGTACTGGCGCACCGTGTCGTAGTCGATGCCCATGCGCTCGGCGACGCCGAGGCGGTAGTTGATCAGCAGGACGTCGATTGTCGGGAGGATCTTCTGGATGATCTCGCGGCCGCGCGGGTCGTGCAGCTCAACGATCAGGCTGCGCTTGCCTCGATTCAGGGCCTGGTAGCCCTTGCCCTCGTTCGGCACGACCGCGGCCGTGTGGCGCGTCTGCTCGCCGCCGGGCGGTTCGACCTTGACCACGTCGGCGCCGAGGTCGGCGAGCAGGTAGCCGCACGTGGGTGCGGCGACGATCTGTGAGAACTCGAGCACGCGAATGCCGTCGAGCGGACCGTTGCCCGTGACAGGTGGTTGCACCATCGGTTGCCCCTCCTCAGGTTCGCCTGTCGGGGGATATTACGATGTGGGCGCAAGCCTCGACGGGCCGCCGGCAGATCGCCCTGGCGGCAACGAACAAGGGAGGCCGCGCGACCTCCCTCGACGTGATGTAGCCGTGCTGGCAATTGCGCTAGCTGTTGAGCAGCTCGCGCAGCACGTACTGCAGGATGCCGCCGTGCTTGATGTACTCCACCTCGACGGGCGTGTCGATGCGCGAGCGCACCGTGAACGACCGTTCGCTGCCGTCGTCGGCGACGACTCGGACGTTCAGTGACTGGCGAGGTGCGAGGCCGGCGGCGATCCCCTCGATGTCGTAGCGCTCGCGGCCGGTGAGGCCGAGCGACTCGGCGCTGGCGCCGTCCGTGAACTCGAGGGGGATGATTCCCATCCCGATGAGGTTCGAGCGGTGGATGCGTTCGAACGACTGCGCGATCACGGCCTTGACGCCCTGCAGCATCGGACCCTTGGCGGCCCAGTCGCGGGAGGAGCCCGAGCCGTACTCGCGGCCCGCGAGCAGGATCAGCGGGACGCCCTCGGACTGGTACTTCTCGGCGGCGTCCCAGATCGGCATCTCCTCGCCGTCCGGGAGGTGCACGGAGAGCGCGCCTTCGCGGTCGAGGAGGCGGTTGCGCAGGCGGACGTTCGCGAACGTGCCTCGCATCATCACCTCGTGGTTGCCGCGGCGAGCGCCGTAGGTGTTGAAGTTCGCCCTCGACACCTCGTTGGCCTCGAGGTATCTCGCGGCGGGCGAGCTCGGGGCGATGTTGTAGGCGGGCGAGATGTGGTCGGTCGTGATCGAGTCGCCGAACAGTCCAAGGACTCGCGCCTCGCGGATGTCGCCCCGGGGCGCGGGCACCCGCGGGAGGTTCTCGAAGAACGGGGGACGGCGGATGTACGTGGACGCATCGTTCCAGGCGAAGCGCTCACCGGTGGGGGCCTCGAGGGCGCGCCAGCGGTCATCCCCGGCGAACACGTCGGAGTACTCGCGCATGAACATCTCGCGCTTCACCGAGGCCTGGACGGTGTCCATCACCTCCTTCTGGCTCGGCCAGATCTCGCGGAGGTAGACCGGGACGCCGCTCGCATCCTCGCCGATCGGTTCGTGCGCGAGGTCGATGTCCATGCGCCCGGCGAGGGCGTACGCGACGACGAGGGGCGGCGAGGCGAGGTAGTTCGCGCGGACGTTGTTGTGCACGCGCGCCTCGAAGTTGCGGTTGCCGGAGAGGACGGCCGCCACGGTGAGGTTGCCGCTGTTGATGGCGGCCTCCTGCGCCTCGGGGAGCGGACCGGAGTTGCCGATGCATGTCGTGCAGCCGTAGCCCACGAGGTTGAAGCCGAGCGCGTCGAGGTCGTCGGTGAGCCCGGCCTCGTCGAGGTAGTCGGTAACCACCTTGGAGCCGGGCGCGAGGCTGGTCTTCACCCACGGGCGCGTGCGCATCCCACGCGCGACCGCGTTCCTCGCGAGGAGGCCCGCACCCACCATCACCTCGGGGTTGGAGGTGTTGGTGCAGGAGGTGATGGCGGCGATCACCACGTGCCCGTTCTCGAGGTCGTAGCCGACGCTGTCCTCAACGTGGACGCCCTCGCGACTCGCGCCCGCGGCGATCGCCTCCTCGATGGTGGCGCGCGCCGAGGCGGGCACCGCGCTCAGCTCGATGCGGTCCTGCGGGCGCTTCGGGCCTGCGAGGCTCGGCTCGATGGTACCGAGGTCGAGCTCGAGCACCTCGCTGTAGGTCGGGTCGGGAGTGGCGTCGGTGCGGAAGAGCTGCTGCGCCTTCGTGTACGCCTCGGTGAGCTGGATGAGCGACTCGGGGCGGCCGGTGAAGCGCATGTAGGAGAGCGTCTCGTCGTCGACGGGGAAGAAGCCGACGGTCGCGCCGTACTCGGGGCACATGTTGGCGATCGTGGCGCGGGCGGCGAGGGGCAGCGTGCTGAGGCCGGTGCCGAAGAACTCGACGAACTTGCCGACGACGTTGCGGGCGCGCAGCAGCTCGGTCACGCGCAGGACGAGGTCCGTGCCCGTGGCGCCCTCCGGGAGCTGGCCCGTGAGGCGGACGCCGACGACCTGCGGGATCAGCATCGAGACGGGCTGGCCGAGCATGGCCGCCTCCGCCTCGATGCCGCCGACGCCCCAGCCGACCACCCCGAGACCGTTGATCATCGTGGTGTGGGAGTCGGTGCCGACGACCGTGTCGGGGTACGCCTGCCCGTTGCGCGCCATGACCACGAGGCCGAGGTACTCGAGGTTGACCTGGTGCACGATCCCCGTGTCGGGCGGGACGACTCGGAAATGGTCGAATGCGCCCTGACCCCACTTGAGGAACTCGTAGCGCTCGCGGTTGCGATCGAACTCGAGCTCCGCGTTGAAGCCGAACGCCAGGTTGGTCCCGAACTGGTCCACCTGCACCGAGTGGTCGATCACGAGGTCGACGGGAGCGAGCGGGTTGATCTTCCTGGGGTCGCCGCCCATGTCGACCATGGCGTCGCGCATCGCGGCGAGGTCCACGACGCACGGGACGCCGGTGAAGTCCTGCAGCAGGACGCGCGCGGGCATGAACGCGATCTCGGTATCCGGCTCGGCGGTGGCGACCCACTTCGCGACGGCCTCGATCTGGAGGCGGTCGACGCCGACGCCGTCCTCGCGGCGGAGCAGGTTCTCGAGGAGCACCCGGTGAGTGAAGGGGAGCTTCGCGAGGTCGATCCCGAGGGCACTGGCCGCTGCGTCAAGGCGGAAGATCTCGTGGCGCTCGCCGCCGACCTCGAGGGTGGCGCGGGCGCCGAATGAGTTCAGGTTGTCGGACATGGAGACTCCTCGCACGGGGCGCTGGTGGATTCGAGGCGCATGATAGCGAGTGCGGGCGGCAGTGCCCCGTGGTGCCCCCGCTCACGCCATCGAGGAGTCCTGGGGCGGCCTGCCGAGGGCCATGAAGGCCGTGGCGATGCCGTGCAGCAACGCGAGTCCGAGGATCGGCGTCGAGATGCGGATGATCCAGTTGTTGTCGAGCAGCAACCCGGTGAGGAAGCCCGCGACCCCGAGGTTGAGCCCCCAGAACACGACGTGATCCGCCACCTCGCTGATGCGCCCTCGGAAGCGCGCGATCAGGGCGAAGATCCCGTTCGTCATCACACCCACGAAGATCGAGTGATCGAGCGCCTCGAGGGTGCGCTCCGGCGGCTGCAGATCCTGCGAGAAGTAGGCGTTGATGAGGTACACGAGCAGCGCGATGTTCACCGCAAGGAAGATGAGCGCCATCAGGCCGTTCCGCGCGGGGGTGGGAGCCATCGGGTTTGCCGAGAGCAGTTGCGACCGCATGCGGACCGCGAGGATCACGAGCCCGATGATCTCGAGCGGTGTCCCGAGGATGAGCAGCGGCACGATGTTCATCAGGAGGCCGACGACCGCCATCAGGCCCCCGAGGAACGGCAGGCCGACCTGCAGCCAGCCCGCAATGCTCGCCCGGCGGCGGATCGACTCGGGGTCGAGCGCCCACTCGATGAAGCTCATGCCGACGGGAACGAGGAAGCCCACAACCATCGCGGCCGGGTGGGCGGCCTGGAGGGACTCCGGGAGGCCCGCGTCCGGCGTCGCGACCATGTAGCCGAGCAGGACGCCGAGGGTGGCGCCGACGACCGACATCGCGAGCGCAACGAGGAGTCCGGCGTGCGGGACGCTGAGCACGCGTCCCCTCGACTGCCCGAGCACCCACAGGAAGCCCGAGAGGATCAGGATGCCGACGGTCATCCCGAGGATGGGCCTTGCGACGCCGAAGGTGGTGAGGAACGCGAGCGCGTAGGCCGTGATCGCGAGGGGGACCACCCTCGCGAGGATCACGATGTAGTTCTGCGGTTCGCGCTCGTCGGAGCTGAAGAGCCAGATCGCGCCCGCGAGGACGCTCATCGTGATCCAGCCCAGCGTGCCCGCGTGCACGTGCGTCAGCAGGGTCTTGCGGTCGAAGTCGACGAGGTCGGTGCCGTTCAGGATGCCGACGAGGACGGTGAAAACGAACAGCGCCAGTGCCGCGCGCAGCATCAGGCGCACGTCACGTCCATATGGTGAGGTCAATGCACTCTCCTTCGCTCCCGGTCGCGCGGAGCATAGCGCCGTGTGAACCATGGGGAAGGGCGCGGGAGGAGCGCGCGGACGAACGGGTCTCGGAAGTGGCGTCAGACCTCGGAGTGGCGGAAGCACAGCGTCTCGTGATCGTTCACGAGCCCGGCCGCCTGCATGAATGCGTACATGATCGTCGGTCCGACGAACGAGAACCCGAGGCGACGGAGGGCGTTGCTGAGCGCCTTCGACTCGCTGGTCTGGGCGGGGATAGTTGCCCTCGAAGTGAACACGTTACGTCTCGGTGCGCCGCCGACAAAGCGCCACACATAACCATCGAGACTGCCGTGCGCCGCCTGCAGTTCGAGGGTGGCACGCGCGTTCGCGATTGTGGCGTGGACCTTGGCGCGATTGCGGATGATGCCGGGATCCGCGAGCAGCCGCGCCACATCGGCGTCCCCGTAGGCCGCGATCCGAGGGATGTCGAAGCCCTCGAAGGCGGCGCGGTAGCCCTCGCGCCGCCGGAGGATAGTCGACCACGACAGGCCCGCCTGTGCGCCCTCGAGGGTCAGGAGCTCGAAGAGCGCGCGGTCCTCATGGAGCGGCACGCCCCACTCGAGGTCGTGGTAGTCGCGCATCAGGGGATCGCCGGGGGCGACCCAGCCGCAGCGCGCACGCTCGACGGAGGCCTCGGCGGGCTCGCGATCGAGGGCGGTCACGTCACGAGGAGGGTGCCGGCCATGCCCGCGTCGCGGTGGCCCTTGACCGAGCAGTAGAAGGCGAACTGGCCCTTCGAGGAGGGCCGCAGCCGCGCGGTCACGGTCTTGCCGGGGCCGGGTGCCGCGTGCACCGCCGCGTGCGTGGCGTGCTCCTGGTGCGAGGCTGTCTGGGGGCCGAGCACCAGCGCCTGCCCCGGCATCTCGTCGATGGTGAAGTCGTGATCGAGGGCTCCGCTGTTGGTCAGGACGAGGTCGACCACCTCGCCGGCCGCGAGCTCGAGCCGGCTGCTCGTGTAGGCGATGTCCTGCAGGTCGACCTCGATGGTACGGACCGGCGTGGCCGTGGCGAGCGCGGATGCGCCCGACTCACCGCCACAGGCGGACAGTACCGGGACGGCGAGCGCCAGGATGGCGAACAGCGCGGGCCACAACGAGCGCATCGGACCTCCCTCGCAGCCGTTCGATTGTGCCACGCGCGGCCGGGTGCGCGCCCCTCGGGAACGACGAGCCGCATCGCTATCCTCGATGGTGGAGGCATCGATGGTCGACCGGGATGCGCACGCGGTAATCGAGGAGCGAACGCAGGCGCTCGGGCGCGCGCTGTTCGATGCGGCGAACGGCTACCGGCCCGGTGCGGCCGAGCGTATCGAGGACTGGCTGCTCACGCATGCGGTCAGCGACCACCGCTTCCGCGACCGCCTGCTGCGCTACATGGACGTGCTCGCGGCGCTCGATCACGACAGCGGGGGCCGCGAGGCGAAGCGGCTGGCGCACGAGTACTTCGGTGACTCGTTTCCGGAGCTGCCTCGAGGGTTGCGCTGGCTGCTGCGGCTCGCGCGGAGCGACGCGCTGCCCGCGCCCGTCGTCGGCGAGACCGCGCGGCGCTCCGCCGAGGTGTTTGCGCGCCGCTTCATCACGCCGCCCGGCGTCGAGACCGTGCGCGCGACCATCGAGTACCTCGCGGCGCACGGACGTGTGCCGTCGTTCGACATCCTCGGCGAGGCCGTGCTGTCCGACGCCGAGGCCGCGGCCTACGTCGAGGGGTACCGCACGCTGATCGGGCGGCTGGCGGATGATCCCGCGAGGGGACTCCGCACGCCGGCGGGCACGGCCGCGCTGCAGGTGTCGGTGAAGCTGTCGTCCCTCGCGGCGCACTTCTCGCCCGTGGACTTCGAGGGGTCCGTGCGGCGCGTGCTGCCGGGGCTCCTCGAGATCTGCGAGGCAGCGCGGACGGCGGGCGTGGGCGTCACCGTCGACATGGAGCAGTTCGCGTATCGCGACCTCGCGTGGACCGTCTTCCAGCGTGCGTTTGGCCGGGACGGACCGCTCGAGGACTGGCCCGACGCGGGAATCGTGTTGCAGGGCTACCTCGTGGACGCGCCTGCCCTCGCCGAGGCGTACGCGCGGTTCGCGGCCTCGAGGCGCGTGCCCTTCCAGGTCCGGCTCGTGAAGGGCGCGTACTGGGACTTCGAAACGATCACGGCCGCGGCGAATCGATGGGCGCCGCCCGTGCTGACGGCGAAGGCCGCCACCGACGCGCGCTTCGAGGAGCTGGTGAGCCGCCTCGTGGGCGCGTCGGGAATCCGGCTTGCGGTGGCGAGCCACAACGCGAGGGCGCACGCATACGCCGAGGCCGTCGCGGAACACCTCGGACTGGCGCCCGGCGCGATCGAGCACCAGACGCTCTTTCGCACCGCCGAGGGGACCAGTCGCGCCCTCGCTGAGCTGGGCTGGACCGCTCGTGACTACGTCCCAGTGGGGGAGTTGCTGCCCGGCATGGCCTACCTCGTGCGGCGCGTGCTGG
Source organism: Dehalococcoidia bacterium (assembly GCA_046328255.1). Lineage (GTDB taxonomy): Bacteria > Chloroflexota > Dehalococcoidia > UBA2979 > UBA2979 > RBC038. Next base: position 13,915 of record JAXLWY010000001.1, on the reverse strand, counting down.
AGAACTCGTCGCAGGCGGGGTTCCTGCTGCAGAGTCGTGCGGGCGCGAGTCCCGAGGAGCTGCTGCGCCCGCCGCCCGCACGCGCCCTCGATGCCCCCGCCCGTGCCGAGGAGCGCGAGGGCTTCGGACGCGCGCCCGCGGCACGCTGGCATGACCCCGCGTTCCGCGCCGACTTCGAGACCGCGCTCGCGGCGGCGCGCGACGCGTCCCCCACGTTCGTGCCCCTCGAGGCGGGGCGCGAGACGTTGCCCGCCGCGCGGCAGGGCGAGGTCCGCAGCCCCTCGCGGCCGACGGGTGCACCCCTCGGCACGATCGCGTTCGCGGGCCTCGAGGCGACCGCGCGCGCCGTCGAGGTTGCGCGCAGGGGACAGCCCGCGTGGGGCGTGCGCACGGCAGCGGAGCGCGGCGCGATCCTTCTCGACGCCGCGCGCCGACTCGAGGAGCGGGCGCACGAGTTCGCGGCGTGGATCGTCCTCGAGGGTGGGCGCGACCGCGCGGACGCGTTCGCGGAGGTCGAGGAGGCGATCGATTACCTCCGGTACTACGCGGGCGAGGCCGAGCGCCTGTTCGACGCGCACGGCGCGACGATCGCGCCTCGAGGCGTGGTGGCGGTAATCCCGCCGTGGAACTTCTCGCTCGCAATCCCGTGCGGGATGACCGTAGCGGCCCTCGCGACGGGGAACGCGGCGATCCTCAAGCCCGCCGAGCAGACGCCGTTGATCGCCTCGAGACTGGCGATGTTGCTCCACGAGGCCGGCGTTCCCCTCGACGCGCTGGTATGCCTGCCCGGGGACGGTGAGGTGGCCGGCGCCGCCCTCGCCGCGCACCCGGGCGTCTCGATGGTGGCGTTCACCGGATCGCGCGCGGTCGGCACGAGCCTGCACGAGACCGTGGCGAGCATCGAGGGCGCCGACGGCGGCGTGCGCGGGCTCGTCGCGGAGATGGGCGGCAAGAACGCCATCCTGGTGTTTCCCGACGCCGACCTCGACGAGGCCGTGGACGGCGTGATCCGCTCGGCGTTCGGCCACGCCGGGCAGAAGTGCTCGGCGGCGTCGCGCGTGCTGGTGGCCGCGCCGCTGCTCGAGGTCTTCCGCGCGCGCCTCGTCGAGGCCGCGCGCGCCCTCGAGGTGGGGTCAGCCCTCGACGCCGCGACGCGCGTCAACCCGATCATCGACGTGGAGGCGCGGGCACGACTCGATGGCGCGGCGGCGCGCGCCCGCGAGGAGGGCACGGTCCTCCTCGACCGGTTCGCCGAACCGGGACGGGGTGGGGGTGACGCCTCGCTCCTGGCCGGCCCGCTGATCGTCGAGATCCCCGCCGTGCGAGCACTTGAGGCGCGCACCGCCATCGAGGAGCTGTTCGGGCCGATCCTCGTCGTGGTGCCGTTCGCGGACGAGGACGAGGCGTACCAGATCGCCAACGCCACGCCGTACGCCCTCACCGCGGGCGTCTACTCGCGGAGTCCGCGCACTATCGAGCGCGCCGCGCGCGCGATCGAGGCGGGGACCGTGTACGTGAACCGCGTGACGACCGGCGCGCGCGTCGGCATCGAGCCGTTCGGCGGGTTCAAGTTCTCGGGGACCGGACCGAAGGCCGGCGGGCCGGACTACCTGTGGGCGTTCGTGCGCCGCACCGACGCGGGCCCCGACGGCGATCCGACCTCCGCGGCAGCGTCGCTCGCGGCGGCGGCGCGCGCCGCTCTCGAGTGGCTCGATCCGGCCTGGAATGCGCCCGTGGCGGAGCGCCTCGAACGCCTCGAGCGGGCCGCGCTGCTGCTCGCGCCCCGCGAGGCGGCCGCGGCGCTGCTCACGGTCGTGCAGGGCGCGCGCCACGAGCTCGCCGTCGCCCAGCCGACGCTGCGGGTGCCCGGCCAGCGCACCGAGCTCCGCCACGACGTGCCTCGCGGGCGGCTGCTCCTCGATGCCCGCGGCGCGGCGCAGTGAGCTGGCTCGGCGCGGCGCTCGTGGCGAGGAACGCGGTGCTCGCCTCGGAGGCGCCCACGCTCGCCCCGACGCTGGAGGCACTGCGCGACGCGGGCGTGCCGTCGGAGGTGCTGGCGAGTGCGCCGCTCGAGGAGGGTGCACTGCTCGGGCTGGCGGCCGATGCGCGCATCGACGGCGTGGTCACCGACGCGCGCCCCGCCCTCGCGAGGGCGCTCCATCGTGCCCTCGGACCCACGTCGGCTGGCGCGCGGGGACCGCGGGCGCTGCTCTCACGCCTCGAGGGGCCGCAGCCGGACGGGGGCCGGCTTCCTGAGGCGATTCGCCTGGCCTCGAGTGGTGGCGGTGCGCACGCTCCGCCACGGCGCCGACCTCGCCATCGAGGCTTCCGAGGGCAGCAACGGCACGAGTTGAATCAGCGGCGTGCCGGGCGATACCCTGCTGGGGCGACGCACGCGTCCCGCGGGCGGTTAGCTCAGTTGGTACGAGCGCTCGCTTCACACGCGAGAGGTCACTGGTTCGAGTCCAGTACCGCCCACCAGCTGTCCGCGGTCAGATGGCGTCGCAGGCATGCCGAAGTGGCGGAATAGGCAGACGCGCTACGTTCAGGGCGTAGTGGGGGTTACCCCGTGCGAGTTCGAGTCTCGCCTTCGGCACCAGTGATCGTGCGCTCGTAGCTCAGGGGATAGAGCGCTGCCCTGCGGAGGCAGAGGTCGCAAGTTCGAATCTTGCCGGGCGCACCATACACTGGCGACACATCGCGTTCACGCTCCCACGCCCACCCGGGCAGATCGGTGGGTGACGCATGCGACCCCTTCGATACTCCATCAACGTCACGCTCGACGGCTGCGTCGATCACCGCGTGATGCCGGCGGACGAGGACATGCATCGGCACGCCGCCGAGACGCTGGCCCGGGCCGATGCCCTGATCTTTGGCCGGATTACCTACGAGATGATGGAATCCGCCTGGCGGGAGCCTGCGGAGACGGGCGTCAGGCCTGACTGGATGGACGACTGGATGATGCCGTTCGCCGGGATCATCCATCGCGCGAGGAAGTACGTCGTCTCGAACACGCTGGGCCACGTCGACTGGAACGCCGAGCTGCTGCGCGGGGATCTCGGAACGGCCGTGCGAGGGCTGAAGCAGGAGCCGGGCGGCGCGCTCTACGTGGGCGGCGTGACGCTCCCGCTGGCGCTCACCGAGCTCGGGCTGATCGACGAGTACGAGTTCGTGGTGCAACCGCTCGTGGCGGGGCACGGACGCACTCTCTTCGAGGGATTGTCGAAGCCACTCGACCTCCAACTCGTGGGGCGGGAGGAGTTCGGCTCGGGGGCCGTGGCGCTGCGGTACGCACCGAGGAGGCAGGGGCCGGACCGAGGACCACTCGAAAGCTGGCGAGACTGAGCGGCTACGTCGCATCACATCCACGGGTGAGGCGCGCCGTTGTTACGCGAGGGTAAAATTGTGCCTCCCCAGCGTCCCCGCTCCCGATAGAGAGGTGAACGTATGGAACCAATCGACCTCTGCGGGCTCTGTGGCCAGCGGGTTTTCTCCCGATCGAACCGCTGTCCTCATTGCGGAGCGAACAAGTTCGTGCGCTCGCGCGGTGGCGGCGTGCTGCTGCGACTGCTTGCCGGGATGGCGCATGTCGTTGGCGTGCTCGTCGTGGCCTTTGGCGTCGAGAACACCTACCTGGTGGTCACCGGCGACGCGGGTGCGTTGTCGGCGGGCGCGACGCTCACGATGGGCGCGCTCATCATCTCGATCGGCGTCACGCTGATTGCCGGAGTCGCGGTACTGACGAGGTCCCTGTCGGACCGATTCGAGGAAGTGCTCTGGACGACCGGCACCGAGTCGAGGTACGCACGCTGACCTCGTGGGGCCTACCCGACGTCAAAGAGAGGGTCCGCGGTCCGAGATCGGCGGCCTCAGTCTTTCGCGAGGATGACCGTCCCGCCTGAGTGCGCTCCGCCGAGGGAGCCTCCGTTGCCGTGCGCAACCGCGAGTCGTGCGCCCGGAACCTGCGAGGTCGATTCGCCTCGCAACTGGCGCACGCTCTCGATCTGGAGAAAGATGCCTCGCCCCGCCGGGTGATTCGAGGAGAGCCCACCGCCATCGGTGTTGAGCGCGGGTCGCATCCCGCTGTCGAAGCGCAGCCGGCCGCCCCGCACGAAGTCCTTGATCTCACCCTTGCCGCAGAACCCCATGTCCTCGAGGCAGACCGCGACCGTGATCGTGAACGAGTCGTAGATCATCGCGACGTCGATCTCGGCGGCGCTCACTCCGGCCTGTCCGAAGGCGATCGGTCCGCTCTGCGCGCCGGCGCTGACCGTGATGTCGCTCTCGTTCTCGCGGTACTTCGTCGCCTCGCCGGTCCCGAGGACCCACACGGGCGGCTTCCGCGCGCCCCGAGCGACCTCGGCAGAGGCGATCACGAGCGCGCCGCCGCCGTCCGAGACCATGCAGCACTCGAGGAGGTGGAGGGGATCCGAGATCATCCGCGAGTCGAGCACGTCCTCCACGGTGATCTCGCCGACGCCCACGAACTGCAGGTCTGTCATCGCCTTGACGGCCTGCGGATTGCGCGTCGCGTGGTGGCGGGTCGCGACCGAGATCTCGGCGAGGTCGGCGCTGCGTGTGCCGTACTGGTGCATGTGCCGGTGTGCGACCAGGGCGTAGTTGCCGATCGTGGTCATGCCGTAGGAGTCCTCGAGGTTGCTGTGCCAGTTGGCAGGACCGATGCCCGTGGAACCCCTCGTGCCCGTGTTGCGGCGTTCCGAGGCGGCCGTCTGGCCGTGGCTCACGACCGCGACGTTGGCCTTGCCCTCGGCGATCGCACGGACGGCGTGCGCGACCATGAACTCGGAGGATGAACCACCGACCTGCGTCGTGTCGACGACCGTCGGCTTGATCCCGAGGTAGGCCGCCATCCCGAGGCCGCCCCCGCCCGCGCCGTGCGCCGGATCGTAGAGGGCGTCCACGTCGCTCCATGAGAGGCCGGCGTCGTCGAGCGCGCCCTTGATCGACAGCGCCTGGATCTGGATGTCCGAGACTCCGGGCGCCACCCGCAACGGGAACTCGTACGCGCCGACGATTGCCACCTCGCGCCGCTGACCGGTCATGATGTGCGCTCCTCCGCATGCGGCCCGAGTCATACGCCATTGTGTTCGAGTTGTCAGCCCACCCGGGAACCTCGAGCGCTGCGCAGCCCGGCTGAGAGTCGCCACCGCCGGGTCTCCGACCCTACCCTTCGAGGATTCGCTCGTGACTCGTCGTGCGGCGGTCGGCGCCGGGGACGAGTCGTCTGAGGGAGGTCGCTGTGCGTGCAGCAGTGCAGCATGAGTTCGGGCCGGTCGAATCGGTGCGGACCGACGAATTCCCGACGCCGGTCGCGGCGGCCGGTGAAGTCCTCGTGCGGGTGCACGTGGCAGGCGTGAACTTCGCCGATGTCGGCATGGTCACCGGCACGGCGCGCCGGAAAGAGCCGCCGTTCGTCCCCGGCGTCGAGGCGGCCGGCGTTGTGGCCGGACTGGGCGAGGGTGTCGATGGCCTCAATCTCGGGCAGCGGGTGGTCTACTGGCACCCGCTGCCGGGCGCCTTTGCCGAGTTTGCCGCAGTGCCCGCGTGGCGCGTCGTGCCCATCGATGACGGCGTGAGCGATGACGTAGCGGTGGCGCTCATGGTCCAGGGGACGACCGCTCACTATCTGGCCTGCGACAGTTTCGACCTCGAGGCGGGGCGGACCTGCCTCGTGTACGCGGCAGCAGGCGGGGTGGGCCACCTCCTGGTGCAGATCGCGGTTGCGCGCGGTGCCCGAGTGCTGGCGATCGTCGGGAGCGAGGAGAAGGTGGCCCTCGCGCGGCGGCTGGGCGCCGACGTCGTCATCAATCGGGGGGAGCGCGACGTCCTCGAGGCCGTGCGCGAGGCCACCGGCGGCGAGGGCGTGGATGTCGTCTATGACGCCGTGGGCGCGGCAACGATCGAGCAGTCGATCGCGGCGACGAAGCGGCGCGGGACGTGCGTGCTCTTCGGGGCAGCGTCGGGTCCCGTGACGATGCTCGACACCACGCTCCTTCAGCGCGCGGGCTCGATCTTCTTCACGCGGCCCGGCCTGGGTGATCACATGCGTGACCATGCCGAGTACGAGTGGCGCATGAAGGACCTGTTTGCGTGGCATCGGAAGGGCGAGCTGACGCCGCACTTCGGGGGCGAGTGGGGCCTCGATGGCGTGCCGGTCGCGCTCGCGCAGATGGCCGCCGGCCAGACGACCGGGAAGCTGCTCATCCGCCCGAGCTGACCTCGGATGCCTGACCAGGCTCGGCCCGGCACGCACGGCTGTTCACGTGACGCGCACCTCGCGCGCTGGAGGCTCAGGACATGGCTCTCTTTCTCAGCAATGCGGACGTGGCACGACTGCTTTCCGTGCGCGAGTGCGTCGATGTGCTCGACGACCTGTTTCACCAGGAGGCACAGGGCCTCGTCGAGAACCTGCCGCGCCAGCGGATGCGCTTCGGACGCACGGGCGCCACGCTGATGGGCGGGGCGGTGCTCGGCTCGAACGCGTACGGCGTCCGCCATTCGACCGCGACGCTGCTCTACGACACGACCAGCGGCAGGCTCGACGCCGTGCTCGAGCCGGGGACGCTGGCGTGGATCCGCACCGGGGCGGCCACCGGCGTAGCGGTGAAGTACCTGGCTGCGCCAGAAGCCTCGGTGGTGGGAGTCATCGGCGCGGGTCGGCAGGCCGTGACGCAGGTCGAGGCGGTGTGCGCCGTGCGGCCGGTCGCGACCGTCAAGGTGTTCAGTCGCGACGAGGAGCGCCGCACGCGCTTCGCCGCCGAGATGCGCGATCGCGTGAGTGCGAACGTCGTGCCGGTCGCGTCTCCCGAGGAGGCGCTCCGCGGTTCCCAGGTCTTGATCGCGATCACCACGGCGCGCGAGCCCGTGTTCGACGGCGCGCTCCTCGAGGCGGGCACCCACGTGACCGCGGCCGGTTCGAACAGCTGGATGAAGCGGGAAGTCGACGACGCGACGATCTCGCGCGCGGCGCTGATCGCCGTCGACAACCTCGAGCAGGCGAAGATCGAGTGCGGGGAGCTGATCTGGGCCGCCGAGCGGGGCACGTTCCGCTGGCGCGACGCGGTGGAGCTCCACGATGTGGTGTCGGGCAGGGTGCCGCGTCCCGCCTCGGACGCGATCACGCTGTTCGAGAGCCAGGGGATTGGCATCGAGGACGTGGCGGCGAGCGCGTACGTCCTGGGTCGCGCGCGCGAGGAAGGCGTGGGCGTCGAGCTGCCGTTCTAGACCTCGGGAGGTGCGCTGCAGCCCGACATACAGGCGAGCGTCGCGTTGAGCGCGTGGAGGTCCGCCTGCATGCTCGGCGGTTCGCCGCGCCGGAGCGCGGGCGCCATGAAGCGCGGTGTGCCCTCGGTCAGCGGCTGGTGTGGGTCCTCAATCGCCCGCGCGCTGCCGAAGTCGATCAGCCTGGCGTGGCCGTCCGCGCCGACCAGGACGTTGGCGGGCGTGACGTCGAGGTGGAGCACGCCGCATCCGTGAAGGTAGCGCAGCGCATCGTCGAGGTCGGTGGCCCACCTCGAGAGGAGGTCGTCGGGGGCCGGCCCGTTCGAGCGCCGCAGCTGTTCGAGGCAGACACCACCCTCCTCGAGGACGAGCACGGGGCGATTGCCCGGCACCACATCGAGGAGCCGCACGACGCGCGGGTGAGCGAGCGTGGCGAGGAGCGCCCCCTCTCGCTCGAGCTGCGGGCCGCCCTCGATGGTGAGCGCGATCTTGAGCGCAACGGGCCGCCCGAGTCGAACGTCGGTGGCGGCGTGCACCAGGCTCGAGCCACCGAGGGCGAGCCGGCGGTCGACGCGATAGCGCCCCTCGAGGAGCGCGCCCGGCTCGAAGTCCGCGGGATCAGGGGCGCCAGTCGGGGCCAAAGCCGAAGTCAATCTGGTTCCAGTCCGGGTGTCCCATCGCGGGAGAGTAGGGGCCGAGGTCCGTGCCGTTGATCGTGATGTTCATCGAGCGGCCCTTGTTCGTGTAGACCTGGACCCGCTGGCGGCCCTGCCACGACTTCGTCTCGCCACTGCGCATCGTCCCGTCGAAGAGCACCGTGCCGTCGACGGTCGCACGCACGAACGACTCCTCCTGCGCCCTGACGATGACGAGCACCTGCCCCGCCAGCGGCTGAGGTGGGCCCTGCTCGGACGCGACCGGCGTGCCGGCCGAGGGCGGCGCTGCGGCGCGCTGGCCAAGCACCATCACGGAGAGGCCACCGAGCACCAGCACGGAGACCCCGAGCGCGATCGCACCGAGCAGCACTCGATGGGCGTCGATGCGGCTCGGGCGCCGTCGGACCACCAACCGAGGACGGACATCGACGTGCCGCTCGTCGTCGGAAGGGAGTGGCGACGGCGGCAGGTCGAGTCGCAGGGTGGGGTCGGTGCTCGAGAAGGCCGTGCCTGCGTCGTCGCCTGCGCGCAGCCACGCATGGTCCACCGGCGCGACTCCACCGGTCGCGCGCTCGAGTTGCCCGGGGAGGTCCGACAGACGCTCGATCCCGGTGGCGCGTGAGGGCTCGGACCAGGCGCGCGCCAGCGCGGCGAGCGGATGCGCGTCGGCGAGATCGAGCGCCGTCGACGCCTCGGTGAGTGCGCGGGTGATGATGGCGCGCGGACTCGGTGGTGGGCCATCGCCGAGGAACACCTCGATCGGGTCGAGCTGGAGTGCCCCATCGAGGAGGGCTCGCGGCGGGAGACGTCGCAGTTCGAGTCCCCACCGACTCGCCTCGCGGAGTGCGGATGCGAGCGCGCGCACGCGGTCGACGAGGGCTGACTCGCCTTCCGCCTGCGCTCGCGACGCGCCCTCGGCGGGCGCGTCGACGAGGACGACGAGCCGCTCGGGCTCATCGAGAGCGTCGACGACGCGCAGGTAGGCACTGTCGGTGAGGCGGCTCGCGTCGCGCGCGAGCTCGTGGAGGCGATGCCGGCCCTCGGACGCCGGCGGCTCGTCGAGCACCCACGCGCGCAGCGGGCGGCCGAGGCGGCGGTCCTGCGCCTCGAAGAGGCGTGCTCTGGAGAACGGGACTGTGCCGCCACGGCTCAGCGCGTAGCGATCGGCCTCGTCACGCGTTGGTGCTGCCATCGATGCCTCTGCAATGCCGGCGGCACGCGACCGCCGCGATCCTCGTCGCGGGGCCCAGCCGCCGCACGTCGATCGTAAAGGGCGTGCGAGCGATTGCGTCGCATCGGCGCATACTGGATGGCCTGGGATGTGGGGACATCGATAGAACTGACCGCCCCGGACGCAGCGCTTGTGGTGCAGGGCCTCCGCATCGTGGTGGTCGTGCTGCTGTACGCCATCGTGCTGCGGCTTGGCTGGGCGCTCCGCGGGGCGCTCCACGCCGCGGCGGAGGCCGAGACGGCCGCGACGGATGAGACCGTCCCGGAGCTCGTCGTCGTCGACGTGGGACCGGGTGCGAACGGAGCCGCCGATCTCCTCGGACGGCGCTACCTGCTGGGCAGCACGAACCTCATTGGGCGCGACCCCTCGAGCACGATCGCGATTCCCGACCCCTACGTCTCGAGGCAGCACGCGCGGCTCGACTTCAGAGATGGGGAATGGTGGATCGAGGACCTGCGCTCCGCCAACGGGACGCTCGTCGAGGGGCGCGGTGCACGAGCCGGTGCAGCTGCTGCCGGATGACGTGATCCGCGTCGGACAGGTGTCACTCGCCGTCCGCGAGGAGCCCGCGTGAGCGCCTCGGCGGGGCGTGCCCCTCGGAGGGGGCGCGTCGTCATCAACGAGGACGGCTGGCTCCTTGTCCTGACGACGCTCCTGCTGGCGCTCGGGCCGGGCGCCGTCTGGTTCGCCCTTGCACAGCGCGCGCCGAGCCCGCTCGCACCGCTCCTCGGGATCGTGATGGCGCTCCCGCTCGCGGGTCCGTTGCTCGCGAGGGTGACCCGAGTGCGCATCGACGGCGTCCTCCTGGGAGCCGCCTGGGCGCTCACGGCGCTCGGGCTGATGGTTGTCTCCCGGGTGCGGCCGGCGCTCGTCGATCGGCAGGCCGGGTGGGTCATCCTCGGCTGGATCGCCTTCGCCGCCCTGCTGTGGTTCCCGCGGCTGCCCGCGCTTGTCATGCGGTACCGGGTCGTGTGGTTCGCGATCGCTCTCATGCTCGTGCTCGCGACGCTCGTCGTCGGACGGGACCCGGGCGAGAGCGGGCATCGACTTTCTGGCTCGGGGCCGGGCCGTTCCTGTTCCAGCCATCGGAGGCGCTCCGCGTCGCGACCGTGATTCTGCTCGCGGGCCTGCTCGCCGACGGAGCCCTCACGGCGCGGCACGACGATGCCGGCGGCGCGGCGCCCGCGGCCGTGCGCCTGGCGTCGGTGCAGGTGGCGGCAGTCGCGGCGCTGAGCATCGGCGCGGTGGTGCTGCAGGGCGACCTTGGGCCTGCGGTCCTCCTCGCAGGGTTGTTCGTCGCGATGCTGTATCTCGCGGGCGCACGTCAGAGGTCCCTCGTGGGCGCGTTGGGCGTCCTCGCGGCGGGAGCCCTCGGCGTGCTGCTGGTGTCGAGCAGGGCGCAGGAGCGCGTCGTGATCTGGCTCGACCCGTGGTCGTCGGCGGAGGGCCTCGGCTACCAGGCGCTGCAGGCGATCGGCGGACTCGCGAGCGGAGACGTGCTCGGCGCGGGTCCGGCGGGCGGCGTGCCGACGCTCATCCCCGCCGCGCACACCGACTACCCGTTCGCGGTCATCGGCGAGGAGTGGGGCCTCGTGGGGACGCTCGCCTGCCTCGCCCTCTATACCGTGCTCACCGTTCGCGGGCTGCAGCTCGCGTCAGGCGTGCGAGGTCGGGGCGCGCAGCTCCTCGTGGCCGGACTCGCGGCGTCGATTGGCCTGCAGGTGCTGGTGCCGACTGCCGGCACGCTCCGCCTGATTCCGCTGACGGGCGTCACCAGCCCGTTTGTCAGCTACGGAGGCAGCTCGACGCTCATGAGCTGGGTCGTCCTCGGGCTGATCGTGCGGCTCGCGCAGCCTCCGGGGCGTGCGGCGCCTCGAGGCATGGCGACGCGTGACGGGGGCGCAGCGTGAGCGACTCCCTGCTCCGCATCGAGCGGCTGGGGCTTGCCATCCTCGGCGCCTTCCTCGCGCTGGCGCTCGCTGCCGGCTACTGGCAGGTGGTGCGCGGCGCGGACCTGCGACACGACCCTCGGATCAACGGTGGCCGTGAGAGTGCGCTCGCCGCGCGCGCCCCTCGAGGGCGCATCCTCGACCGCAACGGCGCCGTCCTGGCGGAGACCGTGGTGGAGTCCGACGGCAGTCGACACCGCGTGTACACCGAGCCCGGCGCGGTGCATGTCGTGGGCTACTTCGATGCGGCGCGCGGTTCCTCCGGCGCCGAGGCAGCCGCCGCCGACCGCCTGACGGGTCGCGAGGCCTCGTCCGTCGCCGGCGCGCTCCGCCAGCTGGGGGGCGTGCCCGGTCCGGTCGAGGACGTGCGACTCGCCCTCGACCTCGACGTGCAGCGTGCCGCGGTGCGGGCGATGAACGGGGCGCCCGGCGCCGCCGTCGCACTCGATCCGCACACCGGCGAGGTGCTCGCCCTGGTGAGCAATCCCGGGTTCGATCCCGCGGTCGATGATCGCGGATGGGAGGCGCTCCGCACGAGGCCGGACAGCCCGCTCCTGAATCGAGCGACACAGGGTCTCTACACACCGGGCTCGACGTTCAAGACCGTGACCCTTGCGTCGGCGTTCGCGAACGGGCTGGTCGAGCCCTCGACGCCCGCGCAGTGCCCGGTGACGATCTCCGTCCTCGGCATCCCCATCTCGAGTCGGAACGAGCCGCCGGGGAAGAGCACGCGGACGGTGCGTGACGCCTACGCGTACTCGTGCAACACCTTCTTCGCGCGGCTCGGCGAACAGGTGGGGCCCACCCGCCTCGAGGACACCGCCCGCGCGTTCGGACTCCTCGAGGCGCCGCCGTTCGAGCTGCCGACGGAGGCCGGCCGCCTGAATACCACCCCACGCTACCTCGAGGATGAGCGCGGCCTCGCGATGACCGCGTTCGGGCAGGGCGAGCTGCAGCTGTCGCCGCTTCAGCTGGCGCTGGTGGCGGCGGGGATCGCGAACGATGGCATCGTGCCCACGCCTCGACTGTTCGCGGATGACTCCGCCTCCAAGTGGCGGCGCGCGTTGCCCGCGTCTGTCGCGCGAGAGCTGGCGCAGGTCATGGAGTACAGCGTGCAGGCGGGGTGGGCCTCGACGGCGTCGCTGTCCGGCGTCCGGGTCGGCGGGAAGACCGGCTCGGCCGAGGTCGGCGAGGGCGAGGCGTCGCACGCCGTCTTCATCGCGTTCGCGCTCGTCGATCACCCTCGCGTTGCCGTCGCCGTGCTGAAGGAGCGCGCGGGCGCGGGGTCCGCGCAGGCGGGTCCCGTCGTGAGGGCGATCATCGAGGCGGCACTCCGCCGCCCGCAGTGAGACACGTGACGTCCCGGCAGAACGGGGAGCCGATGGCGAGTGATTAGAATGCGTGCACAACATGCACCCCAGCAACCCACCGCGGGAAGGCGGAACCCTGATGGCTGATCTGCCGCGGCGGGCGCTCGGACGAACGGGCCTCGATGTCACGTCGCTCGGGTACGGCGCGATGGAGCTGCGTTCGCTGGACGAGGCGGGTGCGAGCGCGATCCTGAACGCCGTGCTCGACGCGGGCATCAACTTCATCGACACGTCCATCGACTACGGGCGCAGCGAGGAGCTGATCGGGCGCTGCATCCCGGGAAGGCGGTCCGAGTACTTCCTTGCCTCGAAGTGCGGGTGTGTCCCGGGTGGAACGGGCGGCGAGCACGTGCATACGGCTGAGAATGTCCGCGCTGGCGTCGAGAACTCGCTGCGCCTGCTCCAGACCGACTACCTCGACCTGGTCCAGTTCCACCGGAGCCTGACCGCGGTGGAGTTCCGCGAGCACGGCGCGCTCCAGGAGGCGCTCAAGCTCCGCGACGAGGGCAAGGTGCGCTTCGTCGGCGTGTCCGGCACGCTGCCGCACATGAGCGAGCAGGTGGACATGGGGGTGTTCGACTCGTTCCAGGTGCCGTACTCGGCGTTGCAGCGCGAGCACGAGGCCGTGATCGCGACGGCCTCGGCGGCGGGGGCGGGTATCGTGATCCGCGGTGGCGTCGCGCGTGGGGCCCCGACCGACTGGGAGCACCGTCCCTACTACATGCTGCGGACGGAGACGATGCGCGACCGCTGGGACGAGGCGAAGCTCGATGAGCTGCTCGCCGACGGCATGACGCGGATGGAGTTCATGCTGCGCTTCACGCTGTCGAATCCCGACCTCGACACGACCATTGTCGGGACGAAGAGCGTCGAGCACCTCCACGACAACGTCGCGGCCGCCCTCAGGGGGCCGCTCTCCGCGGACCTGCTGACCGAGGCGAAGCGCAGGCTTGCGGCGGTGGGATCGGCGCCCGAGCCGGTCTAGGCGGCCTCGGGTCGGCGTAGAGTGGCGCGCATGGCAGATGCCGAGCGATTGAACGAGGCCATCGACATCCTCCTCGAGGCGATGGAGGCGATGGCGCGCGCGGGGCGGCACTGGCACCCCGACGAGGCCCCGATGCTCGTCGAGTCGCTGCTTCCTCAACGTCAGCGGGTCACGGATGCGCTTGCCACGTTCGAGGACGCGAGCTGGCCCGCCGAGATGGCACAGCTTCGAGGGCCGTGCGTGGACACTGCTCGTGTGCTCCTCGGCGGGTACGAGGAGCTCGAGACGGTCGACCCACAGCTTGCGAATCGCTCGTTGCGCGCCAATTCGCTGGCCCAGGAGGCGCTCTACCCGATTGCGTGGGCGCATCGGTCCATCAACCGGTTCTACCTGCCTCCCGAGCGGCGCGATGACGAGGAGTTGCTGCGCCGACTCTCGACGGAGCCGGACACGAGTCGCGTCGGGGTGATGCACCTCGCGAA